>CAZPZD010000007.1:61326-65584 GCA_964590515.1 uncultured Anaerolineaceae bacterium | reverse complement strand
GTCGTGCCGGCGCCGCCCACGCTCTGCATCATGCCGACCTCCGCGTTCCGCACTTGGTCCTTCCCGGCTCTGCCCGTCAACTGCAGCACCATCTCGCAGGCCTGATACAAGGCGGTGGCCCCGATCGGATGCCCACGCGCCTTCAGTCCCCCCATTGTGGTGATCGGGATATCGCCTCGCAGGTCGATGCGTTTCTCGGCCGCCAGGCGCCAGCCCTGCCCCAGCTTGGCGAATCCGGCCGCCTCCAGCTGCATGCAGGCCATGATGCTGAAGGCGTCGTGCACCTCGAAGAAGTCAACGTCATCTCGCTTCAGCTTGGCTTGGCGGTAGGCCTTCTCGGCGCTGTCGTGGGCCGCCGCCAGCCATAGCGGGTTGGCGCGGTCGCCGACCCGGAAGCGATCCGTGGCCACACTGGAGGCCACGATCCGTACCGGGTGGAGGTTGTGGGCTCGGGACTGATCAGTCGGGGCGACCACCACGGCTGCCGCGCCGTCGCAGATCGGTGAACAGTCCAGCAGCCGCAGCGGGGCGTGTACGATCCGCGAATTCAAGACGGTCTGGGCCCGGACCGTCATGTCCCGGAACACGGCGTTGGGGTTGTGGCGCGCATTGGCATGCGCCACGACCGGAAAGTTGACCAATCCATCCTCGGGAACCTTGTAGCGCTTATGATAGAGCCGCAAGATGTCGGCGTTCTTGCTGATCAGGGTGGCTCCGTCCTTGACCTCCTTGGCGTCCAGGGCCTTGGACATCGCCGCCGAGGCTTGACCCTCGCTCATCTTCTCGACGCCCACCACCACTGCCAGATCCAGCTCGCCGCTACCCACCGCCAGGTAGGCCATCCGCAGTGCGGCCGCGCCGCTGGCCATCGCGGCCTGAACCTCTAGGGCCTCGATTCCCGCCAGGCCGGCCTCGTCGGCGATCAGGGCCGCGATGTGCTTCTGCCCTTGCAGCTCGTCCGCCAACATGTTGCTCGCAAAAAGCGCATCGACCCGCTCCACCCCCGCGTCTTCCATCGCGCGGCGTACGACCGTTGCCCCCAGCGTTCGCAGCTTGTCGGCGGTCGCGCTGACCACCGGGACCTGCCCGATTCCGACGATGCTCACGCCGCGCATCTCAGACTACCCCCGACTCGCGGAGGGCCGCGATGGCAGCCGGGTCGTAGCCGAGCAGCTCGCCCAAAATGCCGTCGGTGTGCTGACCCAAAGTGGGAGGCGCCAGGCGAACCTTGACCGGCGCCGTCGGAATGGCCAACGGCGAGCCGAGGATGGGCAGGTTCCCTTCGGTGGCGTGGGCCACCTCGAGCCGCATGCCGCGGGCCAGGATTTGTGGATCGGCGAGCACCCGATCGATCGAATTGATCGGCCCGGCCGGCAAACCGATCTGCTCGCACAGCGCGAGCCACTCCGCCACCGGACGACCCGCGAAGAGCTCGTTCAAGAGCCCGACCAGGACGATTCGATTCTCGAGGCGGGCCGGGTTGGTGGCGAAGCGCGGATTCGCGGCCCAGTCGGCACGACCGACCTGCCGGCAGAACTTCGCCCACTGGGCATCATTGCCGGCCGCGAAGGCGAAATAGTCGTCGCTAGCCCGGAACACTTCATAGGGGACGATGTTGGGGTGAGCATTGCCGTAGCGTTTGGGGGGTTCTCCCGATACCAGATAGTTGCTGGCCACGTAGGACATCAGCGCCAGCTGGCAGTCCAGGAGCGAAATATCAATTCGTTGACCGCGCCCGCTGCGTTCACGGGCGAAGAGCGAGGCCAACACCGCGTTGCAGGCGAAGATCCCGCTAGCCAGGTCGGCAATTGCCACCCCGGCCCGGAAGGGCTCTCCCTCCGCGGGGCCGGTCACGCTCATGAAACCGCTCATGGCTTGTACGATGAAATCGTATCCAGGGCGCTGGGCGTACGGGCCAGTGTGGCCATAGCCGGTGATGGTGCAATAGATGAGCCCCGGCCGCAGCTGTTGCAGGGCGTCGTAGTCCAGCCCCCAACCTTCCAGGGTGCCGGCCCGAAAATTCTCGATCAGCACGTCCCCGCCGGCGATCAGCTCGCGCAGAATGTTCAGGCCCTGCTCGGACTTGAGGTTGAGGGTCAGGCTGCGCTTGTTGCGGTTGGCGGAGAGGAAATAGGCCGATTCTCCCTGGGGGGTGAAGGGCGGACCCCACTGGCGGGTGTCGTCGCCGCGGCCGGGGACCTCGACCTTGATGACGTCTGCTCCGAGGTCACCGAGCAGCATGGTGCAGAACGGCCCGGCCAACACCCGGGTGAGATCGATCACCCGGATCCCTTCGAGAAGCGGTTGGGGTTTGTCAGTTGGACTGGCGGGGAGAGCCATACTGGGGCGCGGGAATTATACCTACGCCCAAAACCAGGGGCGGCGAAACGGTGTTGTACAATTCAGCGCCCGAGCGAGAGTCCATGAAACCTCCGCCCTTCAAGTATCTGGCGCCTGACTCGTTGGAGCAGGCGCTGGAGCTTATGGCCCAATACGGGGAAGAGGCGAAGCTGCTGGCCGGTGGGCAGAGCCTCATCCCCGCCATGAATTTCCGGGTTGCGCAGCCGGCCATGCTGGTGGACCTCAATCGGGTCACGGCCCTGGACTACATCCAATCTCATGGGGATGGTTCGCTGGCCGTGGGAGCCATGACCCGCCAGCGGCAGCTGGAATTCGACCCGCAGGTAGCCCAGCGGGCCCCGTTGCTGCACGAGTGCATGCCGCACGTCGCCCATCCGCAGATCCGAAACCGCGGCACCCTGGGAGGCAGCCTGGCCCACGCCGATCCGGCGGCGGAATTGCCAGTGGTGGCGGTGGCCGCCTCCGCCCGGATCCGGGCCCAGAGTTCCCAGGGTGAGCGCTGGGTCGAGGCGGACCAATTCTTCCAGGGAATGTTCACCACTGCCCTGCAGCCCGGAGAGATCTTGGTGGAGGTTGTCTTTCCGCCGGCCCAAGCTGGGACTGGGTGGAGCTTTTTGGAGGCCTCCCGGCGGCGGGGGGACTACGCCATGATGGGGGTTGCGGCCAGCCTCAGCCTGAATGCCCAGGGAATATGCAGCGCGGCCCGGCTCGTTTACATGAACGCGGGGGACGGTCCGATCGAGGCGCGCCAGGCCGCGGCGGGGCTGAGCGGAGAGCGCCCCGGGCTGGAAGTCTTTGAGCAGGCGGCGGCCGCCGCGCAGCAGGAGATCGACCCGCTGGGGAATGTGCACGCCAGTGTCGCCTATCAACGCCACCTGGCGACGGTATTGACTCGCAGGGCGCTGGGCATCGCGGCCGAACGGGCCCGGGGCATAGTGGGCGCTGCGGTGGCGGGTGACGCCTGACGAATTCTTTAGGATCCAGCCGGGGGACGATGGACAACCACCCACTCAGTCTCATGGTCAACGGCCAGCCGACGATCCGTCAGGTGGAGCCGCGGCTGCTGCTGAGCGATTTCCTGCGGCACGATCTCGGGCTGACCGGTACCCATGTCGGCTGCGAGCATGGGGTGTGCGGGGCCTGTACGGTGCAATTCGATGGCCATCCGGTGCGTTCTTGTCTGATGCTTGCGGTTCAGGCCGATGGGCATGCGGTTACCACAGTGGAAGGGTTGGCCAGCAGTCGCGAGCAGCTCCACCCGCTGCAGCAGGCCTTCTGGGAAGCGCATGGCTTGCAGTGCGGATTCTGCACGCCGGGTTTCCTCATGACTCTGGTGCCTTTCCTTGCTGAACACCCCAATCCGAGCGAGCGAGAGATCCGGGAGGCCATCTCGGGCAATCTCTGCCGCTGCACGGGCTACCAGAACATCGTGGCCGCGGTCCGGTTGGCGGCCGAACGACAGAGCGCCGGCTGGTGAGCGCAATCGGCCGGGCCGAATCCAATGGGAGACACCGGGCTTGTTGCCGCAATTATTGCGAAAGGAGCACGTGCGATGCCGAGAGTAGTTCATTTTGAGTTGGGGGTGGCTGATCCTGAGCGGGCCGCGCAGTTCTATCGAGCCGTTTTTGGTTGGAAGGTTGAGAAGTGGGGGGATTTCGATTATTGGCTGGTGACTACCGGTGAGGATGGCGAACCAGGCATCAACGGCGCCCTCCTGGTCAACAAGGATGCCAAACCCAGAACGGTGAATACGGTGCAGGTCGAGTCGATCGAAGATGCGGCCGAGAAGGTACTCGACGCGGGAGGCGGGGTGGTGACCGAGAAAGTGACGATCCCCAGCGTCGGGCACAACCTGTTCTGCCGCGATACGGAGGGGAATCTGTTCGGCTTACACCAG
>CAZPZD010000007.1:24061-61226 GCA_964590515.1 uncultured Anaerolineaceae bacterium | reverse complement strand
TGGAAAACCGGCCCCCACTCTTTGGACTTCCGATCGGGGTCAAGGACATCTTTCGGGTCGATGGGTTCGCGACCCGGGCCGGGAGCCGGCTGCCGCCCACGACCTTCGCCGGCCGAGAGGCCGTCAGCGTTTCTCAATTGAAGCAGGCCGGTGGGTTGGTGCTGGGTAAGACGGTGACCACCGAGTTTGCGTACTTTGCCCCCGGCCCGACCCGCAACCCACACCATCCGGGGCATACCCCCGGAGGATCGAGCAGCGGGTCGGCGGCGGCCGTCGCGGCCGGATTGGCTCCAACCGCATTGGGAACCCAGACCATCGGTTCGATCAACCGTCCAGCGGCCTTTTGTGGGGTCGTGGGTTTCAAGCCCAGCTTTGGGCGAATACCCACTCAGGGGGTGATCCCGCTCTCGGCCTCGTACGATACGGTTGGATTCTTCACCCAGGAGGTCGAGGCGACCCGGCTCGTCGCCTCGATCCTGCTCGCGGATTGGCGACCGGCAGCGCTGAGCCACAAACCGGTGCTCGGAGTCCCGGTGGGTCCATATCTCGAAATGGCCTCGACCGAGGGACGCGCCCACCTAGACCGAGTCGTTGATCAATTACGCAGGGCGGATTTTCGGGTCGTCGAGGTGCCGGCAATGCCGGACTACTTTGAGATCGCGGAGCGGCATCATCGGGTGTTGGCGGCCGAGGCGGCCGAGGTTCACCAGGAGTGGTTTGGTGAATTCGAGCCGCTGTACCATCCTAAGACTGCCGAGCTGATTCGGCGTGGTCAAGCGATCGGACCCACCGAGTTGACGGCGGCCCGCGCCGGCGGAAGAGAGCTGCGGGCCGAGCTCAGCCGGCTCATGGAGCAGGCGGGGCTTCATGTGTGGCTCTCACCCTCCGCGGTGGGGCCGGCGCCCGAAGGTCTGGAGAGCACCGGGGATCCGGCGCTGAATCTGCCCTGGACCCACGCCGGGCTGCCGACCCTCAGCCTGCCGACCGGCCGCAGCGACGGCGGCCTGCCGCTCGGTACCCAGTTGACCGGCGGCTGGCAGCAGGACGAGCAGCTGCTGGAGTACGCTGCGAGTATCGAGTCCATCGTGAGGGAACGTTGACTGCCATGCCGACTGCGGTGCGGACTGAGGTGCTGATTGCGGGGCTGCCTGCGAGCGACCCGTTCGTGATGAATCTCACAATTGCGCCCCGCGGGTTAGTGCGGAATGGCTGACGCGACCGCCTACGAGATTCGGCAGGGCGCCTACTTCGACTCGGTCGTCCTGATGCAGCTGCAGCGGGCGCTGAGCGAGTTACCCGGAGTGCGCGACGCGGGAGTCGTGATGGCTACCCCCGCCAACCTGGTGCTGCTCGCCCAAAATGACCTGCTGCCAGACCGGATCGACCCGGCTCCGGAGGATTTGCTCATCGTGGTGCGGGCTGACGACCAGACCCCTGCCGAGTCGGCCCTTGAACAGGTCGATGAACTCCTGGCGCGCAGGCGCACTCTACAGGCTGGCCAGTACCGGCCCCGAAGCCTGAAGGCGGCGGTCGAGATGCTTCCGCAGGCCGAGTGGATCCTGATTTCGGTGCCCGGCCGCTACGCGGGAGGCGTGGCGCGGGAGGCCCTCGACCTCGGACGGAATGTCTTCCTTTACAGCGACAATGTTCCGCTGCAACAGGAAGTTGAGCTCAAACAGACCGCGGCCGGGCAGGGCCTACTGCTCATGGGACCGGATTGTGGAACGGCTATCGTGAATGGAGTGGGCTTCGGGTTCGCGAACCGAGTTCGCCGCGGGTCGATCGGGCTGGTGGGCGCCTCAGGGACCGGGATGCAGGTGATTGCAGCCCGCATTCACCAGCGGGGGGCCGGTCTCTCGCATGCCCTCGGTACCGGCGGACGCGATCTGAGCTCAGCGGTCGGTGGGATCAGCGCGCTGCACTGCCTGGATCTGCTCGCCAGCGACCCGGAGACAAAAGTCATCGCTCTGGTCTCCAAGCCTCCGGATCCGGAAGTCGCCTCGGCCGTACTGCAGCGGGCCTGGTCAGCCGGCAAGCCGGTCGTGGTGAACTTCATTGGACACCCGGCACCTGCCCAGCGCCTCGGCGAGGTTCATTTTACTAACTCGCTCAGCGCGACGGCCGACCTGGCAGTGGAAATTCTCGAGCACCCGGCCGGGGCGAGGACCGATCATCGAGCCGCGCCGCGACCCAACCACCGCAGCTACCTGCGCGGTTTGTTCTCCGGAGGCACGATCGCTCAGGAGGCTCTGCGCGGCCTGCAGACGCTGCTGTACCCGGTCTATTCCAACTTAGCCGAACCGCGTTTGGCGGATCCGCTGGTCAGCCAGGGCCATACCCTGCTCGACCTCGGCGGCGATGAGTTTACGGTCGGCCGGCTGCATCCGATGCTTGACAACGACCTGCGAATCCGCCGACTGCGGCGCGAAGCGGCCGATCCGCAGGTGGCGCTGATCCTGCTCGATCTAGTGCTCGGAGTTGGCGCTCATCCTGATCCGGTGGCCGAACTGGCTCCGGCCATTGAGCAGGCGCGGGCGGCCGGGGAGATCGAGCTGGGCGTGATCCTGATTGGGACCGACGAGGATCCGCAGGAGAAAGAGCTGCAGAAGAGCCGGCTGATTGAAGCCGGGGCTCAGGTATTCGAGGACACTGGCCAGGCGGTGAACTTCGCCGCCGGACGGCTTGCCGAGGTTCAGCCGACACAGGTGGACCCTAGCTTTCTCTCCCGGCCGGTGGCGGCGATCAACGTTGGCTTAGAGACTTTCTATGACAGCCTGGTCGGCCAGGGTGCCCAAGCCATCCAGGTCGAATGGAAGCCGCCGGCCGGTGGCGATGAGCGGCTGCAGGCCATCTTGCAGCGGATGAAGGGATAGCGCGGACCCGATGGACATCGATGCCGCCAACCAAACCGCCGTCGAGCAGATGATGTCGGCCCGGCCGATATTGACCGGCCTGGCGCCGGCCCGAGAAGCGATTCCGGGAATGAAAGACAACTTGATTCTGCACGCCGGCCCGCCGATCGAGTGGGGGCGCATGTCGGGGCCGCTGCGGGGTGCCGTTATCGGGGCGCTGCTCTTTGAGGGCCTGGCCAAGGACGAGCAAGCGGCCATCCAGCTGGTGGATGCCGGTGAAGTCGACTTTGCGCCCTGCCATCATCACCAGACCGTCGGCCCGATGGCCGGGGTGACCTCGGCCTCGATGGAAGTCTATGTCGTTGAAAACAAGACTCAGGGGAACAAGGCCTTCTCTAACTTAAATGAAGGATACGGAAAAGTCCTGCGCTACGGCGCCTACAGTCCAGACGTGCTGAATAAGCTGCACTGGATGAACGGTGCTCTGGCGTCGGTGCTCAAAGAGTCACTGGCTGCGAGCCAAGGAATCGATCTGCGGGCACTGCTGGCCGAAGCGCTGCACATGGGCGATGAAGGCCACAATCGCAATAAGGCCGCCTCGTTGTTGTATCTCAAGCAGCTGGCGCCGCTGGTAGCCAGGGTCGCCAAGGATTCGGCGCTCGAAGCCGAAGTGCTGCAGTTCCTCGGCGACAATGCTCTCAGCGTGCTCAATCCGGTGATGGCGGCCTGCAAGGCGATGGCCGACGCCGCCCACGGGGTCGCGGGCAGCACGATCGTCACCGCCATGGCCCGCAATGGGACTGATTTTGGAATCCGGGTGAGCGGCCTGGGAGAGGGCTGGTTCACCGCGCCGGCCGAGGTTCCCCGCGGCCTGTACTTCCCGGGCTTCACCAGTGAGGACGCTAACCCGGACATCGGCGACAGCACGATCACCGAGACCGCCGGGATCGGTGGTTTTGCCATGGCCGCCGCCCCGGCCATCGTCGCGTTTGTGAGCGGGTCGCCGCAAGACGCGACCAACGCGACCCTGGAAATGTATGAAATCACTGTCGCCGAGCACAAACATTTTACGATTCCGGCCCTCGATTTCCGCGGCACCCCGACCGGAATCGATATCCGCAAGGTCGTCGAGCTCGGGATCACTCCCCGGATTAACACCGGCATCGCCCACAGGAACGCCGGCGTGGGTCAGGTCGGGGCCGGATTGGTGAGACCGCCGAAGGAGATTTTTGAAAAGGCCCTGATCGCCTACGCCGAGCAGTACACGTTGTGAACCGTGATCGCCTCAGGAGCGAACCATGAAACCGTATGATCTTTCCCAGCCACTGAATCAAGACGCGCCCTTCTGGCCGTTCTATCCGCCCTTCGAGGTCAAGTACATCAAACGCAAGTCGGAGCACGGGGTCAATGCCCAGTACATCATGACTTCCAACCACATGGGCACCCACCTCGACGCACCCCGCCACTTCGTGACTGCGGGCAAAACGATCGACGAACTGCCGCTCGAGTGGCTCTATGGCGAAGGGGTAATCGTCGATCTGAGCGACGAGCTGGACGAACTGGATCTGTTCACCGCCAAGATGATCGAGGATCGGGTCGAAGTGCGGGAGGGGGACATCCTCTTCCTGCATACCGGCTGGCACAAGTACGCTCAGTTTGGATCCGCGCCGGATGAGGAGAAATACATCCAGCGCCACCCCGGCCCGCACTTTGAGCTGGTGGATTGGCTGCTCGCGAAGAAGATTCATCTCTGGGGGGTGGACATGATCTCCACCGATCACCCCATGAACCTCCCGATTGGGCGCTTCCTGGGAAAAGGCGGATTGGAGCACTGGGCTCGGGTGCGCCGCCAATGCGAAGCCAAGTTTGGTGCGGACCAGATGGACGACCTCTTTCCGGAGCGGGCCTACCAGCTCACCCACAACGCGCTCTTTCCCCACGACTGCGTGCACGTGGAGAACATGGGCGGCGACATCGGTGCCCCTGAGCTGCAGAACAAACGCCTGATCCTCGGAGCCTTTCCATGGAAGTTCAAGGGCGGAGAGGCCGCCTTTTGCCGCGCAGTAGCCTTTAAGGAGGGCTAAATGGAAGCGATCGAAGTTTCGGCAGAATTCGCTGTCAGTCCCGCACGTCTGTATCAGACCTGGCTCGACGGTAGCCAGCACGGCGCCATGACCGGGGCCGTGGCGAGCGTGGAGGCCTGGGTCGGGGGGAAGCACACCGCCTGGGACGGGTACATCTGGGGACGGAACCTGGAACTCGAACCCAATCGGCGGATCGTTCAAACCTGGCGCACCACCGAATTCCCGTTCGGTAGCGAGGAATCGCGGCTGGAGATCCTCTTGGAACCGACGGCCCTCGGGACCCGGCTAAGGCTGCGCCATACCCAGATTCCCGACGGGCAGGGGGAAAAGTATCGGGACGGGTGGGACGAGAGCTACTTTCAACCGATGCGGGCCTACTTCAGGGCCGCTCCGCCCGCGCCGCAGCCGGTGGTAAAGGTGGCAACGGTGAGCAAGGCGGTGAAGCCGGCGAAGGGTGCTGCCCGGAAAGTGAGCAGGAAGGCGACGAAGAAGGTCGGGAGGAAGGCAACCAAGAAGGTCAGGAGGAAGGCGACCAAGAAGGCCGGGAGGAAGGTGACCAAGGTGGTCAAGAAGAAGGCGGCGAAGAAGGCCACCAAGAAGACGACCAAGAAGACGACCAGAAAGGCGAAGAGGGCCAGACGTAGGTAGCCGATGCGGAATCGCAACCTGCTGATCGGGCTGGGCATTGGCTGCCTGGTGCTGGCCGGATGCGGCGCGCTGGTGGTGGCGCTGGGGGCCGGCAGCAACTGCCTGACCCGGCCGCTCCGCACCGTCGTCAGCCCGTGAGGTAGCCGACAGGATGGCCACCCAGTATTTTGGCGAGCGGATCAAACGCAATGAGGACCCGCGGTTGTTGACCGGCCAGGCGTTATTTGTAGACGACGTTGACCTGCCGGGGATGCTGCATGTCGCCTTCCTGCGAAGCCCGTTCGCCCACGCGAGGCTGGTGGCCCTCGACGCCTCCGCCGCCAGGCAGCGGGCGGGGGTGGCGGCGGTCTACGCGGCGGCCGACCTGGGAGACTATTGGCGAACCGGGCCGCTGCTGGTGTCGCCGCCACCCATCGCAGGGATTCGCTTCAACGAGCGGACCCAGCCGATTCTGGCCCGCGCGGCAGTGCGCCACCTCGGCGAGCCGATCGCGGCGGTGGTGGCCGAGAGTCGTTACCTGGCCGAGGATGCCCTGGCTGACATTCGGATTGACTACGAGCCGCTGCCGGCCGTGGTCGAGCTGGAGGCGGCTTTGAAGCCAGGATCGCCGACGGTCCACGCCGACCTGGATTCAAACCTGGCGGCCCATGTCGTCCAGACGATCGGAGACTATTCCCAGGCCAGCGCCAAAGCCGACCTGACTCTCAAGCGGCGGCTGATCTACGATCATGGCACCGCCGCCGCCATGGAGAACCGGGGGGTCGTCGCTACCTGGGACCGCCGCAGCCAGAGTCTGACGATCTGGGACACCACCCAGGCGCCGATCCCGATCCGCAACGGCTTGGCCAGCATGCTGGGACTTTCGGAAAACCAGGTTCGAGTAGTCGCGCCGTTCATCGGCGGCGGCTTCGGCCCCAAGATCATGATGTTCTACCCGGAAGAGATGCTGATCCCCTGGATCGCGCTCCAGCTGGGCCGCCCGATCAAGTGGATTGAGGACCGGGCCGAGAACTTCGTAGCGACCACCCAGGAGCGCTCGCAGATCCACGACGCCGAGATTGCGGTGAGCCGGGATGGAAAGATCCTGGGAGTGCACGACGTATTCCTGCATGACTCGGGAGCCTACGATCCCTACGGTCTGACTGTCCCGCTCAACGCCCAATGCACGCTGCTTGGGCCGTACAAGATCCCCAACTACTACAGCGAGTTCAGCGCGGTCTTCACCAACAAGCCTATTGTGACTCCCTATCGGGGGGCCGGCCGTCAGCACGGCGTGTTCGTGATTGAGCGCTTGCTGGACCTGGCGGCGAAGGAGCTTGGGCTGGATCGAGCCGAAATCCGGCGGCGGAACTTCCTGCAGCCGGCCGATTTCCCCTATGACAACCAGATCATCTACCAGGATTTCACGAACTTGGTGTACGACAGCGGCAACTACGAGCCTTCGCTAGATCGCGCCCTGGAGATGATCGGTTATCGAGAGTTCATCCAGGAGATTCAGCCGAAGGCTCGCAAGCAGGGCCGTAAAGTGGGCATTGGGGTCGTAGCCTATGTCGAGGGGACCGGTATCGGGCCGTACGAGGGAGCCCGAGTGCAGGTTCAGCAGAGCGGCAAGGTATCGGTGGCCACCGGGGTGGGCACTCAGGGTCAGGGCCACTTCACCAGCTTCGCCCAGATCGCGGCGGACCAGCTCGGAGTGGACATCGCCCAGGTTCAGGTCATCACCGGGGACACCGATCAGTTTCACTGGGGCACCGGGACCTTCGCCAGCCGAGGGGCGGTGGTGGCCGGCAACGCAGTGAACGTAGCGGCCAAGGATGTGCGAGCCAAGATCCTCAAGGCCGCCGGCGAGGAACTTGAAGTCTCGGAGGCCGATCTTGAACTGGCCGGTGGAGAGGTGCGGGTGAAAGGCGTGCCCAGCCGGTCGATCTCGCTGGGCGAGCTGGCGGCCAAGGCCAACCCATTGCGCGGGGCGGTCAGGCCGGGGACCGAGCCGGGACTGGAATCGACCAACTACTTCGGACCGGACCGGGGCACCACCGCCAACGGGGTGCATGCCATGATCGTCGAGGTCGATCCGGAGACGATGCTGATCGAGATCCAGAAATTCGTCGTGGTGCACGATTGCGGCCGGGTGATCAACCCGCTGATCCTGGAAGGGCAGGTCCACGGCGGTGTGGCCCAGGGTATCGGGAACTCCTACTTCGAGCAGCTGGTATTTGATGAGAACGGACAGCTGCTCACCGGTTCGTTCATGGATTACCTGGTCCCGACCGCGCTGGACGTGCCACCGATTGAGGTTGGACATGTGGAGACCCCGTCGCCGCTCAACCCGCTGGGGATCAAGGGGGCGGGCGAAGCCGGCGCCATCCCGGTCGGGCCGCTCTTCGCCCAGGCGTTGGAAGACGCCCTACAGATCGAGGGGCTGGAGCTGCTTGAGATTCCCTTAAGCCCCAGTCGGCTGTGGGAGCTGGTCCGGGCAGCTCAGGCCCGCTAAGGATCCCCGCGACGAGATGAGCGATTTCGAGATTCTCGTCAGGCGGGCCCACCTGCGTGGCCGCGGCGAAAGCACTTTCGATCTCGGGATTGGCCAGGGGCGGATTCAAGCGATCGAGCCCTCCCTGGTCGGCAAAAGCCAAACGATTGTGGAGGCCAACGGCAACCTGGTCACCGAATCGTTTATCAATCCTCACCTGCATCTGGACAAAGTCTTCACCCTGGCGATGCTGGATGACCAGGCCATGCAGGATTACCACGGTGACTCGATGGGCAAGGCGATGACGGCTATCGAGCGGGCCGCCAAGGTGAAAGAGAACTACGATCGGGGTTGGATCATCGACAACGTTCGGCGGGCGCTCCGCTGGGCGGCGGCAAATGGCAACACGCACATCCGGGCCTTCGCCGACGTGGATAGCAAGTCGAAGCTGGAAGGCATTGCCGCGCTCCTGCAGGCCCGCGAGGAGTTTAGCGGGGTCATCGAACTCCAGGTCGTGGCCTTTCCACAAGATGGCGTGGTCCGGGAACCCGGGACGGCCGATCTCATCCGGGAGGCCATGGCCATGGGAGCCGACCTGGTGGGGGGGATCCCGTGGATTGAGTATTCCGACGCGGACGCGCAGCGCCACATCGATCAGATGGTTGAGATCGCGGTCGAGCACGATGCGGGCATCTCCATGCTGGTGGATGACGCCGGGGATCCCGGCCTGCGCACCCTCGAGATGTTGGCGCTCAAAACGATCGAGGTCGGCTGGCAAGGCCGAGTGCTGGCACACCACGCCCGGGCGATGGCCCTCTACCCCAAACCTTATTTCCAGAAGTTGGCCGCCCTGCTAAGGCAGTCCGAGATCGGAGTGGTCTCAGATCCCCACACCGGACCGTTGCACGCCCGGGTGCGGGAGCTGCGGGAAGAGGGGGTGCGGGTCTGCCTCGGGCAAGACGACATCACCGATGCTTACTACCCGTACGGTCAGAACAACATGCTGGAAGTGGCCTTCCTGGCCTCGCACCTCTTGTGGATGACCGGCCGGGAGGATATGGAATCGCTCTATGACATGGTGACGGTCGAGGCGGCCCGAGCGATGGGAATCACCGACCACCGCCTGGAAGTCGGTGCGCCGGCCAATCTGGTCATGCTCGAGGGCTCTAACGTGTTGGAGGCTCTCCGACTGCACCGAGCACCGCGGGCCGTGATTCGCAACGGTCGGCTGATCAATGAGCGCGCCGATTGAGGCGGCCACCCGGAGATGATTGATGCGGCGGATCGCACAGTGCTGCAAGGGACCTTAGTTGCGCCGCATGCGGTTGAATGGCTGTCTCAGGCCCGGGGTCCCAGGGTCCACAGCCTGTACCGGCAATCGCTCAACCTGATCGATCGGCGAGGAGAGTTGTTCTCGCTGGTGCTCCCGGCGGTCGGGCCCGGGCCATTCGCATTGGTCGTTCGGCCGATTCAGGGACATCGCTGGCCCGCGGGCGGGTTCGCCGGCCGGCTGAAGGTCGATTCGCCCGTGCGCTCTAGAGCCGATGCGATCGAGGTGGGCCCAATGGAAGTCCGGCTCTCGGATTTGGAGACGTGGCAGCCCTCTCCAGACTGGGATCGCTTAAGCAGAGCACTCACGCCTGAGCATCTCGAGCGTCTGGACCAGTTGCTGAGGCACCACGCGCCGGCGGGTAGTCTGGCGCCGCTGGCGGCCTCCGCGGCTCGCGCTTTGTGGTCCGAAATTGCCTCCCGCGAAGACCTGGGATCTGCGTTATTGCACACCATTGCGGGTCTGGCAGAGCAGTTGCTGAACGGCCTGATTCGATCCGATAGAGGCCAGATTCAGGGCGCAGCCTCGAAGTTGGCGGGGCTGGGGGGCGGCGTGACTCCGGCAGGCGACGATTTCATGCTCGGCGCGATCCACGCCCTGTGGGCCTCGACCGACCTGGCGCGGGCGACCGATCTGGGAAGGGCCGTGGTGGCAGCGGTAGGTTCGCTGACCAACGCGGTCTCGCTTGCCTGGCTGCGGGCCGCGGCTCGTGGCGAAGCCGGCAATGAGTGGCACGCCTTGTTTGAGGCCGTGCTGGCGGACCGCCCAATCGACCAGGTGGCGAGGGTGCTCATCCGGCGCGGCCACACTTCTGGGGCGGATGCGCTGGCCGGATTCGTAGCTGCGGGTAGGGCACTCGAGTCTAGCGGGCAAGCCAGCCGGCGCACGGCGCTTCCTGGCTAAGTAAGCGGGGGGGACTCCGGTGAAAACAAGAGCGGCCGTCGAAGCGGCCGCTCTTCACATATTTCGAATGGATGAAGGGTTTAGCGCAGTACCTGATTCCTAGTCTCGACCGGAACCGGGCTGAGCCGCAGTCCGCCAGGTCCACCCCTCCGGCCTTCGCGGGGTTGCCCGGAGGGCTCCTCATCCGGTACGAAAGGATAGGGACTCAGCCGGAGTATGTTAATTGGCTGGCGCGGTTGCTTATGAATTCTTGACAGGAGATCGATCAGCCCCCAAAGCAGTCCCCCCAACATGAGAGTTGAGAAGGTGTACCCGAGCAGATCAGGGAGGGTCATTGCTACATCCTTTCCGGCTGCGACCAATGTCGCTCTTTAGGTCCGGAAGAGATTATTGCATGCCTGCCTTGATTGAAGGGGCCTCTGTAAGCGGAGTGTAAGCTGCGCGGACGGGGAGGGCACGCGCCCTCCCCGTAGAACTCCGGTCGATCCGGTGAAGAGCTGAGTGATCTAGTCTGAGGCGGTTCCCATCTCCATCGCTGGTGATCGCTCCGGTGGAGCAAAGACCAGGAAGATCGCGTTCATCAGGATGCCGAGCACGGCAGCGGTCGCGATCGACGGCAGGCCATTGGGGAAGAGGGTTCCGACCGGGACCGGTATGAAACCGCCCGTGGCTGCGTAGCCGATGTTGCCTCCGATGCCGACGACCATGATCACCGCGCCCACGGCCAGGTTGCGCGGATTGAACATGCTGACCTTGTTCTCCTGCATCAGGGCGATGCCCTGCATACCGATCACCCCAAAGAGGTAGATCGCCAGGCCTCCGCTTACCGCCAGCGGAACTGTGCCAACCAGGGCTGCCAGCTTGCCGACGAAGGCCAAGAGGATCGCGATAACCCCCGCGGCGAGCAGCGCCGGGCCAGAGTAGTTGCGGGTGATGGCCATCAGCGAGTTGTTCTCGCCGTAGTTCGTCCCCGCGGTTGCCCCGACGAGGCCATGCAGAAAGTCGCCGACACCGTCCAGGATCAGGTTGAAGCCGATGTTCCGATCCAGGTGCAGTTTCTCGCGCCCGGTCTCTTCGGCGAAGCGATCAACGTACAGGCTGATCTGGTACAGATGGGCGGTCGATTCGGGGATTGTGGCGATCGCCATGATCGCGATGCTCACGACGGCGGTCGCCAAGAGCGGGCCGCTGAAGAGCGGCGTGGTAACGTGGGGTACTGCGAAGAACGGTGCGGCTGTCACAGCCGCCAGGTTGACCGATCCCGCATCGAACACTCCCGAGAGGATGTAGCCGACGGTGCCTCCGAGGAGGATGGGAAGCATGCCGATGAAACCTCGGGTTTGCAGGTAGACGGAGAACATTACCGTCGCCAGCAAGGTGATGAGCGCCACCGTGAAGTTGGCGCTGGCCAAGTTCCCCAAGGCGGCGAAGGCCAGGCCGAAGCCGATGATGGCGGCGACCGAACCGGTGACCACTGGGGGCAGAACTTTGTCTACGTTCGCCTTGCCAACGGCCCGGATCAGGAAGCCGACGAGGATGTTCAATAGGCCAGTAACCACGATGCCGGCCTGCATCGTTCGGATTACAAAGTCTGGGGCCGGAACGCCGAAGACAGGTGGCGACCCGGTCATTTGCGTGACGATCCCCACGTAGGCTGCGATGTAGCTGAAGCTGGAGCCGTAGTAGAGGGGGATGAACTTGCCGATGCCCCGCTTGGACAGCAGCAGCGCTACGATGGTCGAGATCCCTGAGCCCAGCAGCACGGTACCAACGTGGAAGCCCGTCAGGAGTGCTACGAAAACCGTGGCGGGAAACATCGTCAGAATGTGCTGGAAGCCGAGCAGGACGAGCTGCGCCGGCGGGGGCATGTCATTGGGGAGATATCCCATTACTTTTCTTGCTGTCGCCATTTTTTCCTCCAAATGAGATTAGGTCACTTCAACGGTGAATTCACTGGCTGTGCTCTGACCCGCGCACCTCCTTGTGCTTCCAGCAAGAGAGCTGGCAACAAAAAGGCCTCCGCCTAATTGCCGGAGGCCGCCCTCTGTCACCCGCGGTCTGAATCATGAGCTCAGAAGCGAGGAAAGCCACAATCGAGGTTGCCGCGGGAATGCTCTCGCCCAATGCGTTTTTTCTCACTTGGATAACCCCGAACGGGGCATGGGGGCGCGCTCCGGAATAGAGCCATAGCGGCACCGCCAGGCCGGGCTCCGTGGTCCGCCGTGAGGCTCAAAGCGAATAACACCCTAACCGGCCGGGGCGAAGTGTGTGTTTATGTCAATTCAAAGGGGGGGGGTACCGTGAAACGGAGCGGTTCTAAATCTCGACCGTGACCTTGGCCACCAGCTGGTCAACCTCCGGGCCTTGTATTCTCAGCAAATCGTCTTGGACTTTCAGCAGCGCGCCCAGGGTATCGTTGACCACTTCGGGATCCAGCTGCTCGCGATCCAGCGCCCAGAGGGCTTCAGCCCAATCCAAGGTTTCGGCAACTCCCGGGGTCTTGTACAGGTCGGCCTGGCGCAACTCCTGGACAAAAGCCGTGACCTGCCGGCTCAGTTTCTTTGGCAGCTGGGGCAGCCTGAGGTTCAGGATCTCGAGCTCTCGTTCGAAGCTGGGGAAGTCAATCCAATGATAGAGGCAGCGGCGCTTCAGCGCGTCATGCACTTCTCGGGTACGGTTGGAAGTCAACACCACAATGGGCGGCCGCTGGGCGCGTAGGGTGCCGATCTCCGGAATGGTGACCTGGAAATCGGACAGGATCTCCAGCAAGTAAGCCTCGAACTCCTCATCGCTGCGGTCTAGCTCGTCGATCAGCAAGACCGGTGGCTGCTCACCCGCCCACTCGATCGCCTGCAGCAGCGGTCGGCGCAGCAGGAACTGCGGCCCGAACAGGTCCTGCTCCTGGGGCCGCTCGCCTCCGGCCTCGAGCATCCGGATGTGCAGGATTTGTCGGGAATAATTCCACTCGTAGACCGCTTGATGCACATCGAGTCCTTCGTAGCACTGCAGTCGGATCAGCTGGGTCTTGAGCATTGCAGCCAGGGCTTTGGCAACCTCGGTCTTGCCGACCCCGGCCTCCCCTTCGAGGAAGAGCGGGCGCGGGAGTTTGAGGGCGAGGAATATGGCAGTGGCCAGGCCGCGGTCGGCCAGATAGAGTTGCTCGCGCAGCTGGACTTGCAACTCGTCGATGGAAGTGGGCACGGGGACCAAGTATAGCCGAGCCCTTACAGTACAATGGCGACCATGGCCGAGATCCCGGTGATTATCACGGTGGATCTGCCCGATCGGCTGCTCGAGCGGCTGCAATCGGTTTCGCCGCAGTTGAAGATCAGGCTGCACCCCACCGGCGAAGCCTCCGAGATCCCAGAAGAGCAGCTCGCCGAAGTGGAGATCCTGTACACCCGCCGGGCGCTGCCGGAGCCGGAGCAGGTTCCGAACCTGCGCTGGATTCAGTTTCACTGGTCGGGGATCGATCAATTCGTCGAGAACAGCTTGCTGCGCTCGGAAGTGATGGTCACCACCTTAAGCGGAGCGGCGGTCCCGCAGATGGCCGAGTTCGCCCTGACCATGATGATGGCCGCCGGTCATCATCTCTCCGAAATGGTCGAGCAGCGCAGAAACAAGAGCTGGGCGGAGGACCGTTTCACCCGCTTTCGCCCGCTGGAGCTGAGGGGGAACACAGTCGGGATCGTGGGCTATGGCAGTATCGGACGAGAGATCGGCCGTCTGTGTGTCGCACTCGGTGCCCGGATATTGGTGACCAAGCGGGATCTCAAGGTCCTCGAGCAGCAAGGTTATCAGCCAGAGGGGTTGGGCGATCCGCAAGCCGAGCTGCCAACCCGGATTTACCCACCTCAAGCCTTAGCTTCGATGGCATCGGAGTGCGACTTCCTGGTGATCACGCTCCCCCTGACTCCGGAGACCCGGGGCCTGGTCGGTGAACAGGTGCTGCGGCGGATGAAACCCACCGCCTATCTGATCGACGTCTCCCGCGGTGGGGTCGTGGATCACGGCGCATTGGTCGAGGCCCTGGGGAACAGTTGGATCGCGGGTGCCGCGCTGGATGTCTTTCCGGTGGAGCCGCTGCCGCAGAGCAGCCCGCTTTGGGAGCTTCCGAACGTGATCCTTTCCCCACACATCGCGGGCACCTCCGGGCTCTATCTGGAGCGAGCCGCCGAGCTCTTCGCTGAAAACCTTCGGCGTTATCTGGCGGACGAGGAGCTGCTCAACCGATACGACCCCAAGCTCGGATATTGAAGCGGAACCGGCAAGCCTGATCGGGGTATGCAGCCGCGACCGAGTCCGGCCGGGTTTAAGCTGGAGGGTGGGCCGGTGGGGGTGCTCATGATCCACGGCTATACCGGATCACCGGCCGAGATGCGCTTGATCGCGGACTACCTCAATGGGCGCGGACTGCGCATATCGGCGCCCCTGCTGCCCGGGCATGGGACTATCCCGGCGGACCTGAACCGGGTGGCCTGGACCGACTGGACCCGAAGCGCGGAGCAGGCGCTCGCCGAGCTGAGCGACCAATGTGAGACGGTCTTCGTCGCCGGGCTCTCGATGGGGGCGCTGCTCGCCCTGTACCTGGCAGGCATGGAACCATTGCTCCCGGGGGCAATTGTCTACTCGCCGGCCTTGAAGGTGGCCAACCGTCTGATCCGGCTCGTCCCGCTGGGTAAGTACTTCATTTCGATGTTCCCCAAGAAGCAAGCGCATTTCACCGACCCAACCGCCAGCGGCCGGATCTGGAGCTACGACCGATACCCGACCTTTGGCGCTCACGAGACCCGCAAACTCATTAGGGAGGTCAAACGGCTGCTGCCCCAGGTGGTCAGCCCGTTGCTGATCGTGCACAGCTGGCTGGATCGGAGCATCCATCCCGAGAGCGCCCGGATGATCTACGACCGGGTCGGGTCGAAGGACAAAGAGCTGCTGATGCTGAACAATTCAGCTCACGCGCTCACCGTGGACAGCGAGTGGGAGCGGGTAGCGGAGAGGACCTACCAATTCATCCAAGCCCGGCTTGCGAGGGGGGCGTGGGACCGCGGAGCCGGTGATAGCGGGAAAGGCTGACCCGTGGAAACTGCACTAGAGTTCGGTCTGGATCTAATCGAGGCGATTCAAACCGCTCGCACGCCGGCGCTGGACGCGCTGTTCTCGGCACTTACCTTTATGGGTAGCGCGGAGCTCTATCTGCTGTTGGCGCCAGCGATTATCTGGTGTGTTGACTATGGGGTCGGGGCCCGGCTGGGAATCTTAGTTCTGCTCTCGGCTACCCTCAATGTCGCTCTCAAGGATGTGTTGATGCAACCGCGGCCCTGCGACATTCGGCCAGAGGTCTGCCTCGACGATGCGGCTGGGTACGGTCTCCCCAGCGGACACTCGCAGAACGCGGTCGTCTTCTGGGGGCTTCCTGCCCACTGGCTGCGCAGCGGTTGGGCCTGGGCCGGGGCAACTGCGCTCATTTTCCTGATCGGATCTTCGCGAATCTATTTGGGCGTCCATTTCCCGACTGATGTGCTTGGAGGATGGGCGATTGGAGCCCTGATTCTGGCGTTGTACCTGAGCACCCGGTCCGGGGTGGAGGGCTGGCTGGCTTCGCTCGGAATCGCACCCCAGATCCTGCTTGCCCTGGCGGTCCCGGCGGTCTTCCTGGTCATCGATCCTAGGCGCGAGATCGTCCAGGCCATGTCGGCCTTCGCCGGATTCGGGTCGGGACTGGCCCTGACTCATCGGTACCTCCACTTCAACTCGGGTGGTCCGATCTGGCAGCGGGCAGTGCGCTTTCTGCTGGGGGTAGTGATCGGGGCGGTCCTCTACGCCGGTTTAGGTGCGGTGTTTCTGCGGGAGGGAGAGGCCTACTACCTACCCTTCCGGATCCTGCGCTTCGGATCGATCGGGCTGTGGATCAGCTTCGGCGCGCCGTGGCTGTTCAACCTGCTGCACTTGACTAGTGCGTCCGGGCCCCTCGCTCGGAGGTCAAGCTGAGCCTGCTCGTCATCGCTCTGGCGATCGGTGGCTACCTGCTCGGATCGATCCCGATCGCCTGGATCGTCGCCCGCCTGGTGACCGGCAAAGACCTTCGATCTATGGGCAGCGGAAATGTGGGAGTGATGAACGTGGCGCTGAGTGCTACCCGCTGGGCGGGCTTGTTTGTGTTCGTGGGCGAGGCGGCCAAAGGGCTGCTGGCCGTGATCCTGGCCCGGAGCGTCGCTGACAGTCCGCTTGCGATCGGGATCACTGTATTGGCCACCGTGATTGGCACCCGCTGGATGGTGTGGCTCGGGTTTGCCGGCGGGCGTGGCAACACCGCCGGACTGGCCGCGATGGCGCTGCTCTCCTGGCACACTCTCCTGATCGGGATCGGGATTTGGGCCCTCGTGCGCCTGATCACCCGCAGCTCTTTCTGGGCGACTCGGATCAGCCTGGTCAGCTGGCCATTGGTCTTCGGGTGGCTGACCCAATCCTGGACCTACCTCGTCTTCGGGCTGGCGCTCAGTGGGATCTACCTGACTACCCACCGCGCGGTTAGCGACGATCACACGATCATCAAGGAACGCTGGCCCAGTTTGTGGGCTTTCCTGACCGGTCCGAAGCGGGAGCGGCCATCTTGAGCGGCCGACGTTGACAAGCCCACTGATTCGGAGATAATCCCTGCTGGGCGAGGCTCCCGTCCCTTGAAGGGCGGGAGTTTTGTTTCTAAACTGCACACCATGATCGATCGGCTAAATCAAATCGAGCGGGAGGCGCTGGCCCAGTTGGGGGCCATTCGCACTTCGGCGGATCTGCAGTCCTGGAAGGTTAACCACCTCGGCCGCTCGGCGCCGCTGGCGCAGGCTCTGGATGGGCTGCGCGAGCTGCCCAAGGATCAACGACCAGCAGTCGGTCGTCGAGCGAATGAGGTCAAAGCCGCATTGGAGCACGCCTTCGCAGCACGGGAAAAGGCGCTGCAGCGGGAGGCCCTCGACCGGTCAGTCGCCGAGCAGCGGCTCGACGTCACTCTGCCCGGCCGCCCACCGAGCCGGGGCCGGCTCCACCCTTCGACCCAGACTCTGCGCGAGATCATCCATATCTGGGCCGAGATGGGGTTCCAGGTCTACCGCTCCCGCGAGGTCGAGACCGACGAGTACAACTTCGGTTTGCTCAACTTTCCGCGCCATCACCCGGCCCGCGACATGCAGGACACCTTCTACACCACCGATCCGGAGGTGCTGCTGCGTACCCACACCTCACCTGGCCAGATCCGGGTGATGCGGGAGCGGGCCCCGGAGCCGATTCGGGTGGTGCTGCCGGGAATGTGTTTCCGGTACGAACAGATCACGGTTCGCTCGGAGATCCAGTTCAACCAGATCGAAGGATTGGCGGTCGGCCACCACATCACGATGGCCGACTTGAAGGGCACCCTCAGCGCCTTCGCACGACGCACCTTCGGCCAAAATGTGCGCACCCGATTTCGGGCCTCTTACTTCCCATTCACTGAACCATCGGCCGAGATGGACGTGGAGTGTTTTGTGTGCGGCGGCGCCGGGTGCCCGGTCTGCAAGCGAACCGGCTGGCTGGAAATCCTGGGATGCGGAATGGTGCATCCGACGGTCTTGCACAACGGCGGCTACGACCCGGAACGCTTCTCTGGATTCGCGTTTGGGATGGGACCGGAGCGGATCACGATGCTGCAACATGGGATCGAAGACGTCCGCCATTTTTGGGCGAACGACTTGCGCTTTCTGGCGCAGTTCTAGGACAACAAAACCAGCAATGAAAGTTCCCCTCTCTTGGTTGGGTGAGTTTGTCGAGATTGAAGTCTCGATCTCGGAGCTCGCCCGGCGCCTGACCGTGGCCGGGCTGGAGGTGGAAGAGATCCGCTATGTCGGACTGCCTTTCGAGAGCGCTTCTGTTGGGCCGAGGCAGGAGACCCGAGTCTCGGGATTGGCCTGGGACCCGGAGCGAATCGTGGTTGGCGAGATTCGAGAGGTAATGCCCCACCCCAACGCCGATCGGTTGGTGTTGACCCGGCTCTTCGATGGCGAGCAGGAGCACACGGTCCTGACCGGAGCGCCGAACCTGTTTGGGTTCAAAGGAACCGGGCCCCTGGAACGGCCCTTGAAAGTGGCCTACGCGAAGGCAGGTGCGGAAATTTACGACGGCAAGCAGGCCGGCTGGGAGAAGATGATCCTGAAGCCGGCCAAGATCCGAGGGGTCGAGTCGTCTTCGATGGCGTGCTCGGAAAAGGAGCTGGGTATCTCGGATGATCATGAGGGAATCATCTTTCTAGATGACGATGCCGTACCCGGGACTCCGTTGGCCAGCTATATGGGCGATGCGGTCCTTGACATTGCGATTCTGCCGAACATCGCCCGGGCAGCCAACATCCTGGGTGTCGCCCGGGAGCTGGCCGCTCTTTTCGCAGTGCCGCTCAAGGAACCGTCGTTTGAGGTGGACTGGCAGGGGCCGGCGATAGAGGGCCGGGTCAAATTAGAAATCCGGGAACCGGAGCTCAACCCCCGCTTCGTCCTGGGCTTGATCGAGGGAGTGCAGATCGGGCCGAGCCCATACTGGGTGCAGCGCCGCCTGCGGTTGGCGGGCATGCGGCCGATCAACAACATCGTGGACGCCACCAACTACGCGATGCTCGAGATTGGTGAGCCGCTGCACGCCTTTGACTATGACATTCTGGAGCAGCGGGCGGGAGGCAAACCGCCGACTATCATCACCCGGCTTCCTGAAAAGGGAGAAGCGCTTACCACGTTGGACGGGATGGAGCGCCGGCTAGACGATTTCACCATCCTGGTGGCCGACACCGCCGGAGCGCTCTCGATCGGCGGCATCATGGGAGGCGCCGCATCGGAAGTCAGCGTCAGCACGACCCGGGTGCTGCTGGAGGGCGCGGCCTGGGACTTCATCAACATTCGGAGGACGGCGGCGGCCCAAGGCCTGTCCTCCGAGGCCGCCTATCGCTTCGAACGGGGCGTCCACCCGGCAATGGCCGAGCGGGGTGTCCGGCGCGGGCTTGAACTCATGCGGCGGCTCAGTGGAGGCCGGCCTGCCGACGGATTGGTGGACGCCTACCCGCGACCTCCGAAGCCGGTGCCGGTCATGGTGTCGCCGGCCGATACCGAACGCTGGCTCGGTGTTCGGCTGAGCACCCAGGAGATCGGCCAAATCCTGGGCCGGCTGGGATTCGAGATGCAGCTGCAAGGCGATCCCTTCCTGGCGACCGACCGCTCCGAGGAAACCTCGCGGCAGCCGGCGGATTCGGTTCGGGCGATCGCGCCGGATCACCGGCTCGACATCGGGGCTGGGGTGGTGGGACAGGCCGATTTGATGGAAGAGCTCGCCCGGGTGTACGGGTACGATCGTATCCCCGAGACCCAAATCGAGGATCGAATCCCGCCTCAGCACGGGAATCCGGAGCTCGCAGCCGAAGAGCGGGCTCGCGACTTGCTGGTGGGCATGGGGCTGCAGGAGGTCGTCACTTATCGATTCAGCTCACCCGAGCGAGAGGCCGCTCAGACCCCTGGCTTGCAGGAAGCCGTCCAACTGGTGAACCCGATTGCCCAAGACCGCTCGGTCCTGCGCACGAGCTTGCTGGCCGGTCTCCTGGAGGTGGTGCAGCGCAACGATCGGGTAAGCGACCGGCTCGCACTTTTCGAAATTGGGCCGGTGTTCCTACCGGTCGAGGGATCCCAGCTGCCCGACGAACCGGCCCGGCTCGCGATCGCGCTGCGCGGCCCCAGCCGGGAACCCGGCTGGTTGGAACCGGAGCCGGCGCGGATGGGCTTCTATGATCTAAAAGGAGTGATTGATGGGCTGCTCGAGGGCCTCCATCTGCCGACGGCCACTTACGAACCAGCCGAACACCCGATGTATCACCCGGCGATGTGTGCCCAGGTCTCGCTGGGTGGCCAACGGCTCGGGCTGGCAGGGGAGATCCATCCCGGGGTGGCGGAACGCTGGGGATTGCAGACTGATTCGGTGACCGCCGCGGAACTCGATTTGGGGACAATCCTGAAAGAGGTGCCGCCGCGCTATCCGGTTCACCCTGCGCCGGCCTTTCCCCCGGTCCTGGAAGACCTGGCCTTCATTGTCGGCGCCGATATCGCAGCCGAGCGCGTGCGGAGCCTGATCCTGGAGGAGGGTCGGCCGTTGGTGCAAGAGGTGCGGTTGTTCGATCGCTATCGGGGCGACCCGATCGAAGAGGGCAAACTGAGCTTGGCGTTCTCGATCATCTATCAGGCCTCCGAACGAACGCTGACCGATGCCGAAGTGGCCGAAGCCCGGCAAAGGATTGTGAGGCGGGTGAGCACGGAGCTAGGGGCTAGGTTGAGGGAGGCTTAATTCGGATACGGAGTTCGTAGGAACCGGTGGTCAGGTTCAGGCACTCTGCTCGGTGAAGCTGTCGGCTCGAATGAGGGCCAGGCTTGCCAGATTGGCCACGACCATGAGCAGGTCGTGGTCATTGTCGGTGAATTCGCGGTCGTAGTTCTTGTTGACCGCCTCCAACACTCCGAGCACCCGTTCCCCATCTAGTAGCGGCACGCAGGCCAGGGTCCGGGTCTGGAATCCGAAGGCCTCATCGATCTTTGGGAAGTGGCGGGGATCGTCGCGTACATTGGTAAGCACCAAGGGGCGTTTGTGAACCGCGACCCAGCCGGCGATGCCTTTTCCTGCCGGCAGACGGTAATTGGTGAGTCGATCGCGGGACTCACCATGCACGACCGAGAAGACCAACTCCCCGGTCTCTTCATCCCGCAGCAGCAGCGAACCATCGCTGGCTCCCACGACCGCCACTGCGGAGGCGAGCAAGTCGCCAAGCAGCACCAGAACGTTGGTGCTGGGCGTGATACGCTGGATAACTTCCTGCAGCGCACTGAGGGCCTGCACCGACGAGCGCAAGCTGGCCAGCTGCTCCTTGAGGTCGCGGTTTTCGTCGGTCAGCCGGGCGACCTCCAACTGAAGGAAGCGAACTGGATCGCGGTTCTGCATAGCTGAGCGGATGATAGCACGAGTTTTGTTGAGCCACAAAAAAGGAGCCGACAGCTGAATCTGTATTTCTCCTGCTCGCTGACCGGTGGCCGGGCGGACCAGGACATCTACGCAGCCATCGTGGGTCACCTTGAGCGAGAGGGGCATGGGGTGCCGACGGCTCACCTTGCGGAGCGGGGGGTGATGGAACTCGAGAAGGTGGTCGACCCGCAGGAGATCTACCGACGTGACCTGCGCTGGATCGAAGAGTGCGACGCCTTGATCGCGGAGGTCAGCACGCCTTCCCATGGAGTGGGGTATGAGATTGCCTATGCCCTCGGATTGGGCAAACCGGTGCTATGCTGCTACAAAGGCGGGGTGCCGGTCTCCAAGATGATTCTGGGAAACCAATCGAAGGGTTTGCTGATCAGAGAGTATCAAAACCCGGCGGAGGCACTGGCGGCCATTGACGCCTTCCTCCAAGAGGTTCGAGCTACGGGAAGTTGAAGTCGATCGTCTTGGTCACACAGTCCCCAGCTAAGTAATCCCCGGTACACAATTTAATCGTCGCCCGGGCGGCGACCCCAGTTGGAGGCGTACTCAAGGGAGCGACGATGTAGGCCGCCGCGCCCGGCAGCAGCTGGTTGCCATGGCCCGGAGGGCAGTCGGTCGAGCCGGGGGCGAAGGGATGCCGGTCAAGCAGCGGGCCGTAGACGTCGGTGGAATCTGTCAGATTGAGGATGTGGATTAGGCCGGTCATGAACGTGGTCCCGCTGTTGTTCTGGATTGTGAAGGCGACCTGGGTGTCTGAGCCGCAGGGCTGGAAGCCGTTCAGGTACAGGATGAAATCGATGCTGGGGGTGGGGCTGGGCGCCGGAGTGTAGGCAGGCAGGGCGTTCGGGTCGCCCTCCAGGGACGCGAATTCGCCCCAGAGCCAGCAGAACTCGCCCGGCCGATCCGGATTGTGGATGTACCAATAGTTGGAGGCTGTGCTGCGGGCGGCCACCTCGGCCACCTGCCCCACCAGCAGCGCGCCCAGGAAGTCGTAGGCGGCGGCGGGCCCGGCCCGGCAGTTGGTGTTCTCCGAAACCCGGATCCGGGGGGCCGCAGGGGTCGAAGTCGAGAGCAGAGTGGGCGTGCTGGTGGGTGTGCTCGTCGGTGGCTGGGGAGTTACGCTTGGTGGGGGAAGGGTGGGGGCCGAGAATTGCAGGGCCTGGACCGTGGCGGCAACCGCGGTGGCAATTTGGTCCTGGCCGGCCGGCAGGTTGCAGGCGGCGGCCAGGGCCATAAGCAAGCATCCGGCAACCGCGGAGCGGCGCCCGGCGCCAGAGCGTGGGTTATTGATCCGGAGAATGTGGCCCTCCTGAAGCGGAGAGAATAGCACTCCCCGGCAGATTGCGGTATGGGTTTTGAGGTTGAAGCTTGACGGTCCCCCAGGGAGTCGGTATACTACCGTGAACAGTCAGACGTCTGGGTGCCCCCCTCACCTAGATGTCTGTCTGTGCTTTAAAGGGCAGTTGCGGCGCATCGGCCCGCTCAGCCAAGACCTGTTCTGCCCGAGCTAGATCTTGGGGTGTGTTGATATTGAAGAAACTCCATCCGTCTGGATCGAACTTGGCGATCGCAGCTCCATCGACCACCTGCTGAGTTACTCGCGGCAGGATGTCGATCACCCGCTGCTGGCCAGCCTGCACTCCCGCCCGGACCGCATTAGCACACGAACGAGAATAGACCGCGTGCAGCGGCTCGAGATCGTCGTTCCACCGAGGGACAACTACTTGGGCTTCGGGCGCCCGGCTGAGCAAATGCTCCAGCAGCGGCCGGCAGACGAAGGGTAGGTCGCAGGCCAACAGCAGCACGGTCTCACCTTGGGCGGCCTCCAGTGCGGTCAACAACCCGGGCAGCGCGCCGGCGCCGGGCTCGCGATCGGGCACCAGCCGGACACCCAGGTAAGCGAAGTCCGCTGGCTGGTTGGTTGTGATCAGAACGTCCTCGGCAAGGCCGGCCGTCCGCCGGAGTACATGCTCAATCAGCGGGATTCCCCCGAGCGGGATCAGCGCCTTGTCGCGCCCCATCCGACTCGAGCGGCCTCCCGCCTGCACGGCCAGGGTGATCACGCGGGCATTCTACCCTCGGATGATATAATCCCGCCGACCTTCGCAATGCGCACCAGCACGCTGGGAGATCTGCTCGACCCGCTGACGGTCGAGGGGAAGCTGTATGAGACCCAGCCGGACGGAGCGCTTCGGTGTTATGCCTGTGGGCACCGCTGCCTGATCCGACCGGGTAAGCGGGGAATCTGCCAGGTCCGTTTCAATCACGAAGGGCGGCTGCGAGTCCCCTGGGGCTATGTCGGCGCCCTTCAGTGCGACCCCACCGAAAAAAAGCCCTTCTTCCACCTCTACCCCGGCTCCGATACCTTGACCTTCGGGATGCTGGGGTGCGACTTCCACTGCACCTACTGCCAGAACTGGGTGACCTCTCAAGCGATGCGCGATCCGGCCTCCGACATCTCGGCGGCCGGCCTGCGCGAGGTGACGCCCCACGAGCTGGTCGAATACGGCCGCAAGATGGGCGCCTGGGTGATCGGCTCGTCGTACAACGAGCCGCTGATCACCTCGGAATGGGCGGTGGGTGTTTTCGAGGTCGCGCGGGAAGCCGGGTTCACCTGCGTCTACATCTCCAACGGCAACACCACTACGGAGGTGTTGGAGTTCTTGAAGCCGCATGTCACGGGCTACAAGATTGACCTCAAGTCGATGCGGGACAAGACCTACCGCGGGCTGGGGGGCGTGCTGCAGCACGTGCTCGACAGCGTCGAGCGGGTGCATGCGATGGGCTTCTGGATGGAAGTCGTGACCCTGGTGATCCCTGGGTTCAACGACAGTTCAGAGGAGCTGTGGGATGCGGCGCGTTTCCTGGCCGGAATCTCTCCGGACATCCCCTGGCATGTCACGGCCTTTCACAAAGACTACAAGCTGATCGAACCGGACAATACGACCGCCGAGATCCTAATGCGGGCCGCCGAGATCGGCCAGGAAGCCGGGTTGCGCTACGTGTATGCCGGGAATCTGCCGGGGCAGGTCGAGGATTACGAAAACACCTACTGCCCGAATTGCCGGACTTGCCTGATCGAGCGGCTGGGGTATGTTATCCTGGCCTACCGCCTGACCGAGACGGGCAGCTGCCCGAGTTGCGGAACACGCATCCCGGGCGTCTGGCCTACTCGTGCTGAGCAGGTCAGGCTGGGGACGAGTGAGGACCTGTACGATCGCCGGCCGCGGCCGGTGACACAATAAAACCAAGCATGGAAGATTCGGTCAAGCTCCTGTTGACTTACGACCCCCTCCCGAAACATCGGGAGGAATACTTTCGCTATGTATTGGGGGAGTTTGTTCCGGCGCTCGAGAACCTCGGGCTGACGCTTTGTGAAGCCTGGCACACAGCCTACGGCGAGTACCCACTGCGCTTGACCGGTTTCATCGCCGAAGATCGGGAGAGCCTGGATACGGTGCTGTCTTCGCCGGAGTTCATGGAGTTGGAGAGCCGGCTGCAGGACTTTGTCATCAACTACAGCCGCAAGATCGTTCCCCAACAGCCGCGATTCCAGTTCTGACTCTGGATTAGGCCGCCCGACATCTCCTTCTCATCAACCTAGATCACATCGAGTAGCTTGCCGACCTTCTCAAAGCCGGCAAGACCGTGGTCCAGGTCTTCCGTGGAGTGGGCGGCGGAGATCATGACTCGGATGCGGGCCTTGCCCTGGGCCACGGTGGGATAACCGATCGCCATCGCGAAGACTCCCTCCTCGAACAGCTGGCTGCTGAAGGACTGCGCCAGCGGAGCCTCGCCAAGCATGATTGGGGTGATCGGAGTGGTGCTTGCACCGGTGTCAAACCCAAGGGTGCCCATCTCCCGTTTGAAATAGCGGGTGTTCTCCCACAGACGCTGCACGAGTTCGTCGGATTCCTCCAACAAGTCCACCGCTGCGAGGCAAGCCGCCACGTCCGGCACGGTCATGGCCGAGGAAAAGAGGAATGGACGCCCGCGCTGGCGCAGCCAATCCACAATGACCTGCCGGCCGGCCACAACGCCTCCGACGACCCCGAAGGCCTTCGAGAGGGTCCCGACTTCAAGGTCCACCTTCCCGTGCAGGTGGAAGTGGTCGACGATCCCGCGACCCCCTTTCCCCAGCACGCCCTCCCCGTGGGCGTCATCGACCATCAGCAAGTAGTCGAATTCTTGGGCGATGGCCTGAATCTCCGCCAGTGGAGCGACATCCCCGTCCATGCTGAAGACCCCGTCGGTCACGATCAGGGCCCGATGGAACTCTTGCTTCCGCTGTTCGACGATCGCGGCCCGGAGCCCGCCTGGATCCCGGTGAGGGTAGCGGACGGTCTCTGCCCGCGAGAGGCGAGCCGCGTCGATGATGCTGGCGTGGTTGAGCTCGTCGGAATAGATCACATCCCCTTTGCCGACTAGGGCCGGGATCGCGGCGAGGTTGGCGTTGAAGCCAGACTGAAAGGTGATCGCGGCCTCGACTCCCTTGAAGGCGGCCAGCCGCGCTTCAAGTTCTAAGTGCAGCTGCATGGTCCCGGCGATCGTCCGGACCGCGGCCGGCCCCACTCCGAACCGATCGATGGCCGACTTGGCGGCCGCAGTCAGCCGCGGATGGTTGGCGAGGCCCAGGTAGTTGTTTGAGCAGAAGTTGAGCACCCGCCGCCCGTCCACCACCAGCCAGGCGCCCTGTGCAGAGCTCACCGTCCGGATCTGGGTGAACAGCCCGGCGGCCCGCAGGTTGGCAATCTCCTCCGAAATCCAATCGGTCTTGGTCATGAGCTTCCTCGCGAGTTGGGTGTGTGGATTGGACTACGAAACCAGCAGATTGAAGAGCTGGCGGGCCGGAGTTCCGACCAGCAGCCCGAGCAAATTGACTCCCATCCTGCCGGAGGCGATCAACAGGAGCAAGATGACTGGCCCATAGGGACGCAGCCGCGCCAGAGCAGCCTGGCCGCCTGGCGGCAGGAAGTAGGCGAGTACCTTCTCTCCGTCCAGCGGGGAGATGGGGATCAAGTTGAACAGTAGAAGGATGAGGTTGATGAAAATGAATGTCTGCAGCAAACCAGACAACGAGGGAAGCAGCCTACCGGCGACAAACGTCGGTCCCACCAGGTCCGCCTGGAAGGGAAGCGAGGCGAGAATCGCGAGTCCGAGGTTGGAGAGCGGTCCGGCGGCCGCTACCAGCATCATCCCGGCCGGAGTTCGTCGCTGTAGCGCGTATGGATTCACCGGGACCGGCTTGGCCCAACCGAAGCCGGCCACCAGCAGGAGCAGTGAACCCAGCGGATCGAGATGGCGGAGGGGGTTTAACGAAAGGCGGCCAGCCAGGCGGGGGGTGTCGTCGCCGAGCCGGTCGGCGGCCCAGGCGTGCGCAAACTCATGGATCGTGAAGGCGATGACCAGCGTGAAGGCTCGGGAGAGGATCTCCGGCAGGCTCCCACTTAGCACAGCGGTCGGATTATATCACCCGGGTGTGTTGGAGCCGCCGGAGTATAATGCCGCGACCCGGCCGGAGGGCCGTTTTCGTTGCTGGTAGAGCTTCGGGTGGACGATGTCGTCCGGCTGCGAAAGCCCCATCCGTGCGGGGGGACCGACTGGCGGGTCATCCGGCTCGGGGCAGACATCGGTCTGAAGTGTCAGAACTGCGGGCGTCGAATTTTACTGCCTCGGCGCGAACTGGCTCGGCGCATGAAGGGCTGGGTGGAGAAGGCAGGGAGTGCGCTGGGTAGTTAACCTCGAGGCGTGGCCTCAAGCAAGACAGCCGGCCTCAACAGCGCTACTTGGCCGGCGCTTTCTCACGACTTAGTATTCTCAGCATCGGCGCGGGATTACACGTTGGCGATAACGTTGCTGAACATGTTCCCGACGCTCGAGCCGAATAGGGTGAGGAGCACGATCACTGCCAGTCCTACGAGAAGAATGATCAGCGCGTACTCCACCAACCCCTGACCGCTCGAGGAAGAAAAAATCATAAATGCCCTCGAAGAACAGGATAATTAGAATCGAGTATAGGCGATCCCCTAGGAGGCGCAATAGTCCAAGAAGCATAGCGTCAAGGCTCGCTTCAGCATGCCGTACGTAGTGTGCGCGGAAGAGATCGACGGGCGCTGGATCGCCCACGTGCCGGATTTGCCCGGCTGTTTTGCCTCCCACACCGAGCGGGAAACCGCCATCAGCTCCATCCCGAAAGCTGTCGAAACCTACCTCGAATGGTGCAGCGGGCACGGATTACGGGTCAGCGGCTTCTCGGGCCCGATGATGGTCAGCGAGGTGGTCCGGGCCTGGCGCTACGAAGACGACTACGAGGTCAATGCCTTCTTCGCCGCCGACCGGCCGCCGTTGCTGGCGGATGAGATGCCGGAATATGAACGGCTGTTGCTGGCGATCCGCCGGGACCTGGAGCAGATGTTGGTCGGCCTCACCGAAGATGACCTGCACAAGGAGATATCCGGGGAAGAGTGGCCCATTGCGGGAATCCTGAATCACGTAGCCCTCGCGGAGCAGTGGTATTTCGATCGGATGGGAATTGCCTTGCCAACCCGTGAGCTTCCAACCGATCCACTCAACCGCCTGGTGAAAGTCCGTGATCACACCCTGGCCAACCTCCCAAATCTGGCTACCCGCATCGGGGTCGTGGCTCTCTCCGGGGAGACTTGGTCGGCCCGCAAGGTCATGCGGCGAACCCTGTGGCATGAGCGCGACCATACCGATCACATCTCTAAATTCAAACTGCGGCTGCGCTGAGGCGGAGCGTCGGGCCGCGCCTACCGTATCCCCTAATCCCTTGTTACACCGGAGGGTGGCATGACCTACACCACGATCAAGACTGAGATCCACGGCCGGGCTGGTCTGGTACAGATCCATCGACCCGAGGCCCTCAACGCACTCAACGCAACCGTGATGGAGGAAGTGGCCAGCGCGCTGACCGGGTACGACGCCGATCCGCAGATCGGAGCGATGGTGCTGACCGGCGACGCGCGAGCCTTTGCCTCCGGGGCCGACATCAAGGAGATGGCGGAGGCCTCGGCGGTGGACATGCTGACCGCCGATCGGATTGGCCGCTGGGACCGCATCCGGAGCGTCAAGAAGCCGGTGATCGCGGCGGTCTCGGGCTGGTGCTTAGGCGGCGGCAACGAATTGGCGATGCTCTGCGACATGATCGTGGCTTCCGAGACCGCCAAGTTTGGCCAGCCGGAAATCAACCTGGGTGTGATGCCGGGGGCGGGCGGGACCCAGCGGCTGACTCGGGCGGTGGGGAAGGCGCTGGCCATGGAGATGGTGCTGAACGCCAGGAACCTGACCGCCGAGGAAGCGCTGCGGGTTGGACTGGTCAACCGGGTCGCGCCCGTGGAGCTGTATCTGGAGGAGGCATTGGCGTTGGCCAACGAGATCGCGGCCCGTGCTCCGATCGCGGTCCGGCTGGCCAAGGAGTCGGTTAACCATGCCTTCGAGAGCTTCCTGGCGGATGGGATCGCTGACGAGCGCCGCAGTTTCTATTTCCTGTTCAGCACCGAGGACCAGAAAGAGGGAATGCAGGCCTTCAGCGAGAAACGTTCCCCTATATGGAAGGGAAAGTGAGCCGGGCTGGCGCCGGATGAGAGCGATCTACTTCGACAAAGATATCCCGCGGGCGCTGGCCACCAAGGCCCTGCGGCCGCTGTGGCCCGGGGTCGTGTGGTCGCCGCTTTCGCCATCGGGGGTGGAGCAGATTCCCGATCCGCCGCTGCCAGGCCCGCAGTGGCTGCGAGTACGCAACCGCCAATGTGGAATCTGTGCCACGGACCTCTCGCTGCTTTACGTGAAAGCCGATCCGCGGATCGCGCCGGTGGCCTTGCCCGGGATCCAGCGGATCTATCTGGGACACGAGGCCGTCGGTGAAGTGACCGAGGTCGGTCCGGCCGTCGAGCGATTCCGGGCCGGCGACCGGGTGGTGATCGAGGCCCGGCCGGTTGGCAGCCCGAACTGCCACACCCAGGAGATCGATCCGCCGTGCCGCTTCTGCGCCCGCGGCGACACCCGATTGTGTGAAAACAACTCGCTGGGCAAAGGACCGGTGGGGGCGGGCGGCGGATGGAGCGACAGCTACACCGCGCACCAGAGTGAGATCTGGCCGGTCCCGGACGACTTGAATGACGACCAGGCTTCCCTCATCGAACCGATGGCCGTCGCGGCCCATGGCGTGCTGCGCCGGTTGCCCTCGCCCGGAGATCGGGTGCTGATCTTGGGGGCCGGAATCATCGGCCTGCTCACGCTGCAGGTCGTGAAATCCCTGGCACCCCAGGCCCATGTGACGGTGGTGGTCCGTTACACCCATCAAGCTCAGGCCGCCAAGCGGCTGGGAGCGGACGAGGTGATCAGCGACCGGGGGGACATCTACGCCAAGTCCGCCGAGATCACCGGGGCCAAGTACTACCGCGTGCAGCTGAATCGCGGCATGCTGCTCGGCGGCTATGACGTTCTCTACGACTGCGTCGGCGACCGCACCACAATCCGCGACTCGCTCCGGCTGGCCCGAGCGGGCGGGGTTGTGGTGCTGGTCGGCATCTCGCTCAACCAGCTAAGCCTGGACACCACCCCGGTCTGGTTTCAGGAGGTGGACCTGGTCGGGGCCAAGACCTTTGGGATGGAGACCCTCGACGGCCGAACGCTGCATACTTTTGACCTGGTGATCGAGATGCTGCAGGAAGGCGCGCTGTCCGCCAGCGGGCTGATCACCCACCGGTTTCCGTTCGAGCAGTATCGCCAGGCGATCGCCGCAGCCAGCAACAAGCGCAGCGGGTCGATCAAGGTGACCCTCACCTTCTAGCGTGAAGGCCGCGGTTGGGGACGCTGTGGTAAGATTTGCCGCGCCTTTCGGCCAGGGTCTACCGAGGAACTTGTGAGGGAACCCGAAAAGATCACCATCATCGAAGGCCCGCCTCCCACATTCGAGTTGGACACCGATGTTTGGTTGCCCGGCCTCGTGGAAGGCCCAGTTCCCTCGCAGGTGGCGATGTGCCGCTTGCGCAGCCCCAACGCCCCTGAATTGGTCCAACGCTGCTACCGGGCCTGGCGGGACAGTCAACCCATCAGCCTGGAGTACCGCTCCGAGGAAGGTCTCACCGATCAGGCCCCGATCATCGCGGCCCGCTGGACAGAAATGGACGAGGGCCAGGTCCTGCTGCTGTGGGTCCGCTTGATTCAGGATCCGTTTCAGATCCACATCGAATTCGACGATTCCCCGGACGACGGGCCTGACGACGACTTCGAGCCCCTAGACTAGCCCACCGATGGGCGAACTCCAATTCTTGCAGGTTGACAGCGCAGACGGCGTGCTGACCGCCGTGTTTAACCGGCCGAAGGCCAATGCCTTCAACGGGCCGATGATCGAGGAGTGGCTGACGGTGCTCAAGGACGCCGAGCGGGACGACTCGGTGCGTTGCCTGCTGCTGACCGGCGCCGGCCGTTTCTTCAGCGCCGGCCAGGATGTCACTGCCTTCGAGAAGTCGGACGGCCCAGTTTCCTTCCGCCAGCACCTGCATCGCACCTACAACCGGGTGATCCTGCGCATGCGCAAACTGGAGAAGCCGATCGTGGGCGCCATCAACGGTCCGGCCGTGGGGGCCGGCCTGGGGATCGCGCTGGCGACCGATCTGCGGATCGCGGCCGAGAGCGCGAGCTTCATCTATGGTTTCACCGGCATCGGCTTGAGCGCCGATTCCGGAACTTCGCTTGCCCTGCCTCTGCTGGCCGGACTGGCCCGGGCGGCGGAGCTGGCATTTACCAATCGGACCGTGACGGCGCCCGAGGCGCTGGAGATGGGATTAGTTAATCGAGTGGTGCCGGACGCCGAATTAATGGACCAGGCCCGTGAGCTGGCCGCCTCGCTGGCTCGCGGGCCTACTCGGGCCATCGGGCTGAGCAAGCGGGCTTTGAATCACTCAGTGCTTGGCTCGTTGGAAGCTACGTTGGAATACGAGGCCCAGCTGCAGGAAATCGCCGGTCGCAGTGAAGACCATGCCGAGGGCTTGGCCGCCTTTCTCGAGAAGCGGCCGCCAACGTTTCGAGGGAAATGATCGTGCCGGCCGGAGTCACTCAACCGGCAATCTCGAAGCTCGCCTGCCTGAACGGCCTGGTCGCGATCAGACCCTGGGGTAGCTCTAAGCGCTGGCCGTCAACGAGCAACCCCGTCGCCTCGAACCCTCGAGGCTGCAGCTCAATCTGCGCGTAGGGGAAGCCAAACTTCCCCGTCGTTTCCCATCTGAGCTCCGCCCGTTCCGCAGACTGAGTCAAGACAAACCGATCCAGGCGCCAATCACGGTAACCGTCCCCTGCGTCACTGTAGAGCAGTCCCCCGCCGGCGGCCTCCCCGGGCGGGTAGATTTGCAGGATCAATCGATTGGCCTCCTCCAGCGGCAGCAGGCTCCCTGCTCGGACCAGGATCGGGATCTGGTCCAGCTCGGCTGTGACCCAGATCCGGGCCGGCCCCTCGAAGCGAGCTCCTGATGACAACCCGAACCAACTTCCGGCAGGCAGCTGCAGCTCGCGCCCTCGGGCCCCCTCTTGAAGGATGGGAGCTACCAAGAGGCTGTCTCCTAACAGGAAGGCGTCGTCGATTCCCCAGAGGGTCGGATCGCCGGCATCCAGCCAGAAGAGCGGGCGGACCAGCGGGAGGCCGGTACGGCTCGTCTGCCAGGCCAGGCTGTACAAATAGGGCAGCAGGCGAACTCGCAGGCTCAATGCCTTTCTGACCTGTTCCAGAGTTGGGCTACCGTAAGACCAGGGCTCGCGGCGAGGAGTGTCCTTGCCGGAGTGGGTCCGAAAGAACGGCATCAGCGCGGCCAGCTGGAACCAGCGAACATATAACTCCGGGGAAGGGGAGCCGAGATAACCCCCGATGTCAGGACCCGAGTAGGGTATTCCGGAAAGGCTCAATCCCAGCACGGTTGGGATGGTCTTTCGTAAAGCCGCCCAGCTGCTCTCGGTGTCTCCGGTCCAGGTCCAGGCATAGCGTTGGAGGCCGGCCCAGCCGGAGCGAGACAGCAGCCAGGGCCGGCGGTCGGGGGCGAGTCGGCGCAACGCCTCGAAGCCGGCCCGGTTCATCAACAGCCCGTAGAGGTTGTGAATCTCAGAGTGGTCGCCTCCCCGGCCGTCGACCGAGTGGGGGGCCGGTTTGGGCAGAGTTCGATCGCCCCAAGCGGCGAATGCCACCGGTTCGTTCATGTCGTGCCAGAACCCCGAAGCGCCTGCTTCCAACAGCCCTGTGTAATGCTCCCCCCACCAGGCTCGAGCCACAGGCGCAGAGAAATCCGGATAGCCTACCCAGCCTGGCCAGACCGGAGCGTGGAGCAGCTTGCCGCTCGGCGAACGCACAAAGGAGCCCTCGGCTTTGCCGTCCTTGTAGACCGGGAACTGAGTATCCCGCTTAATGCCAGGATTCAGAATCGGGACGAGCCGCACCCCGGCTTTGAGCAGATCATCAGCCAACTGGGGCAATCTTGGAAAGCGGCGAGAATTGACCGAGAAGACTCGATAGCCGTTCATATAGTCAATGTCGAGGTGAAGCGCGCTGAGCGGAAGGCTCAGCTCCCGAAACCGTTGGACGACCTCCCGTACCTGCGCCTCGGTCTCATAGCTGTAGCGCGACTGATGGTAGCCCAGTGCCCATAAGGGAGGCATCGGCGGGAGCCCGGTCAGATCCGCGTAGAGTTCAAAAATCCGTTCTAGGGCGCCAGCGATGAAGTAGTAACGCAGCGCACCGGCTTCGAAGCGGGCCGCGGCCTCCGCGTCGAACCCGAGCGTTCCGTCGTGGCTGTTCTCATAGAACAGCAGATAGCAGCCCCGGTTGCCCACGCACAGGTAGCTGGGAATCGTGAGGTAGAGCGGATCGTGGCCGGGGCCATATCCGCCCGGGTCTTGATTCCACAGTCGCACCTGCTTGAACCGCAGGTTGAGCCCCAGCGCCCGTTCGCCGGTCCCGTAGATGTGGGCTTCGGGGGCGAGCAGCGCGTTATGGGACCAGCCGGGTCCACTCCTTGTCGGGGGAAGTTCCTGGCGGAGGATTTCGCCCTCGTGATTCAGAAAGGTCACCCCGCCGCTGGAATCTATTTGGAGGGTGAGCTGCTCGGTAAACAGCAACCAATCTGCAGCGCTCTGTTTGAGACTGCAATCGAGCGCCGGGCGCGGCTTCTCGACCACGGCGTAGGGTGCGGGGAGTGCTCCGGGCAGCCAGGTGAGTCGGACCATCTCAGGCGCCAGGAAGCGGGCTTCGAGCTCGGCCCGCTCAAAATGGAAATCGGCGCCACTGGGGACCGCGTGGGCCGACTGTAGCGGTCCAGGCGTTTGGGCGGGAGGCCGACTGCGTCCGAGGCGGTACCGACCTTCCAGCAGGTCGCGTTGAATCGCGTACTGGATGGTTGCCAGGTATTTCGAAAGGCCGATGAAGCGGATCCAGGCCAGTTCGCGGGAGAGATTCATGTCAAGACAACCTGGTCAGTCGAACCTGGCCGGCCGGGATCAGGGAGCAATCATGTGGACCTGTGGGAATTGATCAGGCCCAAGGGTCTGCAGATCCAAGGCGACCGGGTTCTCGTGCTGCAAGAGTTCCTCCTGGGTCGGCCCGTTCCCTGATGGCCAGAGCAAGTCCAGGATGCGGGTGTCGGCCGGAGACCCGGAGCCTCCCCCGATCCGCCACTGCTCTGCCACCGGCTGAACATTGCGCACCCGCCAGACGCCCGGCGCCGGAAAACCTTCCTGACTGAGAATCACGACGGCAATCTGCCACTGCAGCGGGTTTCCCTCGACGAGGCTGCGCGGCACGCGGATCGTCACACGGCGCTGCCCCGGGTTGGTCAGGATAGTGAATCCGGTGTCGATCTGCTCCGGACCGGCCTCGCCCGGCACGTAGATCCCGGGGGTCCAGCCCTCGGCCCACACCGCGTAATCCCAACCGTAGTCCGATCCAAGGCTGGCGTTGCGGCCGGGGAGCAGTATGCGGTCGCCGGTCTGGGGTCCATCGACATCGAGGTACAGGTCGATCGTTTGGACACTCAATCCATTGGGTGAGCCCCACTCATTGGTCACCGGGCCGCGGAACTGGAGCCGGAATATGTAATCGGCCTCGTCGTAGCCGATGGTCAGCCCGGTGAGATCGAAGACCCCTGGTTTGAACACCGCATCCTTGGGGTAAACATAGCTGCCGGGTCCGTGATCGTCATTGGCCGGGTCGGCCAGCTCGACAAAGATATTCGGGATCGGCAGGTCGGGCACCGCGGCCAGCACCGGCCCGCCGTCGGGCAAGACGGCTGTGTCCCGTCCACCTTCGCTGACCACCAGCCGGAAATTGATCCGATCGCCGCTGCGGGTGGCGGGCGCGAATCCAGCGAAGGGTGCGATGATCTCAAGGACCCCACCCTGGGAAGCGGTGTGCTCCAGCAGGGCAGCCTGCTGTCCCACCTGCCGCCAATGACCCGCCCCGTCCGCGCCGTACAAAGTGGCTGCCGGGCGACCGGCGTCGAACCGCACCTCCAGGAGTTGCTTGATGCCAAATCCGACCAGGGTCTCGCCCGGGCCAAAACGCGAGTAGGCATTGGTTGGTCCTGGATCAGGGGTCCTCAAATAGAAGCCCAACACTGTGTCGTTCGAGAACTTCGCCTCGGAGTCGATCCGCAGATAGAGATTCTCCTGGTCGAAACCATAGTAGAGTGCGCTCAACCCGCTTTGATCGATCGCATAATAGCCGGCTGCATCCCACTCGCCGGGCGAGGCGACGCCGTCTGCAACCATGGACAAGAGACCGGCCGGCTCTCGGTCGGCCGGCTGGGGACTCTGGGGGATCACGGGCACCTGAACAAAGTCTGGCACCGGGAGGCCTAGCAGTTCATACAGCTGCTCGAGATAACTGCGGAACTGGCGGTCGAAGTTGTCGTCGGCCCCCGAAGATTGATCGGCCCCGTACCACCAGAACCAGTCCGAGCCTTCCGCGATGTAGATCAACTCAAGCGCCTGCTCCATGGTTGCCGGGTCGAGCCCCTCGGCCGCCTGGTTGAGGGCCAGCCGGGCCTGCCCCAGATATTCCCAGGCCTGGTTCTCCTCCTCCTCACCGATCCAGGTGCTGAAGGTGCCGTCGATCCATGAACCAGCCCACAAGCTGTCGATCGGCCGCAGTTCTTCCCCCTGGGCGGTCAATGCGGCCAGGTATTCGGACGGCGTGACGGTCACGATAGTCTCGGATACGGAAAGCAGCCGGTAGAGCTCGTGCAGAAACGGCTTGCCGTCGTTCTCGTAGTACTCCCAGGCATTCTCCCCATCCAGCAGTACGGTGACCAGGTGCGGTCCGGTGGCGCCCTGCCGCTGCAGGCCAGATTGGATGGCTTCCAGCCGGGCGATGAAATCGGCGGCCGCCTCTTCGCCCGGCAGGCCGGAATACTCGAATCCGACCTTGTCCGAGAGCAAGTGATCTCGGAAGACAATGGCTACCGGGTCGCCGCGGCGCCCTTGCACGCTGTAGGGGCGATACAGCGCATCCGCTTGTTCGACGACGTCGTCGCGGTCGCGGGTGAAGCTTGCCAGTTCCGGGAGGCTGCCGGCGAGCACCTCTTCGTCGCTGGCCATCCAGCCAATGCCGGCCGTCGAGACCATGGTCACGATCCCTTCGGCGACCGAACCTTCCGCCGGCCACATGCCGCGGGGCGCCACCCCGAAATGCTCCTGATACAGCTGAACCCCTAATTCGACCTGCGCCACCGCGTCCTGCCCGTAGACAAAGCGGGAAGGCAGTTCGGCGTCCGGAAGTGCGACCCGTGCCAGATCGCTGTCGACCAGCAGGGGCAAGATTGGATGGGCAAAGGGAGTCATGGTGACTTCGATTTGTCCGGCCCGCTGCATTTCGGCATGTTGAGGAATCACGGCCTTGACCAGCCGAAGGTGTTCGGCGAACACGAGCGGCTTATCGGCCTCGGTGAAATCCCGACCCTTTGCCACCAGGCTCGCCAACGGTTCCTGGGCGAGCCAGTCGGGGTCGGTCCAGGCCAGATTGAAGAGCACCTGCAAGTCGCGGAAATCCTGAGTCGTCCACCCTTGCAGGGAATCACTGCCGCGATGCTGGGAGAGTTCCGCGTAGCGCGGGAAACGCTGGATGATCTTGGGATTGATGTCGAAGAACCGGTCCAGGATGAATTGCTTCTGCTCCTCGGTCAGCTGATCGGCGTCGATCTCGCTGTGGACCCAATACAGGTCCTTGGCTCCCGCGCTGATGTCGTCCAACTGCCGGATCAGGCTGGGGGTCAAGTTGAAGGTGGCCCGGATTGAAGGATATCCCTCGAGGATGGCGGCCATATCGAGGTAGTCCTTAGCGGCGTGAACCCGCACCCAAGGCCGCTCGTAGACGCCAGTCTGGGGATCTTTGAAATAGACGGGTTGGTGCTGGTGCCAGAGGATGGCCAGATACAGCTTTCCCTCCTCGATCATCAGCGGAGGGCGCGGGGCGGCGGCGGGCAGGGTTGGGCTCGAGGGTGGTTGCTCGGTCCCACTGGCCTCCGGGCCGATTTCCGCCGGCGCACAAGCCGCAGCGAACAGGATCAACGTGAGCACCCCCACCGCCCGCTCAGAGCACTTCATGAGTTTCTCTCCTGAGTCGCGCCGACGACGGATCCAACCCTGAAGTCATCCCGATCGGGGCCTAGCTGCCTACGGCCCAAGGCTTCGCCTCAAGCCGGGCACGGATCAGCCCCTGATAGAAGGTGAACAGGTCTCCGTCCTGCTGGCCGTCCCACAGCATGGCAGCCCGGCTGGCCTCCAAACCGACCCGACTCGATTTGCCTCCGGTCTGGTTCAAACCAACCTCGGTCCCATAATAGATGATCGGCGGCCC
>CAZPZD010000007.1:14121-23961 GCA_964590515.1 uncultured Anaerolineaceae bacterium | reverse complement strand
GGCGGCCCAAAACTCGGACCAATAGCTCGGCCCAGGGCCATTGGCGTGATCCAACCGGTACCCGTCGACCTCGAACTCTCGCAGCCAGTACCGTCCGATGTCGGTCATCCAGGCCCGCGCCTCCGGGTTGGCCAGCTTGAGCTGCGGCATCGACCGGACGCCGAAGAAAGACCGGTAGCCGACGTCGGAGTCATCGAAGCTGAACCAGGCATGGTATGGGCTGCGCGGATTGGCGACTGCCTCGAGGAAAATCGGATGACGATTTGACACATGGTTGCACACCAGGTCCAGGATGATTCGGAGCCCGCGCCCGTGGGCCCCCGCCACCAGCTCCCGCAGCGCCTGCTCGCCGCCCAGCCGGGGCTCGACGGTCAAGTAATCGGTTGCATCGTATCCGTGGGCGGTGGGGCTGGGGAAGATTGGGCTGAGCCAGATCGCGCTCGCGCCCAGCTCGGCGATGTAGTCCAGCTTCTCCAACACGCCCCAGAGTGTGCCTCCAAAGAAACCGTGCAGATCAGAGCTCTGCAGCCACTCCCGTCCCTGGCCGGGGAAGAACCGATCGACAAAGACCTGGTAGAAGACCGCCTCCCGAGCCCACTGCGGAGGGCTCAAGCGATCGACGGCATAGCTGAAGGTTGACCCGGTCTGTGGATCGCCCACCCAAGCGCCGTTCAGGGGCTTGCCATGAAAGAAGGCTTCGGCTGCCCGATCGGTGGTGGCCTTGACGTCCGGCCAATCGGCGAAGGTTTCCGACCCGCCATTCCACCAGGCCCCAATTCGGTAGCGGACATGGGTGCCTTCGGGTTGGGGCGGGAGCTGCCCACGCCAGCGGCCGCAGTAGCCCCATAGGAACGTGTCCCAAATCGCGTCTGTCCGCTGCAGCTGGAGGATAGATCCGTTGGTGGCCCGGCCCTTGGAGCCCTTGGGCTCGCTCCCATCGAGGGTGTAGTAGCACATGACCGTCTCAACCGGGAAATCCGGGGCAGTGGTCACCAAGATCGACACCGTCTCATCAGGGACCGGATCGGTGGGCTCCAGCCGCGATCCGTGCTGCAGGCCGGCACGGGAGGCCCGATGATTGAGCAGCTTGAGTTCATCGGAGGCGAGAGTGTTGAAGATGAAGTCTTCCATTACCCAACGCTTCTGCGTGAGGAGGAGACGTGCGGCTCGAGGAGCAAGTTGGTCAGTCTTCGGAGGCAGCTCCGAGCCGCGCCCGCTCGCCCTCGATAATCTCGTCGTCCAGCTTCTTGTAAAGCGGTGCCGGCTTTGCCAGCTGCTGGCCGGAGGGCAAGTGGCTCGGTTCCCAGCGCCCCACCGCGCCCTCGGCTGTGTACACAAGGGCCTGGTGGCTGCGGGTCTGCTCTTTATAGGTCACAATCCGCTGCTCACCGAACAGAGCATCTGGGTATCCCAGTGCCCGATGCAGCTGCTGCGAGCTGAACGGTAGGAAGGGCGACAGCATCACCTTCAGAGAATCGATGGCGCGCAAAGCTGTGTACACAGTTGTCGCCGCGGCGTTCCGGTCGGACTCGATGACCCTGAACCAGGGAGACCGATCCAGGTAGCCGTTGACCTCCCGGGCCAATCGCATCGCTTCTCCCAGCCCGGCTCGCAAATGAACGGCTTCGATCTGACGACCGACCGTCTCAAACCCGGACTCCACGATGTGCAGCAGTTCTTTGTCGGGGCCTCGCAGCTCGCCCGGCTCGGGGATCTTCCCCGCCCAGTGTTTGTAGCTGAAGGAAATGACCCGATTCGCCAGATTCCCCCAGGTGGCGACCAATTCGTCATTGTTCCGGCTGACGAAGTCCGACCAGGCGAACTCGCTGTCCCGGGTCTCTGGCATGGTGACTGCGACGTAATACCGGATGGGGTCTGGATCGAAGCGCTTCAAGATGTCGGGCAACCAGACCGCCCAGTTGCGGCTCTTACTGAACTGGGCGCCCTCGACGTTCATGAATTCGTTGGCCGGGACGTCGTACGGAAGGTTCAAATGGCGGTTCTCATCGTCCTCATAGATCCGGTCGATTCCCAGGAGCTCGGCCTGCCAGATCAAGGTGTGGAAGGGGATGTTGTCCTTCCCGATGAAGCAATAGCCTTTGGCGGTCGGGTTGTACCACCAGTCCTTCCAGGCCTCCGGCTGGCCGGTATTCTCGGCCCACTCGATGGACGCGGTCAGGTAACCCATGACCGCCTCGAGCCACACGTATAGGCGCTTCTCCTCCCACCCCTCCAATGGGACCGGGATTCCCCACTCGATGTCCCGGGTCACTGGCCGGCCCAACAGGCCGCTCTCGACGTACCGGCGGGCAAAGTTGTAGACGGTCGGCCTCCAATGTCCGGCGTGTTGATCCAAATACTTGAGCAACCGATCGGTGAAAGCCGGCAGGTCGAGGAAGAAGTGCTCCGTCTCACGCACGACGGGTTTAGTTCCGTCGGTCCGGCTGCGGGGATCGATCAGGTCCAGGGCATCCAGCAGGTTGCCGCAGTTGTCGCACTGGTCGCCCCGCGCCTCCCCATAACCGCAGATCGGGCAGGTCCCCTCTACGTAGCGATCTGCAAGGAATCGACCCTCGGACTCGGAGTAAAGCTGTTGTTGAACCTCCCGGTAAAGATGCCCGGAGTCGTGCAGGCGTAGGAAGAAGTCCTGGGCGATCCGGTGGTGGTTTTCGGTGTCGGTATGGGTGAACAGGTCGTAGCTGATCCCGATCGCCTTCTGAGTCTCCAGAAAGCGCCGGTGGTAATGCTCGAACAACTCGCGGGGCGGCACGCCGCGCTTGTCGGCCTCGACCGTGATCGGCGTTCCATGCGAGTCCGATCCAGAGACCATCAAGACCCGGTTGCCCTTGAGGCGGTGATATCGGGCGAAGATGTCCGCCGGCAGATAGGCACCTGCCAGGTGGCCGACGTGCAAGTCCCCGTTGGCATAGGGCCAGGCGACCGAAACGTGGATGAGCTCAGTCATCGTTTGTCACCCATTTCCTTCGATTCGCTCCGGAGGGGAAGAGCATTCCCCGAGCCGGAAAACAAAACGCCAGCCCGAGGCTGGCGGTGGGTGCGGGCGGGCTGCGCTCTCAGTTGGCGCGCCACTCCCCGGCCGATGGGCCTCGCCCCATCGGCGCCCGGTCGCTGCGCATGTCCATAACAGACCCTGCCACGGTTAGTTCATGCCTCGCTAAGCGTCGATTCTAATCGGGGCGGACAGGAAGTCAAGGCGGCGGCAATAGCCGGGCCGCGTGGGTTCCTTGGTCAACCCGGCAGAGCCAGGCGGCAAAGCGCCCGTCCCTGGTTTGTCGCCGGCTAAGCTGGAATTAGAATGCTGGAGTGAAGCACGTTCCCCAGATTACCCCGCAGGATGCCGCTCGGCGAGTACCGGATGGCGCCCGGCTGATGGTGGGTGGATTCGGAATGACCGGAAATCCAGTCCACCTGCTGGCCGCGCTCGCTGATGCCGGGACCAAGAATCTGACTTACATCAGCAACAATATCGGAGAACCCGGAATTGGGGGCGGACTGCTGCTCGAGCAGGGTCAGATCAAGAAGGCGATCGGTTCATTCTTTACTTCTAATCCGGAGGCGGTGTCGGCGGCCCAGACCGGCCGGATCGAGCTCGAACTGCTGCCTCAAGGATCTTTCGTCGAGGCCATTCGGGCCGGCGGGGCGGGGCTAGGCGGCTTCTACACCCCGACCGCGGTCGGGACGTCCCTGGGGGAGGGGGCGGAAACCAAACTGATCAACGGCAAAGTCTATGCCTTCGTCCCCGCGCTGCGGGCCGAGGTCGCCTTAATCCATGCCTGGAAAGCGGATACCGCGGGCAACCTCGTCTATAGAATGACCGAACAGAACTTCAACAAGACCATGGCGACCGCCGCCGATCTGGTGATCGCCGAGGTCGAACAGATTGTTCCGCTTGGCGAACTGGACCCCGACCAGATCCACACCCCAGGCTGCTATGTCGACTACCTCGTGCAGGTGCACACGAAACCGGAAGACCTGGGATCCTCGGGTACGGTCTCCGCTCGCGCGACGGGAGTGGGCGGAGCGCGGTTAAAGATTGCCCAGCGGGCCTTGCTCGAGCTGCGGCCGGGAAGTATCGTGAATCTGGGAGTCGGGATGCCGACCTTAGTGGCCGAATTGATCCGCCCGGAACATCGTGTGACCTTGCATTCGGAGAATGGGATGCTAGGGGTGGGCCCCTCCCCGGACGAGGGAGGCGCAATGGATTACCCGGTCAACGCCGGAAAGGTTCCGGTGACCGCGCTGCCCGGGAGCAGCTATTTTGACAGTGCCGACTCATTCGCCATGATCCGGGGCGGTCACGTGGACGTGGCCGTCATGGGCGGGCTGCAAGTCGACGAACAGGCCAACCTGGCGAATTGGGCCGCACCCGGCCGGCCGTTGCTCGGGGTCGGCGGAGCGATGGACCTGGCGGAAGGCGCCAAGCGCTTGATCATCACAATGACCCACACTGACAAGGATGGGCGACCGAAGCTCGTGCCTCAATGCGACCTGCCGCTGACCGCGGCCCAGGCGGTCGACCTGTTAATCACAGAGCTTGGGGTGTTCGAGTGGAGCACGGGAAAACTGACCCTGATCGAAGTGATGCCCGGTTCATCGCTCGAGGAGATTCGGGCCCGGACCAGCGCCAACTTCCAGATTGCACTGCGGGAGCGACCGGGCGGCTAGTTCGACGGCGGGCCGGCAACCAGCCGATCCGCCCGAGCGGCGAACACAAAGTCCGCCTCGGAGAGACCCCCGATGCTGTGGGTCCAGATCGTGATGGTGGCCTTGCCCCAGCCCAGGCAGAGGTCGGGGTGATGGTCGACCGACTCGGCCAGCTCCCCCACTCGGTTCACGAAATCGAGCGCCTCTTTGAAGTTGCGGAACCGGTATTGTTTCTCCAGGTGTCGCTCGTCGATCACCTGCCACTCGGTCCCGAGCTTCTCCTGGAATAGCTGCAGTTCGGCACCCTTCAATGGCTCCACTCCGCCACCCCGGGGAGGTCGCAGCTCCCGTCCGGCGAGTTCGCTCATGCCACCTTCATGGGGATCTCTTTTACCAGCATCAGGCTGTCCTCGCTGCGGGCACCCGTTCGGCCATCGTCTCGATGATCTCGGCCGCCATATCATACCGCCCGAAGGGCGGCATGAGGTAAGCACCCTGCGAGATGCCGATCAACTGCTGTAGGATCTCGACCGCGATCGCGATCCCTGCTTGAGGCGCCTGCTCCCCGGCCGAGTTGATCCGCTTCCGAATGTCTTGCGGGATGGAAATTCCGGGGACCTCATTGTGCAGGAAGGATGCATGGCGTGAGCCATAGAGCGGCAGCACCCCGACCAGCACCGGAATCGGCAGGGGGCCGAAGCCAGCCTCGTAGGCCTTGAGGGTCCGCTTCACCCGACGGGGATCGAACACCGGCTGGGTAAGTACGAAATCCGCCCCGGCCTCGACCTTGCGGTTGAGCACTCTCACCTCCCGCTCGATATCCTTGGCACTCGGGTTGAGGGCGCAGCCGACGAAGAAGGAGGTGGCCTCTCCGATCTCAGTTCCATGGTGATCCAGTCCGAGATTGAATCCGTGTTTGATCAGCCGAATCAAGCCGGAAGGAACCACGTCGTAATTGTCAGTCGCCTCCGGATAGTCGCCAATGGAGGTCGGATCGCCCATGACTACGAAGACGTTCCGCACGCCGGTGGCATGCGCCGCCAGCAGATCTCCCTGCACCCGCAGCAGATTGCGGCCGCGAGTCGGAAAGTGCAGTGCAGTTTCCAGGCCAACTTGGCTCTGAATCAGCTGGCAGACTGCCCAGGGGCTCATCCGCAGTCGGGCCATCGGGCTGTCGGCCACGTTGATCACGTCCGCACCGGCCTCGGCCAGCATATGAGCGCCCGCCAGCACCTTGTGAACCGACAGACCCCGGGGAGGGTTGACCTCGACTGAGATGACAAACTTCCCGGAGGCCAGGCGCGAGCTAAGTTCGGTGGGAGTCTGCGGCCCGAGCTGGTGTTCGTCGGTTTCGCTGCTCAGCTGGATCAGCGGGGAAGCGGCGGCCCGGAGCTGCGGATCCTGCAGCGCCGACGCCATCGCGGCGATATGTTCGGGGGTCGTTCCGCAGCATCCACCGATCAGGGCGGCCCCGGCCTGATGGAAGGCCAGGGCATGCTCGGCGAAGTAATCCGCCGAGGCCGGGTACATGATCCGGCCTCCGATTTGCTCTGGCCATCCGGCGTTGGGCATCACCGAGAATTTCGCACCGGGGACGGCCCGGCGCATCGCCTGCAGTACCCGCAGCAGTTGGGCGGGGCCGCCGGAGCAGTTGGCCCCGATGACGTCCGCCCCTGCCTCGGCGATCGTTCGGGCAGCTTGGGCCGCGGTGTCCCCCAGCAGCGTTCGATCGTCGCGGGTGAAGGTCACCGACCCGATGACCGGCAGTCCGCCGGTGTCCTTGGCGGCCCGGATCCCCTCCCGCAACTCATGCAGGTCACTCTGGGTCTCGAGCACAATCAGATCCGCGCCGGCCTCCAGCAGGGCCGCGATCTGTTCGCGGTACGCCTCGTAGGCCTGCTCGGGCTGCACTCGTCCGAACGGTGCCAGCCGCACGCCGAGCGGGCCCACACTGCCGGCAATTAGCGCTTCGCGGCCGGTCTCCTCGATCGCCCGGCGGGCCAGCGTGACCGCGGCCGCGTTGATTTCAACCACCTGATCACCCCACCCGTGGCCCGCCAACTTGTGTCGGTTGGCCCCGAAGCTGTTGGTCTCGATGATCTGGGCACCAGCCTCGAGATAGGCGCGGTGGATGGACAGGAGCAGCTCGGGCTGGCTGAGGTTCAGCTCATCGAAGCAGATGTCGAAGGGAACCCCACGGGCATGCAGCATCGTGCCCATGGCCCCGTCGACCAGGATGGGCCTGCCGCTCGCCAGCCAGGTGTTGAATCGATTGGGAGAACTCATCGAGCCGGGCTCACGAGGCCTGGGCACCAGCCTCTTCCCGAATCTGCCGCACTGCCTCGACGATGTTGCCGAGGGAGGGAAGCACTTCTTCCCAACTGCGAGTCTTCAACCCGCAGTCCGGATTGACCCAGATTTGCTCCGGCCGGAAGTGTTTAGCAAACATTCGCAGTTTGTCCTTGACCTGCTCCACCTCCGGAATGTTGGAGCTGTGAACATCGTAGACACCGGGTCCGACCTCCCGGGAGTAGCCGAAGCTGGTCAATTCCTGCAGGGTCTCGTCCCCGCTTCGGGCATTCTCGATCAAAATGACGTCCGCGTTCAGGCGATCGATAGCCGGCATGATGTCGCCAAATTCGGCGTAGCACATATGAGTGTGCACCTGAGTTTCATCTCGGGCGCCGCCGGTTGCCAGGCGAAATGAATCCACCGCCCAGCCCAGATACTCCTCCCAGCGCTCCGGCTTGAGCGGCAGCCCCTCCCGCAGGGCCGGCTCGTCCACTTGGATCACTTTCGCCCCGGCAGCCTCCAGGTCGCTGATTTCTTCCCGCAACGCCAGGGCGAGCTGAAAGGCAACTTCACTGCGCGGGATATCGCTGCGCACAAAAGACCAGTTCAGGATCGTGACCGGGCCGGTCAGCATCCCCTTGACCGGCTTTTGGGTGAAGGATTGAGCTTTCTGAAACTCGCGAACGGTCATTGGTGAGCCGCGCCGCACATCGCCCCAGATGATCGGAGGCCGCACGTAGCGGTTTCCGTAGCTCTGGACCCAGCCGTGTTTGGTGAAGGCGAACCCGGTCAGCTTCTCGGCGAAGAACTCGACCATATCGGATCGCTCGAACTCCCCATGGACCAACACGTCGAGGCCCAGCCCCTCCTGAGCTCCAATCGTGTAGGCAATCCAGGCGTCGACCCCGGCTCGGTACTGTTCCTCGCTGATCTCGTCCCGACTCAGCCGATTCCTCAGCCGCCGGACTTCCGCGGTCTGTGGAAAGGAGCCAATGGTGGTCAATGGGAAGGGAGGGAGGTGAATCTGCTTTGCTCTTCGTTCGGCATAGGGGGTCTGGCGGGAGAAGGAGTTAGAGCGCAGTTCCTGCAGCCGCTCCCGCACCCCCGGCTCGCCTAGGGCGGAGGATTCGAAATCATCCCAGGCCCGGCTGGCGGGTTCAAGCTGCGCGCCGCTGCTAGCCAGGCTAGCGAGTTCGTTTAGCTTCTCGTTTGCGAAGGAGAGCACGGCCTGCAGCTGCGGCGCGAGATGGGTTTCCCTGTCAGCGCGATAGGGTACGAACTGGAGCGAGCACGAGGCGCTGATCCTCAGATCGGCGACTTTCTCCAACTCCTCGACCAGCGGAGTCACGTCGGCCGGCCGGATTCGCCAAATGTTGCGGCCGTCAACCACTCCGGCGCCGAGGGTTTTGTCCTTTGGCCAACCGTGCTGGCGGATCAGTGCCAGGTTATCTCCCCGAGTGAAGTCCAGGGTGAGGGTGGAGACCGGGAGCTGAACGGCCCACGGGTAGGCGGCCCCCAGGTCGTCGAAGTAAGTCACCAGGTTGAGCGGCAGCCGAGTTTCCGCCAGCGCCGAATAGGCCCGCTGGTACAGCGGCTTGAGCTCCTGGCTTCCGCCGACGACCAGCTGCGGCTCGTGAAGTTGGACCTCGGGAACTTGCCGGGCGGCCAGCTCCTGGAGCAGTTTCCGGTAGAGCGGAAGCAGCGCCTCGAGGACTTGCTCAATCGGGAGGTCGAGGCGGGCCAGGCTGAGCAGGGTCACCGGGCCGAGCACAATCGGAATCGCCCGCTCGCCCAGCAGTTTCCGACCGAGATCAAGGGTCTCCAAGTAGTCGGAGAAGTTCGCCTCGAGACCGCCCAGCTGATCGATCTCCGGGACCAGGTAATGGTAGTTCGTGTCGTACCACTTGGTCAGGCCAAGCGGCGGGATGCCTTCCGTTCCGCGGGCCATTGCAAAATAGCGGTCAAGCCCTTCGTACCGACGAAAACGCTCTGGGATAAACCCGAAGCGGTAGGTCCAATCAAGGACGTGGTCGTACAAAGTCGCGTCGCCGATGCCGATCCAATTGACTCCCGCCTTGCGCTGAGCGGCGAGTCCCTCCTGCTGGACCTGAGCGAAGGTCTCCAGCAGTTCGGCCGCCCGAGATTTCCGGCTCCAATAGGCTTCCAACGCCTTCTTGAGCTGGCGCTCGCCACCAATGCGGGGAAATCCGAGGGTTTGGGTTTGATGGTCCTTCATGGCCGCCTTTCCGACTGACCGCAATAATTAAGGCCCCTCTGAGAGGGGCCAGGGTTGATACTCGCTCATCTCCCAGTGCGGCTGCGGTTGAGCCGCAGCTTCTGCCGGAATTGGCACCATCCGATTATCGGTGGTTGCCGAGGCTTCACAGGGCCGGTCCCTCCGCCTCTCTGGATGAGTTCCAGGTCTGATTGTGGCGAACAGTTTATCACACCCCCCCGAACAGTGCGTTGACGGAGGCATTCACCTGTGCTATCCTGCGCCCGGTGTAGCGGGGGACCGGGTCTAGCTCGCCGAAGCCAGCGACCGGTCCTTGTACGGAGGGGACAGGACTATGGAAGGCAACCGCAAGTCCGGCACGGTTAAGTGGTTCAGCCGGGTGAAGGGTTACGGTTTTCTTGCACCGGATGATGACGAGAAGGAAATCTTCGTGCACTTTACCGGGATCGAGGGGGAGGGTTACCGCAACTTGGAAAAGGACCAGCGAGTTTCCTTCGTCGTCGAGGACACCGAGAAGGGCCCGCAGGCCGTGGCCGTGCGGGATCAGGGGACTGAGGCTACCTCCGGGACTGCCGAACCGACCGATGAAGGGATGGAGGATGGCTCCGAGGATGGCTCCGAGGATGGCTCCGAGGGTGGCTCCGAGG
>CAZPZD010000007.1:0-14021 GCA_964590515.1 uncultured Anaerolineaceae bacterium | reverse complement strand
TGGCTCCGAGGATGGCTCCGAGGGTGGCTCCGAGGGTGGATCCGGGAGTGAATCCGACAATGGATCCGAGGGGGAGGCTCCAGACCTCGTAGCCTGAACGGCTCAAACGCAAACTGAGGGCCCGTGGTGAGCAACCTGCCACGGGCCCTTTTCTTTGCCGCAGCGAGCGAAGAAGTCGCTCTGCTACAATACGCGGGTGGGCATTTTATTTCTGGTTGCAACTCCGATCGGCAACCTGGAGGACATTACCCTGCGGGCGCTGCGAATCCTAAAGGAGGTTCAGCTGATCGCAGCGGAAGACACCCGCCAAACCCGCAAGCTGCTCACTCGCTACCAGATCAAGACCCCGCTGCTCAGTTACCACGAAAATAACAAGCAGGCGCGGCTGCCTGAGCTGCTGCAGCGACTCGAGGCCGGCAGCGTGGCGCTGGTCTCGGATGCCGGGACGCCGGGGCTCTCGGATCCTGGATACGAACTGGTGCAGGCGGCGGTCGCGGGTGGTCACCAAGTTTCCCCAATCCCGGGTCCGGCGGCGCCAATTGCTGCGCTGGTGGCCTCCGGTCTGCCGACCGACCGCTTTGTCTTTCTGGGATACCTGCCCCGCAAGACGGGCGAATTGGACCGCCTCCTGAAGGAGTTGCTCGGCGAGCCCCGAACGACCTTGGCGTTCGACGTTCCGCACCGATTGCGATCGACCTTAGCGGCCATGGAGCGGATCTTCGGCTCGCAACGACCGATCGCGGTCTGCCGCGAACTGACCAAGCTGCATGAAGAGATCGTGCGCGGAACGCTGGAGCAGGTCCGCCTCCATTTTGAGTCCAGCGAGCCGCGGGGTGAAATCACCCTCGTGATCGGGGGCACCCGTTCGGATGTCGAATGGGATGAGCAGGCCGTCCGGGAAGCCGTCGCGCGGCGGATTGCGCAAGGGCTGCGGCGGTCCGAGGCCGCCCGGGAAGTGGCTGCCGAAGCCGGCTGGCCGCGCAGCACCGTCTACCGCCTCGCTGGGGAGCGAGAGTGATCCTCGACCAGCCTGAGCGGTTCGCCCAGCTTGATCCCCAGGACATGTTGGCTGAGATCGACGGCCTGCCGGCGCAGCTCCAAACTGCCTGGAAGCTCAGCCAGGTGCTCCCACTCCCCAGCCTTGAACCGCTTCGGCAGGTCGTGATCGCCGGGATGGGCGGCTCGGCCATCGGGGCAGACCTGCTGGCCGCCTACGCTGCTCCAACCGCAAAAGTTCCGATCCTGATCTGGCGCAATTACGACCTGCCTCGGTTCGTCGGCCCCGGCACCTTGCTGATCGCCTCCTCCCACTCCGGGAATACTGAAGAGACGCTTTCCGCCTTCGATAAGGCCATTCAGGCAGGTGCGAGTGCGCTGGCTGTGACCACCGGCGGCTTACTCGCCAAGCGGGCCGAAGCGGCGTCCGTGCCGCTCTGGCTTTTTGAACATGCCGGGCAGCCGCGGGCGGCTGTGGGATTCTCGTTTGGCCTGCTGCTTGGAGCCCTGGTCCGGCTGGGGGTTGTGGAAACTGGTCCGAGTGAACTGGACCTGACCCTTCAGGCCATGCGGGAACAAGCGGTCTCGATCCGGGCCCAGGTCCCGGTTGCCAAGAATCTGGCCAAGCGGATGGCCGGCCAGCTCATGGACCGCTGGCCGACAATCCTGGGGGCCGACTTGATGGCGCCGGTAGCCCGCCGCTGGCGGACCCAGATCGCCGAGATCGCCAAGGCCATGGCCCAGTTCGAAGAATTGCCGGAAGCCGATCACAATATGGTGGCCGGGGTGGAACACCCCAAGGCGATGATCGGTCCGACGATGGTGGTCTTCCTGCGCTCTTCCTTTAACCATCCCCGCAATCTGAAGCGACTGGAAGCCACCCGCCACGTCTTGATGCTCGAAGGATTCAACACTGACATCATCGAGTGCCCCGGGCCGTCCCGGCTGGCCCAGCAATGGACCGGCCTGCACATGGGAGACTACCTCGCCTACTACTTGGCGATGGCCTATGGCGTGGACCCAACTCCCGTGTTGGCGATCGAAGACCTCAAAGTGCAGCTCAGCGCGAGCTAGCCCGGCCGACAATTCAATTTGACGATGCGAAGCAGACGCAGGACTTTTTTTGGCGGGTTGGGTCTCTTCGTGGGACTCCTGCTCGTGGCAACTCTCGCTGCCCCCCGGGTAACGGGCTTCAGCCCGAATCCGGACAGTCCCCACGTCGCGAGCCTCGCTCCGATCCGACTGCAGTTCAACCGGCCCATGGACCGGGTCTCGGTCGAGACTCGCTTTGAGGTCAGCCCGGAGGTTCCTGGCCGGACCAGCTGGGAGGGGAATACCCTGCGGTTCGAGCCGCTCGAGCCGTGGCCGGCCGGACAGGAAATCGTCGTGCGGCTGGCGGCCGGACCACGCTCTATCCGATTCCTGCCGATGCTCCAAACTTTCCGGGGGTCGTTCAAGACTGGCGAGTCGCGGCTGGCGTTCTTGTGGCCCGCGGATGGCACAGCCGACCTGTATCTGTTGACCCTGACCAGCGGGGAGCGGGCGCGCCTGACTCAGAGCGAGGCAGGGGTGCTTGAGTACACCCCTGCTCGGGATGGGAGTTCGATCGTCTATGCTGCGCTGCGCACGGACGGGACCTCCGAGTTGCGCCGCCTGGATCTAATCACTCAAGAGGACCGCTTGGTATTGGAGTGCCCGGCTGCCAGCCGGTGCCAGGCCCCCGCCCTTTCGCCGGCGGGCGACCTGCTGGCCTACGAACGGTTCGAATGGCAAACCAGCGATTCGGGGGGGCGAATTCCGGGACCGCGCCAGGTCTGGCTGCTAAGCCTGGAGCAGGGCGCCGAACCGGTGCAGGTCCCGCCACCGGGTCAGGTCACCAGCTCTCCGATCTGGTCACCTAACGGCCTGCTGTCGTTTTACAACGGTTCGCTGCAGGCTGTCGGCCTCATTCGCCCGGAGAGTCTGATTCCGATCAACATGATCCCCAATGGACTGGGCTTGCTTGGTGCCTGGTCGCCGAACGGCGAGTATCTGCTGCTCCCCGAAATCGTCTTCGCCGATGAACCATCGAGTGCTTTGGGAACTGATTTCTCCAGTCACCTGTTTCGGGTAGAGCCAGAATCTTCTATCCGGCAGGACCTCAGCATCGGCTCAGTGGAGGACGCATCGCCTGCTTACTCACCGGACGGGGAGTGGATCGCGTTCGGGCGCAAATATCTCGACGAACGCTGGACGCCCGGACGTCAGCTCTGGCTGATGCGATCGGATGGGACCGAGGCCCGAGCTTTGAGCGACGAGCCGGACTTCAACCATTCCTCGATCACCTGGCACCCGGATTCGGCTTCCCTCGCCTACATGCGAGCGAGCTCCGTCGATCCCAACCTGCCGGCGGAAATATGGTTGACCGACTTGCAAGGGTCGGCCTCCCTTCTATTGGTGGAGGGAGGGTATCTACCGAAGTGGATCCCCTAGCCCGGGTAGGCGAGCCGGCACCAGAGCTTACCCTCCCGGATCTCGGCGGCTGCCGAATGCGCCGCCCGATGCCCGATGGCTGAGCTGGTCTCGCTGCCGCTGAGGACCGCCGATGGACGCCCCCTGGTCCACAAGTTCTACCGGCATCCGGAGAGCGCGGCCGGGCTGCTGGTCATCTTCCCCGGGAATCACTACGGGGTGGACGGTCCCCTGCTCTACTATCCGGCCAAGCTGCTAGGCGCAGGAGGCTGGGATACCCTGGCCGTCAGCTACGGATTCCAGACCGCGATGCGGGAACCGTTCGAGGAGGGGTTAGAGAGTTTGGTATTGGAATGTGAGGCGGCCATCCGGGCGGCCATGCAAAGCCGCCAATACCCGCGAATCGGGCTGATCGGGAAGTCACTGGGGGCGGGAATCGTAGCGTATCTGTGCGCCAATCGGTCGGAGCTGGCTGCCGCCCGGGCCGCCTACCTGACGCCGGCCCTCGGGACTCCGTTCTTTGACCCTTTCTTTGTGAGGACCAGCCAGGCGGCCTACCTCGCCGTGGGAACTCACGACCGCTACTATTCTGCCGAGATACTGGAGCGGCTGCAGGCGCAAAGGCCCTTTGAGCTGGCGTTGATCGAAGGCGCCGATCACAGCCTGGATGTCCCAGGCGACCTGTCCGCTTCCATGGAAGCGGTCGGCCGGGCGGTGGCCGACCTGGTGGTCTTCCTCCGTTCGTCCCATTAGTCCCCCTCTAAGTTCTACGATATAATCCCCCCGTCGCTTGGATCGGGCTCCGACCGAGACGGCAGGGTAAGCAAAGCGTTTCTGCTGTCCCACCCATGGCCCGGGCGGGGCTTTTTTTTCCCTGCGCCCGCGCGTCTCACTCGCAGGAGGAGATAGCCATGTCTGCAGCCGCACCCCCCACCGAACGCAAGAAGGTCAGCACGAAGGCCATTCGGCTCAAGAAGTCGAAGGGCGAGATCATCACGATGCTGACCGCCTATGATTACGCCACCGCCCAGGCGGTCGATCGGGCCGGCATCGATGTGATTCTGGTGGGCGATTCCCTCGGCATGGTGGTGCTTGGATACGAGAACACTTTGCCGGTCACGATGGACGACATGCTTCATCACTGCAAGGCGGTAGCCCGCGGGGCGAAGACCTCGCTGCTGATCGGGGATATGCCCTTCATGTCGTACCAGGTCTCGGTCGAAGGGGCGGTACGGAATGCCGGCCGCTTCCTGCAGGAGGGTGGGATGGACGCGGTCAAGTTAGAGGGCGGGCGGGAACGGGCGGAGGCGGTGCGGGCGATAGTGGGCGCCGGCATTCCGGTGCAGGGGCACCTGGGCCTGACCCCCCAATCCGTCCACCAATTGGGAGGTTATGGACCGCAGGCCAAGACCGTGGCCAGTGCCATCCGCTTGATCGAAGATGCCGAGATCCTGGAGCAGGCCGGCTGCTTCTCACTGGTGCTGGAAAGTATCCCGGCCCGGCTCGGTCGGCTGGTGTCTGAACGGCTGCAGATTCCGACTATCGGGATCGGCGCCGGCCCGAATTGCGATGGACAGGTCCTGGTGATTCACGACATCCTCGGCCTCTTCGACCGCTTCACGCCCCGCTTCGTCAAGCGATATGCGGACCTGCACGCGCAGATGGCGGCCGCCATTGGGGAGTACCGGGACGATGTGCATGCAAGATCCTTTCCGGCAGCGGAACATACCGTCGATATGCCGGAGGATGAGTGGCAGGGGGTCGTGCAGTGGGCAAGCCTTCGATCTTGATCGTCGGCACCGGCGCAATGGCCGGCCTGTTCGGTGCCCGCCTGGGTCCCCACGCGGAGGTCACCCTCTTGGGCACCTGGGCGGCGGGACTGGAGGCTTTGGCCAGGGATGGAATCCGCCTGCAGGAAAACGGTTCGTTTATTCAAGAATCGGTGCGCACCAGTTCGGATCCGGCCGAGTGCGAAGGGGCCGAGTTGGCATTGTTCCTGGTCAAGTCGTGGCAGACCCAACGCGCCGCGGCGCGGTTGGCGAAATGCCTGGCCGCGCAGGGAGTGGCGCTGACTCTCCAGAACGGGCTCGGAAACCTGGAGCTGCTCGAGGCTGAATTGGGTCCGCAGCGGGTCGCGCTGGGGGTAACGACCGTCGGGGCAACCGTGGTTGGCCCCGGGAAAGTTCGAGTTGGGGGCTCGGGAGCGACGTACGTTGCACCGCATCCCAGGCTTGAACCGCTGGTAGATCTGCTTCAGACGGCGGGCTTCGAAGTGCATCCCGCCGATAACATCGAGAGCCTGGTGTGGGGCAAGCTGGTCGTCAACTGTGGGATTAACGCCCTGACCGCACTGCTCGAGGTTCCGAACGGCGAGCTGCTTGCTCGTCCGGGGGCTCGGGCGATCATGCAAGAGGCCGCCCTCGAAACCGCCCGAGTGGCGGAGGCGAACGGGGTGAAGCTGCCGTACCCGAATCCGGTGGAGCAAGTCGAAGAAGTGGCCCGCCGTACGGCCAGCAACGTCTCTTCGATGCTGCAGGACATCCGGCGGGGCGCGCCGACCGAGGTGGACGCGATCAACGGCGCGGTCGTCCAGGTGGCGGACCGCCTCGGCGTGCCGGTGCCGCTGAATCGGACGTTGTCGAATCTGGTGCGGGCCAAGGTACAACCCTGGCTCGAGGTCGGCTGAACGAGAATCGAATGAAGGTCATTCGCAGCTTGGGTGAATTGCGCATGGCGCGAGCAGCTCTGCCGGGTCTGTTCGGCCTGGTACCCACCATGGGCTACCTGCACGACGGCCATTTGTCGCTGGTCCGCCGGGCAAAGGCGGAGTGTGCCAGTGTAGCGGTGAGCATCTTTGTGAACCCGGCTCAATTCGGGCCGACGGAGGACTTGGAATCGTACCCGGTTGATCTACAACGGGATCTGGATCTGCTCAGGCGTGAGCAAGTCGATCTGGTGTGGACCCCCGACCGAGAAGAACTGTATCCGCCTGGGTTTCAGACCTGGGTGGACCTTGAAAATCTCCCCCAGCATTTGGAAGGGAAGTCCCGGCCCGGGCACTTTCGCGGAGTGACAACGATCGTCACCAAGCTTTTCCATAGCTTCCAACCGGACCGGGCCTACTTTGGGCAGAAAGATGCCCAACAGGTAGTTGTCATTCGGCGGATGGTGCGGGATCTCGACTTCCCGCTGCAAGTTGTCGTCTGTCCAACGGTGCGCGAGCCGGATGGGCTGGCCATGTCCAGTCGCAACTCCTATCTCAACCCGCGGGAGCGGGCCGCCGCGACGGTGCTGTATCGAGCGCTCAGTGCGGCGGAGCTCGTCTTCCATTCCGGCCAGCGCGAGGCCGAATCGCTGCGGCTTCGGATGCGGGAGGTCCTCATGTCTGAACGCCGGGCGCGGCCGGAGTATGTTTCGGCGGCCGACCCCGACACGCTCGATGAACTCGAGGGGCCGGTGCAGCGCGGGCTGCTCTCCATGGCGGTACTCATCGGAAAGACTCGCCTGATCGATAACCTGCTGATAGGCGAGTGAACAGAGATCGAGGGTCCAATGCTGCTAACGATTGACGTGGGAAATACCAACATCACCCTGGGCCTATATGACGGCGAGCAGCGCAAACACGCCTGGAGGCTGTCGACCGTGCATGACCGCATGCCGGACGAGTACGGGCTGCAAATGCTTGGGCTGTTAGAGCACGTCGACTGCCGGGTCGAGCAGATTGACGGTTGTGCGCTGGCCTCCGTCGTGCCTCCATTGAATAGCACGTTTCTGGAGGCTTGCCGCCGCTATTTGAATCAGCAGCCCCTCGTGATTGATGCGGGAGTCAAGACCGGATTGAGCATTCGTTATGAGGACCCGAAGCACGCCTTGGGGGCCGATCGGGTCGCCGACGCAGTTGCCGTACGCAGCCTCTATGGAACCCCGGCCTGTGTGGTCGACTTCGGAACCGCCACGACATTTGATGCCATTTCGGCCGCTGGGGAGTATTTAGGAGGGGCGATTGCACCGGGGATCGGAATCGCGGCCGAAGCCCTGTTCTTGCGGGCGGCCAAGCTGCCGCGGGTCGAGCTGGCCCGGCCGGATGCCGCCATTGGGCGCAACACCCTGACTGCCATTCAATCCGGATTAGTCTTCGGCTACGTTGGTTTGGTGGAGGGAATGGTCGAACGGTTCAAACGGGAGCTCGGGCCGGAGACCAAAGTCATCGGAACCGGGGGGTTGGTGGACCTGATCGCGTCGGAGACCCAGGTGATCGAATTCGTGGCGCCCTGGCTGACGCTGGACGGCTTGCGGATCATCTGGGAGCTTAATCAAGGCCAATGACAATGAGCTCCACCGGTCTCTTCCACTTAGGGATTGTGTACCTGCTGTGGGGCAGCACGTTTCTCGCGATCCGAGTCGCGGTGCGCGAGGGATCCGGTTTCCCCCCGTTCACGATGGGAGCCACCCGAGTGCTCACCGCGGGTCTGATCCTGTTGCTGATCGCCAGGCTGCGTGGCAAGCGGATCGTCCCGACCCGAGCCGAACTGCCGGTGCTGGTCGGGTCGGGCCTGCTGTTGTGGACCGCCGGCAACGGCTTGGTGACCTGGGCCGAGCAGCGGGCGGCCTCCGGATTGGCAGCCCTGATGATCGGGACAGTCCCGATCTGGGTGGGTCTTTACGAGGCTTTCTTGGATCGCCGGCCGCCGTCGGCCCTCCTGCTGATTTCTCTGCTCACCGCCCTGACCGGGATCGGCCTGTTGAGCGCGCCGGTGTTGAGCTCCGGTGTGCCGCGAGACGCGCTGTCGATTCTGGGATTGGCACTGGCGGCGATGACCTGGGCTGCCGGAGTGGTTTGGCAAGGGCGGCGGAAGATCCAGCTCGGGCTCCAGGCCAGCTCGGCCTACCAGCACCTGGCCGGTGGTTTGGGCTTCTTGATTGTCTCGCGAGTAGTAGGCGAGCCGATCGCGAATCCCGCGCCGGAGGCCTGGGCAGCCTGGGCCTATCTGCTGATCTTTGGGTCGATCATCGGCTACACCTCCTATGTTCAAACCCTGCGCTTGCTGCCGATCAGTGTGGCCACCACGAACGCCTACGTGAATCCGGTCATCGCCCTCGGGCTGGGGTCAATCCTGTTGCAGGAACCGCTCACGCCTCCAACGCTGGCCGGCGCGGCGCTGGTGTTGGCTGGAGTGGCGGGGGTGTTCCGCGATCGTTTCGGGCAGAAGCGCAGGGTCGCGGTGAGTGGCGGAGGCGAATGAACAAGCGCCGATTGATCGATTGGCCGTATGTGATCGGGCTGCTGCTGCTCCCGATCGCAGTAGTGTTGGTTTTGCATGGTGTAAGGGCCGTGCAGGAACAGACCCGCTTCGATGAGGCGTATTTCACTGGAGACTACCTCAGCCGGTACGAGACACCGGGTTCGGTCGCGATCGACCTCGAGCAGGCATTGCGACATGGTGATAGCCAGCTCATGGCAGAGCTGGTGGGCACCCGGGGCGGGCCGGCCCCGATCGTGCCGCGTCCGAGCCTGATCTTTGTGTTCCTGCTCAGCGTAGAGGGCGACTATTTCCAGTATCTGTATTTCACCGCCGACGACTTCAACCGGGTGGTGCAATACGTCACTGAAGTGGACGGCCGATACGTCGCAAGCGAGCCGGACTTGTATTTCTACATGGACAGCGGACGCTGGCGAGGAGTGGCAGGGCCGATCGCCATCTCATGGTGGATCCTGGTGACCGTGTTTACGGCCGGGGTATGGGTTTACCGCCGAATGGCCGTTTCCCGTAAGCTGCTGTACGAGCAGCAGTCCGGGGAGAGGCAAGCTGGTGCCGAACGCAAGTAGCGAGGTCCCGCTGCTGAAAGGGCGCCGGATCCTCTTGGGGGTCTGTGGTTCGATTGCCGCCTACAAGGCCGCCGAGCTCGCCTCCAGGCTGACTCAGGCCGGAGCCGATGTGGACACCGTTCTGACCGAGAGCGCCCTGAAGTTTGTGAGTGGGCTGACCTTCCAGTCGCTCACGGGTCGGCGGGCTTATGTCGATTCCGATCTCTGGTCGCAAGAGGGGCACGTGCTGCACGTCGGGCTGGGGCAGCAGGCCCAGCTGCTGGTGGTCGCTCCCGCCACGGCCGACACGATCGCCCGGCTGGCCCAGGGGCGGGCCGATAATTTGCTGAGCATTACTGCCCTGGCTGCCGGCTGCCCGATTGTGGTGGCGCCGGCGATGGACGCGGGGATGTTCGAACATCCGGCCACCCAGGCCAATCTTGCCATCCTGCGCGAGCGGGGAGTCATTCTGGTGGGCCCGGCGGGGGGTCGGATGGCCTCCGGCCTGGTCGGTCCGGGACGCATGCTGGAACCGGAGCAGCTGCTCGGGCACATTCGGTGGATTCTGGGCCGGGCGGGTCCGCTCGCAGGGCGGAAGGTCGTGGTCACCGCCGGCGGGACCCAGGAGCCGTTGGACCCGGTCCGGGTGCTGGCGAACCGATCCTCCGGCAAGCAGGGCTTTGCGCTGGCCCAGGCAGCGATTGATCGAGGGGCCGAGGTAATTCTGATCGCCGGGCCCACCCCACTGGAGACTCCGGTCGGCGCCGACCGAGTCGAGGTCGAGACCGCCGCGCAGATGGCGGAGGCCGTCGCGGATGCCCTGCCGCGAGCCACGGTGCTGCTCATGGCTGCAGCGGTCGCGGATTTTCGGCCGACCCGGGCCGAACGGAACAAGCTCAAGCGAAGAGCCGGCATACCGCAGGTGAGCCTCGAGCCGACCAAGGATATCCTGGCGAGCCTGGGGAAAAACCGGCCCCAGCTGGTGGTCGGATTCGCGGCCGAGAGCGACAACCTGTTGGCCAACGCCCGCGCCAAGTTGGAAGAGAAGGATTTGGATCTGATTGTTGCTAACGATATCACTGCCTCGGACGCCGGGTTCGGCACGGACACGAATCGAGTGACCCTGATCGGCCGGATCGGCGAGGCGCAGTCGCTCCCCCTGCTCACGAAGGTCGAAGTCGCAGAGCGGGTCTTGGATAGAGTGGTCGAGCTGCTGGGCTGAGGAGGCTGCGGACCTTGTCTGAAAACGGCGGCAGCAAAGGGCGGCTGCTGCTGGGGACCCAGGGATTCGCTTTCGATGGCTGGGTCGGGTCGTTCTATCCGACCGGGACGCCGAAAAAGGCCTTCCTCGAAGAGTATTCAAAGCACTTTGTCACGGTGGAGATCGACTCCACTTTCTATGCCACGCCGCGGGCGAGTGTAGTGGAAGGATGGCGAGCGCGCACACCTCCTGGCTTTAGATTCGCGGCCAAGTTCCCGAAACTGATCACCCACGAAAAACAGCTGCAGGACGCCTGGGGCGATGCGGAAGCCTTTGTCGGCACCATGCAGGCCCTGGGTGACAAGCTCGCCGTGCTGACTCTCCAGTTTGCCTTCGACTTCGGCCCGGATCACTTCGATCGGCTGGAGGCCTTCCTGAAAGGCTTGCCCTCCGGCCCGCGTTATGCCGTAGAGCTGCGCAACCGAAAGTGGATGAACTCGAATTTGGGAGAGATGCTCTCTCAGCATAACGTGGCGCTGGTGCTGCAAGACCTGTATTACATGCCGAGGTTGGATTGGATCACGGCCAACTTCACCGTTATCCGCTGGCTGGGGCGCCGGAGCGACATCGAAGTGTTCGACCGCCTCCAGATCGACCGCACCGAAGTGCTCGAGCGCTGGGCGCAACGGGTCGCCGGATTCCTGGATGGCGGGGTGGATGTTTATGGCTACTTTAACAACCACTTCGCCGGCCACAGCCCGGCAAGCGCCCGCCAGTTTGCCGAGATGCTCGGTTACCCGCTCCACCCGGGCCAATGAGCTCCGGCCTTCAAGGCTGACGGGGACACCCCTCTCCGACTCGATCCCCGATCCCGGTTCATCGGCCTGGGCTACAATGGAAACCAGGGCCAATTGACCCTAGCTTCTTGAAGGAGGAGACCGTGCCGACCTATATCATGCTGAGCAATCTGACTGAATCGGGCGCCAAGACCATCGCAAGCAAGCCCAAGCGGATCACCGAAGTGAACTCCGAGCTCGAGCGACAAGGCATCAAGGTGATCGCCCAATATGCCACGCTGGGGCCGTACGACTTCGTCAACGTGATTGAAGCGCCGGACAACGCCACGGTCGGTAAGGCCTCCCTGCAACTGGCTTCCCGCGGCACCATCCAGATAACGACTCTGGCGGCGATCGAGATCGAAGACTTCATCGCCTCGATGGGTTAGAGCCCGAGGGAGAACCATGGGCCGCCGAGCATTGCGGAGCGATCCGAGGCTCCGTATTCTCCGTCGAGGGAGCCAAGATGGAATTGCTGACCGTCAAGATTGAGAAGCCGGAGACCGTCAATTTGATTTTGGGACAGTCTCACTTCATTAAGACAGTGGAGGACCTGCAGGAGGCCTTGGTGGGGGCCGTCCCGGGAATCAAGTTCGGCCTTGCGTTCAACGAGGCTTCCGGCCCGGCGTTGGTCCGGGCCGCGGGGACCGAACCCGAACTCGTCGAGCTGGCGAAGAAGAATGCGCTGGCGCTCGCGGCGGGGCATGTGTTTCTGATCCTGCTTGGGAACGCCTTCCCGATCAATGTTTTGAATGCGGTCAAGCTGGTGCCCGAAGTCTGTCGGATCTACTGTGCCACCGCCAATCCGGTGGAGGTGATCCTGGCGGAAACCGAGCAGGGACGCGGCGTGCTCGGGGTGGTCGACGGGGCAAAAACAGTAGGGATTGAGACGGAGCAAGATGTCGCGTTTCGGAAAGATTTCCTCCGCAAGCTGGGCTACAAGGTAGGCTAACCGGTGTTTCGGCGGGCGACTGAGGACCTGCGGGAAATCGGCGAACGGGTCGATTCAGTGTTAGGGGCTGGAATGACCTGGCAGGGCAGCCTCAGCGGCATCGGTGGTGTACGGATCGATGGAGCCTTTGACGGCGAGATCGCGCTGCGCGGGCTGGTAGTGATTGGGGAACAAGGTCGGGTGACCAGCAGCCACATCCGGGCCGCCACCGTGATCGTCGCCGGATCGGTGAAGAGCGATATCACCGCCGGTCGAGTAGAGATCACCCGGACCGGACGGGTGTGGGGCGACGTGGTGACCACCAGTTTCTCTACCGAAGAGGGCGGGTTCATGCGCGGGAAGATCACGATGGAGGATCAAGTCGACCTGGGGCTTGGCCCGCCGGGCCGCGGCCAAGACGAGCAGCCAGGCCAGGAGTAGCCCCCCGCAGGCTGAGCCGTCGTGACCAACTGAGGTGCAACCGAGAGCCGGCACATTCCCGGCTCTCTTCTATTTCCTGCGGCCCCCGGGGCGACCTAGCTGGTCAAGGTGCCTGCTGGAAATGGATCAACCAGGATCCGAGGTAGGGAGTCCCGTCTGGCTGCTCGCACGGATGGCTGGAAAGATCGGTCACCAATTGTCCGGAGTCGGCCAGCCGCAGCGTGTAGCTGACGCCTTCGGTCATGGTGAAGTCCGCATAGCCCTGCCCGAGCTCAGGCTTCAATCCAGTAAAGAAGTGGTCCTCGCCCGTGTCCCACAATACGATGATCTCAACCCCCGGCACTCCACCCTCGGCGGCATCCGACACTTCGACCTGAATCAACGGTGCTGATAAAAGTGGGTTGCAGACTTGTTCCTGGGAGGCCAGAGTAAATGGAGCCCCTGCGGTCGGGGTGGGACGCGGGGTGGAACTCGGCACGGGGCTCGGGATCGGGGTGGAGGGAGTGGACGGGCTTCCGGTAGGAGTGGACCCCGGACGGCGAGGTTGACTGGCTAGGTCAGCAGCCAGCCGGGCGAGGGCGGCCGCCTCCACTTCGCCGAATCCGCGTGCCAGCCGCTGCTGCGCCAGCGCGGCCAGTTCGGTACCCGGTTCGAGGCCGGAGAAGAGGGCCAGCCGGGTCCGAGCGCGGACCAGATCATCCGTGCCGGCGTAGGCAGAGGCGATCAGGGCCAGGTAGTCTGCTCTGAAATCGGCCCGCAGCGAGTCGGGGGCCGTGTCGGTGTACTCGACCGGATTGACGATCCAGGCGTAGTACAGGCCCCCCGCCAATCCAAGTCCAATCCCGATCAGAATTGGGAACCAACCCGAGCGGCTCACGGCGCCTGGATCTCACCGGGCTGGGGCAGTGCCCGGAGCGAGATGGCTAGTTGGTTCAGGTGGTCCAAATCGGACCGGCTGAAGGACAGCTCGAGGGCGTAGTCGATCGCATCGGTGGCATACTCGTCCGGCGGAAGGGGACCCAGCGCGGCCAGCCGGAACTGGGCGAGCTCAAGATCCTGGTCGGCCGAATATGACTCGGCCACCATCAAGACATAGTCGGTGCGAAAATCGATGCGCAGCGAGTCGGGAGTCGTCTCAACGTACTCGACGGGGCGGATCAACCAGCCATAGATCAGCGCGAGGAAGCCGCCGAGTAAAGCGCCGAAGATCAGTCGAGGTAGGTGAGTGGCCAACATACGCGAATGCCCCTAGCCCCATCTGCAGGCGCTCGAATGGAGTCAGGATCGCCTGTGCTATACTCGCTTGGTGCCGAAGGTGGGAGTCGAACCCACACTCCCGAAGGAACGCGATTTTGAGTC
>CAZPZD010000006.1:65880-68838 GCA_964590515.1 uncultured Anaerolineaceae bacterium | reverse complement strand
AACCCCTCCTCGAGAGTCGGCTCATCGACCCAGTAGAAAGTGTTGACATCCCGCTGGGCGATCCACATTTGCTTGATCTCTTCGAGTTGATCGGGTGTCAAGTTGCTTGGATCATAGCCTCGGACTACGGATGCAATGGGTACCGCGCCCACCGGCCCGTCATCCCACATCGAGACGTGGCCGGCATATTTCGGGTCGAACAGTGCGCTCCAGGAGTTGACGCCCTCCGGGATCATGTCCGTTCGGTACAGAATCGAGGTGAATCCCCAATCCCACGGTACGCAATAAACCACTCCGTCGATGGTGCAGGACGCGGCAAAACCCTCTGGAACCTTCGACCAATTCTGCATCTTCGAGGTGTCGATCGGTTGGATCAACCCCTCATCCACGTAGAACTGCAAGTACGGAGTGTAGAAATGCAAGATATCCTCGCCCGAGCCGGCTAGAGTTTTGGCGAAGATATCGGCATCCGAGGCCCCAAAGTTGAAGACGACCTCAACCTCTGGATGCTCCTGACCGAACTCCACCCACATTTCCGGAACCTCGTAGTAGGCCCACTCAAGGACCGTGAGTGTACTGGGCTCCGCAGGCTCGGCGGGTTGCACCGGCTCCGCGGTCGGAGCGGGCTCGGCAGGCCCCGCGGGCTCAACCGGGGCTGCCGGCTCGGCAGTCGGCTGGGCGCAGGCGACCAGCAGCCCAACCGCGAGCAAGGATGTTAAGGACAACCAGAATGACTTTCGGCGATTCTTGGGCATCTTCTCCTCCTTGGCGAGTAGTCCAGGGCTCACACCCGGACGCAAACATGAGATGAAACCGGGGGACTTGGTAGCTTATCGTTTGGCAGTATATTCTGCGCCGATGGGTTGTCAAGATCGAGAATATTCCGCTGAGCGAACGGCGGGCAGTACAATCCTCGACCTGGAGATGGAAAAGAACCCCGCTTGATCCTCCGAACTTGTGACACTCGTGGTTGATCACGGCCTGCTGCTCAGCTTCTACACGACGCCGGAAGATGCCAGACGGGCCCTGCGCGCTCTGCGGGCAGCCGGTCAGCGCCGAGCCGCGCTCTTGCACAAAGGCAAAGACGGCACCGTCCAGACGATTACCAAGGGTCGCCGCTACGTCGCTTTGCTCGCCGGGCCACTCGGCCTGGCGCTGGCCGGTCTCGGGCTCTGGGTAGCCAAGGCGTTCTTCCATGTCGACAGAATTCTCGACCCTGTTTCATTAATCCTTGGGTTTGCCGGCATAGGCGCCGGGCTCGGCCTCGGCTGGCGGCTTGGCACAAGCCTCTGGCCCGGTGTCCATCGGGCAGTCCTCGCCTCCCACGCTCGCTGGATGGCCTCCGACGAAACTCTGCTTGCCCTCCGGTCCTCGCTCGAGAGTCTCAGGAGCGCTCTCTCGATATTGCGCGGGTTCGGGGAAGCGGAGCCGGCGATCTTTGTGCTCTTTTCGGATCGGGGCCTCCTGGACTCAAGTGCTGACGCCATCCGGGTGCCGCTCCCGCCGCCTCAACTCCAGGCCCACGCCAGCCGGCTTGCCGAGCAGCACCGAGTCGACCCCCGCGGCCGGGCAAAAGAGGCGCTGCTCGTTCGCCTCGATCAGGCCCGGCTGGAGATCCATACCATCTGCGGGGACCTGGGCAAGGCGGGAGCCATGGGCCAACCCCTCGGTCCATCGGCCGAGTGGGTGCTCGACAATGAATACATGGTTGAAAGCCACGTGGCCGATGTCCAGGTCAACCTGCCGCGGCACTTCTACCGCCAACTGCCCGGCCTGCTGAACGAGCAGGGCCTGGGCTTGCCGCGGGTGTACGACCTCTCCAGCGAGCTGGTCTCCAACACCGACGGCCGGGTCAGCTCCGAGATCATTGTGAGTTTCGTGGAAGCCTATCAGCAGGTCAGCCCCCTGACGATCGGTGAACTTTGGGCCTTGCCTCTGATGCTGCGAATCGCGCTCGTTCAGCGAGTGCGCCAGATTGCAATCCACGCGCTGGCTGAGCTGCGCGAACGCCAGCTGGCGGATTTCTGGTCGAACCGACTGCTGGTCACCGCCCGTCGAGAGCCCGGCCTGTTGTTCGCCAGGCTGGCCGAGCTCGCCGAAGCCCAGCCGGCCCCCACCCCATTCTTCGGAACTCTGCTCGCCGCCCAGCTTTATGACGAAGAGGGTGTCCTGGGACCGGTTCAGAGTTGGCTTGAGCGGGCCCACCATCGGCCGATGAGCGAGACCAATCTGCGCGAGCAGAATCGCCAGGCCACCGAGCAGGTCTCCGTAGCAAACACCATCACAACCCTGCGCCAGCTGGCGATGCTGGACTGGCGGGAGCTCTTCGAGAAACTGAGCCGGGTCGACCGGGCCCTAAGCCGCGATCCGGCCGGCGTCTATGCGGGAATGGACTTTGAGACCCGCAATACCTATCGCGGCGTGGTCGAGGAGATGGCCCGGCGCGCCGGCCGACAGGAGGTCGACGTGGCGCGAGCCGCGGTCGAGCTGGCAACTCAAGCGGCTCGGCAGGCAGGCAGCCGAGACCGGCCCCCGCCTGCATCGAGCCCGAGGGGCGGTGGCGAGCGGTCCGGGCACGTTGGCGCCTTCCTGGTCGGCGAATCCAGGGCTGCGCTGACCAAGCTGCTCAGTTTCCGCGAACCGGTTGGCTATCGTCTGCGCCAAGCCATCTATCGTCACCACACCGGGGTCTACCTAACGGCAGTGGCAGCCTCCACCACGCTGCTCGCGCTGCTGCCAATGGCCGTCGGTCTGCAAGTCAAGCTGCACTGGGGGAATCTGATTGGCGGGCTGCTGGTACTCGGGCCCGCCAGCCAGCTCGGGGTTCAATTGGTGAATTACCTCGTTTCGCGCTCCCTGCCGCCGCGTACCCTGCCCAAGATGGACTTCAGTCGGCAAGGCATCCCGGACGCCTACCGCACCCTGGTGGTGGTCCCCATCATCCTCTCCGATCCGGAG
>CAZPZD010000006.1:58977-65780 GCA_964590515.1 uncultured Anaerolineaceae bacterium | reverse complement strand
GGGGACCCCGATGACCTGACCGATATTCGTTTCATCATCACCTTGGATAGCGACACCCAGTTGCCGCGGGACACCGCCCGGAGGATGGTCGAGACCCTTGCCCATCCCCTCAACCAGGCGAGGTTCGACGACCTCGGGAGGCTGCTCCCCGGCACCTACGCCATCATCCAACCAAGGGTCAGCCCCTCCCTCCCCAGCGCCACCGCCACGGCGTTCAGCCGCATCTACTCCGATCCGGTCGGCGTCGATCCCTACACGAAGGCGGTGTCCGACACCTATCAGGATCTTACCGGCGCCGGTTCCTACCACGGCAAGGCGATCTACGATCCGAGGGCTTTTCACCGAGTGCTTTCGGGCCGCTTTCCGGAACAATGGCTGCTCAGCCATGACTTGATCGAGGGCGAGCATCTGCGGGTAGGCCTGGCCTCCGACATCGAGCTCTTCGACGAGTTCCCCCGCGATTACCTCACCTATACCCGGCGCCAGCATCGCTGGATTCGGGGCGACTGGCAGATCATCGACTGGCTGCTCCCTAAGGTGCCCTCCCGCACTCGCGGGAAAGAACCGAACTCCCTGCCGTTATTCAGTCGCTGGAAGATTCTCGACAATCTACGCCGCAGCCTGGTCCCGCTTGCGAGCGTGGCGCTGCTCTTAGTCGCCTGGCTGACTTCGTCTCCCATGGCGTGGGCCGCCGGAGTCCTGGTTGCCGGGATGCTGTTCTTCCAGCCGGTCGCCCAGCCGCTGACCTGGGCGACCAGCGCCCAAGGTCTCCGCTCCCTCTCGCTCCGCCAAATCGGGCATGATCTTGTGCGCGCAATTGCCGAGGCCGCGCTGCTCCCCCACCAGGCAGGATTGGCTTTGGATGCGGTGCTGCGAGTCTGGTATCGCCGGCTCCGGAGCAGGCGAGGATTGCTGGAGTGGACCAGCGCTAGCATGGCTCAGTACGCTTCGGCGGCCGACCGTCCGCTTTTCATGCTGCATTCTGCTGGGATCAGCCTGCTCGCCGCGCTGTTGGGGCTCGGGTTGGTTCTGAATGAGCAGGCCAGGTTGGTCCCGGCCGCGCCCTGGATCCTGTTGTGGATTCTCAATCCCGTGCTCGGTTGGTGGTTGAATCGCCACCCCCCGGAGCCGAATCTATCACCAGCTGCGGTTGGTCCCGATCTGCGCATGCTCAGAACAGTGGCACGCAAGACCTGGCGGTTTTTCGACGACTTTGTCGGTGCCGACACCCGCTGGCTGCCGCCGGATAACTATCAGGTCTCCCACCAAAACCAGCTAGCGCTGCGAACCAGCCCGACCAACGTTGGAATGTGGCTGCTCAGCGCGCTGGCGGCCTGCGACTTCGGCTATCTCACCCTCGATCAAGCGGTCGAAAGGCTCTCCAAGACATTCGACACCCTGGCTCAGCTCGAACGTTATCAGGGGCACCTGCTGAATTGGTACGACCTGCGCACCCTCCAACCGCTCCGGCCCAAGTACGTCTCCTCGGTCGACAGCGGAAACTTCGTCGCTGCTCTGTGGACCCTCAACCAGGGTCTGCGTGACCTGGCAGGCAGCCCCCTGCTGGGACCCGACGCCCTCAATGGGCTGCTCGACACGGTGGAGATTCTGGAATCGGTCCTTGAACACGATGGCGAGGTCCAGCTCGATCGAGGCGAGCTGACCGCCCTCTCCGAGCGAATTCGAAGTTCAGGAACTCGGCTGGAGGACATCATCCGCTGTTTGCGGGAGATCGAGACCCCGGTTCACTCGTTAGCGAACTCGGCCCGCGAGTTCGCCGGGACCGAAGCCCGCACGGCATACTGGGCTCGCCAGCTCGAGCGGCAGTTATCGGCCTGGATTCGAGTGACTGACCGCTACTTCTCCTGGGTCGAGCCGCTCCCGCAAGCGGATGGGGCTGGTCAACTGGCCGCCGCTCCCTCGCTGTCCTCGCTGGCCGGAGACTGGACCCCCGACCTGTCGCCGGTTCTCTCTGCTAACGGCCCCGAACCCAGACCAGCCGGGTTCGACGAGAGGCTCTCAGCCTGCCGCACCCGCGCTCGGGAGGCCATCGCCCTGGTTGAATCGCTGGCCGGCCGGGCCGGCCAGCTTGCGGATCAAGTGGACCTGGGGTTTCTCTATGACCCGCAGCGCCGGCTGTTCTCGATCGGGCTGAACATTTCCGAGAATCGGCTCGATGATGCCTTCTACGATCTGCTGGCCAGCGAGGCCCGCCTGGGCAGTCTGGTGGCGATTGCCCGGGGACAGGCGCCGGTTGAGCATTGGCTGGCCATGAGTCGACCGTTCTCGTCGCATGGGCGACATCGGGTTCTGTTGAGCTGGACCGGCACGATGTTCGAGTACCTGATGCCCTTGCTCTTCCAACGGACCTTTCCAAACTCGCTGCTCGACAAGGCCACCCGCGAAGCGGTCGAGCTGCAGGTTGCCTATGGCCGCCGCAGGCGAGTGCCCTGGGGGATTTCGGAGTCGGCCTATGGCGAGCTCGACCTGAACAAGACCTACCAGTACAAGGCCTTCGGAGTCCCCTGGTTGGCGCTCAAGCGAGGCCTGGAAGAGGAGCTCGTCGTCTCACCCTACGCCACTCTCCTGGCAATTGGGGTGAGTCCCACGCTGGCTCTCCGGAACCTCAAAGCGTTGGCCGACTACGGCCTACTGAATGACTACGGCTTCTATGAGGCCATCGATTTCAGCCGAGAGCCGCGCAAAGAGGAAGAACGGGGTGTGATCGTGCGAGCCTACATGGCTCATCACCAGGGCATGAGCCTGCTGGCCTTGGATAACTTTGTCAATCGGGGTCTGATTCAACGCCGGTTCCATGCCGACCCGCGGGTGCGGGCCGCCGAACCCTTGCTGTATGAACGAATTCCGGCCGTTCCGCCCGTTCACCACATTTCGACCCGCGAGCGGCTGCTGGCCCGGGCCGAGCCGCCGGGAATCGCTCCTTCGGTCAGTCGATATGACTCGGTTCACACCGAGATCCCCAAAGTGCAGCTGCTGGGGAACGGGCGCTACAGCCTGATGGTCACCGGTTCGGGTGGTGGATACAGCCGCTGGGGTGACTTGGATATCACCCGCTGGCGAGCAGACCCGACTCGGGATCACTGGGGATCTTTCTGCTACATTCGGGACATCGACAGCGACCGGCTCTGGTCCAATACCTTCCAGCCGGTGGCGGAAGAACCGGAGGATTATGCGGTCACTTTTCACCTCGACCGAGTCGAATTCCGGCACCGGGACCAGAGGATTGAGACCCACACCGAGGTCATCGTCTCGCCGGAAGAAGATGTCGAGATTCGCCGGATCACGATAACCAATAGATCCTCCAAACCAATCCAACTCGAGCTGACCAGCTACTTCGAGCTGGCGTTGGCCGCCCACCGGACGGATCGACAGCACCCGGCCTTCAACAAGCTTTTCATTCAGACCGAGGCGATTGAGGCCCAGCGCTCGCTGCTCGCCTATCGGCGACCGAGGAGCCCGGATGAGGCTCCGATCTATGTCGCCCATCGCCTGACCCTCGAGCGAGAACCGGGCCCCTTTAGCTACGAGACCGATCGGCGAGCCTTCATCGGCCGCGGCCGATCGCTGCGCAATCCGATCGGGGCTCGCCGCGAACTTGCAAACTCGGCCGGGTTTGTGCTCGACCCCATCTTGAGCCTGAGGAAGACGGTCCGGTTGGATGCGGGCGAGCGTACCCAGGTCTCATTGGTGCTGGCAGCCGCCCAGACCCGGGTGGCCGCTTTGGTATTGATGGAGAAATACTCCGACCCGCTGGCCATCCAACGCTCGATTGAACTCGCCTGGGCCTCTTCCCGGCTCGAGCTGCGGCTGCTGCGGGTCCTTCCGGATCAGGCGCTGCGCTTCCAGCAGCTGGCCGGCCACATGCTCTATCCGAATTGGATTCTCCGTCCGGCCGCGGAGCGAGTAGAGGACAATCGCAAGGGCCAGGCCGACTTGTGGGCCTACGGAATCTCCGGCGATCTCCCGATCGCGATCGTGAACATTGGAGAGGCAGAGGACATCGGCCTGGTTCGCCAACTGCTCCAGGCCCAAGCCTACTGGCGACGTCGGGGTTTTACGACCGACCTGGTGATCTTGAACGAGGAGTCTTCCAGTTACGAGCAACCGTTGAAAGAGAGGTTGGAGCGCCAGCGAGAGGCCCACGCGATGTACGCCGGGACCGCACAAGCCGGCAATGTCTTCCTGCTCAGTGTGGACCAAATCCCACATGAGGCCCTCACCCTACTGCAGGCCGCGGCCCGCGTTTCGCTGGTAGCCGCCCGGGGATCACTCCCCCAGCAGTTGGTCGCTCCCATCCAGCCTTTGGATCTGCCGGAGCCGCTGCAGATTCGGGATCTCGAGAGCCAGCCCTCCGCGCCGCTTGGTTACTTGGAATTGCCCTATTTCAACGGGCTGGGCGGATTTACCCCGGACGGGCGAGAGTATGTAATTTATCTCGGTCCCGGTGCGGAGACCCCCGCGCCTTGGGTAAACGTGCTGGCCAATCCCTCCTTCGGCACCATGGTGAGCGAAAGTGGAGCGAGTTTCACCTGGTCGGAGAACAGCCAACGCAACCGGCTCACCGAGTGGTCAAACGATCCCCTGCTCGACCCTCCCCCGGAGGTGATCTACATCCGGGATGAAGAGACCGGCAGGTTCTGGAGTCCAACCGCCAAGCCAATCCGGGAGCCGGAGGCCTACCGAGCCCGACACGGCGCCGGCTACACGATGTTCGAGCACAACAGCCACGCGATTGAGCAGGAGCTGGTGGTCTTCGTGCCGGTTGATGACCAGGGCGGCCGACCCATCAAGCTGAGCAGACTCAAACTGCGTAATGATTCGAGCCGGCCGCGGGAACTCACTGTCACCTACTATGTGGAGTGGACCCTCGGAGAAAGTCGAGAGGTGTCCCAACAAGACGTACTCAGCTTGTGGGACGAGGCAGCCCAGGCGCTGATCGCCCGCAACGGTTACCACCCGGACTTCCCGAACCGGGTGAGCTTTGCCACCCTCCATCCTGCTCCGGGCTCGGTCAGCACCGACCGGTCCGCCTTCCTCGGTCGGAACCATGACCTGAGCGCCCCGGCCGCGATGCGGCTCGAACGCCTGCCCGGGCAAGTCGGCGGTCGGCACGACCCGTGCGCCGCGCTGCAGGTCAAGCTGCGCCTTGGCCCGGGAGAGAGCAGCGAAGTAATTTGCATGCTCGGCCAGGCAGGATCTGAGGCAGAGGTGCTTGAGCTGATCGAAAAATTCCGGGTCCGATTGGCTGTCGACGAGGCTCTCGAGCAGACCCAGGCCTGGTGGGATCGGATCTTAGGGGCAGTGCAGGTAACCACGCCCGAACTGGCAGTGGATTTCCTGGTCAATCGTTGGCTGCTCTACCAGAGTCTAAGCTGCCGGATCTGGGCTCGTTCGGGCTTCTATCAATCCGGCGGGGCGTACGGCTATCGGGACCAGCTGCAGGATGTCTTGGCCCTGCTTTACGCTGAGCCGAAAATAGCCCGCGATCTGATCCTGGCGGCGGCCGCCCGGCAGTTCCAGGAGGGTGATGTGCAGCATTGGTGGCATCCACCCTCCGGAGCCGGCATCCGGTCTCGAATCTCGGATGACCTGCTCTGGTTGCCGTTTGCCGTCGCGGCCTATGTGCGAGCGACGGGGGATACGGCAATCCTCCTGGAACGAGTGCCGTTCCTCGAGGCCCGCCCGCTGGAACCGGCAGAAGGGGAGGCATTCCTGACCCCGGTGGAGTCCAAGCAGCGGGAAACCCTGTTTGAACACTGCCGACGGGCGGTGGAGCGTGGGCTCACTTCCGGCCCGCATGGATTGCCCCTCATGGGCACCGGCGACTGGAACGATGGAATGAATCGGGTGGGGGCGGGGGGACGCGGCGAGAGTGTCTGGTTGGGGTGGTTCCTGGTCGGAGTGCTGAACGACCTGGCGGAGCTGGCTGACCGAGTTGGGGAGGGCGAACTCGGATCCGGCTATCGCGATCGAGCCAGCCAGCTGGCGGCCCAAATCGAGGCAACAGCCTGGGACGGAAGCTGGTACTTGCGAGCCTGGTTTGACAACGGTAACCCAATTGGATCTGGGGCAAATGAGGAGGCCCGGATCGACTCGCTGGTTCAGTCCTGGGCCGCGATCAGCGGGGCGGCCGATCCGGACCGGACCGCCCAGGCGCTCGAGTCGGCCTGGCGCCACCTGGTGCGGGAGGATGAAGGCCTGGCCTTACTCTTCACCCCGCCCTTCGACCACAGCTCTCCTTCTCCGGGATACATCCAGGGATACCCGCCGGGGGTGCGCGAAAACGGGGGGCAATATACCCACGCCGCGGTTTGGCTCGCCATCGCGCTGGCCCGGCGCGGGGATGGGGAACGAGCAGCCCGGTTGCTGCGGATGCTCAATCCGATCGAGCACTCCCGCGAGGCTCCGGAAGTCGCCCACTATGCAGTCGAGCCGTATGTTGTTGCGGCAGACGTGTATCGATTGGCTGGCCAGGTCGGTCGGGGTGGGTGGACCTGGTACACCGGTTCGGCAGCCTGGATGTACCGGGCCTGGGTAGAAGAACTGCTGGGGCTGCGCCTGAACGGGGAAACTCTACAGATCGATCCGGTAATTCCGACCGGCTGGCCGGAGTACCGCCTGACGTACCGGCACGGTCAGGCTGTCTACGAGATTCAGGTCGAGAATCCGGAGGGTGTTCAGCGAGGGGTGGCCTGGGTAGAACTGGACGGACGCCGACTCGAGAGTCAGGTGATTCCCCTGGAGCGGGCTTCGGTGAAGCACCGGATCCGGGTTCGGCTTGG
>CAZPZD010000006.1:57446-58877 GCA_964590515.1 uncultured Anaerolineaceae bacterium | reverse complement strand
AGGTGATTCCCCTGGAGCGGGCTTCGGTGAAGCACCGGATCCGGGTTCGGCTTGGCTCGCGCTGATGCCGTCGAGGGTCAGCGGCGAAGCGAGACCTGCATCCGGAAGGTTGCGCCCTTAAAGTATCCCAGCGCGAACTCGGCCATCACCCGGGGCTCGTAGTACTTGCAGCTGAAGATGTCCAGATAGGCCGCATTGCTCGCGTTGGCGAAGTGGCCCGAGATCAGAGAGGTCTCGATCAGCTGGGTCATGGAGAAACCGCTCACCCGTTCGTCCTCACCGAAGTCGACGACCTGGCACTCGCCAAAGCGGCGCATCTCCAGCCGATCACAGAGCTCAACCACAAAGGCTCGGATCTTTTCGGCATCCCGGATGATCTGGGGGTCGCAATTGTAGAGATCGAGCGCAGTCGAGATTCCCCAGGCGTCGACCTGCTCGTAGCGCTCCTTCCAGGACGTGCCGAATTTCTCGGTCAGTTCGGATTCGGCACCCTGATCCTCGGGGACAGAAATCCTGTGCCGGGGCCGTTCCAGCTTGGCAGTCGTTGCCATCCTACCTCCAGTGGATTGAGCCCCCTATCGTCCAATTCCTAGCCAAAAAAAAAGACTGGGGTGGCCCCGCCTTTGCGAGAGCACTCCCTGTCTCCGTCAGTCCAGGAGAGGACAAGGGTAGGTTGTACGATCAATCCAGTATGGAAGAGTCTATATGCAGTCGACCGCGGAGTCAATAACGCCGGCGAGGAAAATCACGGGATCGCCGGACCCCGCGCCCGAGTCCTCGCCTCGGCTACTGGTCTTTCGGTCTGCGGATCAACGCGGAGGCTGTGATCACTGCCCCGAGCGCGATCAAGGCCGCCGGCGCGCCCTGGGCCAGCGGACTGTCGCCACCCAGGAAGGCCGAGAAACTCACGAACCCGACCAGGCTGCCGCCGAGCAGCCATAGCCCAACGGTCGAGGCGCCCGATCCCCAAAAGCCCATCCGGGCTGCCACCCAGAGGCCCGCGCCCACGCTGCCTGGAATGAGCGCCCAGGCGTAGGCCCAGGATTCCCAATCGTCAGTGATCACTTGATAGGTCAGGATCAGCCCCAGCACGAGCAGGATGACTCCCGGGATCACGAATCCGGCCAGCGCGTGCCGGTGGCTGGGCAGAATGACGGGCGGCAGCAGCAGCGCCGCCGCGATGGCAAAGAAAATACCGGGCCACATCTGCCCAATATCGAGGCCGGGGAGCAAGTTGACCAGCAGGAACACTGCCCCGGTAGAAATCAGCAGCAGTCCGACGACTACTGCCCCCCGATTCGTGGTCTCCATCCCGAGCCTCCCTGCACTAAGCCCTAATCATATCGCTAAGTGCGGGGCGTAGCTGGGCGTCTTCGGCCGCCACCCGATCCGAGTCGGATATCATTGAAATCCATGCGTCGGCTCCCACTG
>CAZPZD010000006.1:34295-57346 GCA_964590515.1 uncultured Anaerolineaceae bacterium | reverse complement strand
GCCGCCACCCGATCCGAGTCGGATATCATTGAAATCCATGCGTCGGCTCCCACTGATCGGATGGACGCCAGCCTTGTGGGCAAGCTGGAAACCGTTCGGGATCGGTGAACAGCGGCCCCGAAACTTCCGCGAGGTCTTCCGGGCGATCTGGCAGAACCGGCGCCAGCTCGGGCACGCCTGGCGGATCTTGGATCAGGGCGTCTGCGATGGCTGCTCGCTTGGCACGATCGGCCTCAAGGACTGGACTCTGGAAGGCATCCACCTCTGCAACATCCGGCTGCGCTTGCTGCAGCTCAACACGATGGGGGAGATGGACCCGGAGCTTCTGTCGGATGTCGGTCTCCTGCGCGGCAAATCGAATGCCGAGCTCCAGTCCCTCGGCCGCCTACCCTACCCAATGCTGCGCCGGCGAGCCGATTTGGGGTTCCACCGAATCAGCTGGGACGAGGCTTTCGAGCGGATCGTTCGCCAGATTCAGGCCTCCCGGCCGGAGCGGCTGGGCTTCTACCTCACCAGCCGGGGTATGTCGAACGAGTCGTACTACGCCGCCCAAAAGGCGGTCCGGGCGCTCGGCACCAACTCCATCGACAATGCGGCCCGAGTCTGCCACTCTCCCAGCACCAGTGCCCTGAAGCACGCGCTCGGGGTCGCGGCCACGACCTGCTCGTACCGGGACTGGATCGGCAGCGATTTGATCGTGTTCATCGGCTGCAACGTCGCCAACAGCCAGCCGGTGGCCGTCAAGTATCTGCACTACGCCAAGAAAGCCGGCACTCGGATCGCGGTCCTGAACAGCTTTGCCGAGCCCGGAATGCAGCGCTACTGGGTCCCCTCCGTCCTGGAGAGTGCGCTATTTGGGACGAAGCTCGCCGACCAGACATTCCTCATTCACACCGGGGGCGACATTGCCTTCCTGAATGGAACGATCAAGCACCTGATCGCCGAGGACTGGATCGATTCGCACTTTGTGAAGGAACGCACAAGCGATTTCGAGGAGTTGGCCGCCCAGCTCGAGCAGCAGCCTTGGGAGGAGCTCGAACGGGCCTCCGGCGCCAGCCGGGACGACATGCTCGCCTTCGCCCGCATGATTTCTACGGCCCAAACTGCAGTCTTTGTGTGGTCGATGGGGGTCACCCAGCACGAATTCGGTGAAGACACGGTCAGTGCAATTGTGAATCTGGCGCTCACCCGCGGGTTCGTCGGTCGCCAGAAGTGCGGGCTGATGCCGATCCGCGGCCACTCCGGAGTGCAGGGCGGCGCCGAGATGGGAGCCTATGCGACCGCCTTCCCGGGTGGACTCGCCATTGATTCGCGATCCGCCGCTTGGCTCGGCGGCCTGTACGGCTTCGAAATTCCCTCCACCCCAGGGCGGACGGCGCCAGAAATGATTGACGCCGCCCACGAAGGCAGGCTGGATTTGTTGTTTGCAGCCGGAGGAAACTTCCTGGACGTGCTGCCCGAGCCCGACTATGTTCGAGAGGCGCTCGAGGCCGTGCCGCTGCGGGTGCACCTCGATCTGGTATTGAACCGGCAAATGCTGCTCGAGGCCGGCGAGGCGGTCTTGCTGCTGCCGGCCGCCACCCGCTATGAAGGACCCGGTGCGGTGACCCAAACCAGCACCGAGCGGCGAGTCATCTTGAGCCCCGAAATCCGCGGACCGCGCCCGGCTGAGGCACGCCAGGAATGGCAAGTCTTCACCGAGCTGGCGCGCCGGGCCCGCCCAATGCTGGCCGGCCTACTCGAGTTCAAGGACACAGTCGCCATTCGGGCCGAGATTGGGCGGGTGATTCCGGAGTATGCTGGAATCGAGCGACTGGAGAAGCCTGGCGACCAATTCCAGTACGGCGGACCGCAGCTCTGCTGGGACTGGCAGTTCCCCACCCCGGACGGCAAGGCCCACTTCACACCGGTCGCGCCTCCGAAGGCGGACGTGCCTGAGGGGGCCTTCATGGTCAGCACCCGGCGTGGCAAGCAGTTCAATAGCATGATCCACGAGGCGCGCGACCAGCTTACCGGGGCCGGTCGGGAAACGGTGCTCATCAGCCCGGCCGACGCCGGCCGGCTTGGGCTGCGCGACGGCGATCGAATCCGGCTCAGCAACCCGATCGGCAGCTTCACCGGACGGGCGCAGATCGCGCCGGTTCGGCCCGGCAACCTGCAGCTGCACTGGCCGGAGGGGAATGTCCTAATCGATCGTCACCGCCGCTCGCCGAAGTCGGGAATCCCCGACTACAACGCGGCGGTCTGGCTTGAGAAACTGGAGGTGCGCGATGTTGCCTCGCCCGGGGAGTAAGACCCGCTCTCGGCTCTGGCGGGTGTCAGATGGGGATTGGTCGCAGCGGGACGACCTGCTGGCGACCGAAGAACCGATGGAGATCCGCCTGCTGGCGGGTGGAGCCCGAAAGGCTCTCACGGTCACGATGCGCACCCCAGGCAGTGACTTCGAATTGGCGGCTGGCTTGCTCTACACCGAAGGAATAATCCCCGACCGGCATGCGATCGCCCGGATCAGCTACTGTCGCGAGCCAGACCTCACCGAGGCCTCCCGCTACAACATCGTGCACGTTGAACTGCTCAGCAGCAAGCTTCCCGAGCTGCAGAGCCTGGAGCGCAGCACCTTCACCAGCAGCGCGTGCGGAGTGTGCGGTAAGGCCGGACTAGAATCGCTCGAGCGACGCGATTTGCGCCCGCTGCCTCCCGGGCCGGAGGTCGCCCAGGAAGTCATCCTGGCCCTGGCAGCCAAGCTGCGGGCCCAGCAGGGAGTCTTCGAGGCCACCGGCGGTTTGCACGCCGCGGCCCTCTTCGACCTGAGCGGAGAGTTGATTGCGCTGCGGGAAGACGTCGGGCGACACAACGCGGTGGACAAGCTCATCGGGTGGGCCCTGTTGCGCGGATTGCTTCCCTGGACTCAACGCATCGTTCTGGTGAGCGGCCGAGCCGGCTATGAGATCCTGCAGAAACTCATCGTGGCCGGGGCACCGGTGGTGTGCGCCATCTCCGCCCCCAGCAGTCTGGCCGTCGACCTAGCCAGGGCCTTCAACGTCACGCTGGCGGGATTCCTGCGGGATGGGCGATTCAACATCTATCACGGGCGGGAAAGAGTCCGGGCGAGGGTCAACGCCCGCCAGTAGCCCACGTGCAGAAAACCCGGCCAGTTCTCCCCCGGGAGCACCCGTGGGAAGCGGGTCCCCTGACGCTCCAACCAGGCGTTGTCCCAGCCGCTCGCGCCCCAAAGCAGATCCACTCCTGGCAACCCGGCTTCCGTCAGAGCGGGGGCCGGGTCGGCCCCATTCCCCTCGACCCGGTTGTCGTGGATCCAGCTTCCCTCCGTCTCCGTTCCAACGTCGAACCGTTGGCGATCCGGGAACAGTTCCTTCAGGCTGATCAGCGCAATTCCGGCCGAGCGGTTGTCCCGAATCTCGTTATCGGTAACTTCGGTGCGGTCCGCGGCCATGATCAGGATTCCGATGCCGGGAGGTACCTGCGAGACTATATCTTCTTCCGATGCGAAGTTCGGCCGATTGTTGCCGAGGATTCGGTTCCCGCGGATCAGATTGTCGAGGCCGCGTTTCTGGTCCAGATCCGGGAGCACGAACACCAGCACGCCCGCGGTATTCCCGTGAGCGTAGTTGTCCTGAAGCACGACCTGGGAGGAGTTCTCAATCTCAAAGCCGGATACATTTTCGGTCGCCTCATTATTGCTCACGGTCACGTCCTGTGATTGACCGATATAGATCCCGGTGTCGCTGGCCCCGATGGCGACTGAACCCTCGATCACGACCTGACTGGACTTGACCGCAAAGAGACCATACTCGCCGGTGTGATCAGCGATCAAGTCGCGCAGAGTGACGTTCGAGGTCCCCTGGACCAGCACCCCGTTGCCGGTGTAATCGCGCAGCTCGAAACCTTCCAGCTCGAAGGCAGCCGCGCACACGACCAGCCCGTTCTCCCTTTTTCCTTCTCCGGCCAGGACCGGCCGTCGGCCCCCGGCCTCCTGCCCAATCAGGGTCAAGTTCGGGAGCTCGACCAGCACCGATTCGCGGTAAGTGCCGGGCGCCACTCGGATCGTGTCACCGGGCTGGGCTTCATCAACGGCTTCTTGAATGCTGCCTCCCGGCCGCACCTGGATGGTCCTAGGAGAGAGGCTGATCGGGACCCGCTTGGCCTCGCATGGGATGGCGTGGCCCGGGCTGGGCTCGGCCGGCCCGGTCGGAAGATCCTGAGCCACCGGCCAGAAGGCGAGGTAAGCACAACCCGCCAGGACCAGCAGCCCCGCGAGGGTCAAGAGCGCACGAAAGAAGGCCAGAATGTATCTCACGCTGGTGCCCTACCTGCTGAACGAATTGTAGTGCAATCACCTCACTCGCCGCGGGAGAGTAGAATTGCACCACAACCGCTCGAGTGAAAGAGCCCGGATGCCGGATTTCAAGTACCTGATCATCGGCGGAGGCATGGCGGCGAACGCCGCGGTGCAGGGGATCCGATCGCTCGATCCCAGTGGGTCACTGGGGCTGCTCAGCACCGAGCCGGATCCCCCTTACAGGCGCCCCCCGCTCTCCAAAGGCTTGTGGAAAGGCAAACCCCTCGACAAAATCTGGCTGGGCACTGCCGATCAGGGCGTGGAGCTCCACCTCGGGCGAACGGCGCTGGAGCTCGATCCGACCGACAAACTCGTCCGCGACGATCGGGGGACTGAATACCACTACGGGAAGTTATTGCTGGCGACTGGCGGCACACCGCGCCGATTGGCCGAGGACGGCGACTGCGTGATCTATTTCCGCGATCTCGCCGATTACCGCAAGTTGAGAGCGCTGGCCGACACCGTCGAGCGGTTCGTGGTCATCGGGGGTGGATTCATCGGATCGGAGTTGGCTGCGGCGTTGACCATGGTCGGCAGACGGGTAACCCTGATCTTCCCCGAGGCCGGAATCGGTGCCCAGCAGTTTCCGGCAGAGCTCAGTTCATTTCTCAATGATTACTACCGCGGGAAAGGGGTCGAGGTCCTGCCCGGCGAGACCATCGAAGGCATTGAGCGCGCCGCGGGCTCGATTCGGGTCCGCACTCAGTCCGGCAAGATCCTGCCGGCCGAGGCGGTGGTAGCCGGTCTCGGCATCGTGCCGAACACAAAGTTGGCCGTGGACGCCGGGCTTGAGACCGACGACGGAATCGTGGTCAAACCCTCCCTTCAGACCAGCGATCCGGCGATCTACGCCGCCGGTGACGTGGCCCGCTTCCACAATCCCGCGTTGGGCCGCCGGATGCGGGTCGAGCACGTGGATAACTCGGTCACGATGGGCACCCTGGCCGGGAAATCGATGGCGGGGACGGCCGTGCGCTATGACCACCTGCCTTATTTCTATTCCGATTTGTTCGACTTTGGTTACGAGGCGGTCGGGATTCTCGATCCCCGCCTCGAACTGGTCGCGGATTGGATCGAGCCGCTCAAGAAGGGTGTGATTTACTACTTGGAGGGCGGCCGAGTGCGGGGGACCCTCCTGTGGGACACCTGGGGTCAGGTCGAGGCGGCCCGCGCCCTTATCGCTGAGCCGGGGCCCTTCAAAGCGAGCGACCTGCAGGGACGGATCCGAGCGGTTGAGCCTGGCTAATGCGTGACATCTTGCCTGACCTTATTCGCTGGCGTGAACACGATTTTCCGATCGCGCTGGCGACCGTCGTTCAAACGTGGGGATCCTCGCCCCGTCAACAAGGCGCCAAGATGGCGGTCAACGCGAGCGGCGAGATCACCGGCTCGGTCAGCGGCGGCTGCGTTGAGTCGGCGGTGGCGGCGGAGGGACTACAGGTCCTGAAGGACGGGACCCCGCGGCTGCTGCACTTCGGGGTGGCGGACGAGACCGCCTGGCAAGTCGGATTGGCCTGCGGAGGGAGCCTCGATGTATTTGTCGAGCGGCTGGACCCCGATCATTTCAACTTTGTCCGCCAATTGGTCGAAGCCGAGGTTCCTGCCGCGACGGTAACGGTCGTGAAAGGGCCGCAAGCGCTGCTCGGACGGAAGCTCAGCCTGAATACTGAAGACCCGGCGCAGCGCTTCGGCAACCTGGATGCGGGACTTGAGCAGCCTGCAGTCGAGCGGGCGAGGCAGGCCGAGCAATCCGAAGTCGCCGAACTGGCAGGGGTCGGGCAGCCGGTGCAGGCCTTTATCGACGTGCTCCCGCCCCCGCCAACTCTGGTGATCGTTGGCGGCGCGCACATCGCCATTCCCCTGGCCCAGCTCGCCAAGACGATGGGCTATCGGACGGTGATCGTGGACCCGCGCCGGGCGTTCGCCACCGAAGCACGCTTCCCGGGTGTGGATCGCCTGATCCCGGCCTGGCCCGGGGAAGCCTTCAGGGAGTTCCCACTGACCAAGTCAACGGCCGTCGTCACCCTCTCGCACGATCCCAAAATCGACGAGCCGGCCCTCACGCTGGCACTGCCTTCCGCGGCCTTCTATGTAGGGGCCTTGGGAAGCCGGACAACCCAGGCCAAGCGGCTGGAGCGGCTCAAGGCCCAAGGCCTTTCGGATTCGGATCTGGAGCGGCTGCATGGCCCTGTGGGTCTCGAGTTGGGCGCCGAGAGCCCTGAGGAGATCGCCTTATCGATCATGGCCGAGATCGTGGCCGCCCGTAATGGGGCCGAGGCCTAGGCCATGGACCGCAGCGCCCTCAGAACCTTCTCAGGCGTCATCGGCAACTCACGAAGCCGTACGCCGACTGCCCGGTAGATCGCGTTAGCCAGGGCGGCCGGCGGTGGGATCACCGGCGCCTCCCCTACCCCTTTCATACCGAAGGGCCCACCTTCCACCGGGTGCTCTACGATGATCGCCTCTATTTCCGGGACGTCTGCAATCGTTGGCAGCTTGTAATCGGTCCAATTGTTGTTGACCACCCGGCCATCCTCGTAGACGATCTCCTCCATCAGGCCCATGCCAATCCCCTGCACGGCGCCGCCATGGATCTGACCGGCCACCAGTTGCGGGTTGACTGCAAAGCCAACATCGTGAGCCGCGACGTAACGCACGACCGACACGACTCCGGTTCCGGGGTCGACTTCGACCTCGGCGGCATGACAAAAGAAGCTGGGGTAATGGAATGCCGGATAGAAACAGGATGTCATTCGTGATTCGTCGTAGGTCGCCGGCTTCGGGAATGAAACCCCCCGGCCGTGCAGCCCACCCGTGCGCTCCAGGCTCTTGGCGGCCAATTCCTTCAATGTCATTCGCCGACCCGGCACGCCCACCACAACGGCAGCGCCTTCCTTCAACTCGACGTCTGCCGGCGCAACTTCCATTAATTCGCCGGCCAACTCCTTGATCTGGTCCGTGAGATCCTGGGCAGCCGACTGGGCCGCGAGGCCGACGTTGAACAAGGTTCGACTTCCCTGAGAACCAGCGTCCCAGGGGCCGACCGTCGTGTCGGCTACCTCTACTCGGACGTCCTCAACCGCAATGCCCATCATCTCGGCCATCACTTGCGGAACGCCGGCCGTGATCGCTCCGGTTCCGATTTCCGGGGTGCCGACGGTCACCACTACCTTTCCCCCGATGTCGAGCTTGGCCAGGCAACCGGAGGCGCCGCCGGTTGTGGTCCACCAGCCGCAAGCCAGGCCCTTGCCTCGATGGGAGCCGTTCGAACTTCCCCATTCGATAGCCTCGGCGGTCCGCTCCAGCACCTCTCGCATCCCCACCCCCTGAAGAACCTGACCGTTGGCGGCCTCGTCGCCATCCTGAACAATGTTCTTAAGACGCAGCTCCAGCGGGTCCATCCCCAACCGCTCGGCGATCCCATCCAGATGGGACTCCAGGGCAAATGCGGCCTGCGGCCCGCCTGGGCCGCGGTAGGCGCCAAAGTTCGTCTTGTTGGTGAGCACGGCGTATCCGTCTAGCTGCAGGTTCGGGGTCCGATAGGGGCCCGCCAGGACCAACAGGCCGACTGAGGCCAACTCAGGACCTGAGCCGGTATAGGCCCCGGTGTCCATGATCATTCGGGCTTGGCGGGCCCACAGGGTCCCGTCGCTCTTTACCCCGGTCTTCAGGTGCACTCGGCAGGGATGTCTCGGCAGGCCGGCAATAAGCTCCTCCTCGATCGGCGTGACGATTCGCACCGGCCGGCCGGTCTCTCGGGCCAATAGCGCGACCAGCGGCTCGAGCTGAGGATACAACTTAGAACCAAAACCACCCCCGATCCCGGTTGGTACGATTCGTACTAGCGCCTCTTCGACCCCAAGGACGTGGGCGACGCAGGTGCGAATCCAATACGGCAACTGAGTGTTGGTGTAGACCACCACCTGTCCGCCGGCCTCCAGGGCGCCAATTGCCACCCGCGGCTCGACGTGCGATTGGTGCACGCTTTCGGTCGTGAAGGATTCCTCAACCACAAGGTCGGATCCCGCGAAACCCGCCTCCACGTCGCCATGTTTCAGGGTGGAATGGCAGCAGATGTTGCCTTGCCGGACCAACCCATCTGAGGCTTCGTAGCTCGACCAGCCTTCGTGTACCAAGGTCGCGTCAGGTTCCATCGCAGCCTCGGGGTCGTCGACAACCGGCAACGGGTCAACCCGAATGCGAACCGCCCGTACCGCCGCTTTGGCGATGTCTAATCGGCTTGCTGCAACAATCGCAACGGGTTCGCCCACATAGCGTACTAACTCGCGGGCCAGCGGAGGTTGGTCCTTGACCACTCCGGGCAGGAAGATTCCGGGCAAGTCACTGCCGATCAGGACCGCCGCCACTCCCGGGAGGTTCTTGGCTTCACTGACATCGATGTCGACGATCCGCCCGTGGGGATACGGGCTCCGCACGACGGCTCCATGCAGCATTCCCGGCAGCGCCCAGTCCATGCCGTAGCGATATTCGCCTGTGACCTTAGAATGGGCGTCTTTTCGGAGGTAAGGATGGCCAACGACCCGCCCCGGCGTCATCGATCTCCTGCTTGGCCTGCCGATAGGTCGCGCAACGCGTGGATGATCCCGGTGTATCCGGTGCAGCGGCAGATGTTCCCGACGACCGCTTCACGCAGCTCGGTCTCAGAGGCGTGGGGCGAGTCCTGGAGCAGTGCACCGAGTGACATGATGAATCCCGGAGTGCAGTAGCCGCACTGGATCGCCGCATTGCGGACAAATGCCTCCTGAATGGGGTGGAGCTGCTCAGCTTTGGCCAGCCCTTCGATCGTCAGGAGCTCAGATCCGTCTGCACGCACGGCCAGCAGGATGCATGAGTTCACCGCCCGTCCGTCCACGACGACGGTACAAGCACCGCATTCGCCGGCCTGGCAGTTCGATTTGGTGCCGGTGAGGCCCAGGTCTTCCCGCAGCACCTCCAGCAGGGTGCGATCCGCTTCAACCTCTATCTGGATCAGCCGGCCATTGAGCCTGAAGCTGATAGCGTAACGAGCGGCTGCGGACTTCATCATCTGGCCGCCGACTGCGCTGCCCGGGCCCTTGCGGTCGCGATGGCCTGTTTCACCAGGGTTTCCACAAGCAGACGGCGGTACTCGGCCGAGGCCCGCACATCGTCAATGGGCCGCGATTCTTGTTGGGCGAGCTGGGCGGCTGCCCGGATGCATTCATCGGTCAATGATTGGCCGGCCAACGCTGCTTCGGCGAGCTTGGCCCGAAACGGATTAGGAGCCGCGGCCGCGATGCCGATTCGCGCCTCCCGGCAGGTGTCCCCATTGTCATCCAGAGTCACTCTGACCGAAACCGCGACAATCGAGCAGTCCATCGCTCTGCGCCGCATAATCTTTACAAAAGCGGTCCCGCTGTTTGGCGGAACCGGTGGGAACTCGATTGCGGTCAGCACCTCGCCTGGATTTAGAGCCGTCTGGTCGGGGCCGGTCAGGAATCCATCCAACGGAGTGATTCGTTCACCCGTCGGCCCGCGTAAAACCAACTCCGCGTCCAGACAGAGCAGTGGCGGCACGCTATCTGCTCCGGGCGAAGCTTTGCAAATATTGCCGCCGATGGTTGCCATGTTCTGGATTTGCCTGCCACCAACACTCCGGGCCGCCTCCCACAAGCCGGCTAATTCCGGTTTACCCCGGATTGCGCTGACCACCTCGGTCATGCTCGCCAGGGCGCCGATCACGACCCGGTTGTTCAGATGCACCTGTCGCAGGCCCGGTATCCCCCACAGGCTTACGACGTGTTTCGGCGCGACCTCGCCGCGCTGAATGTCGATCATGAGCGCCGTGCCGCCGGCCAGCAACGCGGCTTGGCGCCCGTGTTGTTCCAGGAGCTCGATGGCTCCTTCCAGCGTCCTAGGCTGGTGATAGTCAAAAGCCACGCACGAGACTCTCCGGCTCTCCTTTGGAATACGGCTCACTAGTGCTGGATTTGGTGGTCCGGCGACCGAGATCCGCGGGTGGAACATTGACTCGGGCGCCGGGACCATAGTACCATGGTTGCGATTTGGCTGAAACGACGTTCCGTCTAGCGAAACAGCCGAGCATGCCTAAGGCAGAGGTCAAGGGAGTGCGGGCCCTCTCCCGCGGGTTGCGGGTCCTTGAAATCCTGGTGGATTCGCCGCTCGGACTGCCCCTCTCACGCATCGCCGAACAATCCGGCCTTTCCAAAAGCAGCGCTCACCGGCTGCTCCAAACTCTGGTGCAGAACGGTTATCTCTCGCAAAAGCAGGAGAGCGGCCATTACTTCCCCAGCCTGAAAGTTTTGACTCTCAGCCACAAACTGATCGAAGACACCGACCTGCGAGCGGTCTCCCATCCTCATCTCGAGGCACTGGCCAAAGCGACCGGAGAGACCGCCCATTTGGTGCTGCTCGATCACGACTCCATGATCTATGTGGACAAAGTTGAAAGTTCCAGTCCGATCCGCATGTACTCGCGCATCGGTCGGAGTGCCCCGGCCCACTGCACCGGGGTTGGCAAGGTGATCCTGGCTCACCTTTCCGCAGACCGGCGAGCGGACCTGCTCGGCGGTGAAGCGCTTGCTCGCTACACGCCAAATACAATCACCGATCGGGTTGAACTGGAGCAGAATCTGGCTCAGATCCGACAGCGTGGATTCGCGGTTGACGACGGCGAGCACGAGGAATCAGTCCGCTGCCTTGCCTCCCCACTGTTTGGCGCGGACGGCCGGATCGTCGGTGCGATGAGCATTGCCACCGTGAGCTACCGGGTCTCGCTCCCGACCCTGCTGAGCTGGTGGCCAATTCTTCGAGAGCACACAGCACAACTGCGGGCGGAACTCGTCCATTACTTCGATCGTTACTCCGAGAGGTGATATGGTGAAGTTAATGATCCCAGGACCGGTGAGCGTCGAGGATGAAGTGCTCGCTGAGATGGGCGCACCGGTCCGCCCACATTACGGGCGTGAGTGGACGGAAATCTACAACGAGACCCGTGGGTTGCTGAAACAGGTCTTCCGCACCGAGGCTGACACCCACATTCTGGTCGGGTCCGGGTCTTCCGGACTCGATGCGGCCATCGGAAGTCTGTCGACCTCAGGTGAGAAGGCGATTGTCGGCACGAACGGGTACTTCGGCGACCGGCTGATTGAGATTTGCGAAAGCTACGGTCTGGAGGTGGTCCCGGTATCTGCGGCTCTCGGTCGAGCGCTTGATCCTGCGGATTTCGAGCGGGCGCTCAGCCAGCATCCGGAAGCCGCCCTCGTTGCTGCAGTGCATCTGGAAACCGCCACCTCGGTCGTCAATCCAGTCCAGGAAATCGCCGCGGCTGCCCACAGCCGAGACGTTCCGACGGTTGTGGATGCAATTTCGTCCTTGGGCGGCGTTCCGCTGGCAATGGATCGCTGGAACATCGATATCTGTGTGTCGGCTTCTCAGAAGTGTCTCGGGGCGCCTCCCGGTGTGGCGCCAATCGCGATCAGCGCCCGAGCCTGGAGCCGCATGGATTCCAAGCCGATGCGCAATCACGGTTGGTACCTCAACCTCCAGACCTGGCGTAGATTTGCGGATGAATGGGGCCCCTGGCATCCGTTCCCGGTCACGATGGCGACCAACAACGTGATGGCGCTGCGCGCCGGAGTTCGAAAACTGCTGGCTGATGGGATTGAACATCGGGTGAAGCGCTACACCCAGCTGGCGCTAAGACTGCGAGCCGGGTTGCGGAAGTTGGGCCTGCGGCCGTTCACTCCAGACGAGTCGCTCGCCCCGGTATTGACGGCAGTCTATTCACCCGAGGGTATCCAATCGGGTCAAGTGGTCCGACATATGTTGGAGGAACACAACATCAAGATTTCGGGCGGTCTCGGCAAGGGTCTGCAGGATACGACGTTTCGAGTAGGGCACATGGGACCCCGGGTCAGTGAATCGGATATCGATGAAGTGCTGGCGGGTCTGGCCGCATTTCTGGAGCGTCACCGACAGGGAGCCGCAGCGGCCTAGTTGCTCGATTGGGGTGATCGGTCGTGACAATCGTGTTGTGGTTCTCCAGGTTGCAGCCAGGGGTCTCAGCGGAAGACTATGAGGAGTTCGTTCGCTCAATCGATTATCCGGCGTCTGAGCGTATCCCGAGCATCCGCCGCTATGTGTCGATTCGACTCAAGGGGCCTGCCGCCGGTGAAGAGCAGCTCGGCTACGATTTCATCGACCTGGCCGAGGTTACCGACATCGAGGCCTACCGCCACGACCTTGAGACCCATCCCGCGGTACAGGAAGTTCATGGTCAATTCGAGAGGTACGTCCAGTCGGTTGGCAATTTTTGGGCTGTGCCTCTGAGTGAAGGCACGACCGCCGAGGTGACTTGAGGAAAGGAGGTGGGGCCATCTGCGGCCCACTTTTGCTAACTGAGACTTTGGATTTCGGATGCCGACGGTAGTCTGGTACTCGCGCCTCCAACCGGGGGCCGATCGTGGAGCGTACGAGCGCTGGGTCGAGCAGGTGGACTACCCGGGGGCGCGCAAAATCCCGAGCATCCTTAGCTACTGCGTCTACCGTGTTCAAGGCGCATGCGTTGGGGAGTTGGCCCAAGAGTTCCAATACGACTATGTCGAAGTTGCCGAAGTGACCGATTTCCAATCTTACCTGCACGACCTCGAAGAGCACCCTGCGGCCCGAACGGTCATTGCCGAAATCGGACAATATGTTCAATCGGTTGGGAGCGCCTGGGGAAACCCAGTCTGACCGTAGGGAAGGATCGAGGACTAGCTCAGTGATCTCTAAACAAGGAGGAGATCCCATGAAGAAGAGACTGTATTCGCTTGCCGGTATGCTGTCGGCCTGGTTGCTGCTCAGTTTGCTCCTGGGAGCCTGTCAACCGGCCGCGCAGACGCCCGCCGTTGAAGAGCAGGCTACGGCTGTCGTAGAGGAAGAAGAGGCTGAGCCGGCACCCACGGCCGAGGTCGTTGAGGAGAAAGCGATGATCGTCGTCGCTTACGACAGCGACATCGACCACATCGAGCTGATGCAATTCCGCAGCCTCGGCGGCTACGACGCCACGGCCAATCTCTACGAGCCGATGATCGCCCAAGTGCTGGAGCCACGCGGTGATGGCGAATTTGTCGGGCTAAATCAGTTTGAGGGCGCAGTCGCCGAGAGTTTCGACGTCTCGGCGGATGGCACCGTGTTCACCTTCCATCTCCGGCCGGATGCCAAGTTTGCGGACGGGACGCCCATAACCGCCAACGACTACAAGTACACCTTCGATCGGGCCATGATGGGGCCCGGCTACATCGGATTGCTGACCCCGTTCATTGCCCTGGAGTCGGCCGATAATGTTCGAGTGGTAGATGACTACACGCTCGAAATTACGACCGCCCGGCCGGCCGCGCTCACCGAAACCATCATCGCCTTCCAGGTCTTCGGCGCCATAAGCAAGGCGACGGCCGATGCGAACGCTACCGCCGATGACCCATGGGCCGACGCCTGGCACCACGAAAACTCGAACTCCAGTGGGCCCTACACGATCACGGAGTGGACTCCGGGAACGCAATACGTGTTCTCGCCTAATCCCAACTACTGGCGCGGGGCCGACTGGTTCCAAAACTCGGGAGTGGTCTTCCGAGTGGTCCCCGAGGCCGCTACCCGGGAGCAGCTGCTTAAGGCAGGCGACGTGGATGTGGCGCTCGGGATACCCTACAGTGATCTGGCCGATCTGGAGGGTGATCCCAACATCGCCGTTCATGCCATACCGACCACTCGGGTCTACCATCTGGGCATGAACGTAAACTCGCCACCTTTCGACGACAAGCTCGTTCGGCAGGCCATCTCGATGGTGATTCCCTATGACGCCATCTTCGAGAACGTGATCTTCGGCTACGGCCTGCAGCCGACCAGCCCGATCCCGGTGGGCATGGAAGGCCACACCGACGAATTCTTCGTCTATGGCGCGGGCGACGTCGAGGCGGCCAGAGCACTGATGGCCGAGGCCGGTCAAGCGGATGGCTTTGCGGTGGATCTCACCGTGCCGCAGGAAGACCAGACCCGGGTGGACGCTGCCACCTGGGTGCAGTCCGGCCTGGCCGAAATCGGAATTACGGTCACCATCAACGCGGTTCCGACAGCCGAGTTCTCCGGTTTGATCAACAGCCACGAGCTGCCGTTCTTCATCCAGGAATGGTATTCCTGGGGCAGCGACCCGTTCTACCAGCTCACCTGGAACTTTAAGTGCGGTTCCTTCCCGAACTTTGTCAACTTCTGCAGCGAGGAGCTGGATCAGATCATCGAGCAGGGGACCTACAGCCGGGATCCGGACGAGCGGGCTCAGCTCGCCCGACGTGCTCAGGAGATTCTGATGGATGAGGCGGTCTGGGGACTCTTGTATCAGCCGTCCTGGATCGTTGCGACCCGCGCCGATGTAAGCGGGATTGCCCTTTTCCATGACCTGACCCTCCGCTACGGATTCCTCGCCAAGGGCGAATGAATCTTCTCAGGGGAGGGCGGTTCGCCCTCCCCTGAGCCTCTCTCCAACATGCCCCAGCTGCTCCGCTACGGGGTACGGCGACTGTTGCTGGCCGCGATCACGCTCATGGGGGTCGTGATCGCGGTCTTCATCCTCACACACATCCTGCCAAGCAATCCCGCCGCGTTGCGGGCGGGTCCGCTGGCCTCGCCAGAGCTGATCGCCCAATACGAGCGGGACATGGGGCTGGACCAGCCGCTGCTGGTTCAATTCTTGAGTTACTCCGGCCTGCTGTTGCGCGGAGACTTGGGAAGCAGCTGGCGAACCAATCAGCCGGTGCTGGAAGAGCTTGGGCACCGGCTGCCGGCTACGGTCGAGCTGGCCGCCTCGGCTTTCCTGTTTGCCTTGATTCTCGGCCTGACGCTCGGGATCCTCGCCGCGGTTCATGCCGGAACCTGGGTCGATCACCTGGCTCGCGCCTTCGCGACTCTGGGTGCCTCGCTGGCGCTCTTCTGGATCGCCTTGGTCGGAGTGCACATCTTTTACTTCAAGCTAGGGTGGGCGCCGCCTCCGCTGGGTCGACTCACCATCGGCGTATCGGCGCCAAATCGGGTCACCGGCCTGTTCGTGTTCGACAGCCTGCTTGCCGGGGACCTGCGGGCGCTGGGTGACTCGATCCAGCACCTCTGGCTCCCGGCCCTCACGCTGGCGTTTGTGGTCAGCGCCCCGATCATCAAGCTCGTGCGGGCAGCCATGCTCGACGCCCTTGGCACGGATTTCGTCCGCACTGCCCGAGCGATCGGTGTGCAACCCCGGAGGGTGATCATGGTAGACGGGCTCCGCAACGCATTCATCCCGATCCTTACAACCCTGGGGATCGTCTTCGGCTATCTCATGGGAGGGAACGTAATTGTTGAGCGGGTATATTCCTGGCCAGGAATCGGGCAGTACGCCTGGACCGCGCTGATAACCAACGACTTCAACGCCGTCCAGGGCTTCGTCCTTCTGATCGCAGTAGTCTACGTGCTTCTCAACTTGTTCATTGACCTGGCCTACGGCTTCATCGATCCGCGAATTAGGCTGGGCTAGCTTGGAAGCCGCGCTCCCTTTGGGCCAGCTTCCAATGCTCGGGGTTAGCCTGAGCCGTTTCGCACGGCGGCGTCCGCTCTTCCTTCTCGGCCTCGCTCTCGTGCTCTTCTACGCGCTGGTTGCGACCGTAGGTCCGCTGCTAACCCCATACGGACCCACCCAGACCAACCCCAGCGCCACCTACCAGGCACCTTCGGCCAGCGCGCTCTTCGGTACCGACAAGTTCGGTCGCGATGTGTTCACCCGGGTAGTTCACGCCACCCGCCTGGATCTGACCATCGCGGGGTCGGTGGCTCTAAGCGCCTTTCTGATCGGATCCCTGATCGGAGGCCTGGCGGGCTATTACGGCGGCTGGATTGACGACTTGGTTATGCGCATCGTCGACGTGATGTTTTCATTCCCGGCTTTCATCCTCGCTATGGCTATCACGGGCGTGCTTGGAGATTCGGTCAGGAATGTGGTGCTTGCCATCGCCGCCGCCTACGTGCCCTACTTCATCCGCCTCACTCGGGGTGAGATGCTCAGCGTGCGAACCTTGCAGTACGCCGAGGCAGCCGTCAGCGTCGGCAACCCGGGCTGGCGAGTGATGATTGTCCACTTGCTTCCAAACGCGCTGACCCCTTCCCTCGTGCAAATGGCGCTTGTTTTCGGTTGGGCCATCCTGGATGCGGCAGGCCTGGCCTTCCTCGGGCTAGGAATTACACCTCCCACGGCCGAGTGGGGCGTGTTGGTCTCGGAGGGGGCCCAACGGATCATCACCGGTGAGTGGTGGGTATGGCTCTTTCCGGGTGTAGCGATCGTCCTGGCGGCGTTTGGCTTCAGTCTCGTGGGCGACGGATTGCGCGACTTGATTTCCTTCGAGGAGCGCTGATGACCCGGCCGCTGCTGGAAATCGAGGGACTCAGTCTGCAGGTGTCCACCGACAACGGCCGCCGCCGAATCCTGGACCGGGTCAGTTTTGTCGTCCACCCGGATGAGGTAGTTGGCTTGGTCGGCGAGAGCGGATCCGGCAAGACCATGACCGCCCTGGCCGTCATTGGCCTGTTGCCATCCGCAGCCAGCTTGGAGGCCGGCCGGATTTGGTTCGATGGGATCGACCTGCTGGGGCTCTCCGAACAACAGCTGCGGGAAGTCCGCGGGCGGCAGATCGCGATGATCTTCCAGAACCCGCGCGCCTCACTCAATCCCCTGATGCGGGCGGGAGACCAGGTCGCACGCGCAGTCCGACTGCATCGCGGGCTCGGCAAGGCCGATTCCTATGAGCTGGCCATCGACTTGCTCCGCCATGTCGGAATCGCAGACGCCCCTACCCGCGCCCGGGCTTACCCACATCAGCTCAGCGGCGGGATGGCCCAGCGAGTGCTGATCGCCGTCATGCTGGCCTGCCAGCCGCGTTTGCTCATCGCCGATGAGCCAACCACCGGGCTGGATGTGACCATCCAGGCTCAAATTTTCGAGCTGATCAAAGAGGTCCAGGCCGAAACCGGCGCGGCGCTGCTGCTGATCACCCATGACCTGGGGGTGGTCAGTGAAATCTGCCAGCGAGTCGCGGTGATGTATGCCGGCCAGATCATGGAAGTCGCTGGGGTGGAAGAGTTGTTCGCTAACCCCAAACACCCATACACGGAAATGCTTATGGGAAGCGTTCTTCGTGTCGATCGGCCGCGGCGGCTTGAGGAACTCACTCCGGCAGCAGCCGCCGCGGCCAGGTACGATTTAGAGGGCTGTCGATTCGCAACTCGTTGCCCGTATGTCTACGAGGTATGCTGGAAGAATCGTCCACCGGCGACATCCTTCGCCGACCGGCACCATGGGTTCTGCTATCGCTACGTCCAGGAGGCGGCTTGAGCCAGTCGCTCTTGAGAGTTGAGCAACTGTCCAAGATCTATCGTCAGGGCCAGCTTGCGATTCACGCGGTCAATGACGTGAGCTTTGAGCTCTTCCCGGGCGAGACGCTTGGCTTGGTCGGGGAGAGCGGATGCGGCAAGACGACAACCGCCCGCTGCATATTGGGCTTAGAAAAGGCTACCACGGGGAGCATCACATTCGACGGCCTTGAAGTGAGCCGGCTCTCTGCTCGAGAGCTGCGGCGAGCTCGACGTCACTTCCAAATGGTCTTTCAAGATCCGAATGAATCGCTCAACCCGCGCTTCACCGTTCGGCGAACTCTGCGAGAGCCGCTCGTCCTGCATGGGCTTTACCGGGGGGATAGCCAGCTCGTCGAGGCCGTTCAGCGGGTCAATTTGGAAGTTGACCAACTTAGTCACTACCAGCACCAGCTCAGCGGTGGTCAGAAGCAACGAGTCGGAGTGGCGCGGGCGATGATGACCCGCCCGCAACTTGTGGTCTTAGACGAGCCGACCTCCAGCCTGGACATGTCGCTGCGAATCCATGTGCTTGCACTGCTCAGGCGTCTGCAGCGTGAATTCCGAATGACCTACCTGTTCATTTCTCACGACCTGAGCACGGTGCGCCACCTTTGCGATCGCGTGCTGGTGATGTATTTGGGACGGATTGTTGAAATGGGACCGACCGAGGACGTCTTTTCGCGACCCCGGCACGTCTACACCCAGGCCCTGCTCTCCGCGATCCCCATCCCCGATCCGACGGTCAAGTCACAGCGAATCCTTTTAGAGGGAGAAACCTCCAACGCCCGGGAATCTAGACCAGGTTGCAGCCTGCAGGACCGCTGCCCGTACGTCGCCGAGGAGTGCCTGGTGCCGGTGCCATTCTACGACCTGGGCAGCGGCCATCGGGCGGCCTGTCGCCTGGCGAAGGAGGATGCCGTTCTTGAGCCGCTTCCGAGCAGATCATAGCGCCGGGCCGTTGGCCGGGAAGGTTGCGCTCGTTACGGGTGGATCGCGCAACCTGGGGGCGGCCATCAGTTTGGCTCTGGCTCGCCAGGGAGCGAATGTGGCGATAGGATACATACAGGCCCGCGCTTCAGCTGAAGAGGTTATCGGTCAAATCCGAGCAGTGGGGGTGGAAGGCCTGGCGGTCCAGGGCAATCTGGCGGACAGTCAGGGAGTGCGAAAGGTCGTTGGAGAAGCGCTGGAAGGACTTGGCGGAACGATCCACATCCTGGTCAACAACGTTGGACCATTCGCAAATACACCCTTCAGCCAGCTCCCCGAGGCGGAGTGGGATCGAATCATGAACTCGAACCTCAAGGCCACCTATCTCGCGACCCAGCTGGTTGTCCCCGGGATGCGCAAGGCGGGTTGGGGGAGGATTGTCAACCTGTCAGCCGGCTCAGCCTACATTCGGAATCACAGCGTCTACACCCTTGCCAAGAACGCGCTAATCACGCTTTCCGAGGCGTTAGCCTTCGAACTCGGCCCGGCGATCACGGTCAACGCAGTGGCACCAGGGCAAATCGCCGAGAGCGGTCCGGAGATCAGCGAGATCGACCCGACCTTTGTTGATCGTGCGATCGCCCACTCACCGGGGGGCCGGCTCGTCACTCGGGCGGAGGTGGCAGAGCTCGTCGCCTGGTTATGCAGCCCCGCGGCGGACATGATCACCGGTCACACCATCCCAGTGGACGCGGGGTGGCGATTGAACCGATTCTGAGTGAGATATGAGCCGATGACCGAACTCAGCTTGACCCGTGACGATATTCAACCCCTGCTCGAAGGCCTCGCCATTCTGGGAACCGGCGGGGGCGGTAACCCTGAATGGGGACGCATGATCCTGGAGAACGACTTTGCACACGGGCGGCGATGCCGGATCGTAAGCCTGGATTCCGTCCCGGACGACTGGACGGTCGTGTGCGGAGGGATGATGGGCTCGGTCAAAGCTCTGGAGGAAATCGGCTTCGCAGTGCTATTGGAGAAATGGGAAAGCACTTTTCCCTTGCTGACTGTGACCCGTTACATGGCTAAGCTGATCGGCAAAACGATCGATGCAATGATTCCGTTCGAAGCCGGCGGGTTGAACAGCCCTATCGTGCTCAGCCTTGCCTCGCGTATGGGCATCGCGGCAATCGATGCTGACGGCTTGGGACGCTCTGCTCCTGAGACCCAGATGACGAGTTGGCATGGGCATGGGGTCAGAATTACACCGATGCCACTGGCCGACAGCGAGGGAAACCTTGTGGTCGTGAGCACGGCCACCAAGCCAACGTACGTGGACGAAGTCGGCCGGTTCGTAGTCACGAAGGGCGGCTATTTGGGCGCCAACAATCACCACCCGATGACCGGCTTGCAGGTCAAGCAGACCTCGGTCCCCGGCACATTCAGCGGGGCCTTGGTCCTTGGGCGGGCGGTCCAGGCCGCCAGGGATGCAGGCGAGGACGCCGTTGCGGCCGTTCAGGAGAGGCTAAGACCCTGGCGAACTCACCACGTGCGCATCAAGTCGCTGCGCGAAGAAGAGCACCTGGGGTTCTATTTCACAACCGCGACCCTCGATCTGCTCGGCCCTGAGGAAGGCCGGTCCGGTGAACTGGTTGTCAAGAATGAGACTATGATGCTCAAGGTAGATGGCGAGGTCGTCTGCACCTTCCCGGACCGGATACTGATGCTCGAACTAGGCAGCGCTCGTGGAGTGATGAGCGTCGAACTTCGAGTAGGGATGGAAATCCTGCTGCTCGTGGTTCCCTGCCATCCGCGCCTCAGAGAAGCCGCGCTCTCAGAGACGGGACGGCTCTCGATGTCGCCTGCGCGTTACGGTCACCCAGAATTGCAATATCAGCCACTATCCAGTGAGTGAGGCAGGATTGGGCGAAGCTGTGATCCGGGCAATTCGTCGCCAAAGACTGATTGCCATCGTGCGGCTGGAAGACAGCGCCGCGCTCCCCCAGGCAGCCGAGGCGTTGGCGGCAGCCGGGGTGCAGGTTATTGAGTTCTCAATGGCCGGGGCGGGCGTCCTGGAGTTCTTGCGCCACACCCGGCAGGCGCTCCCGACCGAAGTCGGCCTCGGCGCCGGCACGGTCCTGGACCGCTCGACCGCCCTCGCATGCATCGAGGCCGGGGCAGATTTCATCGTCAGTCCTGGGTTTCATCCGGAAGTCGTGGCAACCTGCCAGGCTGCGGGTGTACCTGCAATCGCTGGGGGAATGACGCCCACCGAGATTCACCACGCGTACGAACACGGAGCAGCGCTGGTCAAAGTCTTCCCAGCCGCAGTCCTCAGTCCACGTTTCTTCAGGGACATCCGAGCGCCCCTTCCGCAGATCCCGTTGGTTGCGGTCGGAGGGATATCCGCGGAGAACGCCATCCATTTCCTGCAGGCTGGGGCAGTCGCGGTCGGGGTAGGCAGTGGATTGGTCAGTCCCCTGCTCGGAGTCGGATCTGACTGGTCTGAACTGACCGCCCGAGCCAGAGAGTTGCTGACCCTGGTTGGCAGCTCCCAACCGGTCCCTGAATAACGATGGAGACTGGACGACTCGACATTGTCACCCTGGGCGAGGCGATGCTGCGCTTCACCCCTCCCTCGCCCCAAGTGCTGGAGCAGGCTCCGTATTTCGAGGTGCGGGCGGGCGGGGCCGAATCGAACGTGGCAATCACTGGCGCTCGGATGGGGCTGCAGACCGGTTGGATTTCCAGGCTGCCGCGTAGTCCACTCGGACGCCGGGTGGCTCGATCCGTGCAAGAGCACGGCGTCGACGTTTCACGGATTGTGTGGACCGATTCCGGGCGAGTGGGTCTCTACTTCATCGATTCCGCGGATGCCCCTCGCTCCCGCGACACCGTTTACGATCGATCCGGATCGGCGATTACCGAACTTTCTTCCAATGAGGTGGATTGGGATTACGTGGCCTCGGCCCGCGTGCTTCACCTCACTGGGATTACCTTGGCGCTTGGCGACGGTCCGCGAAAAGTGGTTGAGCACGCCCTCGAGTTGAAGGGTCCACTGATTTCATTCGACCTCAACTATCGGGCCAAGCTCTGGTCGACTGAGCAAGCCCGGATCGTTGTCGAGCAGGTACTGCCCAAGGTAGATATTCTGTGCGCGGGGTTAGAGGAATGGCGAGCGGTGTTTCAGCTCGAGGGTGACACATTGCAGGCCGCCCACTCTTTGCACGAGAGGTTCGCCCCGCAGGTCACGATCGTAACGAATGGGGCAAAGAAGGCAGTCGCCTTTGACGGTCAGACCTTTGAGCGGACTCCTCGAGAAGTGAAAGTAGTCGACTCGATCGGCGCCGGCGACGCCTTCCTGGCGGGATTCCTGGTTGGCTACCTTGAGCGCGGAACTGAATATGGACTCGATATGGGCACCGCCCTCGGCGCGCTCAAACTCAGATACTTGGGCGATATCCCGTGGTGCACCCGCGAGGACGTTCTTGCTTACATGCAAGACACAGTGGGACCCTCCAGATAATATGGAAGACCTCTCCGGTAAGACCCTCGGCAAATATCAGATCCACTCTCCCCTCGGCCAGGGCGGCATGGCGGCGGTGTATAAGGCCTTCCAGCCGGGGGTCGAGCGCTTTGTTGCACTCAAGATCCTTCCCAGGGCATACGCCTCCGACCCTGAATTTACCGGCCGCTTCGAGCAAGAGGCCAGGGTCATCGCCGCGCTCCAGCATCCGCACATCCTTCCGGTTCATGACTTCGGCCAGGCCGATGGATACACCTTCCTGGTCATGCCGTTGGTGGAGACCGGGACCTTGGCCGATCTGCTCAAGGGGTTTTCCCTGCCGCCGGGAAAGATCCGCACCATCATCTCCCAGATCGGCGACGCGCTGGACTATGCCCACTCCCAGGGTCTGATCCATCGGGACGTCAAACCCAGCAACATCTTGATCGACCGGCGTGGCAACTGCCTGCTCACCGATTTCGGCATTGCCAAGATGGTCGAGGCCACGAAACACTTCACTGCCACCGGCGGGATCCTCGGAACGCCCACCTACATGTCGCCCGAACAAGGGATGGGCGAGAAGCTTACTCAAACCAGCGACATTTATTCGCTCGGGGTTGTGCTGTACGAGATGGCCACGGGAAAAGTACCCTTCGATGCCGAAACCCCGCTGGCGGTGGTCATCAAGCACATGAACGACCCGCTCCCGCTGCCCAGCAGGCTCAAGCCCGATATCTCCCGCACGCTGGAGACGGTGATCATGAAGGCTTTGGCCAAGGCGCCGGGGGATCGCTTCCCGACCGCTGCCGATCTGGTGCGCGCCGTGCGCACGGCCATCCCGGAATCGAT
>CAZPZD010000006.1:0-34195 GCA_964590515.1 uncultured Anaerolineaceae bacterium | reverse complement strand
CGTACGCCGCGATCCGGGTCTCCGGACTGTTCCCCTCCGAGGCCGAGAGTCAAGCCATAGAGACCTCGGCCGCGCTCGAGGCCCAAGCGTCCACCAGTGAGAGCCAGGCCGCGACGATTCGAGCCGAGGTGGACCTGGCCGCCACCGCCACTGTGGCCGCGGTCGTCGCGGCCGCCCAAACAGCCTCCGTCGAACTCGCCGCCGCCGCGACCTCGACTACAGAAACCCATCCCACCGAGACCAGCCCCCTGCACGCCGCCTCATTGGCGGAGCTTCCGGCTGCCCACTGGCCGTTGGTGTTGGCGGATCCCTTCGACAACAACATCAGTGGCTGGGAGCCAGGCGCGAACGTCTCCGACCAATACGGTATCCGGACTTTGGCCTTCTCGAATGGCGGATACCGTTGGACGGTGCGGCCCGATCGGGACATCAACCTGCACGACACTCCGGAAATAAACGCCCTTACCGATTTCTATGTCGTAGTGAGCGTCCGGCAGACTGAAGGGCCGGAGAGCGCCGGATATGGGCTGGCTTTCCGGGTGATTCCGTCGCAGGGCACAGACAGCTTCTATATTTTCAGCGTCAGCGACGCTCAGCAGTACACCTGGCTGCTACAGCATAACGGAGAGTGGACCACGCTGATCCCCTGGACCACGAGCGAAGCCATCGTCCCCGGCGAGGCCAATCGACTTGCCGTGCTCGGGGAGGGAGAGCACTTTATGTTCTTCGTAAACGATCAGCTAGTCGACGAGGGTGACAACCCCGAGTTGGTCCGTGGGCTGGCCGGGCTGCAGGTTGACATGTTGGATCCGGGCGCCCCCGCGGAATTCGTGTTCGACGATTTCGAGATCCGTCAGCCCTGGACCGCAGCGGTGGTGGAGTCGTTCGAAGTGCGCACCGGGCTGTTCGACACCGGGAGTACGAGCTCCCGAGATTTAGACGAGTCGCTCACGATCAGCGGCGGCAAGTATCGTTGGACCATCGACTGCCAGGACGCCGAATTCGGCTGTATCAGTTCTACCTACTTGAAGACCCTCGACGACACCACTGACTTTCAGCTGAGCGTCGAGGCCCGGCGGATCGAGGGGCCGCTCGATGGCCAGTACGGACTTCGATTTCGAGATGACGGGTTGAGCTACTTCGAGTTCTTGATTGCAGACAACGGCGCGTTTTGGGTCCTACGCTGGGACGGACGTGAAATCGAATATTACTATCTCGACCGTCCGTCGGCGCTGATCCGGCCCGGGGAAGTCAATCGGCTGTCTGTGATTGCGGAAGGACCGAATTTCAACTTCTACATCAACGATCTGCAAGTCGCCGAGATTGTGGAACCCCTGCTGCCCTCGGGGTCGCTCGCCCTCTCGGCTTCGTTCTCCGGCGCACAGCAAGGCACATTCGAGTTCGACAACTTTAGAGTGCGAACCCCGTAGGGCTGCCCCTGGGCGCTCTCGCGGGCGCCCGAGCTACTCCAAGGTCAACAGGAACGCGACCAGGTCCGCCAGCTGGCCGTCGGTCAGGGTCGAGGAATATTCCTGGTACATGACCCCGGGAACGAACCCGCTCTTGACGTAAGCGTTCGGATCCAGAATCGACTCTCGCAGGTACCCTTCCGCGGAGGTTGCTGACCCCGTGTAATCTGCTTGCTGGATCACCTCTTCGGCTTGGTTCGCGACTCCGGCGTGGGAGGGCCCGACCTTGACGTCTCCGGGCTCCAGCGAGTGACAGCTGATGCATCCCGGCGCGCCGGCCCGCCCAATCGTGAGACTGGTGTACAGCTGCTCACCGGCTTGCGGATCCCCGCCTGCTGCACAGCCGGCCAGCAGCACCCCTGCGAAGATCACCGGCGCCAAACCGTGCGCTCGAGTGCCCAGTCTAGAAGCTCACCAAGAACGCGGTCAGGTACATGATCAGCAGTCCAACAAGGAAGCCGCCAACATTGCTCCAGGATACCAACGGTTCCCCCTCCCGCATGGCGTGACCGCGCAGAAACCCCCCCACTTCGACGATGACCTGCCAGATTGCCCCCACTCCCACCCCGAGAAACACTGCGGTCAGAATCGGGGAGAAGGCGAACCCACCGATCCAGGCCCCCAGGATGGCCGGCGCTCCGGCTACCAACATCAGACCCAGAAAGTTCGCCAGCCGGGGAGCCCGGAACGCCGGCTCGGTCGGCCGGGCCTGAGGCAGCAGCGGCGAGGCAATGGCCACACCTTCGGTGACGTTGTGCAGGGTGAACCCGATCACCAGGAAGGAACCCAGTGCGGCCTCTCCAAGGGAGAAGGCGGCTCCGATCGCCAATCCTTCTCCCAGATTGTGCAGGCCAATTCCGATTGCCAGCAAGATGGCCAGCGGCATTCCGGGATGGGCGCCATTCAGTTTCGGAGCGCCACCGCCTTTCGACCGGACCGCCAGAAGCGCGAACCAAGTCAATACTGCCGCGAACAGGACCAGGGATACTCCTTGGAAGACACCCGGCAGGGTCCCCGCGACCTCGAAAGCCTCCAGCAGGGTGTCAATTAACAGAAAGACCAGCAGGCCCAGGGTAAGCGCCAAGATGGTCTGCAACCAGTGCTCCCCTAACCTGCGCATCGCCGGGAACCAGAGCATCCCCAGGCCGACCGGAATGATTCCGACGTACACGCCCAGCAAACCGTACGCCAGGAATTCCCGCGTCCCCGCCACGGGAGTGACGACCGCCAGTTCGACTTCCCCATCGAAGGTCACCCCAGTGTTGGTGATCACCCGGATGGCGTGCGGTTCGGCGGCTACCCAAGGGTATTGAATCTTGATGTGGGCTCGCCCCAGCCGGGGGAGGGTCGGGCTGGGCTCGATCGTGAACTGCCAGTAGGCATCGTCGACCAGGACCTGCGCAACGGTCACCGGGTCCGGACCGGAGTTGGTGAGGGTGACTTCAAATCCATCCGGCACCACCCGGGTACGTTCGAAGGTCAGGCTCTCGACCGGAGGGAGGTTGGCCTTGAACAGCGCCAGCGGATCGCCGAAGGCAAATACCGAGAGCATTGCGAACAGCGCCAACAGTGGGAGCAGGGCCGAAGCCCAGAAGGGGAAACGGCGGGCGGGTCGGAGTGGTTCAGGGGATGAGGTAGTCATCGGGGGGCCTCACTCGACCACATCGAAGAACCCCATCCAGCCCAGCTCGGCGAATTCACTGACATGGGCGTGGAACATGTACAACCCGGGTTCAAAGCCCTCAAAGGAGAACTCAAGAATCCCGCGCTGGGCTTGGGCCTGCATGATCGTGTCAACGGTCTTCAGAGTGGGCTTCAAGTTCGTTCCATGATCGTAGTAGTCGAAGAAGTTGGCATGCAGATGAAACGAATTGATCGGATCGAACTCGGTGATATTGATCAGGAAGAGGCGCTGCCGCTGATCGCGCCGGATCTGAATCGGCGGATTGGCATAGGCGAAGGCGACCGTGTTCACGGCGTAGATCTCATTGTCACCGTCGAAATTCGTGTCGAAAGCATTCATCACCATCACCATCTCGTTGACTTCCCGATTCTCCGCGAATTGGTGGTTGCGGGATCTGGCGATTGCGACCTCCTCGCCAGAGTAACGATTGGGATCGGGATCGATGATGAACGCACCATAGAGCCCCTTGTGGATGTGGCGTTTGAGCGGAAGCGAGTGGCAGTGGTACAGGTGGCAGCCCATCGGCCGGGCGTCGAATTCGTACACTGTCCGGCCCCCCGGCTCGATCACACCTGCCCCGACCCCCGGCACCCCGTCCATCGAAGCGGCATGAATGCCGTGGAAGTGGATGGTGTGAGGGTGGCTGCCGGCATTGATGAAATCGACCCGAATCCGATCGCCTTCGACCGCCCGCATGGACGGACCCGGCACCCGGCCGTTGTACACCCAGGCGGGGAAGAATACGCCTGGAGCGACTTCGATCTCCTTGTCCGAGGCGGTGATCTCGAACTCGCGCAGGGTCTGGCCCCCGGGCAGCGTACTGACCCGGCCGAAGTCCCAGTCATGCAGTAGCTCGTGGGGATCGAAACCGTTCGCGGCGCTGTCCACCGTCCCCACCGTACCCGCCGGGCCGTGATCCGGATGGGGGGGCGAGCCCAGCCGGTGGTCGTATGGCTGGCCCGACCCCTCCGGGTCTTTTCGGCCGGCCGCGCCGGCCGCGCCAGCCGCAACCGCCGTCAGACCGCCTGCTAAGATCCCCGCTTTGATGAATCCGCGCCGATCCACCGCGCCGGCGCGCTCCGCTTTAGCTGCCATCGTTTGAACTCCCTTTGGAATGTGAAATTTAAGCGTGCCTAAATTAGGCTTTATTCTAGCCTCCTTTCCAACCTCTGTCAATCGCAGCCGGCAATCCGGCTTCCGCCGCCACTTGCGCCGATTGTCAGCCCAGAATCTGGAGATTCTTCCTCCACGATTAGCCCGGGGGCGGATTAGGATTGCTCGTAACCCGTCTTTGCGTCGGTACAAACCGGTGAGCAAGGAGAGTGGGTGATGATGTGGTATGGGAATGGGTTTCACTGGGGCTGGATGGTCTTTGGCGGCCTGATGATGGTCCTGTTTTGGGGCGGCCTGATCGGGTTGGCGCTCGTGATCGCCCGATCCGTCGGTCGATCAGGACCGCAGAGCTCCGCAAGCGGAGCGCCGCCCGCGGCCAACCCGCTTGAGATTCTGAAGGCGCGCTACGCCAGTGGCGAGATATCCAAAGAGCAGTTCGAGAAGATTCGACGCGACCTCGCGCCCTGAACGCGGCCGTCCAAGGCGTGGATCAGGGCCGTGGGCTGCCCTTGCGCATGACGGGCGCGACTGCTGAGCTTTCCGATTAGACCGGGAGTGGGTGCCTGGCGGCCATGGCCGCGGCGATCGAGTTGTGCTTCGCGATCGCGCCCGGCAGGTCGAACCCCAGCAGCTGGCCGCCCTCAACTACGATCCGGCCATTGATCACGGAGAGATCGACCCCCTTGGCCGTGCATAAGAGCAGGGCCGCCACCGGGTCGTGGACCGCGCCGCCGGCGAACTCGAGCCGATCCAGCCGGTAGCCGATCAGATCGGCCGCGTTTCCCGGGGCGAGCCGGCCCAGGTCCTCCCGCCCGATTACTGCCGCCGAACCGATAGTGGCCAGTTCGAGGGCCTCCTGCACGGCGAAGGCCGCCGCCCCCCTCCCCACCCGCTGTAGCAACAGCGCCATCCGAGTCTCCAGCAGCAGGTCGTTCCCATCGTTGGAGGCGGATCCGTCCACGGCAATCCCGACCTTCACGCCGGCGTCCCGCATTTCGCGGATCCGCGCGATCCCAGAGCCGAGCCGCATGTTGGAAGTCGGACAGTGTGCGACGCCGGTCCCGGTCTCGGCCAGCATCTGGATTTCTTCGTCATTGAGATGGATGGCGTGGGCCCACCAGACGTCCGGCCCGACCCAGCCGAGCCGGCGCATGTATTCGGCCGGCCGGGCTCCATACTGCTCCAAACAGAATCGCTCTTCGTCCACGGTCTCGGCAACGTGGGTATGCAGCGTGACCCGCTCAAACGAGCGGGCCAAGCCGGCCGTCTCGCGCATCAGATCGGCAGTTACTGAGAAGGGAGAGCACGGCGCCAATCCGACCCGCAGCATCGAGTAGGGCTTCGGGTCGTGGTAGCGCTCGATCACTCGCCGGCAGTCTTTCAGGATGTCGGCCTCGACTTCAACCAGGTGGTCCGGCGGCAGGCCGCCCTTCGATCTCCCCAGGCTCATGGATCCGCGGGTGGGATGGAATCGAATGCCGATTTCCTGAGCGGCCCGAATGGTCGCGTCGAGCGAGCTGTCGTTGGGGTAAATGTAGAGATGGTCGGTCGTCGTGGTACAGCCGCTCAAGACCAGCTCGGCCATCCCGATCCGCGCCGAGGCGTGTACAGCCCGATCGTCCATCTCCCCCCACACCGGATACAGGCGGGTTAGCCAGTCGAAGAGCTCGACGTCCTGGGCGCCTGGCAAGGCTCGGGTGAGAGTCTGGTAGAGGTGATGATGGGTATTGATCAAGCCAGGCAGGACCAGCATCCCTGAGGCGTCGATGACCCGGTCGGCCTGGGTGGGAAGTTCGGGGGTGGGTCCGACCTGTTCGATGACGTTATCCCGCACAAACACTCCACCGCCGGCAATCCGGCCCGACGGCGGCTCCATCGTCAGCAACAACTCGGCGTTCTTGACAAGCAAGGTGGTCATCTGATTTCCGCTACGAACCTGGAGCGGGCCAGAGCTCGCGCTGCAAGGCGGCGCTAAATTCGGCGCCCAGGAATAGGATGATCCCGGTCAGATAGGCCCAGAGGATCAAACCGATGACCGAAGCCAGCGTCCCGTATACTGCACCGAAGTTGGCGAGCCCGGAGGTCAGATACACTCGGAAGCCGAACTGGGCGGCTTCCCAAAGCAGGGCGGCCAGCACCGCTCCGGCGAAGGCCGAGACGAAGCGCACCGGCGTATTGGGCAGCCAGCGGTAGATGAACCACAAGAGCAGAATCTCCGCTACCACCCCGATCCCGAGGTCGAGCACCGCGAGCCGTGGATTGTCCTGATCGAGGAACGGCAGCGCCGGCAGTGCACTCAATGCAATCGCCACGATGAAGAGAGTGCCCAGGATGAGCACTCCGGCGAGTCCCCGCAGCCGGCGCGACCACACCGCCCGGCGCGGGGCATTCCAGATTACATTCAGGCTGGACTCCAGGTGGCTGAACAGCGCCGACGAGGTCCACAGCAGACCGAGTCCGCCGACCAGCCCCAACGAGCTGCTATTACGAAGGGTCTCGTCAACGATGTCTTTGACGAAACGAATCCCGGCCGCGGTGGGCAGCGCCCGGTCGAGGTACTCGTCCAGCCTCGGCCGGACGTCACCCGCCCGAATCACCTGACTGGCCAAGAAGACCAGGAAGAGCAGGAGTGGAAAAAGCGAGAGCAGGCCTTGGTAGGCCAGCGCCGCGGCCCGCAGACCGGCCTCGTTCCGGTTGAACCCTTCGGAAGTCCCGCGCACCACCCGCCAGGCTTGCTGAACCAGGTGGGATAGGATTAGCGAAGCCGGAGCCCCGCGGAGCGCCGTCACTCGTTAAACAGCTCGCCTACCGACCGCCCTTCGTGGGCCCGGCGGATGACTTCCCCGAGCATGGGTGCTACCGAAAGCACGGTCATCTTCGGCAAGTGCTTCTCCGGCGGGATATTGACCGTATTGGTCGTCACCAATTCCTTGAGCGGCAGCTTGCGGAGTTTCTCGACGGCCGGCGGGACAAGTAAGGCATGCGCGAAGGAGAGCGAAATCTCGCGGGCTCCGTGCTGCTTGAGCAACTCGACCGCCTCGACCACCGACCCGGCGGTCAGGACCTCGTCGTCGACCAGGATAATGTTGCAGCCTTCGACCTCCCCGATCACGGTGGTCGCCCTGGCCCGCGGATCCTCCTCCGCCCGGCGTTTCTCGACAAAGGCCAGCGGGGTGCCGAGCTTGGCCGCGAAGTTACGGCCCTTCTTTGCGAAACCCAAATCAGCGGTGGCAACCACCGTGTTTTTCAGATCGCGCCCCATGAAGTAGTCGCTCAACAAATGGAAGGCGGTCAGGACATCCCCCGGGATCGAGAAGAACCCCTGGATTTGGCCGGCGTGCAGGTCGATCGTCATGTAGCGGTCGGCCCCGGCGACCTCAATCATGTCGGCGAGCAGCCGCGCCGCAATCGGAACCCGCGGCTTGTCCTTCTTGTCCGAGCGGGCGTAGGCCATGTACGGGATCACCGCAGTGATCCGCCCGGCCGAATCGCGCTTCAGACAATCAATCATCAGCAACAGCTCCATGATGTTGCGATGGACCGGAGAGTTGAGGGATTGGATCAGGTAGACGTCTTGCCCGCGCACGCTGCCTCGCAGCCGGGGGAACAAGTTCTCGTTCGCAAACTCAATGAGATCGTATTCGATCAGGGGAAGCGATAGGTAGTCGGCAATCTCTTGGGCCAGGGCCTGGCTTGCCGAGCCCGCGAACAGCTTGATGTCGCCGTAACCAAACATCCCGCCCCGCATTGACTCAGCCCGCCGCAACGGCACCCTCGATCAGCTGCTCGACGACCGCGCCGGGGGAGGCTTCCCGCGCCACGACCTTCCGCAGGGCCTCAGCATAGGACCCATCCGGTTGGGCCTTCAGAAAGCTCTCGGCCAGCCGCTCCCGCAGGAGCCGTCCGACTTCCTGATCGACCCGCTCCCGCTCACGGACCAACCATTCTCCCGACTGTTCGAGGAAGCGACGATGCTCGCCAATCGCGCTGGCTAGCTCCGGGATCCCTTCCCCGGTAGTCGCGCTGGTCAGCAATAACGGAGGACTCCAGGACGACTTTCGGTCTTTGTTTCTGGCCGCTGGTCCCAACTCGAGTGTAGCCCGCAGCGCCGCCAGGGTGGTCTTGGCTCCGGGCAGATCCGATTTGTTCACGACGATGAGGTCGGCGATCTCAAGGATTCCTGCCTTCAAGGCCTGAATCGTGTCCCCCATTCCCGGGGCGTCGAGTACCACGACGGTGTGGGCCGCCCCGGCGATGTCGACCTCGGCCTGACCGGAGCCCACCGTTTCAATGAAGACGATTCCAAAGCCGGCCGCATCGAGCGCCGCGACCAGGTTCGAGCTCGTACGGGCCAGGCCCCCAAGCGCTCCGCGATTGGCCATGCTCCGGATAAACACGCCTGGGTCGCCGGCGAGATCCCGCATCCGGATCCGATCCCCCAGGATGGCGCCGCCCGAGAAGGGGCTGCTTGGATCCACTGCGACGATGGCAATCTGCGGCGAGTCGGTTTGGGAACGCAGTTCCTGAACCAGCCGATTGACGAGCGCCGACTTGCCGGTTCCCGGCGAACCGGTGATTCCGACTCGGTGGGCCTGGCCGGTGTGACCATAAAGAGCGGATAGGTCTTGCAGACCTTCAGGAGTTTCGTTTTCGAGCTGGGTGAGTAAGCGGGCGAGCGCCAGGCGATCGCCGGCCAGAACGGGTGGGACGAGGCTCATCCCTCCGCGGCCCTCAGCTCCTGGGGCTCGACCGCCCGGCTGAAGGCTTCGACGATGGCCGCAGTGCTGGTGCCCGGCCCGAAAATCCCGGCCACCCCCATGGATTCCAGCTTCGGACGATCTTCGTCGGGGATGATCCCCCCCAACATCACCCGGATTCGCTCCTGCCCTTGCTGCTTGAGTAGCTCCATGATTCGAGGCACCAGGGTCAAGTGGGCTCCGGAGAGGATTGAGAGCCCCACGATGTGCACGTCCTCTTGCAGCGCGGCTTCGGCAATCATTTCCGGCGTCTGGCGGAGCCCGGTGTAGATCACTTCCATCCCCGCGTCGCGCAGCGCCCGGGCGATCACTTTGGCCCCGCGATCGTGGCCGTCCAATCCGGGTTTGGCGATCAGAACGCGAAGCTTGGGCTGAGCCATGGAGTTTTCGGCGAGCGGCGCAGATTATACCCCAGGGGTCCGCTGGACCGGTTGCCCAGGGCGCAGGCCTCAGCCGATCGGCCGATACAGGCCCATCGCGTCTCGCACCAGGCGCATGGTCTCCTCGGCCTCCCGGCGGGCGCGCCGGGTCCCTTCTGCGAGCAACTGCTCCACTGTCGGGCGATCGAACTGAGCCCGGCGTTCTCGGATCGGAGTCAGAAACTGATTCAAGGCTAGAACCAGCTTCCGTTTGACCTCCACATCTCCAACCTTGCCCTTCCGATACCGCTCTTTCAGGTCGACCACTTCGGCCTTATCCGGATTGAAGGCATCGTGGTAAGCAAAGACCGGGTTGCCCTCCACCGTGCCGGGGATGTCGGCTGAAACTCTTTTGGGATCGGTGTACATCCGCATCACTTTCGTTTCGACAGTTTTGGGATCGTCGGCCAGGAAGATCGCATTGTTCAGCGACTTGCTCATCTTGGCTTGGCCGTCGGTCCCGACCAAGGTAGGGACCTCCCCGATCAGTGCCTCCGGAATCGGGAATACCTCGCCGTAGAGACGGTTGAAACGGCGGGCAATCTCACGACTGACCTCCACATGGGCTTCGTTGTCCTTGCCGACCGGGACGAGGCTGGCGCGGGGCAGCAGGATATCTGCCGCCTGCAGAACGGGATAACCGAGCAAGCCAAAAGGCATCGCCTCGAGGTTCTCGGCCCGCGCCATGTCCTTGAGGCTGGGCAGCCGCTCCAAGCGCGGAACGGTGATCAACATCTCGAAAATCAGGTTCAGCTCGAAAGTTTCGGGGACCCCAGACTGAACGAAGATCACGCTGTGCTCCGGGTCGATCCCGACAGCCAGGTAATCGAGCACGATCTCCCGTACGAATTCGCCCACCTGCCGAATGTAGTCCTTCTCGGGCCGAGTAGTGAGGGTGTGCAGGTCGGCGATGAGGAAAAAGCACTCGTGGCTTTCTTGCAGGCGCAGCCGATTCGCCAACGAACCGACGTAGTGACCGAGGTGCAATTGCCCGGTCGGGCGATCTCCAGTGAGAATCCTTTTTCGGTCCATCGAGGGTGTCCGCCGACCCAAGAATACGCGGCGCGCCGGAACCTGTCAATCCGAATGTTCCGGATCAGGGCCACGACGAATGCGGCGCCCGCGGATGGGTACCTGGGTCAGCCTTCTTGGTCTAGGTAGGGGCCAAAATGGTGGATGATCCGGTGCTTCGGCTGGTAGCCGGTGAGGCGCTCTCTCGGCTCGCCGTCTTTGAAGAGGATCAGCGTTGGTAGGCCGAAAACCTGGTAGCGCATCGTGGTGTCGATGCTGGTGTCCGCGTCGAGTTTCAAGAACTTTGCTTTCCCGGTCCATTCCTCGGCAAGCTCCTCGATGACCGGGTCGAGCTGCTTGCAGGGATGGCACCATTCCGCGCCAAAGTCGACGACAACCGGCACTTTGGCATCCAGGACTTCTGCTTGGAACGCGTCCTCGGTCAGTTCAGGGATAGTCGCCATCGAATGATCGGCCTGGGATTTACGGCCGGGCAGTGTAGTAGCCCCCGGGAGACATGTCAAGTGAGTATCGCATTTCAATCCGTTCGAAGCTCTAGCCCACCCCCCCTATTGACGCTAATTTCGGCCGCATGGTATCATGGGCAGGTTGTTGTTAGCACTCTCCCTTCGAGAGTGCTAAGAGTTTATAGCATGAGCGTCGAACTGCTGAGCGAACGCCAGGAGACGGTTTTGGCCCTCGTCGTGCACGAGTACATCGAGCACGCCCGCCCGGTCGGCTCGAAGCAACTCGTCGAGCGGTACAACCTGGGAGTGAGTTCGGCCACGATTCGCAACGAGATGGTCGCTCTGACCGAATCCGGGTATCTCCGCCAGCCGCACACCTCGGCTGGTCGGATCCCGACCGAGCAGGGCTACCGCTACTTCGTCGGCCGACTATTGGGAGATACCGAGCTCCCGGTCAGCGAGAAACGATTGATCAGCCACCAGTTCCACCAGGCCCGGGGCGATGTCGATGAATGGGTCCGGCTGGCGGCCTCGGTGTTAGCCCACCATTCTCGGGTCGCTTCGCTAGTAACCGCTCCTCATTCGGAGCGAGCCGCCCTCAAGCTGCTGGAGCTGATTGGGACCCAGGGCCGCCAGGTGCTTATGGTGCTGGTGCTGGAAGGCGGAGACGTCCGGCAACAGATGCTGACCCTGTCGGAGGTGATCCGCCAGGATCAGCTGCGCCAAACCGCCGAGCTCATCACCCGCCAATGCGCTCGCAAAGACGCCTCCGGCGTTCGCGGCCAGTCCTCTCGGTTCGATACGTTGGGAAGGGAGATCGCATCCCTGGTGGCGGAGACGCTGCAGCGGGCCGATGAGTTCTCGGCCGGCGAAATCCATCGGGATGGATTGGCCAATGTCTTGGCCCAGCCCGAGTTTGCCGACGCCGACAGCGGCCGGAATGCACTGCGCCTCTTGGAAGAGCACAGCTGGCTCGAAGAGGTCTTGGCCAAGGCTCTCAGCCCCGGGGTCGGAGGGGTGCAGGTGGTCATTGGCGGCGAGGGGGCCTGGGAGGAGCTCAAGGATTATTCCATGGTGCTTGCCCGCTACGGGGCGGCCGGGTACGCAACCGGAACTCTAGGGGTCTTGGGGCCGATCCGCATGTCTTACGGACGCAGCATCTCCGCCGTGCGCTATGTGGCGGGATTGATGAGTGATCTGGTAGTGGACGCATTCGCCAGCTAGCCAGAACCTGACGAGGGCAACGTGACGAAATCCGGGAACAATAAACCAAAGCCGGGGGATTCGGACAGCACCGGGCAGGAAATCGAGAGTCCGCCGGTGGAAGCTCCGAACGAGGCCGAGCTGACCGAGCAGGAATTGACCGCCGAGGATTTGGAGTCGGTGGTCGCCCCCCAGCCAATCCAGTCCGAACTTGAGAACCTCCAGGCACAGGCCGATGAGTATCTCGATGGTTGGCAGCGGGCCCGAGCCGAGTTTGCCAATTACAAGAGGCGGACCGAGCGCGAACAGGCCGAGGCCCGTGATCGGATCGCCGGCAGCACCTTAGTGAGGTTCTTGGGGGTCATGGACGATCTGGAACGGGCCTTGAAGGACCGCCCCTCCGACGGCGATGCGGCTTCCTGGTCCGAGGGCATTGAGTTGATCTACCGCAAGTTGTCCGCCCTGGTTATCGCCGAAGGGGTGGAGGAAATCCTCGCCGAAGGCATGTCGTTTGATCCGGTGCTGCACGAGGCCCTCTCACATGAGGAGAGCGACGGCCACGGCGAGGGTCAGGTGATCGAGGTCGTGCAGCGGGGATACCGAATGGGAGATCGCGTGCTCCGGCCGGCCCTGGTACGGGTCGCCAAATAGGGTGAACTAGACATGGGACGGATAATTGGGATCGACCTGGGCACCACGAATTCGGTCGTCGCGGTTATGGAGGGCGGCGAGCCGACCGTGATCACTTCCTCCGAGGGCAGCCGACTAATCCCCTCGGTGGTTGCGATCAATCCAAAGACCGGTGAGCGTTTGGTCGGCCAAGTCGCCCGCCGGCAGGCGATCGTCAATGCGGACAACACCATCTTTTCTATCAAGCGCTTCATGGGCCGCAAGCACAGCGATCCGGAGGTTCAACGGGCGCTCGATGTAGTTCCCTATAAGGTGACCGGTGCGGCCAACGGAGATGTCCGGGTTCACATGGGAGGCAAGGAATACGCCCCACCCGAGGTCTCGGCCATGATCCTGGCCAAGATCAAGGCCGACGCTGAGGCTTACATCGGGGAGGCGGTAACCCAGGCCGTCATCACAGTCCCGGCTTATTTCAATGACTCGCAGCGCAATGCGACCAAGGACGCCGGAAAGATCGCAGGGTTGGAGGTGCTGCGGATCATCAACGAGCCGACTGCCTCCTCCTTGGCCTACGGCTTGGATCGTAAGACCGACGAGACCATCGCGGTATTCGATCTGGGCGGGGGCACCTTCGACATCTCGATCCTGGATGTCGGCGACGGAGTGTTCGAGGTCAAGTCCACCAACGGCGACACGTTTCTGGGCGGGGACGACTTCGACCAACGCATCATCGACTGGGTGGTGGAGGAGTTCCGCCGCGACCAGGGCATCGACATGCGGCAGGACCGCCAGGGGCTCCAGCGGCTGCGGGAAGCCGCCGAGAAGGCCAAGATCGAGCTCTCCACCGTGGCTCAGACCGAGATCAACCTGCCCTTCATCACCGCCGATGCGTCCGGTCCCAAGCATCTGAACCTGACCTTAACCCGAGCCAAGTTGGAGCAGCTGACCGAGGATCTGATCGAACGCTGCATAGCCCCCTGCACGATGGCACTGCAAGACGCCTCGCTCAAGGCTGCCGAGATTGACGAAGTTATTCTGGTGGGAGGGATGACCCGCATGCCGGCGGTGCAGGAGGCAGTGCGCAAGATTTTCGAGAAGGAGCCCCATAAGGGGGTGAACCCGGATGAGGTCGTGGCGGTCGGGGCAGCCATCCAGGCAGGCGTGTTGGGCGGAGAGGTGAAGGATATCCTGCTCTTGGACGTCACTCCGCTTTCTTTATCCATCGAGACCCTGGGCGGCGTGGCGACCGCCCTGATCGAGCGCAACACCACCATCCCGGCCCGCAAGACCCAGGTTTTCTCGACTGCGGCCGACAACCAGGGTGAAGTTGAGATCCACGTCGTGCAAGGCGAGCGCTCGATGGCGGCCGACAACAAGTCGCTCGGCAAGTTCCGGCTGGATGGAATCCCGACCGCCCCCCGCGGAGTTCCGCAGATCGAGGTCACTTTCGACATCGACGCGGATGGAATCCTCAACGTCAGCGCCACCGATAAGGCGACCTCCCGAACTCAGCACATTACGATCACCGCCAGCTCCGGGTTGTCCGAAGCCGAAGTTGAGCAGATGCGCACCGACTCCGAGCTGCATGCCAATCAAGACGCCGACCGGCGTGACCGGGCCGAGGCCCGCAACGTGGCCGACAACGCGCTCTACAATGCCCGCAAAGTCCTCGACCAGAACGAAGGCCACATCCCTGAGGGAGCTCGGGCGGACCTCCAAGCCCAGTTGCGACTGTTGGAACAGGCAATGGAGGAGGCGGACACCGACCGCCTGCGCAAGATGTCCAATGAATTGCTCGCGGCGGTCCGAGAGGTCGCCGCAAAGGCTCAGTCCGGCCGCGCCGCGGGAGGAGAGAATGGATCCTCCTCCGGAGACGGGGTTGGCCGCGATTATTTCGAGAACTAATCCAACCGGGCGGAGGCGGACCGTTGCGCCTTCGCCGGCCTTTTGACCCAGATGGCTGATAAGCGAGACTACTACGACTCCTTGGGGGTCGGGCGGGAGGCCTCAGCCGACGACTTGCGCAGCGCCTACCGCCGGCTTGCCAAACAGTACCACCCGGATGTGAATCACGAACCGGGGTCCGAGGACCGCTTCAAGGAAATCAACGAGGCGTACGGGGTGCTCTCCGACGATCAGCGGCGGGCGGCCTACGATCGATTCGGGCATGCCGGCCTGAAGGGTATGCCCACCGATTTCGACTTTGGATTCAGCGACATCTTCGAGGAGTTCTTCGGATTCGGCATGGGCGGTCGACGCCGTCGCGGCGCCCCTCGCCGCGGCGCGGATCTGCGCTACGACCTGCGGCTTGAGTTCCAGGAAGCGGTCTTCGGTGCCGAGAAGGAGATCGAGTTTGTCCGAAGGGACATCTGCTCGCGCTGCCGGGGAACGGGGGCCGAGCCAGGCACGACTCCCCTTCGTTGCCCGACCTGCGACGGTTCAGGCGAGGTCCGCCAGGTGCGGCAGACCTTCCTGGGCTCAATGGTCAACGTGACGACCTGCCCCAATTGCGGCGGCCGAGGCGAGGTGGTCTCGTCTCCCTGCCGGGTGTGCCACAGCAGCGGGATTGAGCAGCAACGGGTCGTCCGCCAGATTCCGATTCCGGCCGGAGTCGACGACGGAACCCAGGTTCGGGTCACCGGGGAGGGCGAGCCCGGCCCCAACAACGGTCCGCGGGGCGATCTGTACGTGGTGGTTCAGGTCCTGCCTCATCTGTACTTTCGGCGACGAAAGGATGAGATCTTAGTTGACCTCTCGATCAACGTTGCCCAATCCGCCCTCGGATCGGAGATCACCGTCCCGACCCTGGACGGCGAGGAAAAACTGCGGGTTCCCGCTGGCACCCAGCCAGGAAAGGTCTTCCGACTCAAGGGCAAGGGCGTCCCCCACCTGAGATCCAACGGCCGGGGTGACCAGTTGGTGATCATCTCGATCGAAGTCCCGAAGTCGCTCTCCCCCGAGCAACGAGAGCTCTTCGAGCGGCTGGCCCTCACCCTCGGCTCAGAGGTCAAGCCTCAGGCCCGCAGCCTGCTGGATGACCTCAAAGACCTGATCGGCGGGCTGGTGGATTGAACTGGTTGGAGGTCTCGCTCCGACTCCGCGCCGAATTGGCGGAACCCGCGGCGGAGCTGCTCGGACGTCTCGCTGCGAACGGAGTTGCCATCGAAGGATTGGACGACCTGGGGCAGGCGGTCTTGGTGCGGGCCTGGCTCCCGGTCGACGGAACTCTCGCCGACCGCCAAGCCGAACTCGAAGAAGGCCTCTGGCACCTTGGCCAGATTCAGCCCTTTCCCTCGCCCACCTTCCGTTCGGTCGACGAGCAGGACTGGGCCGAGATCTGGAAGCGGGAGTATCGCCCGCTGCCGATCGGGCGCCGCTTGATGGTGCTGCCGAGTTGGAGCACCGCCGACCCTGGGGGGCGCCTGGTAGTCCGGCTGGAGCCGGGGATGGCTTTCGGGACCGGGGCCCATCCTACAACCCGCCATTGTCTCGAGCTCATCGAGGAGACTCTGCGCCCCGGCGAGAGGGTTGTGGATCTCGGGTGCGGCTCCGGAATTCTGTCCATTGCCGCCGCCCGGATGGGCGCTCGGCGGGTCCTGGCGCTTGACACCGACCCGCAGGCGGTGGAGCTGGCGCAGCTTAACGTCCGCCGCAACCGGGTTGCCAGGCAGGTCAAAGTGGCCCTGGGCTCGTATCGGGCCGATGGACCGGGTCGGATCGAGCTGGTCGACTTGCTGGTTGCCAACCTCCGTTCGGATACTCTGATCGACCTGCTGCAGGCCGGGCTGGCCACCTGGGTCGGCCCAACCGGTCGGTTGGTGCTTTCCGGATTGCTGGACACCGACCTCCCCCAGCTGAGAACGGCGGCGGTTGAAGCCAATTTGCGAGAGCTGCAGGTGCGGGAGACCGACGATTGGCGGACAGTCCTGCTCCAGCCGTCCTGAGACCGGAACAGGAATCACGCCGCCCCCGATTAGCGGGGGCGGTTTTGATTCTAAGACCGAGACAAGGAGCAGTGGCGAACCTAGCGAGTCTCCTCGATCACCTTGCCGCCCTTCTTGAACCGGTAGGCAATTCGACCCCGGGTGAGATCGTACGGCGATAGCTCGACCCGGACCCGGTCGCCACGCAGGATGCGAATGTAGTGCCGGCGCATCTTTCCAGAAAGGTAAGCCAGCACCTTATGCCCGTTGTCCAGCTCCACCCGGAACTGAGTCGCCGGTAGGGCCTCGACCACGATGCCGTCGACCTCGATCTTCTCTTCCTTCTTTGTCACGGCTATCGCCCTTGATCGAAGGATACGTTCTTACGCGCCCGTCGCTTCAGTCGACGAATCGACTTCTTGCGCTCGATCCGCCGCATCTCACTCTTTGAGACGAACCAGCGTTTGCGGCGTACGGTGCTGAGGATGCCGCTCTTGGCTACCTTCTTACGAAACCGCCGGAGCAATGCCTCCTGGGACTCATTCGGCCGCAGGACTACTGTGGCCATCTCAACCTCACCTCGCTTCCCAATTAGAGCGGTAGGTCAACATTCGCGGGCTGCGCCCACTCAAGGTCAAGGCGCTCTTTGGTGGGCTCGAAGGAGCTCACTCGCACCTGGACCTTGTCACCTTGGGAGATCCCGTCCAGACCTTCCTCGGACTTCAACAATCCCTCGATCCCCAGGTCGAACCGGATATAGATCCCGGCCTGCACGAAGCGGGACACGATTCCCTCCAGCATTTGTCCTTGCTGCAGCTGGCTGGCGGCTCCCTCCCAGGGATTCGGCTGCAACCGCTTTAAGCTGAGACCGATGCGGTTGCTCTCTTTGTCCAGCCGGATCACCATCGTCTGGACTTCCTGTCCGACCCGCAGAATTTCCGAGGGGTCCTCGACCCGGTTCCATGACAATTCCGAGATATGGATTAGACCGTCCGCTCCTCCAATGTCCACGAAGGCGCCGAATTCACGCAAACTGGTTACCAGCCCGGCTCGCACTTCTTCCAGCGCGAGCTGATCGATCACCCGGGCCTTCTGGTCTTGCCGCCACTGCCGGATCGCCTTGCGCTCCGAGAGCACCAGCCGCCTCCGGCGTGGATCGACTTCGATTACCTTCAGTGGGAGAGATTTGTCGACCAGTCGCGACATGTATTCGGCCTGTCCGTTGTCGTCCAGGCCCCGAGGCAGATCGGTGATATGCGAGGCGGGGACGAAACCGCGCAGCCGACCGAAGGGTATGATCAAACCGCCGCGGTTGTAGCCACCCACGATGGCCTCGACTATGCCATCACTATCTAACAGGCTTTGGGCCCGCAGCCAATCGCCACTTTCACGGGCCTGGGCGATGGAGACCACCAGATTCCCGTCCGAATCCAACGGCTCCACCACCATCACCGCGACTGGGTCTCCGATCTTGAGTTTGGCTTCTGCAGGAGGAAGCAGCTCCAGGTCTGCCCGCGGGACCAGGCCGTCGCGCTTGAGACCGAGGTCCACGATGATTCCGTAGGCATCGGTCGCGATGACCCGACCCTGAAGCAAATCCCCCCGGTTCGCTTCCGGCACGGAGCTTGATTCAGTCAGCAGGGTAAGGAAATCTTCAGAATGGTCCATGCAAAAAAAAGAGCCTGATCAGCGCTCAGAAACCGACCAGGCCACAATCCCTCCCAAGGAGTTTAAGAGTGATCCTTCCCTAATACTCCTAAGCTTCGTTCAGTGACGGTCCCGGGCCAGCAATAGCCCGAAGCGCGTCGTCATTATACAGGGCGCTCTGAGGGTTGTCAATTGGAGGTGTCTTGGAGGCCAAGACCCGGTTCATGCCTGCTCAGTCCGGCGCGTCGAGCAAAACCCGATCCGCATCTCGATCGACCTCCCAGGGGTACACGACATAGGCGTCGGTGACGGCCGCGTAGTAGTCCGGCTTGGCCTCGTTGAAGAGGCTGCGGTACGGATTGAAGTGCAGGACGCAGGTGTGAGGGAAGCCACCGGCAGATGAAACTCTGTTCTTCACCGCAGTGATCGTGCGGCCCGAACCCCACACATCGTCGACGACTAGAACCTGCCTGCCTCGCAGCTGGTCCTCATCGGGGAATTGGATGAAGGCCGGCCAGGCGTACAACGCAGTGCTCGATTTCTGCGACTCGAAGGGGAAGTCGACCGCCGCGGTCAGCACGTCCAGGATGTTCAGCGCCTCGCACAGCATCCCACCCGGGACGATTCCGCCCCGAGTGATGATCACCATCGCGTCGAATTCGGTCTCGAATTGAGGGGTGAGGTGCTCGATTAGCTGGTCGACTTCCTCCCAGCTGATTAGCTCGGTTCTTTGGGTCATCGCCCGCCTCGGGTCGATGATAGCACCGCGCCCCGGGCCAGACAATAAGGCCGGGCCCACCCGCGCGCGCTGAATCAGCCGGCGCAGGGCCTCGCGGATCGAGGTCAAGGGGGCGGAGTCGAGCCCGGCGTTGGGGTCGGCTCGGACTTCCCGCCCGCCCGGAATCGCCCCCACAGTCGGCGCAGGCGAGAGGGTCGGGCTGCGCTCGGCCGAGAAGGGATTTGAGCGATAGCCGGCTGCACCCCAACCGTCTTCCAATACAGGTAGCTGAAGACCAGCTTCAGGGTCGCCACCGCCGGAGCGGCAAGCAGCAATCCCAACACTCCCGCCAGGCTGCCAGCGGCCAGCAACGCCAGAATCACGACCAGCGGGTTGAGGTCCAGGCTGTGACCAATGATCCGCGGTACGAGCACATTGTTCTCAATCTGCTGAATGAGGATTGAAGCTCCCGCGACCACCAGTGCGAATCCGAAGGGAGTGAGCCCCCATCCATTGGATCCCTGGAACAGGGCCACCAGGACCGAGATGACTGCAGTGACCAGGGCTCCAAAGATCGGAATGAATTCCAACACTCCCGCGATGAGTCCGATCCCAAGTGCATAACGCACACCAAGGATGGTCATGGTCACGGCCATCGCGACGCCCACCACTAACCCAAGGATCAGCTGGCCGCGCAAGAACGCCTGCAAGATGACGCCGGTGCCGCCCAGCAGGGCGCGGGCATCTGCTTGGTAGGGAGTGGGGGCGGCCGCGATCAGCCAATCCCGGATTCGCTCGAAATTGAGCAGTACGTAGAAGCCGATCACCAACACAATCAGGGCGTTGCCGACAAATGAGGCGGTGGCTCCCGCCACCTCGCTGAGCAGGGTTCCGGTCTGGCTCACCAACGGCGCGATGGTCGACGTCAGACTATTGGCGAGACCCTCGACACCACTCAGATCGACAACCAGCGGACCTATCTGGAACTTGAGCACCATCAGGCTGTCAACGAACTCAGGCAGCTGTCGTGAGATCCGCTCGAGGAACTCGCCGAATCCGGCCAGGAGCTGCGATAGTGCGATCCCAATCCCGGTGGTCGTCCCTCCCAAGAGCAGCAGAATAATCAAGTAGACCAACCCCACCGCGATCCCGCGGCTCGATCGAAGGCGGACCTCCAGGCGGCGCACCAATGGGTACAGGATGTAGGCGAGCAGGAAAGCGAGGATGACCGGCGTCAGCAGCTGGCGCAGCCGGTAGAGCAGTAAGGCCGCCAGAACGACCATGAGCACCCCCACCGCCAGCCGGGTTCCCGGCTGCCAGTCGGGGGAAGAGGCCCGTTGCGGGCGAGCGGATGCGGGATCTTGCATTCGGCGATTGTAGCTGAACGGAATAACCCGAGCAATCATTCGGGCTGCAGCTGGCTATCGGCAGTGAACAAAAAGCCCCCGTTCGCCGGGGGCTGGAGTTGCAGCTGCTACCGCCCGGGTCCAGGCGGTCGGCCTCGGTCGCCTGAGCCAGGGCCGCGCCCACCTCGACCGCGGTCTCCCCCCCGGCCACGATCCCCCCCACCGCTCGTGCGCCGCGGCGGCCGGTCGTGCTCCATGGCTTCTTCCAGGGTCCAGCCTTCCAGCACGGCAGTGCGGGAAAGCCGGACCTTCCCGGCGGGATCGATGGCGGTCACCATCACAGTGAGCTCATCCCCAACTCGCGCCACGTCTTCCACCTTTTCAATGTGCTCGGTGGCGAGCTGAGAGATATGGACCAATCCATCCGTGTTCGGCAGGATCTCGACAAACGCGCCGAACTCGGTCGTGCGCACGACTTTTCCGGTGTAGATGCGGCCGACCACTGCTTGTTCGACAAGCGCCTCGATCCGCCTTCGAGCCTCTTCAGCAGCCGGGCCCTCGCTGGAAGCAATGTAGATCGTGCCATCGTCTTCGATGTCAATTCGAGCACCGGTCTCGTCTTGAATACTGCGGATCATCTTGCCACCCGGCCCGATGACTGCCCCGATCTTCTGCGGGTCGATGTGCAGCACCGTCATGCGCGGCGCGTGCGGCTTGAGCTCCGCGCGCGGCCTGGGCATCAACTCCTCGATCTTGTCCAGAATGGCCAGCCGCGCCTGACGGGCTCGCTCCAGGGCCTCGGACATGAGCTCCGGCGTGAGACCCTTGATCTTGATGTCCATTTGCAGAGCCGTGACGCCTTCCCGAGTTCCAGCGACCTTGAAGTCCATGTCGCCTAGCTGGTCCTCGAGACCTTGAATATCGGTCAGTATGCTGTACCGATCCCCATCCTTGACCAGACCCATCGCGATCCCGGCCACGGGCGCCTTGATCGGCACGCCGGTATCGAGCAGGGCCAGGGTCGAACCACACACGGAGGCCATGGAGGTCGATCCGTTGGAAGACAGCACTTCCGAAACCAGCCGCATGGTGTACGGAAACTCATCCTTCGTGGGGAGGACCGGCAGCAACGCCCGTTCGGCAAGGGCCCCATGGCCAATGTCCCGGCGAGAGGCGCCCCGCAGAAACTTGGTCTCTCCGGTGGAGAAGGGAGGAAAGTTGTAATGATGCATGTAGCGCTTGAGCTCAACCGGGGCCAGGATGTCTAGCTCCTGGCTCTCGCGGGGCGTCCCCACTGTGGCCAGGGTGAGCACCTGGGTCTCTCCCCGATTAAACAGTCCAGACCCATGGGCCCGCGGGCTGAGGTCCACCTGGACCTCGATCTTGCGAAGGTCATCCGGCCCCCGGCCGTCGACTCTAACCCCCTCCTTCAGCACCCGCTCTCTTACCCCGGCTTTCACCTTGCGCCACAGCACTTCGCGCAGGTCGGCCGGGTTCAGCTCTGGCAAGGCCGCGGCCGCTTCCTCTTCCAGGCCGCGCATCGCGTCGTAGAACTCCGACTTGGCATAGGTCGCGGCCGTGAGCTCCGCCAGCCGCCCAGCCCCCCAGGTCAGGACTGCTTCCTCGATCTCCGCGGCGGGTTCGATCGTGATGTATTCGCGTTTAGGTTTGCCCAACTCGGCCCGCATCTTTGCCTGGAGCTCGACCAGCGGCAGCATGGCCTTATGGCCGGCCTCTAGGGCAGCAATGATTCGCCGTTCTTCAAGCTGGTCGGAGTTGCACTCGACCATCATGATCGCCTCGCGAGTCCCGGCCATGCGCAGGTCCAGACCATTGGCCTCGGCATCCTGGTAAGTCGGGTTGAAGGCGAACTCGCCATGCTCGTCGAACCCAACCCGCAGTGCGCCCACGGGCCCCTCAAACGGAATATCCGAGATGGTTAACGCGGCGGAAGCGCCCAGAATCGCCAACACATCGATCGGGGTTTGGCCGTCGGAGGAAAGCGAGTAGATAATCAGTTGGACGTCGTTCCGCATGTATTTGGGGAACAAGGGTCGCAGCGGCCGGTCGGTCAGTCGGTCGATGAGGATGGCCGACTCGGGCGGCCGCCCTTCCCGGCGGAAGAAGGAACCGGGAATCTTGCCTCCGGCGTACATCCGTTCCTCGTAGTCGACAGTGAGGGGAAAGAAGTCGATGCCTTCGCGGGGAGTGCGGCTCATCGTGGCCGTTGCGAGCAGGAGGGTATCCCCCTGCCGCACGGTCACTGCACCGCCGGCTTGCTCGGCGAAGCCGCCGGTGGCGATCGTGATGGTCTGGCCACCCACGACCGCCTCGTACTGTCGTTTACCTAACATTCAGAACCCTCCAGGCCCGGGGCCAGCGAGGGTCAGGCACTGGAGCGTGTCCTTCAAGTCACTTGCCTGAAGGCCAAGCTCCAATTCCCGACCCCGCTTCCGGGCGATTTCCCTGTTTAGTCTCCGGACAAAAAAACGAGCAGATGAACCCCTAAGTCCATCCGCCCGCCGTCCGGCCCGATTCACTTACGACGGATGCCCAAACGATCGGTGAGGGCCAGGTAGGCACCCGAGTTCTTGCCCTTCAAGTAAGCCAAGTGACGGCGCCGTTGCCCGACAAGCCTCAGCAAGCCCCGGCGGGATGAGGCATCCATCGAATGCTGCTTCAGATGCTCGGTTAGATACTCGATTCTGCGGGTCAGAATGGCGACTTGCACCTCCGGCGATCCCGTGTCGCTCGGGTGCCGATGGTACTCGCCAATCACCACGTCCTTATCGGCCTTGGTCAGCGTCATGTGAGTGCGATTCTATGCCTAGCGGTCGGGTCTATGAAGACGGAGCATTATACCATCCCGAACCTAGCGAGGCGAAGTGAATGCCCGGTCCGAGAGCAGGGCCCTCATCCAGGCTGTGCCCGGTACTCCGGCCTCCACTTGTTCAACCAGGAACTGGGCCGTTTCATTCGCGGAACGAGTTGCCAGGGTCTTGATCAACAGGCCAAGGGCCCGCCTCGACTCCCCGCGCACCTGTCCTCCGATGCCCTCCAAGAGTTGAAAGACAGCCGGAAGGTCCTCGAACTCCGCCTCCTGAACCGCAGCCCTCAATCCATACAACGCCATGAGCCGGCGCCGGTCGGCGAGCCAGCCCTCGACCCGCTCCAAGAAATCGCTGGGGTGCATTCGCCGCCAGCTGGTTAGCCCGACTTCCCCGAGCAGTTGGATTACACCCGGCGGCACGGCCTCGGTCGCCCAGGTTTCGGCCAGGTCCGCCGCGGCACTGCCAGGGTATGAACCGATCAGACCGGCTGCCAACGACTTTGCCGCGATGGGGGCCGCCTGCCACAGGGCCGCCGCGCTCCGGGCCACCGCGTCGGTGTCATTCTCCAGAGCCCCCTGCAGGGCGCGAAGAATGGCCCGCTCGACCGGGGCCGGAACTGGGGAGTCCTCGGATGCCAGGCGGCGAGTCCGGTCACCATACTCATCCAGCAGCTTGATTACAGCTTGAGTCAATTCGGCCGGGTTGGCCGCGACCGCCTGCAGGTCGGCGACCTGCCGGGCGAGCCGGCCGGGATCAATGGCTGGCATCTCGAGCTGCCGCGCGCTTCAGCGGGGTCAGTAGGCCCGGGCGAAGATGGCCCGCTCCCGGGCAGCCTTGCCGCAGACAACGCAGCGGCCTTCGCCGGCTTGCTGATCCGCTAGGATGACCCGATTGGTGGCTTTGGTGTCCTGCTGAATTCGGATTTCGTCCGCCGGATCGCCGCACCACCACACGTCGGCCCAACCGGATTGAACCGCTGCTTTCAAGCCATCGTAGTCTTCCGGCTGGAATGTATGCTGCCGCTGAAACTCGCGGGCCCGCTCGAGCATTGAACGCTGGATATCGGCCAGCAGTGCGTCCATGGCTTCCGCCACACCCCCCTGGCTCACGGACTCCCGGCTGCGCTGGTCGCGTCGGGCGAGGGTGACCGTCCCCCGGCTGACGTCTTTAGGGCCGATTTCGACCCGAACGGGGACGCCGCGCATCTCCCAGTCATTGAACTTGAAGCCGGGGGTCACTTCCTGCCGATCATCGATGCGCAGCCGGATCCGTTTGCCTTCCATCGCCTGACGGGTCGTTTCCACTTGTTCCATGACCGCGCTTCGCTCTTGATCGTTCTTGTAGATCGGCACGATCACCGCCTGATGAGGCGCCAATCGGGGCGGCAGGATCAGACCCTGGTCGTCTCCGTGGACCATGATGATCGCGCCCACGAACCGAGTCGAAAGCCCCCAGGAAGTGGTCTGGCAGAACTGCTGGGTGTTCTCTCGATCGAGATACTGAATGGAGAAGGCCCTGGCGAAGTTGTCGCCAAGATAATGAGAGGTCCCGGCCTGCAGGGCCCGGGTGTCTCCCATCATGGCCTCGATGCTGTACGAGGCCACCGCACCCGCGAATTTCTCACTTGCGCTCTTGCGCCCCTTGATCACCGGCACCGCGGCCTCGTTCTCCGAAAAATCGGTGTACACGTTCAACATCTGCTCGGTTTCGGCCTGGGCCTCCTCGGCGGTAGCGTGGGCCGTGTGGCCCTCCTGCCAGTAGAACTCGGTCGTGCGTAGGAACAGCTTGGTGCGCAGCTCCCAGCGCACGACACTGTTCCAGACGTTGATCAGCACCGGAAGGTCTCGGTACGACTGGATCCACTTGGCATACATGTGCCCGATGATCGTCTCAGAGGTGGGACGCACAACCAGCGGTTCTTCCAGCTGCTCTCCCCCGGCGATGGTGACGACTGCCAACAGGGGAGAAAAACCCTCAACATGGTCCTTCTCTTTTTCGAGAAAACTCATTGGGATCAGCAGTGGGAACGCGGCGTTGACATGCCCGGTCGCCTTGAATCGGCTGTCGAGCGCGGCGGTGATGTTTTCCCACAAGGTCCAACCGTAGGGTCGCACGACCATGCAGCCCCGCACCGGTGCATAGTCCGCCAGCTCGGCCTTCAGAACCAGCTGGTTGTACCACTCCGAGAAGTCCTCTGCCCGGGAGGGCAAACGCGATTCAGCCATCGATCAACCTCTTCCTGTCCATCGCCTGCGGAGCCGTGGCCGGCCCTCGGTCACAACAGCCGGCGGGCGACCGCCTTCGCCAACGGTTCGAACCACAATTCTTCCAGCTGCGCCGACCTGGCTTCTAACAGGGTGCTCGGTGAGATCGCCAGCAGGTCGAGCCACTCCTGAAGAAAGCGCCACATCAGAGCGTGATCCCACAACTCGTCCCAACGCTCATCGGTCCAGCGCTGCCCTGATATCTTGGCGAGCAATTGTCGGTACTCCTGAGCAATGAGGCCGCGCCCGAGCGGCAGCCCGCCGAACCACCACTCACTCTTGAGCACGAAGGCTACGACGTCCAACATCGGCGGGCCAACCCCCGCCATCTGCCAGTCGTAGACAACCTGGGTGTTCTCGTCAAGCACGGCGATATTCCCTGGCCAGTAGTCACCGTGCAGCAGAGTGGCCGGCTCCTGCCTGAGCGGTGCGACCACCTGATCTGCATGCAGGATCAGGTGAGCCATCGTGTGCACTCGCTCTGGCCAGCTAGCCAAGCGTCCGTGATCGGCAATCCGCTCCAGCGAGTTAGCCGCGGCTGCGACGTGGATTTCGAAATCCGCATCGAGCGGCCGGCTGAGCCATGGGTAGTTAGCCAGGTCTTCCGACAGTCCCCAGAAGCGGTCGTGCAGGTCGGTCAAGGAATGGACCGCCCTCCGGTAGTCAGCTCGGGTCCATTTCGAGGCCCCCCGCTCCGATCTCAGCTCCTCGAGCACAATCCAATCACCGGCCCCGGAGGCTGCCACCAGTTTCGGAGTGCGAACCGGGATCTCGGAGGCCAGATAGCGATAGACCCCGACCTCTCTCCGGCCGGCACCGGCCAGTCCGGTGCGGGTTGTTCCGCGAGGTTCCTTGACGACCAGCCGGCAAGTTCCCTCGCCCCCGGTGTGGGTGTAGCTGACCAAGGCACCCCGCACCCGGCCAATCGATGGGCGCATGTGGCTCAGGGTAACCGGCTCAACTTGCTCCACCCACACGGTCGGATCCCCTAGGTAACGTCGAAGGCCGGCGGCCAAGTCGGCTCGGCTGAATGGCCAGGGCCACAGCTCAGTCGCTTCGATTTCAGATCGAGGTCCGCCCGATGACTCGACTTGTGACACCTTAATCCTTCTTCGAGAAAAAAAACGGCTTCCCTGCAATCTGGGAAGCCGTGGGGAGTCCCCTCGCGCCTCCGGTTACGCCTGCTCTACCAGCACCCCTGAGGCGGCCTGAACGCTTTCCAACCGATTCAGCCGCTCCCAAGGCAGATCCAGATCGTCTCGTCCAAAGTGTCCATAAGAGGCGGTTGGCTGGAAGATTGGGCGGCGCAATCCCAGGTCCCGAATAATAGCGCCGGGTCTCAGATCAAACTGTTCCTGGATGATCTCAACGATCTTCGCGTCGTCCACCTGCCCGGTGCCAAACGTCTCGACATTAATCGAGAGCGGGTGTGCAATTCCGATCGCGTAGGCGATTTGGATTTCGCAACGGTCAGCCAGCCCGGCGGCGACGATGTGTTTGGCCACCCAGCGGGCGGCGTAGGCCCCCGATCGATCAACCTTGGTAGCGTCTTTCCCGCTGAAGCAACCCCCGCCGTGGCGCCCCATCCCTCCGTAGGAATCCACGATGATCTTGCGGCCGGTGAGCCCAGAATCGCCTTGCGGGCCGCCAATTACGAAGCGTCCGGTCGGATTGACGTACACCTTCAACTCCCGGTCGACCATTTCCTCCGGCAGTACCTTCAGGATCACGTGCTCCTTGATGGCTGCTTCGAGCTTGGGCCCCTCCATCTCGGGAGCATGCTGCGTGCTGATCACCACCGTGTCCACCCGGACTGGCCGGCCGTATTCGTACTGCACGGTCACCTGCGACTTACCGTCGGGCCGCACCCAGGGGAGATCACCACTGCGCCGCACCTCCGCTAACTGGCGGGTCAGCCGGTGGGCGAGGTCAATTGGCATCGGCATGAAGGTGTGGGTCTCCGTGCACGCGTATCCGAACATCATCCCCTGGTCGCCCGCGCCGATGGTCTCGACCTCTTCATCGGTGACTTCCCCGGTGCGCGATTCGAGGGCTCGGTTTACCCCCTGTGCGATGTCCGAACTCTGCTTACCGATGGCGACCTGCACGCCACAAGTCCGGCCGTCCAGACCTTTGTTGCAGTCGTCGTATCCGATGTCCAGGATCACTTTGCGGGCGAGTTCGTCAAAGTTGATGTGGGCCGAAGTGGTGATCTCGCCCAGGAACATCACGAATCCAGTCTTGGCGGCCACCTCGCAGGACACCCGTGAGATCGGATCCTGGGTCAGGCAGGCATCGAGCACGGCATCCGACAGCTGATCGCAGAGCTTATCAGGGTGGCCCTCGGTGACCGACTCGGATGTGAACAACAGCTTTGGCGAGGTCATGAAACTATTGGTCATCTGCACTGCTCCGATTCAAGGAAATCCCCTTCGGCGCGGGAAGGGGCGAGGGGCAAGGTTTTCCGCTGGATGGTTCGGCATGATACCACAGCCTGGGCCAGGCCGCGGCCCACTTCATGCACCGGGGGGTGGAACGACGGTGACCGAAGCTAGGAAGGGCCGGAGCAGAATGCGGGGCGCAGCTGCACTGATGCTGTGCTTCCTGCTGCTCGCCCCGATCCGGTCCGGCAGCCCGGACCGGGTCCCGGGAGCCGCAAGGCCGGGCGATCGGGCTGCTAGACCGCACCTCGACGATGAGTTCGATAAGGGATCCGGTGGCCTTCCAGTCCGAACCGGTCTGTTTTCCTTCGAAGCGCTGACCGAGTTCGCCGGTCTGCGCCTGCTGCCCCGTGAAGTCGAGTCAGAGAATGCCTGGCTTCCGGCGGGGGTGACCGCCGGCAGGATCTGGAATGGGCCGGCCTATCGGCTCCAGGCCGTTTCGGGACTTGTTTCCGACGGTCAGTTTGTCTGGGGGCCGAACGTCGGGCCGTTCAATATCGGAGCATTCTTGCGGAATCGAAAGTCCCCGCTGGCCCCGTACGCCGCCGATCTCGAACTGTGGGCCAGCTACTCCAGCGTCAATCCGCGGGTATTGCTGACGGTGCTCGAAATCCGGGATGGTTGGGTGACCGGCCTCCCGGTCAACACTCCGGCCCTTGAGGTCGGCCAACGGATCGAATCGACCGCAATGCAGTTGGCGGCGACCTTTTACGAGCACCTGCATACCTGGGGCGCCCGTCGACCCGCCCTCTCCGTCGCACCGGCCGGCGGGCCCGCCATCTGGTACGCCGACGGGTCGGTTGCAGTTCTGGATGCCTCCACGTCTTCCGGGACCGCCGCGGTGGCCGCCGTGCTGGCCGCCGACACTTACCCGGAGGGATTCTCAGTTCAGGGCGCCGCTCAGCCAACCTCCTTCCGACTTGTGTTTGGAGCCCTCTTCCCAGGGATCGATCTGCTGAGCGAAGCCAACCTGATCAACCCGGTGAGTGCCCCGCCGGCCAGCTTGCTTCAAATGCCTTTCCCGCTCGGTGCCACCTGGACCGCCAGCGGGCCGCACAGCTGGAACGGGGGTAACTACCCACCTCCGTTCAGTTCGCTGGATTTCTTCACGGGGGGCGGCACTTGCGGCGCGCCACCCAACCTGTACGCGGTAGCCGCGGCCTCGGGTTCGGTATATCGTCCGTTCGGATACAGCTGCTGGCTGGAGATCGACCATGGTGCCGGTTGGGTGACCAGCTACTATCACCTGAGGAATCTCTACAGCGGTGCCCCACTTGGCCGGGATGCCAAGCTAGGCACCATCGCCTGCGAGTTGTGCGCCGGCGGATTCTCCACAGGCCCGCATGTCCATTTCAGTCTCAAATACAACGGAGCGTATGCCAGCCTCGAAGGAGTAAAGCTCTCCGGGTGGACGGTGCACGCGGGGGCGGTGGCTTACACCAGCGGCTCGTTCGAGCGTGACGGGTCGTCGTTGGCCGCCTACAGCGCCATCAACAACGATTACCAGTCCTACTACTTCCCGGGTTTCAGCTCGCTTCGTTTCTACGGGACCGGGGCCGGAGATGTGGACCGGTTGAAGATCCGGCTCGAAGATCTTTCGCTCGGGCCACCGGTTGACGTCGGAGCGCAGGACTTCACCCTCGAATGGTGGATGAAGGTCGTTCCCGGCGAGAACTCGGCTCCCGCCGCGGACTGTGCATTGGGATCGGCCTGGCGGAGCGGCAACATCCTGCTCGACCGAGACCGAGGCGGGCAAGACCGGGACTACGGTGTTTCGCTGGCCGGCGGTCGGCTGGTCTTCGGCATTGCCGGCAACGGGACCGGCGAGCTGAGCCTGTGCGGTTCCCGATCCGTTGACAATGGCGCCTGGCATCATATCGCGGTTCAACGGCGCCTCTCAGACGGCTGGCTTTGGCTGTTCGTGGACGGCCAGCTGGACGCCCAGGCCGACGGCCCAGATGGCGACATTTCATATCCCACCGGCTCGACTCTGCTCGAGGTGTGCGACGGTCCGTGCATCAACGACATCTTCCTGGTCGTCGGCGCAGAAAAGCACGGCGCCAATGCCGACCTGCTCTCTTACCACGGCTGGGTGGACGAGCTTCGGGCCTCTAAGACCCTGCGCTACGCGGCGAGCTTCACGCCGCAAACTCAGCCGTTCTTGACCGACCCCAACACGGTCGCCTTGTTCCACTTCGACGATTCCCCCGGGACCTCCGCTTACGATACGTCTGGCGCCCCCGGCGGGCCGAGCAACGGGACACTCAAGATCGGTGGATCTCCGGCGGGACCAGCTTGGTCGATCGAGGTTCCGTTTGCTCTCCCCACCCCGACTCCGACCCGCACTCCCACCCTTCATCCAAGCATCAGCCCGACCGTGACCTCGACCGCCTCCACGACTCCGACGCCGAGCCGCACGCCGACGCCCACAGCTACCCCGAGCGTCACGCTGACTTCGAGCCCGGTGCCAACCAGCACCCCGACTCCGTTGCCTACCAACACCCCCACCCCGACCTCGTCTGCAACCCACACCGCCTCGCCAAGTCCGAGCGCCACTTCGACCCTCACCGGGCTCCCAACCCCCGCCTCGACCCCCGCACCGGCCGATCTCAATCAGGACGGCCGGGTGGACGTGATCGATGCTCAGCTCTGCGTCAATGTGTTCCTGGGATCCGAGACTCGGCCGGAGATCGTTGCCCGGGCCGATGTGAACGGCGATGGCAGGGTCGATGTGCTTGACGTGCAGCTGGTCGTGAACGCCTTCCTCTCCGGCTAGCGGCCTCCCAGCCTTCAAACCTTGCGGGTTGTCTGTCTCAGCGTTACGCTGGTTCGCTCTGCGCGCATGGCGATCCGGGTTGGAGTTGACATCGGGGGCACGTTCACCGACTTCGTCGTCTACGACGGAGCCTCCGGGACGCTCGAATCCTTCAAGCGATTGTCGACCCCGCACGCTCCCGAGTTGGCAGTTCTCGAGGGATTGTCAGGACTGAAACTCGACTGGGAATCGGTGGTCGTCCACGGCTCGACCGTGGCGACCAACGCAGTGCTGGAGCGCAAGGGCGCCCGAACGGCCTTCGTGACCACCGACGGCTTTCGAGATCTGCTGACAATCGGCCGTCAGAACCGTGAGGCGTTGTACGACTTCCTGGCCGACCGGCCAGAGCCGCTCGTCCCCCCGGCGGGCTGCTTCGAAGTGGCCGAGCGTGTCGGTCACCGAGGACAGGTCGTGCTCCCGCTTCAATCTGGGAGGATTCCCGATCTGCTCCGCGCTCTACAGCAGTACGGCGCCGAGTGCGTTGCGCTGTGCCTGCTGTTCTCCTTTCTGCATCCCGACCACGAGCAGCAGATCGCAGAGTCCCTGCGAGAGGCGGGGCTGGCGGTCTCGGTTTCCAGCGAGCTCCTCCCGGAGTTCCGGGAGGTCGAGCGGGCCAGCACTACAGCCCTCAACGCCTATGTCATGCCGGCGATGGACCGCTACCTGGAAAGACTTGAGGCCGGGCTGGGTGCGCCGCGATTGCAGGTGATGCAGTCCAATGGTGGACGGCTGAGCGCCACTCAGGCCCGCGTCCAGCCGGTCCGGGCCATCCTGTCGGGACCGGCCGGAGGGGTCATCGGCGCCCTCTCGGTGGCGCGCCGGGCGGGGTTCCAGAGGGTCATCACATTTGATATGGGAGGCACCTCGACTGACGTCGCGCTGGCTACTGCGGGGCCGCGCCTCACTTCCGAGGGGCAGATTGGCGGATTGCCGCTGCGCCTGCCCATGCTGGACATCCACACGATTGGCTCAGGCGGCGGCTCGATCGCCCGGGTCGACCGAGGGGGCAGCCTGCGGGTCGGCCCGCAGAGCGCCGGCGCCAGCCCCGGCCCGGCCTGCTACGGATTAGGGGGCACTGAAACGACGGTCAGCGATGCCAACCTGGTGCTCGGCCGGATGATCGCGGATCGGTTCCTGGGCGGGAAGCTGCAGCTCGATCCAGCGGCCGCCCACCAGGTCATCGATCGGCTGGGGACGCAGCTCGGCCTGCCTCCGGGACCGGACCGGGCCATTCAGGCCGCCGGCGCCGTCGTCCGGGTGGTCAACGCCCACATGGCCCGGGCGATCCGGCTCGTTTCGGTCGAGCGCGGCTACGATCCGCGGGAGTTCGTGCTGGTCAGCTTCGGGGGCGCCGGCGGGCTGCACGCCTGCGAGCTTGCCCGCAGCTCAGGGATCCAGACGGTCTTGATCCCTCGGCAAGCCTCCACCCTCTCCGCCCTTGGGATGCTGCTCGCCGATCCCACCCGGGATTTTGTGCAGACCGTGATGCTGCCGGGCGAGACTGACCCGGTCGAGCTCGCCGCGCAGTTCAACGTGCTGGAGGCAGAGGGTCGGCGCATCCTTGAGGCGGAAGGCGTGCCCACAGAGCATGTAGAGATTGTGCGCGAGCTGGATCTCCGCTACCGGGGTCAATCCTACGAGTTGACCGTACCGCTAAGCGACGACTTCCGGGTCGAATTCGACCGAGCCCACCAGCAGGCATACGGCTACAGCGATCCTGCCCTCCCCCTCGTGATCGTCAATCTCCGGCTGCGGGCGATCGGTCAACTGGACAAACCTCGCCTCGCTGCGGAGGTGCTTGGCCCGGCAGACTCGGATGCCGCCGTTCTCGAAGCGCGGCCGGTCGTGATGGAGGGAACCGACTGGAGCCACCACCAGGTTCGCATCTTCGACGCTGAAACGCTGCGCCCAGGTCACGAAGTGACCGGGCCGGCCCTCGTCGTATTCCCGGACACGACCGTCCTGCTCCCATCGGGCGATAGAGCGTCGATGGATCCCTATCGCAATCTGGTCGTGCAGCTCGGAGTGGGATGATCCAGGCCGCCGAGCTCGAGATCTTCAAGGGCCTGCTCACCGCCATTCCCGAGGAGATGGGGATCGCGCTTCGCCGCAGCGCGTTCTCGCCCAACATCAAAGAGCGGCTCGACTTCTCCTGCGCCCTCTTCGATGCCCGGGCCCGGATGATCGCCCAGGCCGCCCACATCCCGGTCCATCTGGGCTCGATGCCGCTCTCGGTTCAAGCCTGTGTCGAGGCGTTGGATCTGCATCCCGGAGATGAGGCGATTCTGAACGACCCGTATCATGGCGGAACCCATCTACCAGACATTACGCTGGTTTCGCCATTGTTCTTCACCGGAGGCGATCGGCCGTTCGCCTTCGTCGCCAATCGGGCCCACCACGCCGATGTCGGCGGGATATCGCCAGGCTCGATGCCGATTGCGACCGAGCTGAGCCAGGAGGGGATCATCATTCCGCCCTCCAAGCTGCTGGTCGGCGGCGAGTTGAATAGAGGCCTCTGGGATCGGATCATGGCGGAGGTTCGAACGCCCGATGAGCGGGCGGGCGACTTGCGGGCCCAGCTTGCGGCCAACACGATCGGGGCGGCGCGGCTGCTCGAGCTGGTCGGGAAATATGGGCGGGAGCGAATCGAGCGTGCCTCGGAGGCTTTGCTCTCCTACTCGGAACGGGTGACCCGTGAGCTGCTGAAGGAGATCCCCGACGGGACCTATCGTTTCAGCGACCAGCTCGACGACGACGGTATCGACCCGACTCCGGCCGAGATCCGGGTCGCGGTCACCGTCTCCGGGGACCGGGCCTTGGTGGACTTCACCGGCAGTTCCCCGCAGCGGCGAGGCGGGATCAACGCAGTGTATGCGGTGACGCTCTCAGCCGTCTATTACGTGTTTCGCTGCTTGCTCGATCTGGACATTCCCAGCAACAGCGGCTGCCTGGCTCCGATCACCGTCGTCGCCCCGGAAGGCAGCCTGCTGAATGCCCGCCCACCGGCCGCAGTGGCGGGCGGCAACGTCGAAACCTCGCAGCGGATCGTCGACGTGCTGCTGGGGGCCCTAGCCCAAGCCTGCCCGGACAAGGTACCGGCTGCCAGCCAGGGGACGATGAACAACCTGACTATCGGTGGCCGGGATCCCGAGCGCGGCCAGCCATTTGTGTATTACGAGACGATCGCCGGTGGCCAGGGTGCCCGGCCGGGCAAGGACGGCGCGAGCGCGATCCACACCCACATGACCAACACCCTGAATACTCCGATTGAGGCGCTGGAGTTCGCCTACCCGCTGCGAGTGCGCCAGTATGCGATCCGCTCGGGCAGCGGCGGCGCCGGTCGCCACCGAGGCGGAGATGGGGTAATCCGAGAGGTCGAGCTGCTGGCCGATTCGGAAGTGACGATCCTCTCCGATCGGCGCCGGTTCGCCCCGTATGGGCTGGCCGGCGGCGAGCC
>CAZPZD010000005.1:22132-76109 GCA_964590515.1 uncultured Anaerolineaceae bacterium | reverse complement strand
GAGTAAATCGCCGAGGTGATGTGCCCGACTTTCGTGCCGTCAACTCTCACTGGCCACTTGGTCATGTTGAACTCGATTCGGTCTCCAGCGATCTCGACCCCGACCAACTTGCGTTTGACGCCTTCGGACCGGATTCGCTCGAGGGCAGCCCTCCCGATAAAGTCCGCCTCCTGATCGAGATCGACCATCCAGTCCAATCCCACCTCGTAAGGATTGTTCTCGAGGGTCATGTCGGCGCCATAGTTCAGGATTCCGGCCTCGATCCGCCGAATATCGGAGGGGCCGGTCGGGGCAATCCCATAAGGCCTGCCAGCTTCCATCACCCGCTCCCAAAGTTCGCTGCCCCGGCTGCTGTCCTTAAGATAGATTTCGTAACCGACCTCGCCAGTCCAGCCGGTTCGAGTCACGATCACCGGGATGCCACCCAGTTCGGTGTCACTGAAATAGTAGTAGCGAAGCTGGGCGATCGAGTCGCCGAACAGCTCGCCCACCACTTGCTTTGACTTCGGCCCCTGGATCTGGATCGGGGCGACGTCGATCTCTGCCAACTGAACCCGCATCCCCGAGCCGTAGGCCACGCCCAAGGCCCAAAGCAAGACGTCACTGTCCGCCAGGGCGAGCCAGAAGTGATTCTCGCCGAGGCGGAGCAGGACCGGATCGTTGATGATTCCCCCCTCCGGCGAAGTGATGACCACGTACTTCGCCTGGCCCACCTTGCACTCGCTGAGATCGCGCGGCGTCAGCAGATTGGTGAACTTGAACGCGTCGGGTCCGGTAATCTCCAGCTGCCGCTCGACCCCGACGTCCCAGATCGTGACGTCGTTGAGCAGCTTCCAATACTCCTCCTCCAGGTCGGCGAAATTGATGGGGAAAAGCATGTGGTTGTAGACCGTGTAGCCTTTGGGGCCGGCGCGCTGGGTCGCCTCGAAGAAGGGCGTCCTTCTCAGCCGAGCCCCCCGCTGGATCAGGCCCATGTCAAAGTGTGCTGTCATCCACGCTCCCTTCGGAATAAGGACTGTCTGCGGCCTAAGCTCGGGTACTGCCCGCAAGCAGCTCGCCTAGGCGAAGCCGAGGCTCTGGAGGCGCTTGACGCAGGTTCGCCCAGGCCGCCGGCAACGCCAATCGATGAATTCGCCAGATAGTGAAGGTCTTCACAATGGCGAGCCCGACGAGGGCAGGCAAGGTGGCCCACGCGGAACCGGTCGTGAGCACCAGAACCGTGAACAGGCCGCTGTTGATGAACTTTCCGGGAGTGGACCAGTTTAACAGCCAGACCTTTGGATCCGCTTGATAGAAGTAGTTCGGAGACAAGAGGCCCCACTGCAGGAACTGGTTGGAAAGGTAGTGGTCAACGAACCCATAGAGGATCAGGTAGATCACGATCGGCGCGGCCAGCTGCGGGTGGGAGGGCAGGTAGTTGATATAGAAGAATGTGACCATCGCCCGGTCCGCAATGATGTCAATCTGCGCGCCGAACCGGGTCTCTTGGTCCAACGTCCGGGCAAGATAGCCATCCAAGCCGTCCAGTGCCCAGTGCAAGCCGAGGCCGACGAAGTTCCAAAACTCGTTATGCGAGTATGAAGCGAAAGCGAACACCGGAAGACAAATAACGATCCGAGCGAGAGTGATGGCATTGGGCCAATTCAGCAACGCCACGCGGCCGAGGGTCTCTGATGCAGGGGTCTTCATGTTCGCCTCCCTTGGGGACTACACTCCGCCCAGCGGTACGCCACGGGCCAAGGTGGGTTGAGTCGCCTACTCCACGGTCACGCTCTTGGCCAGGTTGCGGGGTTGATCCACGTCGGCGCCGCGTAGGACCGCGACATAGTACGCGAGCAGCTGCAGTGGGATGATGGTCGTGACCGGGTTGAGCAGCCAGGGGGTCTCCGGTACCCAGAGCACGTGGTCCGCAATCGAACCAACCTGTTCGTCACCATCGGTCGCGACCGCGATCACCACCCCACCCCGGGCCCGGGTCTGCTCGATCTGGCTGAGGGTCTTCTGATACCAGGGGTCCTGCGGCACCAAGGCCACCACCGGCATCTGCTCGTCGATCAAGGCGATGGGCCCATGCTTCATCTCCCCGGCCGGGTAGCCCTCGGCATGGATGTAGGAAATCTCTTTCAGTTTCAGTGCGCCTTCGTAGGCGGTCGGCATGTTGATGCCTCGGCCAAGGAATAGGCAGTGCTGGATGTCTTTCAATTCCCAGGCGATCGCCTCCACCTCATTGGCCCGATCGAGGCACTTGCCGACCAGGTCCGGCACTCGGCGCAGGTCTTGGACCAATCGCTTTCGTTCGTTGTCGTCGAGCACCCCACGCAGGTCCCCCAGCAGGATGGCCAGCAAGTAAAGATCGATCAACGGGGCGGTGTAGGCCTTGGTGGAAGCCACCCCAATTTCTGGGCCGGCCTGCATCCCGATGTACCCGTCTGCCCCTCGCATGGCCTGGGATCCGATCACATTGACGATGCTCCAGATCGCAGCCCCTCGGCGCCGACCCTCTTCGATCGCGGCCAACGTGTCGGCGGTCTCACCGGACTGGCTGATCGCCAGCACGACAGTGCGGTCGTTCACCAGCGGCTCGCGGTAGCGGAACTCAGAGGCGAGGTCCACCTCCACCGGCAGCCTAGCGATTCGCTCGATCAGCAGCTTTCCCACCATCCCGGCGTGAGCCGCGGTGCCGCAGGCGACGATCACGATCTTGTCGATCTCGGCGGCCCGGGCGCTATCCAGTTTGAGCGACGGAAGGTGGACCCGCCCCGCCTCGAAATCAACCCGCCCCCCGATGGTGTCGGTCGTTGAACGCACCTGCTCGAAGATTTCTTTGAGCATGAAGTGCTTGTACTCGCCTTTGGCGGCGGAGACCGGGTCCCACGGGACGCTCTGCACCTCGAGCTCAACCGGTTCGCCCTCCAGGGTGTAGGCTTCGAAGCCGTCCCGGGTGACCACCGCCATCTGCCCCGCTTCCAGGAATGCCATCTGGCGGGTGTGCTCAAGAATGGCGGGGATGTCGGAGGCGATGAACATCTCTCCCTCTCCAACCCCGATCACCACTCCGCCGGCGTTGCCCAGCCTGGCCGCAACGATCTTGTCCGGCTCGCGGGTCGAGAGCAGCACCATCCCATGGGCCCCTTCCAGATGGCTCAGCGCCTTGCGGGTGGCCTCCACGAATCCGCCGTCGAGCGATTGGTATCGTTCGACGAGTTGGGCGATGACCTCGGTATCCGTGTCGGATCGAAACGGGACACCCTCGGCGGCAAGTTCCTCCCGTAAGCTGAGGTAATTCTCGACGATTCCGTTGTGGACCAGCACGACTTCCCCCGCGGCCCCGGTGTGGGGATGAGCGTTACGGGCATTCGGCGCCCCATGGGTCGCCCAGCGGGTATGGCCGATCCCGATGTGGCCGGCCACCGGTGATTCACGAAGCAGCTCCCCAAGCCGTTCGATCTTGCCCGCGTCACGCCGGATCGCAAGCTGGCCGCCCTCGATCACGGCCAATCCGGCCGAGTCGTAGCCACGGTACTCCAGCCGCTTCAGGCCGTCGTAGATGATGGGGGTCGCATCGCGCGGGCCGACATAGCCGACAATACCGCACATGGATCCTCTCCTGGTTTCGGGTGTGTTGCTGGTGCCACTCGCCCAAGCCTTGGCTCCAGCCTTGCGACTGAATGATTGAACTCCGGCATTCTACCTCCGCCGGCCTCAGGCGAACTCGATCGTCTCGGCCGTTGCCCGACTCAGGTCCGCATAATATCCTCGCCGGGACGCCGGCAGCAGGCCCGCCAGCACGTACATCGCCTCATCGGTCATCTTACGCAGCAACTCCCGGTCCAAACGCCCACTGCTCACCTTAAATCGAAACGGCCGGCCAAGTCGCACCGTGGCACCCGGCTCCTGGCTACGATTCAGCCGCAGCGAAGGGTAGCCGTCCGTCCCTTCGACCGCGGCCGGCACGATCGGGGCGCCGCTGCGGGCCCCCAGATAGGCCACCCCGACTTTTCCTTGCTGCAGCTGCGGGTTTCGATGGCCCTCCGGCGCAACCAACACGATTTCTCCGGCCTTCAGCACCGCCAGGGCTCGCTGCACTGCCCGCCGGTCCACTTCCCCACGGCGCACCGGGATGACACTCCAGAGTCGGGGGAAAATCCCCCAGATCGGCAGCTTGAACACGTCATGGCGTGCCAGGGGAACGATGTTACGGGGCAGGCCACCCAGCACGACAATCGGATCGATCATCGCAATGTGATTCATCATGATGATCGCCGGGCCCGATAGCGGCAGGTGCTCAACATCCTCGATCCCGTTGAATTTGGCAAACACCCGATAGCCGACGTTGTCGATCAGCCAGCGAAGCACCCTGCGGCGTGGCTCAAATCGGGAATGCTCATACTCCTTCTGGGTCATTCGATAGATCGGAGCGGCGGCAACTCCAGCGGCGGATCAGCCACCGGGGACTTCAGCCACCAGCTCGAGCACCCGCTCCAACACTTGCTGGGGATCCAGCTCGGTCGAGTCGACGATGATTGCATCCGCGGCCGGGCGCAGGGGAGCCAGATCTCGGGTCGAGTCAAGCTGGTCACGAGTCTGGACCGAATCCAGAACCGCGGCGTATTCCGCGGCCTCCCCACGAGCCCGCATTTCATCGTAGCGTCTCTGAGCGCGGTCTTCAACATCAGCCTTCAGGAAGATCTTGAGCTCGGCTTCGGGCAACACCACGGTTCCGATATCGCGGCCGACCATCACAACTCGGCCTCTGCGGCCGATCTCCCGCTGGCGCTCGGTCATTGCCCGCCGCACCCGGCCGTACATCGACACCTTGGATACGTGCGCGTCGATCTCGGGCGAACGGATCGCCCAGGTCACATCCTCCCCGTCTAACAAGACGTCGTACTGGCGTCCATCAGGGACCGAGCCCGGTTGGACATCAATCGCGACTTGCTCGGCGGTCGCCGAAACTTGCGGTTCATCGTCGACGGGAACTGCCGCCCGCAGCGCCGCGAGGGTGACAGCCCGATACATGACCCCCGTGTCGAAATACAAATAGCCCAGGCGAGCGGCCAGCGATCTGGCCAGGGTCGATTTCCCAGCAGCGGCCGGGCCATCGATGGCGATCGCGCTCGGGATCATGGTTCCCCAATGATGGTCGGCTGCTCCACCCCTGCGATGTCCGGTCGAACCAGGAGGACCCAGCGGTCCGGCAGGGTCGGCGCCTTCCGGGTCACCCACCAGACTGCCAACTCCGGCGGCCACCACCCGGTCCAGCCCCAGCGCTCGCCAATGCTAACCGACTGTCCGAGGTATTCGCTCGGAAATAATCCCCCACCTGATCCTTCCCGCATCAGGATGACCGGGGGACTCTCCGCTGGATCCGTGGCACTCCGCGGGGAGTAACCGCGCAGCACCCAGGCCAGGGCCGGGGTGCTTGGGTCTGCGAACTGAAGCGGAATGGCCGCGGTGCGGCCGGTCTGGGCCTTGGAGAGGGTGTCAATTGTTTCGCGCAGGTCGAGCAGTCCCGCCAAGCTGGCTTGGGGTCTCCACAGCTCTCTGGCCGAGGCCGCTGCCAGGTTCAGCCTCCCGCCGCCTGAGAGGCTCAGCGAGGTCAGCACAATCAACCCGGCCACGCCGGCAACGTTGGCTGCGATCTCTCTCGACCAGCCGAGGCCGAGCAGCCCGATGGCCGCGGCCGCCAATCCGACCCCCATGACTGCCAGCATCAACAACAGCGGGAGGCCCAAGAAGGTCTGGAGTGCGTCCGGACCGCGCACGAAGGCCGCCAGCTGCAAATAGGAAAACGCCAGCAACGCGAGCACGGCGACAACGAAACCGACCAGCAGCCAGGCTGGGCGGGCGCCCAGGGCCCGCTCGATCAGTTGGGAGGCCTCGGCCGCCGCCAGGAAACACAGCGGAATGACAGCCCAGAGCAGGTCCTCCGGCCGGCGGCCGGGATAGACGGCGATCAGCAATAGCGCGCTGACCGCCCAGGCCGCGAGCCAGGTTTCGAGGGGGGAACCTTTGCGCACGGCCCGCACCAATCCCAGGCCGCCGAAGCCAAGCAGCAGCGGCTCATAGGTCGGCAGATTCAGCATAACCGAGGCGGCCGGAATGCCGCTTGCCACGAACCAGCCCTCGACCCAGCTACCCAACCCTTCGAAGACTCCCCCAAGCGCTCTCACAAAGAATCCGAGGCCGCTCGCGATGGCTAGGATCACTACGCCAGCCAGCAACAGGCTGCGCCGCAGCTCTTCGGCACCCAAGGCGGCCGGCCACGGCAGGGCCACAGCTCGATCCGGTTTCGGATTGCCACGCCGCCGACGGATGGCGACCAGTGCCGCGCTCCCCACCCCCAGACTCGCCAGTCCCAGGAGGCCGGCTTGTCCGGTGGAGGCCACCAGGCCCAGCATCACTGCCGCCCGCTCGAGATTGCCCCGCGTTTCAGCCCGGGCCCGGGCCAGAAACAGCACGACAGCCAGGAGGCCAAGGGCAGCGATCGCCGACCCCCCTGCCGTTCGGGAGGCCGCCCAGAGGGTCGGTGAGATTCCCAGAAGCAGGGTTGTCATGAGCGCGGCTCCTCGGCCGATTTGGCGTCGGACGAGCAGGGGGGTCAGCAAGAGCAGCGAACCGGCGGCAGCCGATGCCCAGCGGGCAGTGCTGTCCTCCGCACCCGTGAAACTGAACGCCAGGCCGGTCAATACCTGGTAAGCCGGGGAGCTTGGGCCCGGATCGGGCGGTTGGAATTCGGCCGGCTGAGGGAGTGCGGCTAGCGCCTCGCGGGCCTCCGCGTCGGTCAGCGGTTGACGATCGAGTTGGTTGAAGCGAAGCCAGGCAGCAAACGCGATAAGAATCACGTAGGCGAGCAGTTCGAGCGAAACTGACGGCCGGCGCTCAATCATCCGGAGGCTGCACCCTCCCGTGCATAGATCCGAACCTCCCCGTTCTCGTAGACCTTTTCCATGAACTGGTCGAACTTTCGCACGTCGAGCCTCGCGTAGGTAGCGATTTCCAACGGCCCAACATACACATACGCGATTTGATAACGATCCAGAATCGCGGTCGCGGCCTGCCAGTCGGGGGTTTCATACAGCAGTCGGACGTCCGGAACGCGGGTGCCTTGCAGGGTCGCCTCTCCGCGCCACTGGAGTTCGTGTCCATCCCAGCCGAGAACGGTCGGAAGGCCGGTGTGGGCGGAGATCCGGCCGAACTGGGTGTAGCTGCCCCCGATCGCTTCCACGATCACACCGGTTGGCAGCGCCTCGTTGATCCATTGGATCGCCGCATAGTCGGACGGGTTGTCGGATGCCAGATGGGCAGTCCCGTCGAGCGTGCGCCCCTGTGAGGGGGTGAAGGCGTTGGCCTTGGTCCAGGTGGCGAGGGCGGGGTACACCAGTCCACCGATCAGCGGAAGCACGACCGCCGCTCGCCAGGCAGCAGTAACCCTCCAACTCTTCGGCCACAGTTCAACCACCGCGTAGGCCGCGGCCAGGCCCCACAAGATCCAGGCTCCAAAGTACAGCTTGAACACCGTGTTCATACGCGTCCCGAAAAGGTCGCGCAGATACACGAACTCCGGTGCGATCACCAGCAGAGCACCGATCGCAACCAGGATCATGACGAAGTGGCGGGGCTCCGATTCGCGAGGACTCCCCGTCGTCCGGCCAGCCAGTAGTCCCACCGCAAGCCCCACCATCCCTCCAAGCGCCAGGGCGGTCCACGAACTCCCCAGACGGCGCACGATCGCGGCTTCGGCAACCAACCGCAACCCTTCCTGCAGGGGTTGCCCGCGTATTCCGAGCCCATTCAAGACCGATTCCAACTCGAATGGTTGAGAGCCCACACCGATCAAGGAAACTCCCACGACCGCCACCGAAAGCAGCAGCAATCCGACCGGCAGCCCGAGGCCGAGCTTCCAGAGCAGATCACCTCGCGGGGCAGCTCCATTGCGCCAGGTCCAGATCAGCCAGACCAGGATTGGGATGAGCGAGACCCCAAACATAACGCCAAATTGCTGAATCCGGGTCGGGAAGAGCAAACTCGAAAGCACGCCGCCGGCCTGGGATGAGAAGCTGGGAAACCACGGCAAGTACAACAAGACCGCAGCCGCTCCAATCGCGACCGCGGTGGTCGCTATTCGGGTTGCGAGCGCCTTCAGAGGGGCGTTGCGTCCGGACCAGGCCACGGCAGCCAGGAAGAGCGCCAGATAGATCGGAGAATCCCAGGTGTTGAGAAAGGCCAGGCCGCCGAAGAGAATGCCGGCGAAGCCGAACTCCGCCCGGCTTACGGCGCTGGGAATCGAACCCAGGATCATCAGCGCGAGGGTCCCCAGGACCGCGAACGCAACACTCCCGATCAGTAGCTGGCGCAGTAGCCCGATCAGGACTGCCCCGCCTGGGACGGGTTCGGATCCGCCGGGTGACATCACGGCCCGCAGCACCAGCAAGACCGCCAGTCCGGCCGCGAGCCACTTGAAGATCGCCAGCAGCCGGCGGGTTGAGGTCCGGGTCGACCGCCACACAAACTCACCCCGCGGACTGCTCAGGAATGCTTGCAAAGAGAACCCGACCGCCATCAGGGCGAACGGCATGGCGAGCAGGTGGGGATGGTTGTCTGCCAGCAGATAGGAGAAGAACGGGAATTCGTCGATCACTTCAATGTCGACGCCGGAGAGATCGACATCGCGAATCACCCGCGATGCCCGCCACCACCACAGATAGCGTTGAGGCATCCAGCTCGCTGCAGCTCCGGGCGGGTCGCTCAACTCCTTCAGATCGAGCCAACTCCAAAAACCGGAGACCAAGCTCCCGTCCGGCAGCGCTTGCCAAAGAACCTGGCGAGAATGGAGGACGTCGAGAATCGCTTCCAAATTGCCGGAAATGAGAACGAATGCCGGCCCGAGCAGCGGAACGGCCATGCTCACCGGCCTACCCCGGGCGCCAAGCAAGTTGTACAGCACAGAGTAGCTCCCGACCGCAACCAGTCCGAACCACAGCGCATTGGCCAGATTGAAGGCGACTCCGCTTGCCGCCCCGCTCAGCCAGGTCAATACGGCGATCATGACATAGCCGAAGTAGTAGTACGAGATGGCATAGCCGGAGAGCCACGGATCGTTAGGCGGGAGTCGGTCGGAGCGCAAGATCCCATTCAGGAACGCCAGCTCCATTGGCTTCTCGGTGCCTACGATCTCGGGATTGTTTGCCCGCACGAATGCCCACAACAGGAAGCTGAGCAGGAACACGCCCTCCATCCAGAGCACCGTTCGCAAGTTGTGGCGCAGCCAATCCCGGATTTCGACCCGTTGACCAAGCGAGGCGCCGATCGCGGCCAGGACCAGCACGGCTCCCAGCGCACCGCCACGGCTGTTCGGGATGAACCCCAGACTTGCCCCCAGCCACAGCACGTAGCTCGCGATGAGCAGCCCAAGAGGTCGCGCAAAGGCATACCCTCGGTCGGGCAGGCGATGAAAAATGCGAAAGGCGAGCGGGAGGGCCAGCAAGCCCAGCACGCTGCTGGCCAACCACCAGGCGATGATTACCACAGGACCTCGTAGATCGTTGTCGATCCGTTCTGATACACCGGCCGCAGGTAGCCCTGCCCGGTCATCAACTCGAATTTCTCCAGGCCTTGGGTCGGGCAGGTGAGGCCCGAACCGACTTGCTGGCACTGATCAACCGGAACGTCCAGTGTCCAGATCCCATCGTAGCGACCGGCCAGGTCGCATACCACTTGGGCTCCTCCGTTGACTGGTGAGCATCCGTCGAAACTACCGTAGTAGAGCTGCTCCAATTCTCCCACGACCACGTACTTGACATCATATCGGGATAGAAAGGTCAGCGCATCGCTCGTCGAGGGTGTGAGGTAGAAGTTCCAGATGTCCTGGACTCGGGCAAAGATGTCGGTCGGCTCGGCAGCCGCCCGCTGCTGGCGCTGGTGCCAATTCCAGCCAAGCACGTCCGGCAGGCCGGTATAGATCGAGTAACGGGATCCCCAGCGGTACTCCGGCAGCTGGGCCTCAACGATGACCGGCGATCCCTCCACGTTGTCTTGCATCCATTGGATGGCGTGGTAGTCCCCTTCAAGCGGAATCGTCTTGCCCAGGTCATCGTAGCTGGCGGCGGTCATGAAGGCCATCCCATCCAGGGAGAGCGGGGTTGCCGGAGCCATCCGGTCTTCGATTTTTGCCTGGGTGGCGGTGAGCGGGTACAACGCGGCGCCGAATAGCACTGCTCCGAAAGCGACGGTCCAGGCCCTGCGAATTCGCAGTCCCCAGGCCGGAAGATCTGCCAACAACCAAACCAGGGCGGCGCTCCCCGCCATGCTGAATAAGGTCCAAACCTGCAAGTAGAACTTGAACACGGTGTTCATTCGGCCGATGTCGCCAACCAGCACGACCAGCTCGACCAGGAAGGTCAGCGCGGCTGCGGTCCCGATCATCGTCAGTACCACCCGCTTTTCGATCGGTGTGTTCCGGCGCAGCAGCAGGATTCCGGACCAGGCCACGATCGGGCCAACCAGCGGCGCAATCCGCACTCCATCCGCAGCTAGATATCCAAGCCCGATCAGGAATCCGAAGCTCGCGACCAGCAGGGCTGGGAAATAGGGGCGCAGTCGGCCAAGGGCCGACAGCGGGGTCGTGGCGAGCCACTGTCGCGTCTCCCACGCCATCCATGGAATCAAGATGACCAGATACAGACCGTGCACCGTCAGATACCCATCCAACGTGGTGCGGGATCCCTGCCAGAGGTCCGCCTCGGTATAGCCCGCGCCGTACCAGAGGTAATACGGCCGGTAGAACAGGTTCGCAAGCAGCAGCAGGGCGGCGACGCCTAGGGTGGCCTCTAGCGCGCTCCGTAGATCCAGTTTTCGGGATCGAAGGAAGGGGGCTGCCGCGGCAGCCACGCCGCCGAGAGTCCAATAGACCGGAAAGTCCCAGGTGTTGGTCGGTGCAAGCACTCCCAGCGCCAGTGCACCCACCCCAATTCCGAGGATTCGTCCCCGCCACGAGATCTGCGTCCTTTGCTCGGCCACTAATACCCAGGAAAGTCCCCAGGCCAGCGCCAAGACTGTGAACGGCAGATTGATCATATGGGCGTGCAGATCTGCGTACAGGAACGTGAAGAACGGGAATTCGGTGATCGGACCCACGTCGCCCGGTGGCGCCGGGATGGCCCGGCTCGGATCCCAGTACCAGTGGTGGCCTCCGCCCGGCAGGGTCTCTTGGAGGGTGAGAACCTTCCCGAGCCCGGCGGCTGCGGCCAGCAATCCCGGTTGGGACCCCTCGCTCCCTCGCAATCCGACCTCGCGCAGCCTGTCGTAGATCAACCGCACTGTCCCCAGGTTGCCGAGTACCAGGAGGGAGATTGCGGCGGCCAGGCCCGCGACCCGGGGGCTGATCTGCCGCACGCTCGAATACGCGGACCCGAGCCGGGCGACCAGATTGGTCCCGACGGTGTAGGCTGCCAGCGCCGCAAAAGAAAACAGACTGGGGAGCACCAGGTTGTACCCCACCGAAGGCACCACCCCAAGTAGTTTTAGGGGGGTCCCTACCAACACAAAACCGAAATAGTAGTAGTTGATGTAGCCGCCGGCATACCACGGGTCATACGGCGGAAAAGTCGTGCTCTTGAGCACCGCATTCAGGTATGCGAAGTCCATCGGCTTCTCGCCGCCCAGGTAGCGGTGCCAGAGGTCGGGATTGCCGAGCCGGATGGCGAGGTCGAACAGGAAGAAGCCGAGCGCCACGAGCTCGACCCACAGGATTTCACGCCGTCGCTCGCGGAACCAGGTCTGCAAGCGGTCCCGGTCTCGCCAGGCCAGGGAACCTGAGAAGGCTGCCATCGCCACCACCGCCAAGAGAATCGTGGCACGGGTGAACGGCGCGATGGCCAGGCTGGCCACCAACCAACTTGCCCAAGACACAAAAAGCACGCCAACCAGGCGCGCCAGGGGATACCCCCCATCGATGAGTCCTGGAAAGGCCGCCCGCACGATCGGGAACGCGAGCAGACCGAGCGCGGCGAGCATGAGCCACCAGAACACCACTGCCAGGGGCTCCCAGCGATTGATCAGGCTGGTGCGCGAAAACAACTCCGACCAGGTCCCCCCGCTCCGCTGCCCCTCCAGCCGATCCTCAGGGATCAGCAGATTGGGTGCCGGCGCGGCCGATCCAAGCTGGACCGGCGGCAGGTTGACGATCTGCGTGAGATCTACCCCCGAGAGCTCGGACAGCACGGCGCCCGAATCGAATTCGGCCGACTTGGCGAATACCAACACCTTGGGATGGTCGTACACCGTGAAGGCTTCCTCGGCGAGTTGGTCTCGGTAAATCAGCGGACCGAGGCTTGGGTTGCGTTCGAAAACGGCCACCAAATCGTAGCCCAGCCGACCGGCGACAGCGCCGGGCTGAGCCTGGTCGGCACAGACCTCAACTTCCGTACCGGTCGGGCAGCCGAGCAGAGCCCGATAGTAGGCGACGGTCAGCGGATACTTCTGAGGCAGCCGCCCGACCGAGCCGTATTGCCGGTTCGAGGTGAGGATGAGGTAGTCGCCCGCGTCGAGCGTGCTGAGCAATCGCTCGAGTTTGTCTGACCGGCCTGAGCCATCCGAATCGTCCGCGTCCGGCCAGTAGAGTTCCTGGTTGGCGCCGGTGTAGAGCAATGGGAACCCGCTCCGCTCTTCAATGGGAAGCGGAAGCGCATCGTCCCAGGAGGTCTCGGTGACAATGACCGAGCCGCGGAATGCCAGGCTCTCGATGCCCACCAGCTCCAGACGGACCCGGTAGGCGGCGTCGGCCTTCAGCGTGACCGGGCGGTCCAGCTGGAGCTCCAATCGGCTTTCGCCTCCTACCAGCACTGGGGCGGTTGCCTCTGCCAGCGGACCCGATTCATCCAACAGGGTGGCTCGCAAAGTGCCCTGGCCCCCGGATAAGTCAGCCGTTGCATATGGAATCAGCACCGCCATCGCAGTGGCTGGCTCGCGGGCCCGGAAGGGAACTTCCAACGATCCCCCTTGGTCCAGCAGGGTTCCTTCGGGCAGCGCGAGCGGTTCGAGCTGCTCGCTGCCCTGCACGTCGAGTACGACATTTACCGGTCCGGGCACATGCCGATAGATCCAGGCTGAAGCTTCGTAACGGGTGAACGGGCGCGAGTAGTTGAGCGCGAACGCGGTCGCATAGATCGCGGTCGCAGCCAGCACAAACCCGCCGACCCCCGCCACAACCCACTCGGCCTTCAGTCGCCGGAAGATGCGGATTCCATGCAGGGTCTCCCATCCGTGCCAGAGCCCCCAGGCCGCGAGCAGCGCCAGGGTCGGGTACACCGGAAGTTCATAGCGCATGGCGGTGACGAACCCGACCGAGCGCCCCAGGAAGTAGGCCCCGGTCCAGACGATGGGGATCAGATGCCTCTTCCAATCGCCTCGGATCGCCCGGGCCAGCGCCCAGGCCCAGGCGCCCCAGGCCAGCACTCCCAGCGGGAGGCCCAGGCCATGTAGGATGAGGTTCTTCAGCGAGAACCAGACCGGAGTCCGGTCCGCCCACTGCATGCCTGGGGGGAAGTCGCCTTCGCCACTGGCGAGGCTTCGAAGCGAGGCGAGGTTGTCGAGCCAGGCCGGATTCAGGGCCAGGCTGAATGATTTGAAGGCATAGGGCTGGAACACCCGGAAAGTCACGAGCGAGATCAGGGCCGCCAGTGCCAACCGCCACACATAGCCAACCAGCCGACTGGGACTGATGCCTTCCGGTGAGCTCCAGAGTCGGACCACGCTGGACAGCACGATGACCCCGGCCAGTGGCGCCGCGCTGATCTTGGACGCGCTGGCCATCCCCAGAAACAGGCCGAACAGCCCGTAATTGAGCCAGCGGTCATCCTCCAGCGCGCGCACCGCGAAGTAGATCCCGCCGAGAATGAAAGTATTGGCAAACGGATCAACCACAAAGAAGTGGGCGTGCTGGATCGGCAGGACCGAGAAGGCGCTGAACGCTGCACCCAACAACCCGACGTTCCGGCTGTACAGCCGGCTCCCGATCAAAAACACCAGGTACACGGAAATCAGGTCGAAGCTGGCCGAAGCAGCCCGACCGACCAGGTGGATTTGGCTATAGTCGGTCTCGCCGGCCCACTCGCCAAGCACCCGCACGATGAAGATCGGGAGGGTCCCGTACACGAAGAAGGTATCGCCGTTGTTGTGCGGGTTGAAGCGGGAGTTGGTCGTGTCGAAATACTCCCGGAGGCTGGTGGGCAGCACGAGCTTTGTCTCTACTCCGGTGAGAAAGCGTTCGTCCGGGTGCATGTGGGTCTGGTTGTCCCAGTTGTGCCCGGAGAAGCGCAAAAGCGCTCCGGCGATCAGAATCCCAACCAGCAGCAGGTCCGAGCCTCGGACCTTCGGATTCGCGACAGGTGTAGACTCAGCCGCGAGTTTAGTCATCTGGGCCCGGGTCTCGCCAAGCGTTCCTCCATCCACCTTCTCAATGCTGCGCTCCCGACTTAGCTACTATCTGACATCCATCCCGCGCATGCTGCGCGGATTCCGCAACTGGCCCACTGTGCTTGCACTGTTCCTCGGCCTGCCTATACCACGACCGGCAACGCTGGTGCTGCGAGACTCCGCCCTGGCATTGAAAGTTCGGACGGCCCTGGATGCCTGGTTGGTCAAGGAAGTATGCATCGATCGCCAGTACGAGGCTGCCTCAGTCCCGATCCAGAATGGGTGGACGGTAATCGATATCGGCGGCGGGATCGGCGAGTTCGCCCTCGATGTGGCCAAGCGCTATCCGCATTCGAGGGTATTGGCCTATGAACCGGCTCCAGATTCCTTCGACCTGCTCCAACAGAACATTGTCATGAATGACCTCACGAACGTGCAGGCGAGTCCAAATGCGGTTGCAGGTGCCTCAGGCCAGGTCGGACTGCGGCGAAGTTCCGGCCAGGGACCCCTCACGTCGACTATTGAAGCGGGAGGCGCGGCAGCCGCCACCGCGGTCACTCTGGGCGAGATCCTGCACCGAACTGGAATCCCGGGCTGCGACTACCTCAAGATCGACTGCGAAGGGTGCGAGTACGCTGTGTTGCTTTCCGCCTCGAGCGAGACCCTGGGCCGGATTGGTGTGATTTGCCTCGAGTACCACGACCGCCTCATGAGTCGCTCCCATCTCGAATTGGTGAAGCATCTGGAGCAACATGGCTTCCGGGTGTCTATCCATCCTAGCCCCGTGCACCGAGGGCAAGGACTGCTCTCCGCAATTCGGGCGGGTTAGAGCTCATTCCCCAGCGCCCCCGCTTGGGGCTGGCGGCACCCAGAAGACATCGAAGTCCTTCCCCTCCGAACGCGACCGATGGGTTGAGAGAATCCCGTTTGGAAAGAGCTCGCCCAGCAGGCGGTGACCGCTCTCATCCATCGGATGCAAGAAGAAAAGGCGAGCCTCGGTCGTAGGCTCGAGCGAGCTGACCTGGTCCGGCCAGATACCGAAGTCCTGGCCCGGCCGACCGGCCTCTACCGCGACCAGGCGCGAATCGAGCCAATGGGGGTAGGCCATAATGTAGATCTGATCAAAGCCGCCGACCGACTCGCCGAAGCCGCGGGCGACCGAACCCAGCTCGGAGGCGTTCCAGCCACCCCGGACGATGTGCTCCCCGTAGAGGGACACTCCTAGCGAGTAGTTGCTGAAGGCCGAGAGCACGAAGAGCCCGCCGGCGAACCCAATCCCGATTCTCTGACCGGCCTTGCCAGTGAGCTTCCGTTTCCCCCACTGCTGGATTCCGGCCAGGCTCGTCGCGGCGATCGCGAAGACCGGGATGATGGCGCCGCCAGCCCGGCTCGGATGTGGGTTCTCCCCAGGGAAAGCGAGCGCGAGGATCGAGGGCAGAAGCAGCACCAGAATGGATAGCGGCAGGAACAGATCCAGCCAGTTGCGACTCTTGGCGTAGCGAACGAAAAGCAGCACGACTCCCAGGTGGAACAGCCCCCCGGTCACCCAATCCAGCGCCGGGCGGAAAGGAATCGACAATACCCAGATTTCACCGAAATCCCAGCTAAACATCTTGAGGGCTTCCAAGACATTGTTGAAGAAAATCCCGCTCACAGACCCGTCCAGGGCTCTTTCCATCTCGGTCACCCGGGTCACCGTGCGGAAGAAAATCTCATCCGGCAGTTGGTAGGCCGCCCGCAAGAACGGGGCCGCGACCACGACTGCCATCAGCGCGACCACGCCCAGCCAGCGCAATGCCTGCAGGCGGTGTCCCTTGGCATCGCCATGAACGACATACAGCAATACTCCAAGGATGACCACCAGGGGCGCCAGTCTGGCCGAGGTGTAGCTGTAAATCGCGGCCCCCAGGAAGAGTCCGCACAGGACAAAATCGTTCTGCCGACGGGCCCGCAACCCGCGGACCAAAAAGTAAAGCGTCGGTGCTAGCAGCATCGGATAGAAGGTGGCCCGCAGGCCAACTCGACCAATGACATTCGGCCAGTAGGCGATCCCGGTCAGCGCCATGGCTGCCAAACCCACCTTCCGCCCTCCGATCTCGCGCCCGAAGAGGTAGATGAACGGCAGGGCCAGCAGACCGGCAGTGGCAGTGACCGCTTTGAGGGTCAGGAAGTTGAGCTCCGCCCCAAACCAATGGACTGCCGCGGCAGTTGCATAGAACTGCATCCCCTCTCGCCCGGCGTTGCGGGGGAAGAAGATCGAGGTTTGGCCATTCAGGATATCGATGATGTCCAAGATCTTCTCGGCATGGTCACTCGTCATCTCGGATGGAACTTCCGCCAACCGGGCGTATCTGAATCCTGCCGCCAGACCGAACGCGGCGAGGGCGAGCAGGGTGGAGGCTCCGATTGAGACTTTGATGCGGGGCTTGCCAAGGAACTCTCTGATGGCCGGGATGAACCGAGCCGTTCGCGGCTTCCCCTGCCAGAAGGCCCGGCCGGTTGCCAGGATTGCCGGAACCCAGAAGACCACGGTTGAGAATCGGAAAGTGTTGTCACCGGAGGCCAGGTAGGTCAACCCGGTGAGGATGATCCCGGCTGTTAGGTATCGCAGGTCGATCCAGGTCCGCCAGGATCGTTCCAGCTTTGTTTTCTCGGTTTCCCGGTCGAGCTCTCCCCTCCACAGCGACCAGCCAATCAAGCCGCCGGCGAGCAGGTAGAGCAGCACATTGCTCCGAACGTTCTTGTGCTGCTCCAGGCCCACTTGCGCGATGAAGGCCAACAGGAGCGCCGCGGGCAACCGCAGCTGGCCGGCCAACTTTCGGATGTCGATCTGAGTGGAAGCTGGCGCAACCGGCTGGGCGACAACTCGCCGCAGCTCGACGACTGGCCCAGCCGCGGCACGTTCTGGGATGGGCAGCGGCTTCAGTTTGAAGAGGGACTTGACCCAGTCCAGGACGGATGGTTCGGAGATCGTTTCAGAGAGGTCTTCCATTGAGGATTAGGCCTGACGGCCACCCGGCTTGCGAGCTCTGGCCAGGACGTTGACAAAGGTGCTTTGGTCGGAGGCCCCCGGCCGCTCGTTCGCCTCGTCGAACGCCCGAAAGGCCGCCACCCCGACGTTGACCGGATTCAAATAACTTCCCTGATTCTGTTCTGCCCGAAATCGGTCGGCTGAGTTGGCGAGGGCGCTCGGCAACAATTCGCGTTCGATCAACGGTTTTCCGATCCCGTACACCAGAAAATGCATGAAAGGGAAACAGTAGTGAGTGGCCTCCTCAACTGCCTCCACGACGAAACCGGCCCTCTCCAATCGGGCCTGCAATTCATCGGGCAAGTAGAGCCGTTGGTGATCGGTCCAGATCCCAACCAGTGGGCCCTTGCGGATCGGACGCCCACCGACTCCGGTCCAGGTGCGGTTGATCGGATCCCACCAGAACGGGTAGTGAGCATGAGGCACTGAGACCGCCAATACACCACCCGGCCTGAGCAGCCGGTGGATGGCCCGCAGAGCCCCCTCATCGTCCGGGACGTGTTCAAGGACCTCACTCATCAAGGCTTTGTCGAACACCCCCGGCGCGAACGGCAGCCGCCCGATGTCGCCGCAAAGCAATTGGGCTGTCGAGACCTCGGCCCGGGCCCTGCGAAGGCGGTCCGGCTGCAGATCCAGCCCAACCAGGTCCATTCGACGCAACCGGGACATTAGCATCAAGTACACGCCCATTCCGCAGCCGACGTCAATGACCCGATCGCCCTCCCGCAGCTCCAGGTACTCCAGCAACATTCGAGCCCGGCGGCGGAAGGCCATGTCGGCTTCGTTGGAGAGCAGTCGGTCCAGCAGCTGATGATCGCCGGCTGAGAGCGAATCCTGAGGGTCGGAGCCATTGGCCGACTGGAACCACCGGCGCCGCCGGGCGGTCCGGGTCTGGGCCGGCTTCCCGCACAACTTCGAGAGCAGCTCCTGGTAGGCTGTCAGGGACTGCTGGGGATCAAAGACTCGCCGCAGCTCCACCGGATTCGGCCGCAAGCTCTCCCGTCGACGGAATGCGGCGACAAGGGCGTCGGCCAGCCCCGGCGGGTCATTGGCGGGGGCGAGCAGCCCGTATCCGGTCTCGCGCACGACCACCCGGGCGCCCGGGATATCGCTGGCGACCACCGGCGTGCCGCACATTAGGGCTTCCACCTGGACCAAGGCCATCATGTCGGTGCGGCTGGGCAGCGCAAACAGGTCGCACATGCCATAGAAATTCGCCATTTGCTGTCGATCGTGGAGCAGCCCGAGCAGCGTGACGTGTTCCCGAATCGGTTCGATCAGCGGGCGGCACTGCTCGAAGAAGCGCTCATAGACAACCTGCTGTTCCCCGGCGAAGAGCAAATGGGCCTTCGGCAATTCTCGATGGACCAGCGGAAGGGCCCGAAGCAGGTCGTCGAACCCTTTCTCAGAGACCCAACGGCCGGCAAACCCAATCACGGCCCGGTCGCCCAGGCCTAATTCGGCCCTCCAGGCCCGAGCCGCCGCCCGGTCCGGTGCCGGGATCTCCACCGGTGGAAGCACCGCGCTCAGCTTGTTTCGAAAGTGACCGAGCAGTTCTGAGTGATCCGCATAATCCAGGCTATAGCTGGTCACGGCAGTCGCCAACCGGGCGGCCAGATACGACAGCCAGAACCCCAGCCGCTCCAGTGCTTGATTGAAGGCTCCGGGCGGCATGACCAGATCGCCGTGGTGCGTCATCAGCATCGGGCGGCCCAGCAGGCGGCACAGCAGCGCAACCAGCGGAGCCTCCGGCAGCGGAGTGTGAATGTGCACCACATCATGGGCGCGGATCAGCAGAGCCGCCGCCCAAGGAAAGGCCGGAGTAATCATTCCCCGGCTGAGCCGGCCCACCGGCCGGATCCGGATGACCCGGACCCCGTTCAGGGTCTCGTCCCGGGGGAGATCGCGCCTGTAGCGAGTGGTAAGGACCGTGACCTGTTCGCCCCTGGCGGCCAGCCCCTCGGCCACTCGGGCGGCGTGAGCGGTCAGCCCGGTCCAGTGCGGGGAGTAGTAGGTCAGAACAGTCAGGATTCTCATCGTGGGGGAAGCCTGGCCATTCCGGGGCTAGAGCATTCCAAGCCGACGATTATAGCGATCCGCCCTACGGTTGACAATTCGGACGTGATTCCCACTCGAGCAAGGGGGCTTGATGGGAGCAGGGGGCTACGTAGGCTGCGGGCCCCAATTTCAGGTGCTTGGCCTGGCTGAGCCGCCTATCTGATGGCTCCACCCCTCTTCCGGGGGCTAGCTCGACCCAACTCTCAGGCTGGCCTGTATTATCTGGGCGAGGTCGGCTGAGTCTCCCCCCTTGCGCAGCCAGGCCAGGAATTCGATGTTCCCCTTGGGTCCGACCAGAGGCGAGCGAATCAGCCCTTGAGGAGCCAACCCCGCCCCAAGTGCGGCTTCAAGGATCTCGAACAGCACCTGGTGGTGTGTCGCAGGATCCTTGACCACGCCCCCCTTCCCGACCTGGCTCCTCCCCGCCTCGAACTGCGGCTTGATCAGCGCGACGACCTCTCCGCCTGCGACCAGCCACCCCGCCACCAAAGGCAGGATGAGGCGCAGCGAGATGAAAGACACGTCGACCGTCGCCAGCCGGATCGGCTCGGGGAGCTCGCTCAGATACCTGGCATTCTTGCGCTCCATGAGCACCACCCGAGGGTCGTTCCGCAGCCGCCAGTGCAACTGGCCGTGGCCAACGTCGATCGCGTATACCCGCCCCGCGCCGTGCTGCAGCAGGCAGTCGGTGAATCCGCCGGTCGAGGCCCCAACGTCTGCGCACGCCCATCCGGCCGGCTCCAGGCGGAATTTCTGGAGCGCCGCCTCCAGCTTTTCACCTCCCCGGGAGACGAAGCGGGGGGCGGAGATAATTTCAACTGCCGCGTCCGGGGACACCCGGGTCGAGGGCTGGAGCACCGGCTGTCCCTTCAGTCGGACCTGGCCGGCCATGATCATCCGCTGGGCGAGGGCGCGGCTCTCGACCAAACCGCGCCTGACGAGCAGCTGATCGAGCCGTTCCTTAGGGTTCGCCATTTATTCGACCTGGCCCGAACTCTCCCGGTATGGGATGGCCGTCCGCTTGCCTGCCACTGGTGCACCTGCTATCCTACGCGGCATGCTCAAGGCGCTCCTGCGAGCGATGCGGCCACGCCAGTGGGCCAAGAATGTCTTCATCTTCGCCGCGCTGGTGTTCGACGAGCAGCTCACACAGCCGGAGCCGCTGGTTCGGATCATTCTCGGGTTCGGGATGCTGTGCCTCATCTCGAGCTCGGTCTATCTGCTCAACGACATCGCCGACGTCGAGGCCGACCGCCGCCACCCGGTCAAGCGCGCTCGGCCGATTGCTGCCGGGGAGTTGGCAATCCCGGCAGCGGCAACGGCCGCCGTGCTGCTCGCCGCGGTTTCCCTCCTCATTAGTTTTGCCCTCGGAAACTCATTCGGCTGGATCGTCGCCGGTTACTTTGGATTGAACCTGCTTTACTCGTTGTGGCTCAAGCACGCCGCGATCATCGATGTGCTGATCATCGCAGCCGGGTTCGTGCTCCGGGTCGCGGCCGGGGTCAGCCTTATCCAGGTGTCGCGGTTTTCTCCCTGGTTGTACGTGTGCACGACGCTGTTGGCACTGATCATTGGGTTTGGCAAGCGGCGGGCCGAACTGCTGCTGCTGGCCGAGGGCGCCAACTCACACCGCCCGGTGCTGGACGGCTACAACGTTGAACTGCTGGATCAGCTGATCGTGGTCGTCTCGGCAACGACCATTATGGCATACTCGCTCTACACTTTTTCCGCTGAGAACCTGCCGGCCAACCATCTCATGATGCTGACCATCCCGTTTGTGCTGTATGGGATCTTTCGCTATCTTCGCTTGATCCATGTCGAAAACGTCGGTGGCGCGCCGGAGGAACTCATCCTCACCGACCGCCCGCTCTTGATCAATCTGCTCTTGTGGGGCATGTTAGCGCTCGTCATCCTCTACGTCGGCCAGTGAGCCTCCACGCAAGCAGCCACCGCGAGCCGTGATCCGGGTCCTCCGTCTGGACCCGCGACCCCTGACGGATCGAGCATGACCGAGCGAACCGCACCCGGGAAGGTCATCCTCTTCGGGGAGCATGCCGTCGTCTACCGCAAGCCGGCCGTGGCCGTGCCGGTTCAGTCCACCCGGGCCAGGGCCGAAGTCGTCGACCTGCCCGATGATCCAGCCGGATGGGTCCGCTTGGAAGCTCCGGGGACCCAGCTTAGCTCATGGCTACACGCAATGCCCGAAGCGAATCCCCTGGCGGCCGCGGTGCGCCTCAGCTTGGATGAGTTGGGCCACAAGCACGGAAGTGCGCTGCGGGTCACGATCGAATCCGACATCCCGATCGGCGCCGGCATGGGGTCCAGCGCCGCGGTGAGCGTGGCAATCCTACGAGCGGTCGCGGCTCACCTCGGGCACGAGCTCTCCACGGAGCGGGTTTCGGACCTGGCCTTCAACGTTGAGAAGCTGCAGCATGGGACGCCCTCCGGGATCGACAATACGGTCGTCGCCTACGAGCTGCCGGTGTACTTCATCGCCGGCCAACCGCCGCAGTTCCTGCAGGTCGGGCGTCCGTTCACGCTTATGATTGGCGACAGCGGCGAGCGGCTTCCCACTCGCGAATCGGTCGCAGCCGTACGGGAGCGGCATGCGGCAGATCCGGAAAGCATTAACCGGGTGTTTGCTGAGATCGCGGGGATCAGCGACCAGGGCCGCCGCCTCATTGAATCGAGCGACACCCATCAGCTCGGACCGCTCTTGGATCGCAATCAGACCCTGCTTAAGGCGATCGGGGTCAGCAGCAAGGGCCTCGAACAGCTGATCCGGGCCGCCAAACGGGCCGGCGCGCTGGGCGCCAAATTATCCGGCGCGGGCCGGGGCGGGATCATGATCGCCCTGGTGGAGCCAGCGTCGGCCGAGGCGGTCGAGATCGCGCTGCGGGAGGCGGGAGCGACCCGCACGATCCGGACCGAGGTTGCGGCATGATCTTCCTCAAGCTTGGCGGATCACTGATCACCGAAAAGGCCCGTCGCGAGACGCCCAAGCTTGCCGTCTTGCAGCGGGTGGCGCACGAGATCCATGAGGCCAGGCGGATCAAGCCCGAGCTGAAGCTGCTGATCGGGCATGGCTCGGGCTCGTACGGACACCCGGCCGCGGAACTCGCCGGGATCCAAAGCGGGGTAAGGACCGCCGAGGATTGGCGTGGATTCCTGGACACCTGGGCCGCGGCGCAGCGGCTCCACCGACTCGTGCTGGATACCCTGAGCGAGGCCGAACTGCCGGTGTTCTCATTCCTCCCCTCCGCCCTGGCGGTGGCCAACGATGGCGAGATTGTCGCCTTTCCGGATGAACCGATCCGCAAGGCACTCCGGGCCGGCCTGATTCCCTTGGTTCAGGGTGACGTAGCCTTTGACCGGGTCCGCGGTGGGGTGGTCCTGTCAACCGAGCGGGTCATGGCCTATCTCGCCACCCGGCTCAAGCCGGACCGGATTTTGCTCGCCGGGCTGGAAGAGGGCGTGTATGAGCGATACCCGGAAAGGAACCGGCTGCTGCCAGAGATCGCGCCGAAAGACCTGGCAGGAATTGACCTGCGCGGTTCGGAGGCGCCCGATGTCACCGGGGGTATGAGCCATAAGGTTCAGTTGGCGATCGAGTTGGCTCAAGCCATTCCCGGAGTTGAGGTCAGGATTTTCTCGGGTGGGATGTCCGGCAACGTGCAGGCCGCACTGCTTGGCTACGCTCTGGGCACTCGGGTGCGGGGTTAGCGGCTTCCGGGCAACCGTTCGGTTCGCCATGCTACACTGGCCGCGATCTGCTTGCGGCCTGGAGGGCGGTGGATGAATTCATTATTGAAAAAGCTCAAGCTCGAGGCGGTGAACGCCGGCGCATGCCTGGGCCCGGAGGGTTGGATCCGCGACCCGAACGGCAGCGAGCTCGTGTCTTACAACCCGACAACCAGTGAGCCGATCGCCTCCGTGATCCAGGCGACTTCGACCACCTATGACCGGGTCGCTCAATCTGCGGTGGACAGTTTCAAGGCCTGGAGGGAGCAACCGGCACCCAAACGCGGGCTGCTGATTCGCGACCTGGCCGGCCTGGTCCGGGAATACAAGGAGCCCCTCGGGGATCTCATCAGTCTGGAAATGGGGAAGATCCGGGCCGAGGGCCACGGCGAGGTTCAGGAGATGATCGACGTCTGTGACTTCGCGGTCGGCCTGTCCCGCCAGCTCTATGGATTGACCATGCAGTCTGAACGGCCGGCCCATCGCATGTACGAACAGTGGCACCCGCTGGGCCCGATCGGCGTCATCACCGCCTTCAATTTCCCGGTCGCGGTCTGGTCTTGGAACGCGGCCATTGCCGCGGTTTGCGGGGATCCGGTCATCTGGAAACCTTCCAGCCTGGTCCCGCTCGCCGCGATCGCGGTCCAGCATCTGGCCAATCAGGTGATGGCCGATCACGGCCTGACCGGAATTTTCAGCTTGCTGATTGGGACCGGTTCCGAGGTCGGGGAGCGACTGCTGAACGACCCCCGCCTGCCACTGATTTCCTTTACCGGATCAACCGTCATCGGGCGCCGAGTCTCGGAAACCGTTGGGCGCCGGTTCGGTCGGACGATCCTGGAGCTCGGCGGCAATAACGCCATCATCGTGGCGGAGGACGCCAATCTCGAGCTGGCCACCCGCGCCATCCTGTTCGGAGCGGTGGGCACCGCCGGTCAGCGCTGCACGTCGACCCGCCGGATCATCGTCCAGCAGGAAGTTGCCGAGCAGCTCACCGAGCGACTCGTCAAGGGTTACAACCAGGTGCGGATCGGAGACCCGCTGAAGGAAACCACCCTCATGGGCCCGCTGGTCAGCCCGGCGGCGGTCGAGGACATGTTCACCGCCCTGGAACGGATCCAGCAGGAGGGAGGCAAGCTCGTCGTGGGCGGCACACGCCGGCCGGAGCTTGGCCCGAACTTCGTCGAACCCACCATCGTCCGGATGCCGGCCCAGACCGACATTGTGAAGGAAGAGACCTTCGCCCCGATCCTCTATCTTCTAGAGTACGACACGATCGATCAGGCGATCCAGCTGCACAATGATGTCCCGCAGGGGCTCTCGAGCGCGATCTTCACCGACAACATGCGCACCATGGAGACATTTCTCTCGGCCCGCGGCTCCGACTGTGGGATTGCCAACGTCAACATTGGGACCTCAGGCGCCGAGATCGGCGGGGCATTCGGAGGTGAGAAAGAAACCGGGGGCGGCCGCGAGTCAGGCTCCGACGCCTGGAAGGCCTACATGCGGCGACAGACCAACACCATCAACTGGTCGAAGGAACTGCCGCTGGCGCAGGGGATTGAGTTCGGGAACTAGGCTACCGGTCGGAACCCGGTAACTGTCTCACCGGCTCAGGTGGTTGGCGTGACTGTCGGAGTCTGGGTGGGAGTGCTGGTCGGGCCAGGTGTCGGGGTCGTAGTTGGGACCGGGGTCAGCGCCGGGATACCAAAATCGCTCCCGCTCAGTGCCATGGCCCCTGACCACACCCAGCCGGTAATCCCACTCCCAATCGGCCGCACGTACCACCAGGTACCGATCGGCGAATTGTCGTACCTTCCGAACACATCCGCCTGCTGTCCGCCAAGCAGAAAATCAAGGACTTCATAGTTTTCCCCTGGCCCGCGTCGGACATTGGCGTTGTAGTTGGCGGTCACGACGGGCGAAGCCGGTGTGAGGGTAACTGCCGGCGGGGGAGTATTCGTCGGCGGGGCCGGGGAAGGGGTCGGCGGCACCTGAGTCGGAGTGCTGGTCGCCGCAGCCAGGGTAGCCTGGGCGATCGCCTGGGCGGTCTGCACGACCTGATCCCCAGAGGCGGTTGGGGTGACCAACTCCGAGCCCCGGAAATTGCACCCGGCCAGCAGGACGAGCAAGAGCGCCGTAAACGGCAAACTGCGCATTAGAACTTGAGTATATCGCGGTCGGCTGCTGGTACCCCAGTCATCTGAACGCCGTTCACCCGAACCTGTATGATGGGGCCATGCCCAGGGGCCAGTCCGAACTCGAAGCCGAGGTCGCCCAGACCGAGCGAGAGGCCGCTGATCCGGCCATCCAGCGCGGGCGGGAACAGCTCGCGATCGCCCGTGAACGGATGTTGTCGGCTGCTCTGGCGTTCTGCGATGGAACCATCAGCGCCGGGCAGCTGCGTGCGGTGCGGGAGTTCCTCCGGGAGAAAGATAGCCACCTGGCCAAGCTGGAAGGAGCCACCGTCCCGGTATTCGTGGAAGACCCGCCGCCACAGGCCGAAGTTGGGCTGATCGGCGAAGAGACCCTCACGGATCGCTCGATCAAGGAAACCTTGAGGCTGGAACTCGAGACCGAGGACGCTCCCGAGCTGATGGAGATGCTCACCGCCCTCGATGAAAAGCTCGACCGCCTAGAGGACGACTTCGAACACGGCCGGATCAACGCCTCCCAGTACCGAGCCATTCGCCGGCACTACCAGGAGCAGCGGGAGGTTGCTCTGCGGCTCAAACAGGCTCATCCGCGCAGCGACCGCTGGCGAGTGGTCCTGGAAGAGGGCCGCACGACCTTCCTGATGCAGCTCAATGAGGCCCAGTGCACCTGTGTCGCGCTGTTTGACCTCAACTCACGGGAGCGGATTTTCTTGCAGGGCGACATGCCTCCGGCGGCCGAGGAGGCGATGGGTCTCCTGCGGACCTTCGGCCCACCCCGCCAAGAATCCGGCCCCGGCCGGATGCTGGCCACCCACCTGGACGATTCGTCCTGCCTGCTGCTGATCCCCGGCCACTTTACCGCGGTCCTGGCGATCTTCTCCCAGGATCCCCCCGGGTGGCAGGTCCGGGCGCTGAAGGAAGTGCTGCTGAACTTCGAAGCCGCCAACCGGACTGGGCTGCGCAAGTCTCAGCATGAGAAGCTGGTCTTCCCGGACTTGCGCCGGTTTGTGAAATCCTGAACAAATCCCTCCCAGAAGCCGTCCATTCAATCGAAAGTGGTGGTCAGGCTGCGAAGAGCGCCAAGGCAAGGATCGCCAGGCCAACCCCGAACCACTGCCGAAGCTCCAGTCGTTCCCCGAGGAACAGCATAGCCAGCAGGATCGTAAGAGCGGGGTAGAGCGCCGTGAAGGCGCTCACCAGGCCCACTTGGCCTCGGCGGACCGCAAACAGGAACGATAGGGCACCCAGCATCCCGAGCAGGCCGGTCAGGCCAGCCAGCAATATTCCGGTGGGATGGACCTCCGGCCTGAACTTCAAGACCGCCAAGACGATGATGGCCACCGGTATTCCGACAAGCGCTTCGTAGACGATCGTACTGAGCGGGCTGATATAGCGAATGGTGATTTTGGGGAAGAATCCATATAGCCCCCAGAACAGGAAAGTGCCCATCGCAGGTAGGATCCAGTCTCTCATGCGAATCTCCTCAATTTGGATATAATCCCGCTCCCAATTCCGGCAGTTGGGACACGGCGAAGGCCGGTCTTACGGCACCTGCACCGTGCGCTTACCAGGCTCGAAAGCCAAGGAGGATTGATGGTCGTGCGAGAAGCCCCGATCGAACTCGATTGGGCGGATGGGGACTCTGAAGATACTGCCGACGAATCATTCGATGACGAGGAAGAGGACGAGGACGACGACACCGACTTCGACTGACTTGAACTCGCTTCCATAAGAAAGTTCAGGGGCACACGCAGGGCGTGTGCCCCGTCGATTCATGACACTCCGCCACGGGTCAAACTTGGGATCAGCTTTCGACCGGCGCAGCCCGTAGAGCCGCATGGGCGGCCGCCAGGCGGGCGACCGGCACCCGGAACGGTGAGCAGCTCACGTAATTCAATCCATAGTCATGGCAGAGCCGGATGGATTGTGGATCTCCGCCGTGCTCGCCGCAGATCCCCACCTCCAGGTCAGGTCGAACTGCCCGCCCCTCGTCGGTCGCCATCTTCATCAGCCGTCCCACACCCTCTGGATCGATGGATTGGAAAGGATTGCCCGGCAGGATTTCCTTCTCGATGTACTCCATCAGGAATCCGGCCTCGGCATCATCCCGGCTGATCCCATAGGTGGTCTGGGTGAGATCATTCGTTCCGAAGGAGAAGAACTCGGCGTACTTGGCAATCTCCCCGGCGGTCAGCGCGGCCCGCGGGATCTCGATCATCGTCCCGAACTTGTAATCCACCTTGACCCCCTGCTCTTGCATCACTTGCTTTGCCACCTCTTGCAGAGCGAGCTGCTGGGTTTTCAGTTCATTAACATGACTGATCAGCGGAATCATGACCTCCGGGTGCACGTCTCCTCCGTCTTTCACGACGGTGCAGGCGGCTTCCATGATAGCCCGCACCTGCATCTTCGTGACTTCCGGCATGTGAATCCCGAGCCGCACTCCGCGCAATCCGAGCATCGGGTTCGCTTCCCGCATGCCCTCGACCGCCGCCAGTAACCGCTCTTGCTCGGCCAGCCTGGCCGCATCCTTCCCCGTGATCCGCAGCTCGGTGACCTCCACCAAGAGCTCGTCGTGGCTCGGAAGGAATTCATGCAACGGTGGATCGATGAGCCGGATGATGACCGGCAGCCCGTCCATCACCTGGAAGAGTCCCTCGAATTCCTTGCGCTGGAATGGAAGCAGCTTCTCCAGGGCTTCATTCCGCTCCTCCGGAGTCTCGGCCAGAATCATCTGCTGGACGTAGGGCAGCCGTTCGGGTTCAAAGAACATGTGCTCGGTCCGACAGAGTCCGATCCCTTGGGCCCCGTACTCCCGCGCCCGCTGGGCGTCGCGGGGGTAGTCCGCATTGGCCCACACTCCCAGACGCCGGAACTCGTCCGCCCAGGAGAGAATCTTGAGCAGATATGGGTCCTTGAAGTCCGGCTCCATGGTCTCCAGTTGGCCAAGGTACACCTCGCCAAGGGTGCCATCGATCGAAATCCAGTCGCCCTCCTTGACCTCTCGACCGTCGACCGAAATCACCCGCTTCTCGAGGTCGATGTCGAGCGCCGACACCCCGACCACCGCCGGTTTTCCGAACTGCCGGGCGACCAGCGCCGCGTGGCTGGTCCGTCCCCCGCGACTGGTCAGAATTCCCTGGGCCGCCAACATCCCGTGCACGTCGTCTGGCTTGGTCTCGGGGCGCACCATGATGACCTTGCGGCCCTCCTGCTTGGCCCAGGCTTCTGCCCGATCGGCGTCCAATGCCACCTGGCCCACCGCCGCCCCCGGCGATACGTTGAGGCCGCTTGCCAGCCGTCGACCCTGTTCGCTGGCCGCTTTCATTTTCTCCAAATCAAACTGGGGATGGAGAAAGAAATCGACGTGATCCGGCGTCACCCGAAGGACCGCTTCCCGCTTGGTGATCAGTCCTTCTTCCACCAAATCGCAAGCGATCCGAACGGCGGCCTGGGCAGTCCGCTTGCCGTCGCGGGTCTGCAGCATCCAGAGCACGCCGTTTTCGATGGTGAACTCGATGTCCTGAACTTCCCGGTAGTGTTTCTCCAGCTTGCGACCGATCTGCACCAGCTCGGAAAAAGCCTTCGGCAAGTCGGCCTGCATGGCCGCGATCGGTTTCGTCATTCGGGTGCCGGCTACGACATCTTCGCCCTGGGCGTTGAGCAGGAAGTCACCCTCCATCACGTTTTCGCCGGTCGAAACATTACGGGTGGTGCTGACCCCGGTGCCGGAATCATTCCCCATGTTGCCGAAGACCATGGTGACGATGTTGACCCCCGTCCCGAGGTCGTGCGGGATTCCTGCGGCATTGCGATAATCCACCGCCCGCTTGCCGTTCCAGGACTTGAAGACGGCCTCGATCGCCGGCTTCAGCTGCTCGATCGGCTTGCCGGGGAATTCGCGCCCAGTATGCTTCTTGACGATGTCCTTGAACCGCTGAGTAATCGCCTTCCAGTCGTCCGCGCTCAGCTCCGAGTCGCTTTCTACGCCTTGGCGTTTTCGGAACTCGGTCAGCACTTCCTCAAATGGTTCTTTGGCGACCCCCATGACCACCGAGCCGTACATCTGCACTAGCCGGCGGTAAGAATCGTAGACAAAGCGGGGATCGCCAGTCAGCTTGACCATCCCTTGGGTGGTCTCGTCGTTTAGCCCGATGTTGAGTACCGTATCCATCATCCCGGGCATTGAGAACTTGGCACCCGAGCGACAGGAAACCAGCAGCGGATCGGCCGGATCGCCGAAGCGCTTTCCGGTCCGCTGTTCAATCGCAGCCAGGGACTCGACCACCTGATCCCACATCCCCTCCGGGAATTTCTCCCCGGCTGCCAGGTAGGCGTTACAAGCCTCGGTGGTGATGACAAACCCTGCCGGAACCGGGATTGCCAGGCGAGTCATCTCCGCCAGGTTGGCGCCCTTGCCACCCAGCAAGGCCTTCACTCCGTCCCAAGTTCCGGCGACGGCCTCTGCCTGCTCGACTTCGTCGTATGCATACACCCACTTCTTCGACATGTCTGTACCCTCTAGGGAGAACACCGCGCCCACCCCCTCGCCGCGCGATGCCGGCGACAATGTTACTGCAAAACCGTAGGCCGCGGATTCAACCCTCCGCGGGCAGACCGACCTGAATCTCGTCCCCCACGACCCGCACCGGATAGGCCGGAATGTCGACCACGGCCGGCAGCGAGAGCACTCTTCCGCTCCGCAGGTCGAAGCGGGCCCCGTGGCGGGGACACTCGAGCTCGTACTCCCGGAGCTCTCCTTCGGCAACCGGTCCATCGTCGTGCGAGCATACGTCCGAGATGGCGAAGTATTGCCCCGCGATGTTAAAGACCGCAATCGATTCCCCGCCGACCTCCAGAATCAGGCGATCCCCGTTCGCGAGCTCGCCAACCGTCGCGACCGTCACGAACTCCAGGTTCTCGTCATCCACCATGGTGTAGTTGTACATGCGGGACTTTGGCAGAAAAAACGCCGGACGCGGCCGGCGGGCAAGCGGTGTGCTCGTTCCGGCGTTTAGATCGTCGCCAATTCCTCGTCCAAGGCCTCCAGGCCGTACACTCCCGCCTTGAGCACCTTGAGCGAAAGCAGAGCGCATTTCAGGCGGACCGGCCCCAGCTCGATCCCAAGCATTTCTAGCACGGCCTCTTTTCCGTAGCCCTTGACCTCATCCAGCGACTTGCCGACCACTGATTCCATCAGCAGGTCGGCCGAGGCCTGCGAAATCGCGCAGCCCTCGCCGGAGAATGCGGCCTCCTGAACCCGGCCATCTCCATCTACTCGGAGATCGATCCGGAGATGATCGCCACAGAGCGGGTTGTCATCCTCATAGCTGTAGTCATGGGGATCCAACTTCCCGCGCATGCGGGGGTTCTTATACCGATCAATGATCAGTTCGCGGTAGAGATCGTCCATAGTCGGTCGTCAATTCGCGGGTCTTAAGCGAAGACCTCTCTCACCTTATACAGTCCCTCAATCAGCCTGTCAATCTCTTCGGGGGTGTTATACAAATAGAAGGAGGCCCGAGTGGTGGCCGGCAAACCGAGCTTCTCGTGCAGCGGCATGGCACAATGATGCCCCGCCCGCACCGCGATTCCCTCCCGGTCGAGCAGCTGGGCAACATCATGGGCATGGGCGGTTTCGAAGGTGAAGGCGGCCACCCCACCCTTGTGCTCGGGAGCCGGTCCGTAGACGCTGACCCCCGGTACTTCCTCCAGCTGTTCAATGGCTCGGGTGACCATCATCCGCTCGTGTTCCATGATCGCCGGCATGCCCAGTTCGGTGAGAAAGTCCACTGCGGCACCGAAGCCGACCGCTTCCGCAATCGGTGGGGTACCGGCCTCGAACTTGTGGGGTACTTCATTGGGTTCGAATGAGTCGAGCCGAACTCGCTTAATCATCTCGCCTCCGCCCAGGAAAGGCGGCATCCGCTCAAGCAGCTCTCGCCGCCCATAGAGGGCTCCGATCCCGGACGGCCCGCACATCTTGTGAGCGGAGAAGGCCAGGAAGTCCACCCCGAGCTCGGTGACGTTTAGCTGGAGATGGGGAACCGCCTGAGCCCCGTCAACCAGCACCACCGCGCCGGCGGCATGCGCTGCGGCCGTCATTTCGGCGACCGGGGTGATCGTCCCCAGCACGTTGGACATCATGGTAAATCCGACCAATTTGGGGTGGGTCTCCAGCAGCTTACGATACTGGAGCTGATCGAGCTGGTAGTCCGGGCCGAACGAGACGTACTTGATCTCGAAACCGATTACTTTGGCCAGCATCAGCCAGGGAACCAAATTGGAGTGGTGCTCCATTTCGGTCAGCAGGATGCTGTCGCCAGCCTTCAGATTGGCGCGACCCCAGCTGTGGGCGACCAGATTGATGGCCTCGGTCGTATTCTTGGTGAACACGATCTCGCGGGCTGAGCTCGCTCCGATAAAGCCGGCCACCTTGGCACGGGCCGACTCGAAGGCCTCCGTCGCCTCTTCCGCCAGGCGGTGGATCCCCCGATGGACGTTGGCGTAATGCTGCTCATAGAGATCCGACATCGCCGCGAGCACTGCCCGCGGTTTCTGCGAGCTGGCCGCCGAGTCCAGATAGACCAACCGTACCCCCGGATGAACTTCGCGGTCGAGCACCGGGAATTCGCTTCGGATCGTCGGTAGGTCGAGGGAGCGCAATTGGGAGGCGGTCATTTTCGCCGCTTTCGGCCGGTCCGCGGCAGGCGAAGCCGAGACCTGGCGGAGGTTCGAATCTTGTCACTGTCCTGCCGAGCCCACAATACCCGGTCGGGAACCATCCAGCCGTCGGTCAGATAGACATCCTGATTGAACTGGACGGCAACCATCTTGTAGTCGGCCTGCACGACCACCCCTTGCAGCCAATCGTTGACCCGTTGATCTCCATCCATGTGATCGCAAAGCACGTCCACGAGGTCCCCGACGTCATAGCGTCGTGGTTCGATGGCCGTTGGTGCAGTGATCTTGGTTGCAATACGTTTGGCAGTCATCTTCCTCAGGGCCTGGCTCATTAAACGCTTGCTCCGAGCTTATTGTCAATCATCTCACGGAACCGCTCCCGAATCTCTGGCTGCGGGATCCGCTCTAAGACCGAGGCGAAGAAGCCATCGACGACCAATCGCTCTGCCTGCCGGCGGGGGATCCCCCGCGACATTAAGTAGAAGAGCGGCTCTTCCTCCAGTTGGCTGATCGTGGCGCCGTGGGTGCAGCGCACGTCGTCAGCCAAGATTTCAAGCCCAGGGATCGAATCCGCCCGGGCTTTCTTGCTGAGGATCAGGTTCCGATTGGCCTGATACCCATCGCTCTTCTGGGCTCCCGGCGCGACGTAGATCATTCCCTGCCAGACCGAACGACTCCGATCTACCAATGCGCCCTTGAACAACAGGTCGCTGGTGGTATTGGGGGCGAGGTGGTTCTGCTGGGTGTCGTGGTCCAGGTGCTGGACGCCGTCGGCGATATAGAAGCCGGACCAGCGGCCTTCGGCGCCCTGCCCTTCCAGACTGAGCTCCGAGAAATTTTTCGTCAGGTGACTGCCGACCGCCCCGAAGACCCATTCGATCCGACCCTCGCGGCCCACCCGCGCCCGTTCGTGGGTGAAATTCCAAACGTGGTCGCCCCAGTTCTGAATCTCGACGAAGCGCAGTTGGGCGCCGGCCCCAATCACGAGTTCCACGATCCCGGCATGCAGGCCAGCCTTCTCGGCGCCCAACGAAGGGGAAGCCGTCTCGTAGACCAGGCTCGCCGAGGCGCCCTCCTCGAGGACTACCAGCAAACGAGTGAAGGCCGCCAAGTCTTGGCCGGGCGCCCAGACCAGCGCATGCAGCGGCACCTCCAGGCTCACCCCCTTGGGCACGTAGAGCAGGGTGCCCTCGGTCGCCAAGGCTGAGGCCAGGGCGGCGAATTTTCCCTCCGCCGGGCCAACCGCCGTTCCGACATGAGCCTCGAGCAGCGCCGGGTACTCCCGCACCGCAGTCGCCCAATCGGCGAAGACGGTCCCAGAATCCAGAATTACCTCCTGGCCTTGGAGCAGGGTCGGATGGCCCGGGCGGATGACCAGGTCCACCCCGGCCCGATTGGGACGCATTGGAGCTGGTGAGTCGTCTGCCGGCTTCATTCCGACACGGTCCGCCGGCAGCCCGCGCAAATCCGTCCGGCGCCACGGCTCGTCTTGCACCGTCGGGAGCGGGAGCGACTCCCAGGTCTCCCAAGCAGCCATCCGCCGCTCGGCAAGCCAGCTCGGCTCGGCGAGCCGCCGACTGGCGGCCCGGACATCTTCCGCTGCAAACCGGAACTCTACCGGCCCACCCCGCCGGATAATGCGGCTTGTGCCGCGAACGGTCTGGGTTGTCATCTCGTGATCGCCACGCGAAAGGCCGGCTTCAGCCGGCCCACAGGGTCGTGCCCTCGATCCATCTCGGGCCGGCCGAACTAACCGATCGAACCCTCCATCTGAAGCTGAATCAGCCGATTCATCTCCACCGCGTACTCCATCGGGAGCTCGCGTACCAGCGGTTCAATGAACCCAGATACTACCATCGTGATGGCCTCGTCTTGCGCCAGCCCCCGGCTCATCAGATAGAACAATTGCTCCTCGCCAATCTTGCTCACCGATGCCTCATGGCCAACGTTGACGTCGTTCTCGTCGATCTCGATAAACGGATAGGTGTCCGAGCGCGAGCGGTCGTCGAGCAGGAGCGCGTCGCAGACGACATTAGAGCGCGAACCAACGGCACCTTTGTGAATCTTGAGCAGCCCGCGATACGAGGCCCGGCCGCCTCCCTTGCTGATCGACTTGGAGGTGATCCGGCTGGTTGTGTGAGGGGCGACGTGAATGACCTTCCCCCCGGTGTCCTGGTGTTGCCCGCTGCCTGCGAAGGCCATGGAGAGGATTCCGCCGTGGGCGCCTTCTCCGATCAGATAGCAAGACGGGTATTTCATCGTGAGCTGGCTGCCGAGGTTGGCGTCTACCCACTCGTGCTTGGCGCCCTCGTGGACCATGGCTCGTTGAGTCACCAGGTTGAAAACGTTGACCGACCAGTTCTGGATGGTCGTGTATCGGGAGCGCGCTCCCTTCTTGACGATGATCTCGATCACGCCGCTGTGGAGCGAATCGGTCGTGTAAATCGGGGCCGTACAGCCTTCCACGTAATGAACCTCGGCCCCCTCCTCCAGGATGATCAGTGTACGCTCAAATTGACCGATGTTCGGCGTGTTGAGCCGGAAATAGGCCTGCAGCGGGAGCTCCACCTTGACCCCGGCCGGCACGTACACAAAGGAACCGCCCGACCATACTGCGCTGTTGAGGGCGGCAAATTTATTGTCGGTGTAAGGGATCACCGTCCCGAAATACTGGCGGAATAGTTCTTCATGATGCTTCAGCCCGTCTTCGATGCTGACGAAGATGACCCCCAGATCCTCCAGGTGCTTCTGGATGCTGTGGTAGACCATCTCCGACTCATACTGGGCGCCGACTCCGGCCAGAAACTTCTGCTCGGCCTGCGGAATGCCCAGTTTGTCGAAGGTAGCCTTGATCGTCTCGTCCACATCGTCCCAGGACTTGCTCTCCGAATCGGACGGCTTGACGTAATAGTAGATGTTGTCGAGATCCAACCGGCTGAGGTCACCCCCCCAGGTCGGCATGGGCCGGGCAAGAAAGTGCTCCAGCCCCTTGAGTCGGAACTCGGTCATCCAAGCCGGTTCGCCCTTCATGGCCGAAATCTGGCGGACGACGTCCGCGTCCAGGCCTCTCCGAGTCTTAAAGACCGACACGTCCGGGTCGCTAAACCCGAACTTGTATTGTTCGATCCCTTCCAGCTGTTTGAGATCCGTTGGTGTCGCCATGGCTAACCCGCTTGCATCCCTTCGTATCCAACCGTTTCCAGGCGCCCGGCCAGTTCGGGACCGCCGGATTCGACGATCCGTCCGTCGAGCATGATGTGTACAAAGTCTGGACGAATGTAATTCAAAATCCGCTGGTAATGGGTAATGATCAACACACCTAATTTCTCGCCGACCAGCTCGTTCACGCCAGCCGCCACAATTCGCACCGCATCGATGTCCAGCCCGGAGTCGGTCTCATCGAGGATCGCGATCTCCGGCTCGAGGGTAGCAAGTTGTAGGATTTCGGCCCGCTTCTTCTCCCCGCCTGAGAACCCCTCGTTGAGATAGCGTCCGGCGAAATCATGCGGAACTTTCAGCAAATCCATCTTGGCCTTGAGCAGCTCGCGAAACTCCGGCAGCGGTATTCCCTTGTCGTTGCCATTCCCGATCGTCCGGCGGGTATTGATCGCCATTCGCAGGAAGTTGGCGACCGTCACTCCCGGAATCGCGACCGGGTATTGAAACGCCAGAAACAAACCCATCCGGCCCCGTTCGTCCGGGGCGAGCTCCAAGATGTCCTGGCCCTTGAATAATACCCGGCCTTGTGTGACCTGAAATGCCGGATGCCCCATCAAGACGTTCGCCAGGGTCGACTTGCCGGCGCCGTTAGGGCCCATCAGGCCATGGATCTCCCCCTGCTTGACGACCAAGTTGACGCCCTTCAGGATCGGCTTATCCTCGACGGAGGCGTGCAGATCCCGGATCTCTAAGGTGACCACGCGCTTAATGGCTCCCAAAAGGTCGAACGACTCGGAATTATAGCATGCGAGCGATTTTTCGTCAATATTCTTTGAAAAATTAGCATAATTCCATGAAGGGGCCCGTGGACATAAGTTGGCCTGTCTGCCGGGTCAAGTGTCCGCCCCCACTTGATAAAAATGATAAATATCACAAATATTGACCCCTTAACCCCCACATGCTATACTTTCGGGGCTATGGGTTCGCCCACTCGGGATCTCGTCCTAAGAACGCTGCGGGCCCGCGGAAAGTCCACCATCCGCGAACTGGCCGGCGCAGCCAGTGTCTCCCCCGTTTCGATTCGTCATCATCTCTCCGCCTTGCAGGCTAGCGGCCTGGTCGTGTCCCAGGAGATCAAACACGGGGTCGGCCGACCCTACCTTGCGTTCTCCCTGACCGAGAAGGCCCTCGAGCTGTACCCGGGGCGCTACTTACGGCTCACGAACCGGCTGCTGGATGAACTCAAGGGACACCTGCCTGAGGGTCTGGTTTCGCAGTTGTTCTCCGGGGTCGCGACCGCAATGGCTGACGAGTATGCCGCCCAGTTGAGGGGGCTTCCACTCAGGGACCGGCTGCCGAGGCTTATCGAAATGCTGGCCGCGGAAGGCTTCGATGCCGAGTATGAGTGGCAGAGCGACCGAGTAGTCATTCGGGAATTCGGGTGCCCCTACCTGCAGGTCGGGCGGGAGCATCCCGAAGTCTGCGCGGTCGACACCCATTTCATCGCGACCGCCCTCGACCTGCCGATCGAGCGCGTCAACTGCTTGCTGGATGGCGATACCCATTGCACGTTTACACTGAAGGTGCTCGAAGACCAGGAGAAGCTGCCCATCCATGGCTGAAGAAGGCGCGCCCAAGGCGATCTGGGAGGCCGACTCCACCCACCCCGATCAGGCGATCAAAGTCCGCGCAGGGCTGCGTGAAGTCATGGATCCCGAGCTCGGCCTGAACGTCATTGAGCTCGGGTTGATCCGCGATCTCCATATCCAAGATTCAACCCAGCATGTCAAGATGATCATGACCACCCCGTTCTGTCCGTATGGCCCGGCGCTCTTGGAAATGGCCCGCGCCCGAGCGGAACAGGCTGCCGGAGCTACCACCACTATCGAGCTTGCCTTCGAACCGTGGGACCCCAGCATGATGGAGGCGGGGGTCGGCGCGGAGTGGGGCCTCTTCTAACGCCTGCGCTTCACAGTTAACCGAACCGGGAGCCTAGGGCTCCCGGTTTTCATTTCTGGCCGGCTCTGGCCTCGACCAAAACCTCCGGGCTTCGCCGCCTTCGTTCGACCAGCCCGATCAGCCCGAGCAATGCCAGTACCAATCGCAGACCGAGCCCAAACCAGGTCACGACGATGATCAACAGGGCGCTCAGCGCCAAGACTACCATCCAAGGCGACGGCATCCGGCTGCCGCGCAGAACCACCAGCCGCCCGCGCAATTCGCTCACGAAGGCCGGACTGGGCTCAACCCGGACAAGCGAGCGCTCCAGCCAGGACTCAATCTTGTGGGCGTTTAGCTTTTTTCCAAGCACCATCGGAGCCTACCCATTGCGGCGAACCTCTCCCGAATCCTTGATCTGATCTCGCAGGGCATTGAGGGTTCGGTGATACAGGCTCTTGATTGCTCCCTCGGTCCGCCCCATGACTACCCCGATCTCGGCGTTCGACTGCCGCTCGACGAACTTCAAGATCAATAGCTGCTGCCGATCTCCCGGCAGTTGGCGCACCGCCTCCAACAGCAGCCGGTTCGACTCCTCCGCCAGCGCCAGCACCTCCGGATGGCTGCTCGCTCTGGTCTCGATCGCGTGATCTTCCAGTGGGATGATCGGGCGCCGGGCGCGATCGCGGTGCCAATTCGCCACCAGATTGTGGGCGATCCGGTATAGCCAGGCGGAAAACGGCACTCCTTGGTCCTGGAAACTGCCGACATGGTGCAGTGCCCGCTGGAACACTCGGGCGGTCAGATCCTCGGCATCCTGGTAGTCGCCGGTTCGGTAATAGATGTAGTTGTAAATCCGCCCAACGTGCCGGCTGTAAAGTTCCCCGAAGGCCTCCGAATCCTGGCCCGCCCGGTGGACCAATTCCATCTCGTCGCCATCCCGGGCGGTCATCTTTCGGACTCGCCCGAGTCGTTAATGAAAACACCTGACATGCTGGGTAGTTGCCCTAGGGGAAGGAGCGCGCAGTATAGCATACGGGTCGGATGATATAATCCAGTCCCCCTCGAATGCGAACGCTCGTCGCCCTGGATCTCGAGACAACCGGTCTGGATCCAACCCGTGATGCCATTATCGAGATTGGCGCGGTTCGATTCCGGGACGATCGGATCGAAGAGGAATGGAGCCAACTGGTCAATCCCGGCCGGCCGCTGCCGCCCTTCATCACCAAGCTCACCGGCATCACCGACGAGATGCTGGCTGAGGCGCCCCGGTTGCAACAGGTCCTGGAACCGATCCAGGCGTTTGTTGGGAACCATCCGATCGTCGGTCACGCAGTCGGGTTTGACCTGAGTTTTCTCCAGCGCAGAGGGTTGTTCGCCGACAACCAACCGGTGGACACCTATGATCTGGCCGCGGTCGTGCTGCCGGCAGCCGGGCGCTACAGCCTGGCCGCCCTGGCGAGCGAGTTGAAAGTTCCACGGCGGACTTCCCATCGAGCGCTCGAAGACGCCCGGACCACGATGATGGTATTCCTACGCTTGGTCGGGCTGGCGTCTGAGCTGCCCTACCCCATCCTAAAGGCGCTGAGCGAGTTCGGAGCCACGATCGATTGGGGAGCGGGGTGGGTATTCGAGAGCGCCCTCGAGCAGCGGGTACCTCAGGACCAACCTGCGCCGCTCGAGTTTCCTGCTTTCAGCGTGCCCGGCGAACGCCCCCCTGCCCTGGTGCCCAAGGAGACTCGCGAGCCGCTTGACCTCGAGGCGCTGGCCGCCCTGTTGGAGCCGGGCGGCGCATTCTCACGCGCCTTTCCCACCTACGAGCACCGCACCCAGCAGGTCCAGATGCTGGAAGCGGTTGGACATGCGCTCTCGGAGGGCCGCCATCTGCTCGTGGAAGCCGGAACCGGGACCGGAAAGTCGATGGCCTATCTGATCCCAAGTTTCGAATGGGCCGCCCGAAATGGGCAACGGGTGCTGGTGTCCACCAACACGATCAATCTACAAGACCAGCTCATTCACAAAGACATCCCGGACTTGAACCTGGCCCTACGGCGCGACTATCGGGCCGCCGTTCTCAAAGGCCGGCGCAACTATCTGTGCCCGCGCCGATTTGCGGCCGTCAGCCGGAACGGGCCCCGCAATGCCGAAGAAGCCCGAGTGCTGGCCAAACTCATGGTGTGGCTGTATGGCGGCGGAACGGGCGACGTCACCGAAATCAACTTGCGTGGTCCGGCGGAGGCGGCGATCTGGGGGCGGATGTCCTCCGACTACGAAGAGTGCGGCCTGGAGGCCTGTCTCGCCTATGCTGGCGGGACCTGTCCGTACTACAAGGCCCACCTGGCGGCCGAGAGCGCCCATGTGGTCATCGTCAATCATGCGCTGCTGCTGGCCGATATCGCCACCGGGAACCGAGTGATTCCGGACTATCAGTTCCTTATTGTGGACGAAGGCCATCAGTTGGAGGCCGCTACCACCCGCGGGTTGGCCTTTGAGGTCGAGGAATCGGATCTGATGCGGATCTTGCAGGAACTGGAGGGAACCAGCCTGCCCCGAATCCCTATCCTGGCGCATCAGCGACTGCCGGCGGAGCAGCTTCCCCAGTTGAAGGCCAAGCTTGTGGCCGTCGGTGAGCAGCTGCGGACCGCCTCCGGCCTCGTTCGGCCATTCTTCCAACGGCTGCTCGACTTTGTGGAGCGGCGGCGCGAGGGGGAACCGCTCACTCGCTATGGTCAGCAGGAGAGAGTGCTGCCCGCGACCCGCAGTCTGCCGCTCTGGACCGATGTGGAGATCGCCTGGGAGGGGCTGCGCGGCCCCCTGGGCAGCCTGTTGGAGTCCCTCACTCAGATCAGCGGGGCCTTCGAGCCGTCCGGGGAGGAGGACCTGGCCGTCGGATTGCGGACTCTGGTGCGCGATCTGGGGACGATCGTGGCCAGTCTGGACGAGATGATCTTTCAGTCTGACCCGCAGCGCATCCACTGGATCGACCTGCAGGGCGAGCCGGCTCGGCTGTCGCTGCATGCCGCTCCGCTGGAGGTCGGCCCGCTGATTGAAAAGCACCTCTGGTACCAGAAGGAAGCGGTGATCATCACCTCCGCAACCTTGACGACCACCGGGGAATTCGATTACCTGCGCCGCCGCCTGGGCGCGGTGGATGCAGATGAGCTGGCGGTGGGTTCCCCGTTCGACTACGAGGATTCCACCCTCCTCTACCTCATAAACGATATTCCGGAGCCGAACCAGCGTCCGGCCTACCAGGCCGGGTTGGAAAATGGGTTGATCGAGCTTTGCCGGGCAACCGGCGGGCGAACGTTGGTGCTGTTCACCTCGAACGAGCAGCTCCTATCGACTGCTCAAGCCATCAGCGGGCCGCTGGTCGCCGATGGAATCGTGGTGCTCGAACAGAGTGCGGGTGCCTCCCGCCATGCTTTGCTGGAGAGCTTCAAGACGAGCGAGCAGGCGGTGCTGCTGGGAACCCGTTCGTACTGGGAGGGGGTGGATGTTCCGGGTGAGGCGCTGTCGGTGCTTGCCCTTGCCCGCCTGCCTTTCGATGTCCCGAGCGACCCGATTATCGCCGCCCGGGCCGAGACTTACGAAGACTCATTCATGGAATACTCCTTGCCGGAGGCCATCCTGCGCTTCCGGCAGGGGTTCGGGCGGTTGATCCGCTCGAAGTCGGACCGTGGCGTGGTAGTTTGCTTCGATCGCCGGCTGCTCTCTAAGCGCTATGGGCGGGCGTTCCTCGACTCGCTTCCCCGAACGACACAGCGCATCGGGCCGCTGAGCGATCTTCCCCGACAGGCCTCGGCCTGGCTCGGGCTATAATCCGTCTCCCCAAAAAGGCGCGGGAAACTGTGATCGACGTCAACGATTTGCGCAACGGCGTCACCTTCGAACTGGATGGCCGGCTTTTCAAGGTGATCGAGTACTCGCACAACAAGACCGGTCGCGGTAAGGCGACCATCCGGACCAAGGTGCGCGATCTCCGGACCGGCGCGGTCTTGGAAAAGACCTTCATCTCCAGCGACCGGGTCCAGGATGTCCGCCTCGAGCATCGAAACGTCCAATTCCTGTACCGCCAGGACGACCTGTTCACCTTCATGGACACCGATACCTACGAGCAGCCGACCTTGAACTCATCGGCGCTCGGAGATTCGGTCCCTTACTTGACCGAAGGGTTGGAGGTCAAGTTGATCTTCCACGATCAAGAACCACTCGAGATCGAGCTCCCTACCGCGGTCGAGCTCAAGGTGACCAAAGCCGAGGCGGCGGTGAAAGGCGACACCGCGACCGGCACCAACAAGACTGTCACGACCGAGACCGGCTTCAAGGTGCAGGTCCCACTCTTCGTTTCCGCCGGGGACAAGATCCGGGTGGACACCCGCACCGGCACGTACATCACCCGGGCCTGAGCGCGCTCGAGCGCCTCATCCTGCCCACCTTTGCGATAAGTTGGCTATGCGCACCCCAGCTGGCAGCGAGTGCCCCCATTACTTCGAGGATTTCCATCGAGGGAGGAACCGGCAGGAATGCCGGCTGATCGACCAGACCCCGCGAGGCGGGAAATGGGCGCCAGACCTGTGCGGCAAGTGCCGGGTACCCCGGATCGTGCTGGCCAACGCCTGCCCGAACCTGGTGCTCGAGGCCCGGGTGCGACCGGGTCTGCTGGGGCTGGTCGGCCGGGGGGTCGAGGTCACCGCCTCCTGTCGCAGGACCCCCGGACCGGTCGAGATCCCCGAGGTCGGTTGCGGCCACTGCCACGAAGAATTGGCCTTTAAGACCCCTGACCGGTGAGCTCAGTGGACGGAAGGCCTACTTGAAATCAGGGGGCCGATTCCCGCATAATCGATTGAGCGCATCAACAAACATTGAGCAATCTGACGAAGGCTGCGATCATTCTCGTTGTCTCGGTGGGATTGGTACTCAGCTATCCAACGGTGATGTACCCGCCAATCCGAAAGGCCGCTCGGAGGTTTACCCGGCTCCTTGGCTGGCCGTTTCGGGCGGCCTGGCGGGCCGGCTTGTCGCTCGCGGCCGCACCCGGTGAGCGGCGGCAGCTGCAGAAGGAGATCCTTAGACTCACCAAGTTGGCCGAGGGAAGAGAACATGAACTGACCGAAGCCGCCGGGCGGATGTGGCTCGAAACTCAACTCTTCATCCACAAGCCCAGGGATGTCATTCGAAACGCGGATCGCAGCCACGGTGCCCTCACCACCTTCCATTCTGAGCTGATCGCGGAGACCTTCGGAAGGCCGGTATCGAGGGACGAGTGGTTTCAGCAACACCAGAAGGCGTTTCGCATTCCACCCAAGGATGTTTGGTGGCAGGTCGATCTATGGCTCTATTGGGGCATATGGCAGATTCTGGCCGCGGTGTTCGTGGTGGCCTATGCTGGACCTCGAAGAATCCCCCCGTTTCGAGTGCGAACGAATCGGAGACTAGGCAATCTGGTCATGGAGTGGCGTTCGCTAACCAGGAGACAGGCCAGGCTGCGCGGGGTCATTGAGAAAATACCAGAGCGGACCAGGATATACGACCAGCTAGAAACAGCAAAGGAATTGGACAGCCAGCAACAGGAAGCGCAGGATGCTATCCGGCGCCCGCTGAAATCCGCGGAAGTTGCTCTCGAGGGTGCTAAGGGATACCTCAAGCGGTTGCAGGTTCGCCGACAGGATGCCCCAACAAAGGGATCCGCGGTTTTGTCGCTCGAGCAGGTCCTCACCGGATGGCAGGCAAGAATTCAGGAAATCGAGATGTCCCATGCCCAGAATAGTCGCCCCGAGGAACTGATCCGGGCAATCCGGTCACTCGAGAGAGATTTGGCCATGGCGGGAACATATGCGGCGAGGGTCGTGCGGGTTGAGAGGCGCGCTCAACAGATCCAAAGTCTGCACAAGAGACTGAAAAGACGTCGCCGCGGCCAGCGTCTACCGGATGAGGAGTTGAAAGTCATCACGATCGCCATGCGAGACGTGGTCTCGCAGCTATGGGCGGAAGCTCGATGGGACGAGCTCGCAGATGTGCTCAATAAGACGTTGGAAAACATCCAGATTTACGAAACCGCGGTTCTCAGCCGGGTCTGGCATCTCAAGGCTGGTACGTTCGAGCAGCTACTGAACGTCGTCTTCCAGCCCGGCTACACCGCCACCACCACGGAGATCCGCTTCAATCCTCAGGTGGACCCGCAAATGAAGAAAGCGGCAGATGGATCATCGAAACTATCTCCGTTCGCCGAACGCGTCCAAGAGTATGCCGATGGGGATGAATCGCGCTTTGCTACCCGTCGGTAACCGAAGGTTCTCGTCGAAAATCGCACGGCACACTGAAGTGGGTTAGCCGCCTTACGATGCAATAGATCGCGATTTGGCCACCTGTTGACGAAAGGGCGCCCCTGATTCTCTTGGGGGCGCCTGTGTTTGGCGGACAAGCGACACGGGCGGCCGCGCAGGCCTCCGCCTGAGAGTATCGTTTGTACTGGCGGAGCCGTGATGATCGGCCGATGCGCCGGCGTCCACCCTGTGCAAGGATAGGCCCGTCCTCACCGGCTGCCCATCCACCTATGCGCGCTCCGCTCGCCGACAACGCCACATTGGGAAGGATCCTGGACGCCCTCCGGCCACTGCTTGCGGCGCTGGCTGCACTGGCGGTCGGGGCCGGGATGCTGCTCCTGTTGAAGGCCGATCCGTTGAAAGCCTACGGCGCAATGGTGGAGGGGGCTTTCGGCAGTCCCAACGCGTTGGCTGAGACACTGGTCAAGGCCACGCCGCTGCTCTTCGTTGGTCTGGGCATCAGCATCGCGTTCCGGGGTGGAGTGATCAATATCGGCGGGGAGGGCCAGTACATCGTCGGAGCCTTGATGGCGACCGTGTTCGCCCTGAACGCGCCCTACCTTCCGGCCTGGATGCTGATCGCGGCGGCGAGCGCGCTCGGCTTCCTGGGTGGTGCGCTCTGGGGCGCAATCGCCGGCGCGCTCAAGGCATACCTGAACGTCAATGAGATCCTGAGTACGATCATGCTCAACCAGATCGCGGTTCAGAGCATGAATTTCCTGCTGCGCGGTCCGCTGATTGATCCGGTTCAGGCGGCCGCAGCCTCGCAGATCCCACAGACTGCCCGCTTCGCGGAGGTCTTCGATCTGCCTCGCTGGGTGCCCACCCGCCTTCACCTGGGGGCCGTGCTGGCTGTCCTGTTGGCGGGCCTGGTCTACCTGTTCCTCTGGCGGACGTCCATTGGCTACCGCATTCGCGCCGTCGGGCTCAATCCACACGCCTCACGTTATGCAGGCATTCAGGTTCGTCGCTACACCGTGTTGGCGCTGCTGCTCAGCGGCGCCTTTGCCGGCCTGGCTGGGGCGGTCCAGGTGTTGGGCGTCAGCCACCGCATGCTGACGGATGGTTCGGCGACCGGCTTCACCGGCGGGGTGGGCTTCAATGGGATCGTCGCCGCCTTGTTCGGACAGTTGCACCCCATCGGAACGATCCCAGCCTCCTTCCTATTCGGTGGACTCTTGGTCGGGGCGAATAGCCTGCAGCGGGCCATGCAGGTGCCCTCGGCTCTGGTCGGCACGCTGAACGGCCTGGTGGTCGTATTCGTGGTCAGCAGCGAGATTCTAAAACGTCGACGGGCCCGCCTGCCCCAGGAGTCGGAGCCCGCCCCTGGGCCTGCTGCGCCGCCCGGCGCCGCCCGAGAGAGACAGGCGGAGCCTGAAGCCCCGGCAGAGCCCCGATGATCGGCGACCTGTTCTCGGCCCAGGTCGTGCTGGGCATCCTCACCTCTGGAATCCGCTTGGCGACCCCATATCTGTACGCCGGCATCGGCGAGACTTTCAGCCAGCGCAGCGGCGTGCTCAACCTGGGCGTAGACGGCCAGATGCTGATGGGAGCTTTCGCCGGCTTCTACGTTGTGTTCAGCACCGGCAATTTGTGGCTGGGCCTGCTGGCCGCTCTGGCGGTCGGTGCGCTGATGGGGCTGGCGATGGCCTTTATCAGTGTCACGCTGCGAGCCGAGCAGGGCATCAGCGGGATCGGAGTGTTTCTTTTCGGCCTGGGGCTCAGTGAGCTGCTGTTCCAAAAAACCATCGGCACCGTCGAGACGGTAAGCGGATTTCGACCGCTGCAGATCCCGGTCTTGAGCTCGATCCCCGTCTTGGGGGAGATTCTCTTCTCACATAACATTCTGGTCTACGGCGCGTTCTTGCTCGTCCCCATCGCCTGGTTCGTCTTGAACAAGACGACCATCGGCCTCAACATCCGCGCCGTGGGCGAGAACCCGGAGGCGGCCGACTCCCTGGGAGTCAGCGTGGCCCGCGTGCGCTACTTCACCGTGACGCTTGGAGGGGCCTTATCTGGAGTCGCCGGGGCCTCGCTCTCGATCGCGCTGGTCAATGTCTTCCAGCAGAACCTCACCAACAGCCTGGGTTTCATCGCCGTGGCGCTGGTGTACTTCGGCGGATGGCGGCCGTTCGGACTGCTAGCGGGAGCCCTGATTTTCAGCATGCTCAACGCCCTGCAGGTCTGGGTGCAGACGCTGGGGATTCCCGTACCGGCCGAGATTGCGCTGATGATGCCCTATGTTCTCACGATCGTCGTGTTAGCCCTCTCGGTCCAGCGGGTGCGTCCGCCCACCGCGCTAACGAAGCCCTTCCTGCGGGAGGGCTGACTACTTCGTGGTCCGGAACCGTTCAGCGAGTGCTTGAAAGGAGAGCTGCCCATTGCTTCAGTAGGTTGGAACTATCTCGAGTTTCCGGAGAGGTAACACCACACACACAAGGAGGATGGAGATGATTATGATCAGGTGTAAGCCCGTGCGGCTCGGTCTAGCAATCCTGTTGACGATGGTCTTGGCAGCCTGCGCGCCCGCCGCTACCGAAGTAGCGGCGACCTCAGCGCCGGCGCAGCCAGAGGAGCCGACCGCCCCCTTCCGCATCGCGGTCGTGGCCCCCAGCCCGACCAACGACCTGGCCTTCACCCAGAGCATGTTCGACGCGGTGAATGCCATCGCCGAGGAACGCGGAAACGTGGAAATCGCTTTCTCGGAAGGCATGTTCGTAGTGGACGACGCTGCCGCCGCGCTGCGGGACTACGCCGCCCAGGGCTTCGACCTGGTGATCGCCCACGGCTCCCAGTACGGCAGTTCCCTGCAGGAGATCGCACCGGACTTCCCGGAGACCAGCTTCGCCTGGGGTACCACCGTGGACACCTTCGGGTTGGACAACGTCTATGCCTATGAGGCTCGCTCCGAAGAAGGCGGTTACGTCAACGGGGTGATCGCCGCCAGCCTGTCGCAGAGCGGCGTGATCGGGGTCGTCGGCCCGATCGAGACCGGCGACGCCAAGCTGTACGTGGACGGGTTCGTGGCCGGCGCCAGGTCGGTAGACCCGGCGATCGAAGTCAACGTCAACTGGATCGGCTCCTTCAGCGACGTGGCCCTGGCCTCCGAAGCCGCCCAGACCCACATCAACGCCGGTGCGGACGTGCTGACCGGCACCGCCCAGATGGTGGTGGGGGCGATCGGTGTGGCGGAAGCCAACGGGGTGATGTGGTTCGGCACGCAGTCCGACCAGACCTCCCTGGCTCCCGATATCGTGGTCGCCAACCAGGTCTACGACTGGACCGTGGCGCTCAATCAGATCGTCGACAACATCCAGGCCGGCACGCTGGGCGGCACCTCCTATGCGCTCACCCTGGCCAACGGTGGGTTGAAGATCCAGTTCAACCCTGGCTTTGATGTTCCTCAGGAGGCGAGCGCCTCGGCGGAGGCGGCCATCGCCGCTATCTCCGCCGGTGAGATCGATGCCCTGGCCGTGCTCGCGCCGGCCTACTGCCAGCCGGCTCGCATCGCGGTCGTGGCCCCCAGCCCGACCAACGACCTGGCCTTCACCCAGAGCATGTTCGACGCGGTGAATGCCATCGCCGAGGAACGCGGAAACGTGGAAATCGCTTTCTCGGAAGGCATGTTCGTAGTGGACGACGCTGCCGCCGCGCTGCGGGACTACGCCGCCCAGGGCTTCGACCTGGTGATCGCCCACGGCTCCCAGTACGGCAGTTCCCTGCAGGAGATCGCACCGGACTTCCCGGAGACCAGCTTCGCCTGGGGTACCACCGTGGACACCTTCGGGTTGGACAACGTCTATGCCTATGAGGCTCGCTCCGAAGAAGGCGGTTACGTCAACGGGGTGATCGCCGCCAGCCTGTCGCAGAGCGGCGTGATCGGGGTCGTCGGCCCGATCGAGACCGGCGACGCCAAGCTGTACGTGGACGGGTTCGTGGCCGGCGCCAGGTCGGTAGACCCGGCGATCGAAGTCAACGTCAACTGGATCGGCTCCTTCAGCGACGTGGCCCTGGCCTCCGAAGCCGCCCAGACCCACATCAACGCCGGTGCGGACGTGCTGACCGGCACCGCCCAGATGGTGGTGGGGGCGATCGGTGTGGCGGAAGCCAACGGGGTGATGTGGTTCGGCACGCAGTCCGACCAGACCTCCCTGGCTCCCGATATCGTGGTCGCCAACCAGGTCTACGACTGGACCGTGGCGCTCAAGCAGATCCTGACTCAGATCCATGAGGGTCAATTGGGCGGCACCTCCTATGCGCTCACCTTGGCCAACGGCGGACTGAAGATCGCCTTCAATCAAGGCTACAGCGTGCCCGAGGACGTGCTGGCCAGTGCGGACGAGACCATCGCCGGCATTTCCGACGGCTCGATCACGATCGAGATGGGGAACTGAGCGATTCGGACTCCTGCCCCTCCCCCACCTCGGGAGGGGCAGGAGCTCCGACCTCTTTCGGATCCGGGCGCCCACTGCTCTCCTCGAAAACGCCATGACTGACGTCGAACCGGGTCTGCTCCCCTCGGGCCGCCGGCGCATCTCCTCCCTGGAAATGCTGGCGATCGTCAAGCAATTCCCGGGGGTGCTCGCCAATGACCACGTGACCTTCGACGTGCGCTCAGGCGAGGTGCATGCGCTGCTGGGGGAAAACGGCGCAGGCAAGAGCACCCTGATGCGTATCCTGTACGGCCTATACCAGCCCAGCAGCGGTCAGATCAGCCTTAACGGCCAGCCGGTGGAGATCCGCCGGCCTTCGGATTCGATCCGGCTCGGCATCGGCATGATCCACCAGCACTTCATGCTCGTGCCGTCGCTGACCGTGGCCGAAAATGTGGCGCTCGGGCTGCCCTCCACCCGGGGGCCGTTAACCGATCTCGGCAAGGTCTCGCGCCGTATCCTGGAGCTGGCGGAAGTCTACGGCCTGCAGGTCGATCCGGAAGTGCCCGTCTGGCAGCTGGCGGTCGGCGAACAGCAACGGGTCGAGATCGTGAAGGCCCTGTACCGTGGCGCGGCCTTGCTGATCCTGGATGAGCCGACGGCCGTGCTTACACCCCAGGAGGTCGACGAGCTCTTCATCACTTTGCGGAGGATGGCCCGCGATGGCCATGCCCTGATCTTCATCTCTCACAAGCTGCACGAGGTCCTCGACATCAGCAATCGAATCACCGTGTTGCGGGACGGCCGGGTGGTCGGCTCGAAGCTGACCGCTGAAACCACCAAGGCCGAGTTGGCCCGCATGATGGTGGGGCGCGAGCTGGCCGTCGCCGGCGAGCGCGCCAAACGCGCTCCCGGACCAGTGCGGCTTGAGCTGCGGGGGATCTCCGCGCTGAGCGATCGAGGGACGCAGGCTCTGCGACAGGTAAACCTACAGGTCAGGGCTGGTGAAATCCTAGGCATGGCCGGAGTGTCGGGCAACGGCCAGCGGGAGTTGGCCGAGGTGATTACTGGCCTGCGGCCGGCGACGGCAGGCCAGGTTCTGCTCGGCGGTGAAGACCTCACCGGCGCAACCCCAGATCGAATCATGGCACGGGGACTGGCCTATATACCGGAGGAACGAAACCGGGACGGGATGATCCGAGAATTCAGCGTCTCTGAGAACCTGATTCTGCGTGAACATGGCAAACAACCCTATGCCCGGGCCGGCTTCCTCTCCTTCCGGGCGATCGAGCGCATCTCCGCAGAGCTTGTCGATCGTTTCAACGTAAAGACCCCTTCGCTCGACACCCCGATGAAGAACCTCTCCGGCGGCAACGTGCAGAAGGTGATTCTGGCCCGGGAACTTTCGCGCCGTCCCGAAGTGCTCATCGCCGCCCAGCCGGCGCGCGGCCTCGACGTCGGGGCCGCCGAATACGTGCACTTGCGCCTGCTCGAGCAGCGCAACGCGGGCACCGCCACGCTGCTGATTTCGGAGGACCTGGACGAGATTCTGGCACTCTCCGACCGAATCGTGGTGATCTATGAGGGTCAGATCATGGGGGAGGTCAAGCGGGAGTCGGCCACTCCGGAGCAGTTGGGGCTGCTAATGGCCGGCGTCGGTGCAGAAGGAAAGGCTCGAGGAGCCAGGTCGTGACGGCAGATCCGCGGCGGTACTCCTTCTCTGCAAATGCTCAGCTGTAGCTGCCCTAATTGAGGCCCCCGCGGAAGGTTCATATGCAGTTCTAACGCGCCCCTTTCTTTACGCCGTGGGAGGGCAACGGATATAATCGCCCGGACGGGGAAGTGCTGGAATTGGCAGACAGGCGTGACTTAGGATCACGTGCCGCGAGGCGTGAGGGTTCAAGTCCCTCCTTCCCCACCAGAAGATGACCCTGCCTATTAAGGTTGACTCTCAGGCCCTGGACGATCGCCAGGTCCAGCTCACGGTAGAAGTCCCGCCCGAGCGCTACAACGCCGCCATGCGGTCGGCCGCCCGGCGGCTCAGCCAGCGGGATCGGATTCCCGGCTTCCGGCCGGGCAAGGTCCCGTTCGAAGTCGTGGTCGGCCGATTTGGGGAAGAAGCCATTTTTGATGAAGCCATCGATACGCTGGGGCAGGATGTCTACCGGCAGGCGATCGAAGACAGCCAGCTCGACCCTTTCGCGCCCGGCACGCTCAACGAGGTGGTCAGCCGAGAGCCGCTGGTCCTGAGGTACGTCGTCCCGCTGGCACCCGAAGTCGAGCTGGGGAATTATCGCAAACTGCGACTGCCTTTCATGCCAGCCGAGGTCAAAGATGAGGCAGTTGACCGGGTTATGGAAGACCTGCGCCAAAGGCAGGCCATCATCGAACCCGCCAGCCGGCCGATCCAGCTCGCCGATGTGGCGCTCGTCGACATCGAGGGCCGGCTCGACCAACCGGCCGAAGGCGAGCAGGCCGAGGTCGTGAAGCAGGAGGGCCTGTCTTTGCTAGTCGAAAACGAGACCGATTGGCCTTTTGCCGGTGTCGCCGGACACCTGGTCGGCCGGGCGGCGGGCGACGAAGTCAGCGCTCAGCACAGCTTTGCCGAGGACTATCCGAGCAAAGAGCTGCAAGGGCGGGGAGCCACGTTTCACTTCCGGGTCCGCGAGGTGAAATCCAGGACCGTGCCGGTCTGGACCGATGAACTGGCGCGCAGCTTGGGCGACTATGTGGATCTGCTCGACCTGCGAATCAAGGTACGGAAGAGTCTGACCGAAAGTGCGGCCAAAGAGGCCGAGGCGGAGCACGCCGACGAGGTCATCGGCAAGCTGGTGGAGCAAGCCAAGATCCAATTCCCGCCGCTGCTGACCGAGCAAGAGATCGACGACCTCATTCATGACCTGGTCCACCAGCTGGAAGCCCGCGGTTTGAGCCTAGACCAGTACCTGAAGGCAGAAACTAAGACGGAGATCGAGCTGAGGGAAGAGTTTCGCGAGCGGGCGGAGCGGCGAGTGCGCCGGGCACTCGTGCTTGGAAAGCTGGTCGACCTGGAAAAGTTCGAGGTTGAGGATGCCCAGATCGAGGGCCGCATCGGGCAGATGGCACGAACCGTGCAGGATCCGGAAGGCAGCGTGCGGCGGGCGCTGTCGACCGACTCCGCCAAGCGCCGTATCCGGAACGAGTTACTATTCGAGCAGGCAGTCACCTTTTTGGTGGCCGTGGCCAAAGGCGAAGATCCGCCCCCGGCGACGGTGAGCTCCGCCGAAACGACCCAACCCTAAAGGGCAAATAGCTCCTATTGCCCTGCCGACCTGAAAGGAAGAGAATCCGATGACTAGAGGAGAAGGCATGTACACCGACGACCCCCAGGCACTGATCCCGATGGTGATCGAGACCACCGGCCGAGGCGAGCGAGCTTACGACATCTACTCCTTGCTCTTGAAGGAACGGATCGTATTTTTGGGCACACCGATCACCGATCAGGTCGGCAACGTGATCGTCGCCCAGCTGATCTGGCTGGATGCCCAGGATCCGGACCGCCCGATCCGCATGTACATCAACTCCCCGGGCGGAATGATTTACGCCGGCATGGCGATTTACGACACGATGCTGCAGCTCAGCGCGCCGGTCCAGACCACCGCGGTCGGCGTTACCGCCTCGTTCGGAACGGTGCTGTTGGCAGCCGGCAGCCCTGGCCAGCGCTACGCCCTGCCCAACGCCACGATCCACATGCACCAGCCGCACGGCGGCACCCAGGGTCAGGCTACCGACATCGAGATTCAGGCCAAGGAAATCTTGCGCCAGCGCGAGAAAATCAATAGCATCCTGTCCAAACACACCGGCCAGCCGATGGAGACTATCGAACGAGATGTCGAGCGGGATTTCTATATGGACGCCGAGGCGGCCAAGATCTACGGCCTGATCGACAACGTGCTCGCCCCGGCGGTGCATGCCGACAAAGAGAACGGCAAGGGCAAGGAGAAAGTCAAAGAGTAGGCTCGAATGCGAGAGATGGACGAGCTTTCAAGACGCTGTTCGTTCTGCAATCGTAACGAACAGGAAGTCCAGCGGCTGATTTCCGGCCCCGAAGGCGTGTACATCTGCAACGGATGTGTCGACCTCTGCGGCGAAATGCTGCAGGGCGACCCCGGTCGGGGCTCCGCGCTGGGGCTGTCTCCAGTTGGGAAGCCGTCTCTCTCTCCTCAGCAGATCTGCGACCGGCTCGACGAATACGTCATCAGCCAGGAGCACTCCAAGCGGGTGCTGTCTGTCGCGGTTTACAACCACTACAAGCGAATTGCCAGCCACTCCAGATCGGCGATCGAGCTGGAGAAGAGCAACATCCTGTTGGTCGGTCCTACCGGGGTCGGCAAGACCCTCTTGGCCCAGACCCTGGCCCGTATCCTGGACGTTCCGTTCTGCATCGCCGACGCCACCGCCCTCACCGAAGCCGGCTATGTTGGCGAGGATGTGGAAAACATCCTGCTGCGGCTGCTGCAGGCAGCCGAATTCGATACCGCCAGGGCCGAGCGGGGGATCGTCTACATCGATGAGCTGGACAAGACCTCCCGCAAGTCCGGCGACAACCCCAGCATCACCCGCGACGTTTCGGGGGAAGGGGTCCAGCAGGCTCTGCTTAAGATCATCGAGGGCGCGGTGGTGAACGTGCCGCCCCAGGGCGGCCGCAAACACCCCCATCAGGAATTCATCCAGGTCGACACAAGCGATGTGCTCTTTATCTGCGGGGGCACCTTCGACGGAATGGCAGAGCTGGTGGCGGAGCGGGTCGGACGGCGGGGTCGAGTCGGGTTCCCGGGAACCGGCGAGGAGCGGGAGGCCAGGAAGTTTGACGACACCGAGCTGCTGCGCCTCATTGAGCCGGAAGACTTGATGAGATACGGGATGATTCCGGAGCTGGTCGGGCGGCTTCCCGTGACCACTAGCGTCGATCCGCTCGGAGTTGAAGCGCTGCGGGCAATCCTCACCGAGCCACGCAACGCCCTGGTCCGCCAATACCAGCACCTCTTCCAGATGGACGAGGTCGAGCTAGTCTTCACCGATGAGGCCTTGCAGATCGCTGCGGAACAGGCCATGGAGCGAGAGACCGGTGCCCGCGGGCTGCGATCGATCATCGAGGCTGCCTTGCTCAATGTGATGTACGAAATACCCTCTCGGCCTGAGGTTCGCAAAGTGATCGTCGATGAACAAGTGTTCTCAGCCGGTCACCCACCCCGCTTGTTGAATCGCGACTCCCAGGAGTTGGACGCCGGAGAGGACCGCGATTTGAAGGCCGCCGCTTGAACCAGTCCTTGCGAGCGGGCTAGACTCTTACCAGAGCGAGCAATCATGCGGGGCGCTGAATTCAGCGCCCCGTTCAGCTTACGGACCAGAATGATCGAGCTACGAGACCTGCAGGGGTGGGTAATCGACATGGACGGAGTCCTCTGGCGAGGGGAGACTCCCCTGCTCGGCTTGCAGGAATTCTTCGGCCTGCTCGGCGACCGAAAGCTTGGATTCATCCTGGCGACCAACAACGCCCGCCAGACCGCGGAGCGAGTGGTGGCCAAGCTCGCCTCCTTTGGGGTGTCGATCCATGCCGAGCAGGTGCTCACCAGCTCGGTTGGGGCGGCGGCCCACCTGCGATCCCAGCTTCCGGCCGGATCGGGCGTGTTCGCCATCGGCGAGCAGGGGTTGATCGAGGCCCTTGAAGCGGCCGGGTTCCAGGTCCTTCCAACCGCGGAAGGTGCCCGGGCGGTCGTGGTGGGAATCGATGCGGAGCTGACCTGGAAGAAACTGGCCGAGGCGGCCTACGCGCTGCAGAATGGTGCCTTGTTTCTCGGCACCAACCCAGACGTTTCTTTCCCGACCGAACGAGGCGAGGCCCCCGGGAACGGGGCGACTCTGGCCGCGCTGATCGCGACCACCGGCAGGCAACCGATGGTGTTCGGCAAACCGGAGCCGCATCTATTCAAGCAGGCTCTCGCCCGACTCGGGACACCGCCCGAGCTAACCGCTTCCCTGGGGGACCGATTGGATACCGATATCCTGGGAGGCAGCCGGGCCGGGCTCAGGACCATCCTGGTATTGACCGGGGTC
>CAZPZD010000005.1:0-22032 GCA_964590515.1 uncultured Anaerolineaceae bacterium | reverse complement strand
CGGACCCAGATCTGCTCGGCCTTGGCGTGCTTGCGGGCATTGTTGACCGCCTCTTCCACCAAGAAGAACACCACCCCTTGCTTCCCGACCTCCATGGCAGCCTCAATCTGGGGATCGACGTCGATATTGACCTTCTGGTGATGCATCTCTTCGAACTTGCGGGATAAGTCCTTCAGCGCCGCGAGCAATCCCTCCGATTCGAGGATGAGCGGCCGCAGGGTGAAGAGCATCTGCCGAATCTCTTTCGAGGTCCGGCGGGCCAGTTCCTCAATCTTGAAGAGTTCGTCGGAGGCGGACTTGGGATCCCGCGCTATCAAGCGGCGGGCGAAATTCACCCGCATCGCGATCGCCCCGATCGATTGGGCCGGGCCGTCGTGCAGGTCGCGGGCCAGTTTGTGGCGAGCTTCCTCCTGGATCTCCGCCATCCGCTCCTTCTCCTGCTCGAGCTGCCCATACAAGCGGGAGTTCTGCAGCGCCACGACGGCTTGTTGGGCGATCGCCTCTACCAGCTCGATCCCCTCTTCATTCAGTTCTTCCACCCGAGGATGCCCGAACAGCATGAGCCCATACACTTCCAGGCCGACGACGAGCGGAATGCAGACCGCAATGCTGCAGCGCCGCAGCGCCAACAGCCTCCCCAGTTCCGGGTCGCCCGCAGGGTCATTCGTGACCTGAAGCTGGCCGCTCGACATGGCCTGCTCGACGACTCCGATCCGGCCGGGGATCACGGCGTTTTGATCGGCGTGCAAGAAGCCCCGCGAAGAAACCAGCTGAAGTGTGTCGCCGTCGTACATCAGGAGCGCGCTGACCAGCTGCCCGGCCGAGGAATCCAGATCCGCCAGGGCACTGGTAGCCAGATCGAGCGCCAGATCCATCACTCGCTCGTAGTTGAGGGCCGAATTCAGAGTCGCGGTTCCGCGCAGCACCGTCCTGAGCTTCTGGACTTCCTGCTCAAGCCGGAGGCTGCGCTCGTCGACCGACGGTGGATCTGAGCGGCGCCTTTTCATCGGGTCGAAATCATGGTCGCCAAAGCGAAACCCCAGGGCCTCCGCAGCGGTCCCCGAGGTCAAGTATCGGCGCAAGCCGCACTTGACCGCCTTACAATCGCCCTACAGAGCCCGGATGCAACTGGATGCCTACGCCGACCCTCCGGCGCCGCTTTCGAGCCGCCTCGCTTGCTATTTGCTTGTCAACCGCATACCCGACAGGTATGATTCTCGCCGATGCCCGGTGAATACCTGCTTGCGCCCTCGATTATTTCCGCTGACTTCCTCCGACTCGGCCAAACCATCCAGGAAGTAGAAGCCGCCGGGGCGGACTGGATCCACATCGACGTGATGGACGGGCACTTCGTGCCGAACATCAGCATGGGCCCGATCGTCGTGCGTGCGGCCCGGCGGGCAACCGGTCTCCCGCTCGACGTCCACTTGATGATCACCGACCCGGATCGATACCTGGAAGCCTTCTCCGAAGCCGGGGCCGATTCGCTGACGGTACACGTCGAGACCGCCGGCCGCCTGCCTCAAACGCTGGAACAGATTCACGAGTTGGGCCTGAGGGCCGGGGTTGCCTTGAAACCGGCAACCCCCGCGGCTGAGGTCTACGAGCTGCTGCCGCTCCTGGATCTGGTGTTGGTCATGACCGTCGAGCCTGGTTTCGCGGGTCAATCTTTCATCCCCGAGACCCTTCGGAAGGTCGAGCAGTTCCGCGAATGGCAGAACTCAGGGCTCACCCGGGCCCGGATCGAGGTCGACGGGGGGATAACCGCCGAGACCGCCCCGCTGGCGGCCAGGGCCGGGGCCGAGGTGTTCGTCTCAGCCAGCGCAATCTTCGAGCATGCCGACGGGGTCGGCGCCGGAGTTCAAGCCATTCTGAAGTCGCTTGAACTGAAGCCGATAGAAGAATGAAAAGACCGCCCGAAGGCGGTCTTGATCTGATCTCAAACCGGAAATCTCAGGCCCGCCCGAGGCGCTTGATACACTTTGCGCAAAACGTCCTGCGGACAAGCTTGCCGTTCTCCATGACTCGGGTGCGCTGGAGATTCGGCCGGAAGGTCCGCCGGGTTGCCCGCATGGAGAAGCTCCGGTTGTGACCGAAGGCCGTCGTTGTGCCGCAGCGTTCACACTTCGCCATGATTTCTTCCGCCTAGAGCCGGGCAATCTTACCATAGAAGACTCGCTGGCTTGCCCTCGACCATGAATCCGGAGCGCGCCTACGGCTCGATCACCGTTTCGCCCCACGCGATTGCCACTGTCGCGGCCAGGGCCGCCCGCCAATCGTACGGCGTGGTCGGTATGGCTTCCCGGAATCTATTCGCCGGGTTGAGCGCCAGGAAGGCCACTCACGGGGTAGAGGTGACGGTCGAATCGGATCAGATCCTGATCGATGTTTACCTTGTCGTCGAATACGGCACCCGGATCTCAACTGTGGCGACCAGCGTTGCCAATTCCGTGCAATATCAGGTTGAGCAGTTCATCGGGCTCCCGGTAGCCGCGGTGAACGTCCACATTCAAGACCTGCGGGTGAGCGGAGAGGAGTGAGGGCAGCACCTCGCAGCCACGCCAGGCAGCGGCTGGCCATGCGTTACCGGCATATCGACGGCCGAATGCTGGTGCGGCTGACCGAGGCCGGCACGACCTGGCTGCGCACCAACCAGCAGTCGGTCAACAACTTGAATGTGTACCCCGTCCCCGATGGCGACACCGGAACGAATATGCTCCTGACGATGCAGGCCGCCTTGAAGGAGGTTGAGTCGCAGGAGCAGCGCTCGATTGGGCTGTCCCTGCATGCGCTGGCCCACGGCGCGCTGATGGGTGCCCGCGGAAATTCGGGCGTGATCCTCTCTCAGCTCTGGCGGGGGTTCGCCCGGGTGCTAGAGCACGCCGAAGAGATGGATGCTCCGGCGTTTGTCGCTGGACTGCAGGAAGCACGCGATACAGCCTATCGGGGGGTGGGAGAACCGGTGGAAGGGACGATTCTTACGGTTTCTACAGCCATCGCCAACGCTGCCCAGCAAGCTCTGAAGAATGGAGTAACCTCGAATCTCGACATCCTCGAAGCAGCCGTACAGGCCGCCGACGAGTCGGTCGAGAATACCCCCAATTTGCTTCCCCTATTGAAGCAGGCTGGGGTCGTGGATGCCGGTGGCAAAGGGCTCTTCATTATCTTAGAGGGAATGCTCCGGGCAGCTCTGGGGAAGGCGCTGGACGTTCCGCTGATGACGATTGGAGTGATCGATTTCCAACGAATCGGCGGGGTCACCGATAGCATCGAGCCGGGCCAGGACTGGGAGGTGGTGGTGGACTTTCGTCCGGCCGGAAGGCTCGATCTCCAGTCCTTTGCCGAGGAACTTGCTCAGCTCGGCACTTCGATTCAATTGGGAGAAGGTGACGGCATCGTCCGCATGCATATCCACGTCCTGGACCAGACCGAGTATCGGCCCATCGAGTTCTGCAAACAGAAGGGAACCGTAGTCAACGTCCATATTGAAAACTTGATGGATCAGATGGACACTGCACTGAAGTTGACGCCCATTGAGCACGGTCAGCTTGCTGTGGTGGCTGTGGTTTCCGGTGCAGGCATGGCCCGGGTGATGGCCGATTTCGGAGTCGCGGCGCTCATCCAAGGCGGCCAGACAATGAACCCAAGTACCGAACAGATCCTGGCGGCAGTAGAGGCCCTGCCGACCGATAAGGTCATTGTGCTGCCAAACAACAAGAATATCATTCTGGCGGCCAAGCAAGCCGCCGAGCTGAGCGCCAAACAAGTCAGAGTCGTCCCGACCCGTTCGATGCCGCAAGGAATCGCAGCCCTGTTGAGTCACCAACCCGACGGCGGCCTGGCCGAGACCGCTGAAGCGATGGCAGCCGCGCTGCAGGAGGTGAAGACCGGCGAGCTCACCCGGGCCAGCCGGGCGGCCGTGATGGATCAGATTCAGGTGAACGAGGGTCAAGTAATCGCGCTGCTCGACGACAAGTTGGTTTGCGCATGCGACGACCTGTCGGAAGCAACCCTGAGCTTGCTCAGGCAGGCCGGGGCGGAAGGGGCCGAACTCATTACCCTCTATTACGGCGCCGGGCTTTCGCACTCCGAAGCCTCCACGATTGCCGATCTCGTTCGCGAAACCTACTCGGCCCAGGAACTCCAACTGGTTCACGGCGGGCAGCCCCACTACGACCTGATCGTGTCTGTGGAGTGATTGTGAGCGCGATCCATATTCTCACCGACAGCTCGGTTCGGTTCCTCGATCCCTCGCCGGTCGGGCATCCGCAGGTTCATTTTGCGCCGGTGACGGTCCGCTTTCCCGACCAATCGGTCGAAGAGTGGCCAAACCTTGGCCTCGAGGCCCATCGCTCGGCGTTCACGGCCAATCCGGGCGAGGCGGTCTGCGATCCCCCAAGCGTCAAACAGCTCGAGCGGATTTACTCCGAGCTTCAGCAGCGGACTGATCAAATTCTGTCCATTCATACTTCGGCCGGCATTAGCGGGTCCTACCGCAACGCGCTGAAGGCCAGCGAGTCATTCCGCGGTCGCAGCGACATTCAGGTCGTCGATTCGACCAGCCTCTCCGCCGGGTTAGGAATCCTCGTGAACGCGGGCTTGAAAGCCGTGGAGCGAGGCTTGAACCTGGAAGACGTCGTGCGGCTGGTTCGGGGCTTGATCCCCCGGCTGTACGTCGTATTCTTTACGGACGACCTGATCTATCTGGAACGAAATGGGTTGGTGAGCAAGTCCCAGGCAATTCTTGGCAACATGCTTGGCATCCTTCCGTTCCTGACCGTCGAGCACGGTCGATTGATCACGATGGAGAAAGTCCGCAACCGCCCCCGGGCCCAGGAGAAACTCGTCGAGTTTGTCACCGAGTTTTCTTCCATCGAGCACCTGGTGCTTCTGCACAGCAGACCTGAGCCCGACGATGAGACACGGTTGGTTGCAGAACGACTGCAGGCCATGTATCCTGACAACACGATCGCCTTCCTCGATTATGGCCCGGCGGCGGCGACCTATCTCGGGCTGAATGGCTTGGGAGCGGTCGTCTTGGAGAACGAAGGCGAGCCTGGATAGTCCTGTGAATCCAACTAGCGAAGCAGAGCTCGACCCCGAAGAGCTGGAGGGAGACGAACCCATCCAGCCGGAAGCCAACCCAGAGGAATCCGGCTCGACAGAACCGGCCTCGTTGGACACTCCGCTCACGAGTGTCCCGGGGATTGGGCCAAAGTCCGGCAAGACTTTGCAGAAGCTCGAGCTGGAGACCCTGGAGGATTTGTTCTGGCACTTGCCCAGGCGTTACGACGACTACTCCCAACTCAAGACCATCAATAGGCTTTGGTACGGTGAGGAAGTCACGATCATCGGAACGGTGGAACGAATCTCGGTCCGCACCGTGCGAGGCGGCAAGCTGAAGTTAGTAGAAGCCAGGATCGGCGACGGGACAGGTTCGATTGGGGTGACCTGGTTCAATCAGGCCTGGATGGCCAAGCGGCTGAACCCGGGCGAGGCGGTCGTACTCTCCGGACGGATCGAGCAGTATTTGGGAAAACTGACGATGAACGGGCCGGAATGGGAGCCGCTCGAGGCGGAGCAGGTGCACACTAACCGGATTGTCCCCGTTTACCCATTAACGGCCGGCATCACGGCCAAATGGCTCCGCCGGGTCATCAACTCGGTCGTGACTCAGCTCGCCGACCGGGTCCCGGATCCGATCCCAGGGCTCATCTTGGCCGAAGCCAACCTCCAGCCGCTGGGGACCGCCTTGCGCCAGATTCACTTCCCCGATTCCTGGGAGCAGCTCAAACGGGCTCAGCATCGATTGGCCTTTGACGAGCTGCTCTGCCTTCAGCTAGGCGTACTGCGCCAAAAACAAGGGTGGGCCAAGTTGGAGACCGAGCCGCTCGAGGTTGGTCCAGAGTGGCTGCCTCGATTCTTGTCCAACCTGCCGTTTCAATTGACGGCCGCCCAGGATAGGGCCCTGCAGCAGATCATTCAAGATCTGGCCCAGCCGCATCCGATGAATCGGCTGCTGCAAGGCGACGTGGGCTCGGGGAAGACCGTGATCGCGGCGGCCGCGATCGGCATCGCGGGAGCCCATGGTGCCCAGTCTGCCTTGATGACTCCGACCAGCATTCTCGCCGAGCAGCATTACACCACCCTGCGTGAGCTGTTGCCTGCCGCGGCAGGCATTCCCGCCGATCGAATTCGATTGCTACTCGGATCGACGCCTGAACCCGACAAGGCTCGAATCCGCAAAGAACTCAAGAGCGGCGAGGTCTTGGTGCTCGTTGGGACTCACGCACTGCTGGAAGACCCGGTCGACTTCTCCAAACTCGGGTTGGCGGTGATCGACGAACAGCACCGCTTCGGCGTATCGCAGCGGGCTGCCCTGCGCAGCAAGGGCGCGGCTCCGCACCTGATGGTGATGACCGCTACTCCGATCCCACGCTCGTTGGCCCTGACCCTCTACGGGGATCTGGATCTGACCCTGATCGACGAGTTTCCCCCCAATCGCCTTCCCATCGAGACTCGGGTGCTGCGCCCCATCGAGCGGTCTCGGGCCCATAGCTTCATCCGCGGCCAGCTTGAACAGGGTCGGCAGGCCTACATCATCTATCCGCTGGTCGAAGGCTCGGAACACATCCAGGCCAAGGCAGCCGTGGACGAACACGAGAAGCTTCAGCAGTCGGTCTTCCCGGAGTATCGGCTTGGATTGCTCCACGGACGGCTGGGGCAGGAGGAGAAAGAGCAGGTGATGGCGGCCTTTCGGTCAGGCGAGCTGGCGGCGCTGGTCTCGACCTCGGTAATCGAAGTTGGGATCGACGTCCCTAACGCCACCGCGATCCTGATCGAGGGTGCCAACCGCTTTGGACTGGCCCAGCTCCACCAATTCCGCGGTCGGGTCGGTCGCGGCGCGCATCCTTCCTTCTGTCTGCTGATCCCGGAGACCGAGTCCGACACCGAGAATGCCCGGCTGCAGGCCATGGAGCAGACCGGAGACGGCTTCAAGCTGGCCGAGTTGGACCTCGAGCAGCGCGGGGCCGGTGACCTGTTCGGCACCCGGCAGTCCGGGTTCGAACTGCGGGTTGCCGGGTTGACCGATATCCGCCTCATCGAGAAGGCTCGCAATCACGCCGCGAGCCTCTTCGCCCGCGATCCGCAGCTCGAGTCGCCGGAACACCAGGCCCTCGCGCTGGCCGTGGATCGATTCTGGGCGAACGGAAAGGGAGAAGTCAGCTAATGGTCCGAGCCGTATTTCCTGGAACCTTCGATCCGATTCACCACGGGCACATCGACATCGCCTCCCGGGCGGCCCGAGTCTTTGACGAATTGGTCGTGGCAGTCTATAGCCGCCCGCTCAAGAGCCTGTTGTTCTCCCCCCAGGAGCGGCTGGAGCTGGTCGAGCAGAGCTTTGCCGGGGTTGAGGGGGTCCGAGTTGCGTTGTTCGGCGGACTGATTGTCAACTATGCCCAGGAAATCGAGGCGCAGGTCATCGTGCGCGGACTTCGGGTCTTCTCCGACTTCGAGCACGAATTCCGAATGGCATTGGCGAACCATCGGCTCGCTCCGGATGTGGAGGTAGTGCTCTTCATCACTCAGGAGGAGCACAGCTTCTTGACTGGCACGACCGTGCGTGAAATCGCATCGCTGGGCGGCGACGTCAGCAGCATGGTGCCCCCCCACGTCGTGGCCGCCCTTCAGCGGCGCTTTAAGGAGCTGGGGGACGACGCCCTGTCGCCGACCTCCTGGCGCGATTGACCCCGGTTGACCAGAATTCCAGTTCGGTGTACTCTTCGGCCCTTGTGACTACGGGCTAGCCGGAGGACCCGGAATGGATATCCTGCATCTGGTGGACCGTTTGGAAGAGCTCTTCAATCAGAGCCGACCCATTCCCCTGACCCGCAGCGTTCTCGTCGACGAGGATCGGGTGCTCGAGATTATCGACCAGATGCGCATCTCGATTCCCGACGAAGTAAAAAAGGCCCAGCAGATCCTGGCCCAGCGCGATCGGGTGATGGCCCAGGCTCAGGAAGAAGCAAACCGCACCCTGACCCTGGCGAAGCGCCAGGGGGAGGATTCACTCGCCAAGGACGCGATCGTCCGGGCCGCCCACGAACGGGCCGAGCAGATCCTGGATCAAGCCCGGGCGGACGTCGAGACCGTCCGGAGCGACGCCGATGAATACGTCGTCGAGGCGCTTTCCACCTTGGAGGACGAGCTGATCCGGCTGCTCAATCAAGCCCGCAACGGAATCGCCAAAGTCAGCGCCGAGCGGCAGCGCCAGCTCCCGCAAGAGGAGCTTGCTGAGCAGGCCTAGCAATCCGAGCCCTCGAAAGAGTTGAAATCAAATCGCGCCCTTTCGGGCGCGATTCCGTTTGACCGACCCTCTGCCTTCTTTGCAGGGCTACGTTTCCACCCGTACCTCGGAAGGGAATGCCGGTTCGCCGGCCGTTCGGGTCTTGACCCCAGCCCGCTCCGCGACGGCCTCGATAAACGCCCGGAAGAGTGGATGGGGGCGGTTCGGGCGCGAGAGGAATTCGGGATGGAATTGGCTGCCCAGCATGAAAGGATGGTCGGCCAGTTCGGCGATTTCAACCAACTTCCCATCTGGCGACATCCCGGAATAGACCATTCCATGCTCGGCGAGAATCTCCCGATAGGTGTTGTTGAATTCGAACCGGTGGCGATGACGCTCCTCGATCGCGGGCACCCCATAGGCCCGCTGGGCGGCGGTCCCCGGCACCAGGTCGCACGGATACAGTCCCAACCGCATCGTGCCGCCCTTGTCCCCTATTCCGCGCTGCTCGGGGAGCAGGTCAATCACCGGATGGGGAGTGTGCGGGTCGAATTCGGTCGAATTGGTGTCCTCCGATCCGAGGACGTGCCTCCCGAATTCGATCACCATCGCCTGCATGCCGAGGCAGAGCCCCAAATACGGAACTAGACTCTGGCGGGCGTAGCGGGCCGCCGAGATTTTGCCTTCTATCCCACGGTGGTCGAATCCGCCCGGCACGATGATGCCTTGCGCACTTTTGAGCTCCTCCCAGCCCTTGCCTCTCTCAAGCTCCGCCGAATGCAGCCACAGCAATTCGGTCTCGACCCCGACGGCCAGCGAAGCATGCCGCACCGCCTCTCGCACGCTCATGTATGCATCCCGCAGCTCCACATACTTCCCAACTAGCGCCACGGACACCCGGGGGCGGTCAGTGCGCTCTTGGGCCACCAGTCGCTCCCACGCCGACCAATCGGGATGTCTGGACTCGCTCAGTCCCAACCGGTGGGTAATGTAATCCCCCAGCCCCTGGGCCTCGAGCCGGAGCGGAACTTCGTACAAGATATCGGTCGTAATGATCGGGATGACTGCCTTTGGTTCCACGTCGCAGAACAGGGCAATCTTTTCTCGCACACTTTCTCCCACCGGGTAATCCGACCGGGCCACGATCACATCCGGCGAGATGCCGATCGAGCGCAGTTCCCGGACCGAGTGCTGAGTCGGTTTGGTCTTGAGCTCGCCGGTGGCCCCAATGTAAGGCAGCCAGGTGACATGGACAAAGAGCGAGTTCTCGCGCCCGATTTCTGATCGCATCTGCCGCAGGGCCTCCAGGAAAGGCAGTGATTCGATGTCGCCGACCGTCCCGCCGACTTCGACCAGCACCAGCTCCGCTCCGGTTACCTTACCGACTTCCCGGATGCGGGCCTTGATCTCGTTGGTGATATGGGGAATGGTCTGAATCGTCCCACCCAGGAAGTCTCCCCGCCGCTCCTGAGCTATCACATTGGAATAGATTTGCCCACTCGTCAGGTTGCACTCCCGGCTGAGTCTGACCTCGGTGAATCGCTCGTAATGTCCGAGATCCAGATCGGTCTCCGAGCCGTCGTCCAAGACGTACACTTCCCCGTGTTGGTACGGGCTCATGGTCCCCGGATCGACGTTGATATACGGGTCCAGTTTCTGGATCGAGACCTCAAAGCCGCGTTCCTTCATCAGCTTGCCGAGGGCAGCCGTGGTAACTCCCTTACCAACCGAGCTCACGACTCCGCCTGTCAGAAAGATGTATTTGGTCACGGCATCCTCCCCCATAAAGGGCGGTGGGGAGTGTCACCCCCCGGAGACACTCCCCACCGTCAGAAACTAAACGGATTGCGACACTCCAACCCTCATCCGACCAAGCGCTCCAAATCGCCGACCGCCCGCCGCATTTCCAGCAGGACCAATCCCAGCTTCGCCTTCTTCCTGGCCAGGACGGTCAGCACTGCCTCCTCGCCGGAGGACATCAACAACACATAACCGCCTTCGCCGTGGATATAGACCTCGTCCAGCATACCGCGGCCCAGTTCGGTCGCGATCCGCTCACCGAGGCTGATCATCGCCGCCGACATCGCCGACACTCGATCCTCTTCGACGCCACCGGGCAGCGAGGACGCCATGATCAAGCCATCCACACTGACGATCGCGGAGGCTTCGATGTCTGGCGTCCTGCCCTGTAGATCCCTCAGCCGGTCGACCATGTGGTCGGTCCGGGTCTTTTCCATCATCGTTCACCCGGCCGGAACGCGGGACAGTCTACCATGGGGGCATGGGCCGAGCAAGCAACCAGCCCGGCGACCCTCACTTCCCCTCCTCCAACCCCGGCGGGATCGCTACCCGAATTCGTTTCGCCTCGAGATCAATTTCCAGGATCACGGAAGAAATGGCGGGCAGCAGCAGTTCCGCACCGTTGGCCGGTCGCACGACGTACACATCGTTGCCGCCGGTCTCGAGGATTTCGCTGACTTCACCCAAATCGCGGCCCCCAACCTCCACGACCTGCAGGCCGAGGATTTGCGAGTGGTAATAGACACCGGTGGGGAGCGGGTCGGTCCGGTCTTTAAGGATACGAACCTCCTGGCCTCGAAATTGCTCAGCCTGATTGCGATCCAAGCAGTCCGCCAGCCTCAAGAGAAATCTCCCCTGATGAGGCCGAATCGATATCACGGAATGGCTTGACCCCGGATCGCCGAGGAAGACTTCGCTGTCCGGCTCCACTGCCTGCAGGCCAGCCGAGTAGGCATCTACCACCAGCTCGCCTCGGACGCCATGCGGACGTAAAACGCGCCCGACAGCTTGCTGCTGAGGGGCGCTCAGATTGTGCGGAGCGACCTGGCGGGAATCAGACAATATCCAGCGAGCTTCGAACTCCCTTGCGGGACGCTATTACCCTCAACAAGGACCGCATAGAGTTGGCGATCCGTCCATTCCGGCCAATTACACGTCCCTGGTCGCCTTCGGCGACCCGCAGCTCGATCCGAATCTCGCGGGGTCCCTCGGCCACTGTCACCCGGACCTGAGTGGGGTCATCTACCAGCGACTTTGCGATGAATTCAACGAGTTCTTTCACGGATCCCGGCCCTATTCGGTGGAGGCTTCCCCGCTCGCTTGCGAACTCTCAGCCACCACTGAACTGGGCTTTTCACCGACCGGCTCTGCACTGGGAGCTGCCTTGGGCCGCCTACTTTCAACCTTCGGGCGCTGCTTCTTAGTCGAACGTTGTCCGACCAAATCGTCCCGCCGGGTGCGCGGGTCAATGGTTGCCAAGCTCGCTTGGGCCTCCTGGACTAGCTTTTCCACATCCTCGCCCTGCTTGAACCGCTCCCATCGATCCCAGGTGCCGATTGGCTTCAGGGTCTTCAGCAGCGAGTCAGAGGGCTGGGCTCCGCGGGTCATCCAGTGAAAGAGCCGCGCTTCATCGACCAACACTGTGGCGGGTTTCGTACGCGGGTTATAGGAACCCAGAATCTCCAGGAACCTTCCGTCCCGCGGACTTTCTCGATCGGCCGCGACGATTCGCCAGCTGACCTGGTTGCGACTGCCTACCCGACGAAGTCTGATTCGGACCATTTATCTCTTCCCATAAGATTTTAGCCTTCGCGGGAGGTGAGGTCAAGGTCCGCGGCCAACCGCAGTACACCCAGTCCGAGCTCCCGAGCCACGCTTGGGCTTGCACCTTCCAGCAGCACAACCGTCAGTTCGTCTCCGGCCCCGAATCCAATGAACCAGGAGAGCGACCCGGATCCGCTCGCGGCCCGCACTTCATATCCCTTCAGTCCAGCACCATGATCGGTCAGGCTATCGAGGGTCCGCTGGGCCTCACTTGGCGGCAACACCGGCTGTGCGGCGTCGAGCGGAGGAAGGGGCTGCCAATCCCCAGGCGTCGGTCCAACGGCCGCCACCAGGTTGAGGGCGGGTCGCACCCCGGCTCCGGTTAGGACCGAAAAAGCCCGGGCTAGTTGAAGTGGAGTCACGGTCAGGTCGGCCTGCCCGATTGCGGCCAATGCGGGGTCCCCGGTCAAGCCCGTCCCTGCCGCGGGGGCGACCTCCAACCGGATTTGGGGCGGGTCGAGCAGACCGAAGGCCTCCAAGGCCCGGAGCAGCTCTCCGGACCCCACCGCCTCTCCGAGCGCGGCGAATGGCCCGGGGCAGGCCAGGGTCAGGGCTGTCGCCCAGGTCGGCTCGCCCTGCGGACCGTTTGGGCGTTCGCATCCCAGTTCCCGGTCGGAGACAGTCACCAGGCTTTCAAACTCCGGGGCGCGATCTTCTGCCTCGATCAGTCCATTCGAAATGCCCCAGGCGAACAGGAGCGGCGCCAGAGTCATCCCAGGTTGATATCGACCCTGGGTCGCACGATTGAGCAAGGGTCCATCCGTTCGGACCACCAACTCCGGCCAGTCTTGGTCCAGTGTGCTCGGGGTGAAGCTCGGCGATGAGGCCATTGCCAGGATGGACCCAGAGCGTGCGTCCAACGCGACGACCGCACCCGTCCTGCCGGCCAGGCCCTCGGCCGCGAAGCGTTGAAGATCTGAATTCAAGGTAAGCCTGAGATGGTAGCCGGGCGGGGGTGTGCCGTAAACCAGTCCGCTCCAGCGGATCGAGAGCGGGTTCGGGCCACTCTCACCTCGAAGGTAACTGTCCATACTGGTCTCGATTCCTGCCTGCCCGTAGAGGCTGGAATCGTAACCAGTGACCGGAGCACTCGCTGGTTCGTAGTAGACCCGCGCAAACGACCCGATCGTGCCGATGGAGGCGGCCAGCTCGACCCCTTCCCAATCGAAGATGGAGCCGCGCAGCGAATGGCGGCTGGCGAGCGCCCGGCGCGGGTTATCCGTGCGCGCGGTGAGCGCCTCGCCGCGCACGATCCCCCACCAGCCCAACGCCAGCGCGAGGGCGATCCAGCCGGCCGAAAGGAAGGCCTGGGCGTGCAGAATAGGCCGCCCAAAGGGACCCAGGCCGGGGTGACGTTCGCTCGAGAGCAAGACCAAGAACCCCGCTGCGATGGAGCTGGTGACCAATGACGAGCCTCCGTAGGATACGAAGGGTAGGGTTACTCCCGTGATCGGAAGCAGCCGCAGCGTGCCGCCCAGGATCAATAAGGTCTGCAGCCCAAGCGCAAGCGATACCCCGACGGCCAGCAGGACCGCGAACGGGTCGCGTGCCCCTGCCGCAACTCGCAGACCGCGGCCCACAAGCACGGCGAAGAGGGCGAGCATTGCCAGCGCCCCGACCAGGCCCCATTCCTCGGCAACGGCGGCGAATACGAAGTCCGATTGAACTACCGGCACGGCGGTGGGGGTGCCGCGCCCCGGGCCGCTACCCAGCAAACCACCGCTGGCGACCGCAATCAGCGATTGAACGATCTGGTATCCAGCCCCAGTTGGGTCAAGCCAGGGGTTGATCCAGGCCTCGAATCGAGTTTTAACCACTTCCAGCTTCAGGATCCCGATTACTGCTCCGGTGCCCAACAGGCTCAGCGCGCCGTACAGGATCGCCGCGTGTCCGTAAGCAACGTAGATCTGCCCGGCAAGCAGCGCAAGAAGCAGCAGCCCCGCCCCAAGGTCTCTTTGGGCCAGGAGCAGCAATCCGGCGAGCCCGCCTGCCGCCAACAGAGGCAGGAAGTCACTCGCCCAGGCTGCCCGGGGGTTCGCCAACCGGCGGTCTGCAAGGTAGGAGGCTGCGAAGGCGATCAGGAGCAGACGCAGCGGCTCCGACGGTTGAAAATAGAGGCCGCAGCAGCCGAGCCACAGGCGTTGCTCCCCACCGGCAGGGTTGGTCCCCAGGACCAGGGTGAGGGCGGTGACCGCGATCCCGGCAGACAGCCAAACATACCGGTAACGCCGAAGCCAGCCGAGGCCGGGAGGGCTGCGCATCAATTCGATCAGCGCCACGCTCCCGACCAGAAACCAACCGATCTGGCGGGCACCCAGCTCGGGTGCGATTCGCCAGACGATCAGGACACCCCAGCCCGCCAGCAGCAGTACGATCGGCAGCAGCAGCGGATCTCGCCTCGAGTTGCCGCGGTCGGCGAATCTTCGAATCATCCAGGCGCAGCCGGCCCAGATCGGCAGGAACACGAGGTGCCCGACCTGGAGCGACGCAATACCTCCGGAGGCCGCCCGAGGGATCGCCATCACCAGAGCGGCGAGGACCAGGAATGTGAAGGCGACCAACAGCAAGCGCAGCTCCCGCCGCTGAGCTTCGGACGGGCCCTCAGCCGTAATAGCGCTGTACAAGGGGTTTCAGCTTCTCGAGGATTTGAGCGGGGATCGAATCGGGTACAGTAATCAGAGCGTCTTTTAGGGCGTCCTTGCAGATGCAATCGCGCCCGGCCGGCAAACGAACAACCGCGTCTGCCAAGGCCTGCTCAGCGAGCCGGGCGTTGGCTTGCAACGTGCGAATGACTTTCTCGACGGTCACCGGCGCCTCTGTTCGATGCCAGACATCGTAGTCGGTGACATGGGCGAGCACCGCGTAACACATCTCGGCCTCGCGCGCCAGAAATGCTTCCGGCGAGCTGGTCATACCGATGATCGCGACCCCCCAGCCGCGAAAAGTGTTCGACTCGGCCCGGGTGGAGAAACGAGGCCCTTCGATCGTGATGAGCGAGCCCCGCGGGTGCACAGTCCCACCCGCGGCCGAGACGCTCTCCACCAGGGCTTGGGAGACAACCGGGCAGAACGGATCGGCGACGCTGACATGCGCCACGATCCCTCCTTCGAAAAAGGTCCGTGGACGCAAGCGGGTGAAGTCCAGCAACTGGTCGGGCACCACCACGTGGCCGGGGGCGTAATCCTCGCGTAACGATCCACACGCGCTGACCGAGATCACCCGCTCGACTCCGAGCAGCTTCAGGGCAAATATGTTGGCCCGGTAATTCACCTCGCTCGGCGATATCTGATGATGACGGCCGTGCCTGGCGAGGAAAGCGATCGGCTTGCCGTTGAAACGACCAAGGACGATCGGCGCGCTGGGATCCCCGAATGGGGTACTGAGGGTTCGGGTCTCCTCAACCTCCAGACCAGCCATCTGATACAGGCCGGAACCTCCGATGACTCCGATCCGCGCGTCAGTCATCCCGCCGATCAACCCCCTTCGTCCTTATGGGGGGCCGGCCCACTTTTCAACTCAGTCATCACATTGCCGAATCGAATCTTGTCACCGAAGGTCACCACGATGGGGTCCTCGAGATCCAGCTCGTTGACGCCGGTCCCGTTCTTCGAACCGAGATCCTCCAGCCACCATTGACCGCCCTGGTAAGACAGGCGGGCGTGGTGGGAGGATACGGTGACGTCGTCGATCAGAATCGTGTTACCGCTCGCTCGGCCGACCAGGTTTAGATTGGATAGTGAAAACGCGCGGCTTGTCGCAGTGTTGCTACGGAGTTCAAGGTGGGCAGCCGGGGCGATCTCCGAGGCCCGGGCGCTGGCGCGCAGATCACGCCAGAGGAAGAGCAGGACTGCGCCGAAGAAGGTATACAGGACCAGGGCCAGCCCGAGGCGCAGGGCCAGCAGGGCGAGCTCGGGGTTCATTCACCCTCTTCGCTATCCCATTCGCCGGTGACGGTTCGCTGATCCCCTGCCGGCCGGGGTGGAAAAGGCGGGGTATAGGCGGTGGCCGTGTCTGGAGGGCCCCCCGGATCTTCCCCGTAAACCATCCGAAGTCCAGCGATAGTAATCACGTCTCCAGCCCGCAGAATGTGTTGCTTCACCTTGCGACCGTTGACCTTGGTACCGCTGGTCGAGCCCAGGTCGAACAAGACGTAGCGGGCGTCCCGGATCCGGAGTTGGGCGTGGGTGCGGGAAACATGCTCGTTTTCCAGGATGATCTGATTGTCAATCCGGCGCCCGACGTTGATGACCGGCCGGTCGAGGGCGAAATGGCTCCCATCGTCCAGGATCAGGAAGGCTCCTTTGGGGAGCTTGTTGCCTGTGGCCGATGGCTCCCGCACCATGGCTTTGGTAAATTCGAGCGGGTCGGTGCTGTGCCAGGAGATGACCCGCAGCTCCTTCCGATTCAAGGTCGGATCCGAGGCCATCGTGATATTCGGTTCCTGGGCCATCAAGTAGCCGCACTGCCTAGCCACTTCGGAGAGTCCGGTCGAGAGGGTAGCCTGGATACCGGGTGCCTGCTCGATGACCTTCGCGACATCCTCGGGGTTCAGGGTTAGGGCGAACTCGTTGGGGGCGTAGGCGTTGCCGGCTTCGTCCCTCCGAACGCCGTCCACCATGGTCCGAGCAAGCTGGCTGGCCAGGGTGGCGGTAGACAGTTCCTCCCGCAACAACCTGGCCAGCGAGCCTTCGAAGAGCTTCTCGAGCTGACTTTCGAGCTTGGCAAGCGGCTCAAGCATCGGGCGAGATTATAACCAGAAACGGACGCCTCCCTCCCAACCGACAGGCCAGTGGGTGGGACGCGGAAACCACCGGTGGCTTAAGGCTGACCGATCCAGGAATTCGACGCTAGTTGCGGGGCGTCGAGAAGTCTGGGCCCAGTTCCTTGGTCGGAACCGGGTTGTCATTGATCTCGATCGTGGACAGGTTGAGGGGGGTTACTCGATCTCGATCGATTTCCGGCTTGAATGGCGGCGAGTAGGGCGGAGTGACATCCGGTGGCCCCTTCGCATCCTCACCGTAAATCAACTGCACCATGCCCAGGGTCACGACGTCGCCTGGTCGCAGGACCCATTCTTGAACCTGTTTGCCGTTCACCCGAGTGCCGGCAGTGGAATTGAGGTCGTAGAGCACATAGCGGTAGCCTCGCGCCCGCAGTTGGGCATGCCGCCGGGAAATGTGCGGGTCTTCCAAGACAAGCTGGTTGTCCAATCGGCGGCCGATGTTGATCAGTGGCCGATCGAGCGGAAAGTGGCGGCTGCCTTCCACCATGAAGAATGCCCCCTTCGGTGGGGTTTCGTTGGAAGGTTCCTCCGCGGTCGGAGGCGCCTCGGTGGGATCGCTGCTGTGCCAAGCGATCACCCGAAGCTGCCAGCGGGCCAGCATCGGATCGGTCGCGAGGGTGATATGCGGCTCTCGCGAGAGATGGTATTTGGAGTGCACGATAGCCGACTGCAGCGCCTTAGACAGCTTGCTGGGGGACAGATGATCGGCCTCGGTCAGCGCCGCATAGTCCTTTGGGTGCATGCTGAGGGTGTACTGGTCGGGGGCGAAGCGTCTCCCGCCTGCGTCCGATTTGGCGCTGGCGGCGATCTCGCGGGCCCAGTGGGTCGCGGTTTCATCCAGCGGGAACTTTCCCTGGGGCAGGGCCACCAGCAGCTCTTTTACAAAGCTCTGCAGGTGCTCCACGAGCAGCGCCGCGGGTTCTTCCACTACCGGCATTATACGCTGAGTAGTGCGGCCGACAACACCTACGTGTTCCTATGCGCGGCAGCCGGGTCTCCCGAGCTGGCTGGTATATACTGACCCCATGCCGTCGGGCGGCTTTGAGGAGTTGGACCACACCGCCGACTGGGCGCTCAGCGTCCGCGGGCGGGATCTGGCCGAGCTGCTGGTGAACGCGGCGCATGGGATGATGGAGCTGGCCGGCGTGCAGACGGCCTCTGGATCCGGGACGGGACGCACCCTAGAGCTGACCTCGCTTGACCGAGAATCGCTGCTCGTCGACTGGCTGCACGAGCTGCTGCTGGCGCTTGAGCTGCGGGGCGTTGCCTTCAAGGACATCCGGCTCGTGATCACTGGGGAACGCGGTCTGACTGCCACGTTCCAAGAAGTTCCGCTCACGAGCATGGCCAAGCCGATTAAGGCCGTCACCTACAACGATCTGCACATTGAAGAGAGCCCGCTTGGACTGTCAGCCACGGTCGTTTTCGATGTCTGAGCGCCAGCGCGTTCGTAAACAGGATTTCAAGAAACTGTCCCCCTTCCTTTGGGAACTGCCGACCTCGTATCGACCCGGCATGCGGGTTCCGGTCCGCCTCTTTGCGGATGATCGTCTGCTTGAGGACGCGCTCGACGATAAGTCGCTCGAGCAGGCGGTCAACGCATCCATGCTGCCGGGCCTGGTCGGTCATGTCACTGTAATGCCCGATGTGCACCAAGGCTACGGATTCCCGATCGGTGGAGTGGCCGCGACTCGGCTTCCAAGCGGGGTGATTTCGCCCGGGGCCATTGGGTACGATATCAACTGCGGCGTACGGCTGTTGGCCAGTGTAATCACTCTGGAAGAGGCGCAGCCCCTGATGGACGACCTGGCCTCCGCCCTCTATCGCAATTGCCCGAGCGGGGTCGGAGTTAAGGGCAGCGTCAAGCTCAGCGTGAAAGAGCTCGAGCGGGTGTGCCGCGAGGGCTCCGAATGGGCGCTCGACAATGGCTATGCGCAAGAGGCGGACCTCGCCCGGACCGAAGAGGGCGGGAGGATTCCGGGCGCCGACCCGGCCGCGGTCAGCGACAGGGCGAAGCAGCGCGGTCAACCGCAGCTCGGCACTCTTGGCGCCGGCAACCACTTCGTCGAGGTCGATGTCGTCGATCAGATCTTCGACCCTGCAGCGGCCACTGCGATGGGATTGGTCGCTGGAACTCTGGCGGTGCAGATCCACTGCGGCTCACGGGGGTTCGGGCACCAGGTGTGCACGGACTACGTCCGGGAATTCCAGCCGGCCGCTGCCCGCTACCAGATTCAACTTCCAGATCGCGAGCTGGTCTGCGCCCCGCTGGACTCGCCGGAGGGCCAGCGCTATCTGGCCGCCATGGCCTGCGCCGCCAACTACGCTTTCGCCAATCGCCAGATCATGGCCCACCATGTGCGGCGTTCGTTCGAAGAGGTCCTGGGCGGCAGAGTAAGCAACTGGGAGCTGAATCAGGTCTACGACATCGCTCACAATATGGGCAAGATCGAGGAACACGCGGTTGACGGCGAGCGGATGCGGGTGTGTGTGCACCGAAAGGGGGCGACCCGGGCCTTCGGTCCCGGATTCGCGGGGTTGCCGGACGAGTACCGTCCGCTCGGCCAGCCGGTCCTGGTCCCCGGCAGCATGGGCACGGCCTCCTGGGTGCTGCTCGGAACCGAAGGTAGCATGGAACAGTCTTTCGGCTCGACCTGCCACGGGGCCGGGCGGACCATGAGCCGCAAGCAGGCAAAGAGGACGGTACGCGGCGACCAGTTGCGCGCCGATCTCGAGCGGCGCGGAATCCAGATCCGGGCTGGTTCAATGCCCGGGCTTGCGGAAGAGGCCCCTCAGGCCTACAAGGACGTCGATGCGGTCGTCGAGGTGGTTGCCAACGCCGGAATCGCCAAGAAGGTCGCCCGCCTTCGGCCGGTGGCGGTCATCAAGGGCTGAGCTACCGGCAAATTGATCAGGAGTCCGGCGCCACCAAACGCAGGAAGCGGCGCTTACCGACTCGGAGGACACCCCCGGCCGCAGTCCCCAAATCCAGATTGGGATCATCGAGCGCTTCGTCGTTGAGCCGCACCCCTCCCTGCTCCACCAGCCGGCGGGCCTCACCGCGGCTGCCTGCGAGGCCGGATGCGGTAAGCACGTCAAGTAGCCTAGTGGGGCCGCTCAGAACGTATCCAGGCATCTCCTCGGGTTCCGCGCCCTGCTGGAAAATCTGGCGAAACTCGCTCTCGGCCGCGGCCGCGGCTTCCTGACCATAGTAGATCTCGACGATTTCCTTGGCGAGCTTCATCTTGATGTCCCGCGGGTGGCCCGTACTGGAATTCAGTTCGGCTTCGATTTGGGAGATCTCGTTGGGTGCCCAGCGGGTCGCCAATCGAAAATACTGCCCCATCGCCTTGTCGGGCACGCTCATGACTTTGCCATACATGTCCGCCGCGGAGCTGTTGAGCGGAATATGGTTGCCAAGCGACTTGCTCATCTTCAGCTCACCGTCGGTGCCCGGCAGAATCCCCAGGATGACGCCGATATTGGGTTGCGCGCCGAGGGCTTCCATCAGTTTGCGGCCGGCGGTCAGAATGTTGAAGAGTTGATCGGTTCCGCCGATCTGCACATCGGTCTTCATGTGATATGCGTCGTAGGCCTGCATAAGCGAATACATGAATTCGTGCAGGTAGATCGGGTCATCCGAGTCGAACCGCTGCCGGAATGACTCGCGGCCCAGGAACTGCTGAACCGTGAAATTGGCCGCCAGCCGGATCAAATCGGCGAATGTCAGAGGGCTCAGCCACTCATCGTTGTACCGAATCAGGGTGAGATCTGGATCGAGAATCTTGAAGGCCTGCCGGGCGTAGGTCTCCGCGTTGGCAGTGGCCTGCTCCATGCTAATCTGGGCCCGCACCTTGTCTTCGTGAGAAGGGTCGCCCACCAACGACGTGAAACGGCCGATCAGGAAAGTCACCTCATGTCCAAGCTCCTGGAACTGGCGCATCTTGCGGATCGGCACCATATGTCCGATGTGTAAATCGGAAGTCCGCGGATCGAAGCCGCAGTAGACCTGCAGCGGCCGCCGCGCGGCCTCGGCCTGCCGCAGCCGCTCGCGAAGCTCTTTCGCCATGGCGCCCTGCAGGCCCGCGTCCCCATACTCAGTGCCCTGCATCAGCAGCTCGGCTTGTTCGTCAATTGATGGCGCGCCCATACTGGATTTCTCTATCTTCTCGATGTGTCCATGATACGCCACGCGGCTCGTTTCAGCGACCAGTCGGGCGACCCGCGCAGAGCTCGTTCCAACTGGCTCGCGCATGCTTAATCGGCCTCTTGAGAGCGTACTCCTTAAAAGCAATCGGCCGCGGCACATGACCGCGGCCCGCAGTTCAGTCTCTCCACCCTCGTCGCCTAGCCGGTCAGCGCAACAAACTCCCTGAGCACTGTCCTCAAATCTTTAGACGAAAAAGGCTTGGTCAGGAAGCGGTTGGCCCCGGCGTCCAGCGCCGCTTTCTGGTCTTCCCGGCCAGTCTTGGCACTGACCACGATGATCGGGATCTTCTGCCATTTGCGGTTCGAACGCAGGCGGTCGATCAGAGAGATGCCGTCCATCTGGGGCATCTTCAGGTCCATCAGGATCAGGTCCGGCTTCTTGGCCTTCAGCCGGAACAGGGCGTCGCCGGCGTCGTAGGCGGTCTGAGCCTCGAGTCCGTACTTCTCGAGCAATTCACCGAGCAGATCGACGTAAGGTCGCTCGTCGTCGACGATCAGGATTATCGGCTTGAGCATAGGCAGGATCGTTCCACAGCGTTTCCTTTTCCATTCTAAGGGTTGAAGGGCCCCTCCGACCTTACAGCGCCCTTCCAAACCGCGCCGGGTTGAGCCGGAACCCCGCTCGCGTATAATCCATTCGGCCTACCCACCCCCCCCATCATGAGCGATACACGGTTCAACAAGGGAATGACTAGCGCCGAGATCCGGCAGTCATTTCTGGCCTTCTTCAAGGCTCGCGATCACGTCATCGTTCCCTCCATCCCGCTAGTTCCCGGGGGCGATGAGACCTTGCTGTTCACCAACTCGGGGATGGTCCAGTTCAAGGATGTGTTTCTGGGCACCGGGCAGCGTCCTTACACCCGGGTCGCCGACTCGCAAAAGTGCCTTCGGGTGGCCGGCAAGCACAACGATCTTGACGACGTCGGCCGGGATGACATCCATCACACCTTCTTTGAGATGCTCGGCAACTGGTCCTTTGGGGATTACTACAAGAAGGAAGCCATTGGGTGGGCCTGGGAACTGCTCACCGCGGAGTGGGGACTGCCAAAGGATCGGTTGTGGGCCACTTGCTTTGAAGACGAGCTGGGCCAAATCCCACGTGACGACGAGGCCGCCGAAGCCTGGGCCC
>CAZPZD010000004.1:80790-87267 GCA_964590515.1 uncultured Anaerolineaceae bacterium | reverse complement strand
GTCTGCACTGGCATCAGTTCGATGGTGTCGCCGCAGACCTCGTTGTCTTTGTCTACCGTCACAATCTCCGCTTCAACCGGCGGGCCGCCATAGCTGACCGTGCCGGTAATCGTTCCCCCGTCCGTCACCGCACCGCCCTGATATCCTTCGGGCGCCGGCGGCAGTGTGGCCGCGGCAGGTTGGGTCGGAGCCGCGGTCGGCTCCGGGGCGGCCCCGCCACAGGCCGCGAGCACTACCAGCACAGGCAATGCAGTCAGGCTTAGCAACAAACTTCGGTTCATTCTTCCTCCATTTGGAGATTCGCGTTTCTCACCCGGTTGGAGCACGTCCCAAAGGATATCTCATCTTCCGTCAGGCTTGGGCGCCGAATTACGAACTCGCCTAGCGATACCCCACTCGAGGCCGGCTGCCGCGAAGACTGCCGCGGGAACCCAGGCATAACCCAGTAACGGGACCGGCTGTTCGAGGTAGATTGCCTGCCAGGATCCAATCGCCCCAGACTCTTCCTGCTCGCCGGACGCTCCGTCCCAGACCGCAAAAGCGACCGGGACGAATTCACCCAGCGGGATTTGCAGGTCTGCCTCGTCGGCCGTAACCAGCGACCGGGCCACCACCAGAGTGTATCGACCCGCCTCGTACTCGACCCGGCCAGTGAGCCCTTGGCTCTGGTGTGCAATCCGGCTACCGACTCCCTCGCTCGTTTGTTCCTCGATCGTATTGCTGCCTGCATCCCACACCCAGAGATTGACCGGCTTCCCAGGCTCACCAAATACGAAGTAGGGACGTTCATCGTTTTCGGGCAGCTCGGCTGGAAACTCGATGGCAAGCGAGTCGGAACTCTGCCCCTGATCGGCAAATCGGTCATTCCACTCCAGGCGGAGCGCCAACTCAGATCCGTTGTGGAGCGCCCGCACCCAGATCTCCTGGATGCCGGGCGTGAAGTTACGCGGCTCACGCATGAGCTGACCGACCAGCGGGTAAAAGCTGGCTTCGGCTTGCTGCCAGCTCGCATCCGCGGCGGTGGTCGGAAGCAGCCCATCGACCCTGGCGGCGAGGATAAAGGGAGGCGGTTGGGGAGCTTGATCTTCCCCCAGCGAGTCGACAAAGTAGGCCAGGTCCCATAACTGGTCGTCCGATAGGACCTCGGCGTAGGATGGCATCGGGCTCCCAGTCAGGCCGGTCTTGAGCCGCAGGTAAATATCACTCGCACTCGGCCCGCCGCGCAGGTACCACGGAGTAGTCAGGTCGGCCGGGACGATCGGCTGGCCAAAATCGTCGACCAGCTCGCTCGCACTCGGTCCGTCCCCGCGCCCGGCCACTCCGTGACACTTGACACATTCCGCCTGCGCGCCGGAGAAGAGCTGCGCGCCGCGTCCAATCCGCTCCTCCGAACTGCCCGGCGCTGCCACGACTGGGACCGGCTCCGGGGTCTCCCGCTCAAAGCGTCTCGAGAATCCCTTAAGGTATCCGGCGACCGCCTCGAGTTCTTCCGGGCTGAGTACTTCTCCCCAGGCTGGCATCGTGGTACCCGGCATACCCTCGGAGATGATCCGGACCAGGTCCGCGTCGGTCGGAAGCTGCCCGTTGGCCGTGCTGCGAATCTTGTACCAGCCTCGGCGAAAATCGCGCGGCCGGGGATCCATGTTCGCCGCGGCGGCCCCGCTGCCGTCGCCGGCTGCCCCGTGGCAGATCTCGCAGCGTTGCTGGTACACCGCTTCACCGGTTGCGGGCTGCAGAACCAGAGCTGGCTTGGCCCGAAACGGACTGCGTGCCGCCGCCAGGCCGGCTGCGGAAAGAATTAACGCGGCTGCCAGTCTCGCCCGAGTGCCCAAGCTACGACTCAGTCACCGCCCGGGGTTGCTGGCCGGTCGCGTCGTACAGATAGAGGATTACCTTCCAAATCTCGTCCGCGGCGAGGGTGCCCTCCCAGGCCGGCATGGCTGAATTCCAACCCTTACCTTCCGACGGCAGTCCCGGGCCTCCGGTGGCGATCCGCCAGAAAAGATATGACTCTTGCAATTGGGCGATCGTGCCTGGATCGGTGAAATCCGCCGGGCGGGGCCGTACTCTGGCAGCGAACAGCCCGTTCCCTGCCAGGTTATCTCCATGACAGTAGACGCAAAACTGGCCGTAGATCGCCTTGCCTTCCAAAAGTGCTCCCGGATCGGCGGCCCCGCTTGCGCTCCGGAACGGATTGACCGCCGTGCGCAAATCGATCGACTCGCCGTCCAGAGTCAGGCGGGAAGGCGGCGCGGGGTGGACTGAGCGTAGCTCCGGAGGCGCGCTGACCTCGGGGCGCACCTGAAGAAAGGCAAATAGGCCGGCCAACAGCGGCAATCCGACACCCACGACTCTCCGAGTCCAGATCAGTGCGGGCCGGTCCTGTTCGAGGATGAGCTCTCGCAACGGGCGCTGGAATTCCTGCCAGGAAGCTTCACTGGCAGACACAAACAGCAGCATCACCAGCAGCACGATTGGCATGTAGATCGTCCACAGCAAGTGGGCCGGGACTGGAGCCGACTGACTGGTCAGCGCACCCGAAAGCCAGGGGATCCCGAGGCGGAAGAGTAAGTAGGCACCGATCAAAACCAGCGCAAATTGCCCCAGCTTATGACTGACCACCCTCCGCACCAAGCTCACGGCGCCCCTTGCTCGCTCAGGAACGTCACCAGAGTTTCCAGTTGGAGAGCCGACAGAGATTCGCCGAACGCTTTCGGCATCAGGCCCGCCAAGCACGGTCCGGTCGGACAGTTCTCGGCGAGCTGCTCATCAGGGAACAGGATCGAGCGGCGGATTTCATCCGGGGTAAGTCTTGATCCCAGGTCGCTCAGATCTGGCCCCACCTGGCCAGCCGCCCCCACGGCCGGAAGGGTGTGGCAGGCGATGCAGCCGGCGTTGGTGAAGATTTCTGCGGCGGTGACCCCGGCGATCCCGCCGCCGGCTTCGCCCTCAGCGGCTTCGACGGCCGCGGCCGACAAGCGAACGCTGACCTCGCCTCCCAAGCTCTGCAGGAAGGCCACTAGGGCTGTGAGCTTCGCCTCCCCGAGCGTCTGCTGCAGGGTTTGAGGCATGATGCAGTCGTAGCCGGAGACCACGTAGCTGCAAGGCTCGGTCAGAGACTGTTGCAGGTACTGCTCGGAGCTAAGGCCGGCTACCCGATCCCCGGCCGCGGCCCCGATCCCCGCCAGATCCGGAGCTCGCAGGCCCGGCTTGCCTAACCCGTGACAGGCCAGACATCCGGCCCCGGCCGAATTGAATACTTCCTCTCCGACGTCGGCCAACGCAGCACCGGAAAGCTCGCCCGAGATTACCAGCTCCTCAGGGGCCGGCGATTCCAGCTGCGGAATCAAAGATGCAAATCCGGCGATGAGGACTACGACGAGCACGATGAAACCGGCGACCTTGAGCGAATTGCCCATTCAGTCAGTTGCGGGGAGAGCCTCCGGACGGAGCGTCCCCGGGGCCTTCTTCTCGCCCAGGTTGCCCAACCAGAAGATGACTCCCATGAGCCCTAGGAATAGCAGGACACAAACCGAGATCACTCTGGCGGCGAAACCGAGGGTCGGCGAGAAGGCGTCGACCGAGGTGTCCTGTAGCACCTCATAAATATGCCAGTGCTGGCGGATCGCATTGCGGGCGTAGCCCATCAGCCCCATCAGCCAGGTAAATCCGACCGCTAGCAGGATCAACACATACTGCGCCCGGGCCGGGATCTTTCCCCATTCGATGGTTCCCAGGCTGGGCGCGCCCTGGTACAGGAACACGTCGATCGCGGTGGAGCTGATCAACGCCGTTAGCACAGCCAGGACCTGATAGACCGAGAAGCCGATTCGAATGGTGGCTTCCACAAAATAGCCGTAGACGCCAAAGAAGACCACCACCGCCGCGGCCGAACCCAGGATGATCCACTGTCCCAGCCGGCCACGGTCGCGGAAAGTCAGAATCACACCAACAATCAGCAGCAACCCGTGCAGGGCGGACAACCCGAGCCGCAAGAGCCGAGAGGTCTCGGCCAATCCCTCGCGCAACAAGTAGAGGGCCGGCGCGAGGCTGAGCAGGACCGTGATCAGCAGCACCCCGATAAGGACGATCCTCGCCGGGTTTCCCTGTTGAGCAAACGGAAGCGGCTCGCCCTTTCCGGCCCGACGATAGAACAAGAAACTGACGAAGGTGGTCAATATCATTAGATTCACGGCCGTATTCTTCGCCGACATCACCCCCAGCACACCGAGCAGCGGGTGGAACGCTCCGCCAATCAGTGCCTGCTCCTCGGGGGTTACGACCGGATTATGGGGGGTTGCCCAGACTAGCACGCCAAGGGTAAGGATTGCGAGCAGCCATTTGATGCGTCCCCGATAGCGTTCGCCTCCTTGAATCCGCCCCATGCCAATCCACAGGTAGTAGTTGGCCGAGAGAAAGATCACTGCGATCAACATCGCCTGCAGGATCCATAGCCAGGACAGGAAGCCTCCCATCATGGTGACGCCCATCTGCTGGCTAAACCCATAGACTTCGCGTCCGAGATAGTAGCCGGCGAACGGCAGCGGGATCAATCCGATCACTGCAATGAAGTTGCCAACGTAACCCATCCAATCGTAATGAGCCCGCTCCTCCGCCGAGTGCGAATTAAGGAAACGGATCGCCGCATACAGTCCAACCACCGCGCCCCCAAATGCGATGTTGGCGATCACCCGGTGGATATTGATCGGCCACCAGGTGGCGTTGTTGACGGCCTGCCACAGCGTGCCGGTGAACTGGCCGGCCTGGTCATAGAGCGGCTGGCCTCCCGATTCGGGGCTGATCGAGAAGGTGAGCCAGGCATTAGCCACAAACATCAGCGCAGTGCCCATCAGGTTAAGCACCAGCCCGATGAGCAAGTGCCAGCGCTTTCCTCGGGGACTGTTAAGCCGATCCCAGGAATACCAGTACACGTAGAGAGCGAAGACCTCGCCAAAAATGAGCAGCGGGTATATGACCATCGTCGGCAAGAAAACATCGGCGAGCCGGCTCATGACCTGGGGGTAGAGGGTGAAGAGCAGGAAAGTAAGCACGGCACCGAACGCGGCGGTCGTTGAGGCCGCCACCAAGATCAATTTGGTGAACTCGCGGGCGAGATCGTCATAGCGCTGCTCCCGGCTGCGGAATCCGACAAATTCGACGACCAGCGCGAACATCGGCACTCCGAGCATGAAGGCCGCGAACATCAGATGGACCTGGGCCACAATCCATACCGCTACTCGACTGCCAATCACCGGGAAATCCCGGTAGCTTGGCGGCTGCTCGCCTTGGGCAAAGACCGGCTGAGCGACAGTTAGGATGAGAAGGAGGGCAAAGGAGATTCCGACGAGGAACGCACGACGGCTAGGCCAGAGGCTACCTTGCACTACGCCCTCCGTCATCGGGAATTGCCAGCGCTCGCTTGTGGGTCGCCAGAAAAGGAAGCGGGCGAACGATCTTCAGCTACAACAGAACCCGTGTTCGCCCACCGAGAGTGAAAGCTTACAGATTTCGAAGGTCGTGTCAAGCCAATGCCCGCAGTCGAGAGTCGGACGGGTCGCCGGATGACACGTTACGCCCCAAGGCCGGCCTGCTCACCGGTCAATGAGTGACCCGCACCATCGGCGTGCGATCGATCCACCAGCCGAGCAGCAGCCCGTACAACGCGTTGGCGATCGCAAACGAGACAATTTCCAGATTGGCTGACATGACCGGGTTGATCAGCGGGAGGGCGGCTACCGAAGCCCCGACCCACAACAGGGGCCCGATCACTGGGCCCCAGAATAACGGTCTACCTGGAAGCGCCGGGAGCAGGAAAGAAAACATCGCGCCCAGCGCGATTGAGGTGCCGGCGTGCAGGATCAGGCCCGTTCCGAGGGCCAGCGGGTCGAATCGGGCGATTTCTCCGAGGGATTGAAGCTGCAGCTGGCGTAGGACCGCGGCCGCCACCAGGTTTACCGGCAGCCAGATGCCAACACCGCTGATCAGTCCGTAGCCTGCCCCAACTACCGCCACGCCGATTCCACCGATCAATCCCCCCATGACACCGGCCGAGTAAGGGTATACCCACTCAGGCCAGACAGGATCGGCCGCTTGAGACGCGTTCAAGATTGAGCTCCTACTCGTAGATGGTTCGTGCGAGATGCGAGGCGCATGCCATTGGTCCGGAGCGGCGTAAGTCTACACCATCCTGAGAGGTAGCCTTCCTTGACACCCCCATGGGTCGCCGTACAATTGATTCCTCCCTTCATTCACAATGTCAGATTCTCCTCCCTCGCCCACCCGGATGGACTCACCTCCAGCGAGCCCAGCAGGCAAGGGCGTCCATCGAACAGCCGGGCCGGGTGCAGCGATCTTCACTTTGCTAGTGATCTCGAGTGGATTGTTGGTGGGCCGCTATGTGCGCCTCCTGCCCCCGATCGGCTCCGAGGAGGCCAGCCTCATCGACGGGCTATTCCAGTCGATGCTGGGAATCGCCGC
>CAZPZD010000004.1:23222-80690 GCA_964590515.1 uncultured Anaerolineaceae bacterium | reverse complement strand
GAGCTGTGCGGCGCAGGGCACGCCGTCATGCGCAGCAAGGTCGTTGTGCACCCGCCAGAAGAATTCTCCCGCTGGCTCGAGCAACAGGGTTGATGGTCAGCTTCTCGGTTCGCGGCCGACTGCTCCGGCACGGGGCGCGTTCCTGGCGCGATTACTTCGCCTTCAACACCGACCACAAGGTCATCGGTATCCAGTACCTGGCGACCACCTTCGTCTTCTTTCTTTTCGGCGGATTGCTCGCCATGATCCTTCGATATGAACTCTTGGATGCCGAAAGCACTCTCGATCCGGGCGCCTATAACGCGATCTTCACTCTGCACGGGTCCGCGATGATCTTCCTGTGGGTCATTCCAGTGATGGCCGGATTCGCCAACTACCTGATCCCACTGATGGTCGGCGCGGCGGACATGGCCTTTCCCCGGCTGAACGCATTGAGTTTCTGGCTGCTGGTGATTGGAGGCCTGACGATTCTTTCCGGGAACTTCCTGGGTCAGGCCGACACCGGATGGACCGCCTACGCGCCGCTGAGCTTACAGGCGCCGGTTGGCCAGACTCTCTGGGCCCTCGGTGCACTCTTCGTCGGAAGCTCATCACTGATGGGGGCTATCAACTTTCTGGTGACGATCTTCACGATGCGGACGAGTGGGCTGTCGCTCGACCGGATGCCGCTCTTCTGCTGGGCGATCATCGCAACCTCCCTGATTGTGTTGCTCGCCACTCCGGTGCTGAGCGCCGCATTGCTTCTGCTTGTGCTGGAGCGCAGTTTTGGAATGGCTTTCTTTAGCATTGAGAACCTGGGTGACCCGATCACCTGGCAGAATCTTTTCTGGTTCTACTCTCATCCGGCGGTCTACATCATGATCCTGCCGGCGATGGGAATCGTCTCAGAGATCCTTCCGGTCTTCAGCCGAAAGCCAGTCTTCGGGTATCGGGCGATTGCTGGGTCCTCGTTGGCGATCTCCGTTTTGGGTTTCCTGGTCTGGGCCCACCATATGTTCACGACCGGAATGACCCCAGGAACGCAGATCACGTTCATGGTGACCTCGATGATCATCGCCGTCCCGACCGGGGTGAAAGTCTTCAACTGGTTGGGAACACTTTGGGGAGGCGTCTTGGACTTCAAGACCCCTCTGCTTTTCGCGGTGGGGTTCATCGCAATGTTTGTCATTGGCGGTCTGAGTGGGATTACGCTTGCCTCGGTCCCGGTCGATATCCACGTTCAGGACAGCTATTATGTCGTCGCCCACCTCCACTATGTATTGTTCGGAGGATCGGTCTTCGCCATATTCGGAGGGATGTATTTCTGGTTTCCAAAGATTACCGGCAGAATGTACAGCGAGCGTCTGGGCCGGCTGCATTTCTGGCTGACTTTGATCTCATTCAACCTGACCTTCTTGCCGCTCCACTGGGCCGGATTGCAGGGAATGCCGCGGCGGGTCGCCGCTTACGCTCCAGAGTTCCAACCGGTCAACCAGGTCGCGAGTGTCGGGGCGTTCCTGATGGGCCTGTCGGTGCTGCCTTTCATTTACAACCTTATCGTGAGTTGGGCTCGAGGAGCCCGAGCGGTATCAAATCCCTGGCGGGCGCTCAGCCTGGAATGGCAGGTAGCCTCCCCGCCCCCGTTGGGGAACTTCAGCTCGCCTCCGGTCGTCAGCCACGGCCCATACGAATTCGGCCAGCCGTGGCCGGCTCCGGCCGGAGATGCCGCGAGTGGATAGCGGAGTGAGCCGGCCCAGCCCGTATTGGCGCGGACTGCTGACGATCGTCGCCCTGGGCGGGCTGACCTGGATTGAGTTCCAAATCAGCGGCGGGCCAGTTCTGCCGCTTTTGCTCATCGGGCTGACCAAGGCCGTTCTGATTCTTCACTTCTTCATGCACATCACTCGGCTGTGGGAGCGAGAATGACCGCGGTCGCGGGCACCACCGTCCGATCCCGCCTGGGCCTCTGGCTGTTTTTTCTGTCGGAAGTCTTCCTGTTCGGCGCGCTGCTGGCGGTCCGTTTTCACCTCTGGGGGACGACCCGGCCCAATCTTGATCAGGGGTTAGGGCTTGCCGTGACCTCGGTGCTGCTTGCCAGCAGCTTCTTCATGAATCGAGCGGAGGCCGCGATTGCCCGCGGCGATCGGCCCAACTTCCTGGGCAGCCTGGTGCTCACCGGTGGATTAGGAATCATCTTCTTGGTCGGAGTGATCGGATTCGAATGGAGGAGCGAGCTCAGGCCTGAAGACGGAGTATACGGATCGGTCTTGTTCGCCATGACCGGGCTGCACGCACTTCACGTATTAACCGGCCTCGTGTTCATTGGGTCCATCCTGCTCAAAGCCGCGGGCAGACGGTTCACCCCGGAAAGCCATTGGGGCGTGGAGGCTTGTGCGATCTACTGGCACTTCGTCGATTTGGTCTGGGTGTTCTATTACCCGGCCCTCTACTTGATCGGCTCCCCGGCCGGGCCATGAATGACGCCGTCGCGACCCTCACCAATCTGCTGATCGCGATCGGCCTGCTGGCGGCGGCCGCGGCCTACGTCGCGGCCTTGCTGGACCTGCGCCGGCACAACCGGTTGTCCAACCTTCGCGTGCGCGGCCTGATTCGCGACTTTCACCCCGTCTTGTTCGGGGTCGGTTTGGCTGCCATTGCGATTGCCCTGCTCTCTCCGTTGGATGCCTTGGCCGGGTTGAGATTCTCAGCCCACATGGTCCAGCACCTGCTGCTGATGATGGTGGCCGCACCGGCCCTGCTGCTTGGCCTCCCCTCCCCGCTGGCCCGGGGTGCCCTGGGCAAGCGCTGGATTCGCCAGATCCTTGACCAGGTCAGCGATCCACTGATTGCCTACTTCGCCTTCAATGCGAATCTGCTCATCTGGCACATCCCAAGACTGTATCAGTTGGCGCTGGTCAATCCGTGGATCCATGATGTGCAGCACGCTCTCTTCTTTTACACCGCCCTGCTGGTCTGGTGGCGGGTGATCGATCCGACTCACGGGTGGTTTCCACTCTGGCGCTGGGCACCGGCCCGCTGGGTGTACCTTCTGGTCTTTGCCCCGCCGAGCTATGCTTTGGGAGCGGTACTCTGGGGCGGCGGCTGGCTGCTCTATCCATACTACGCAGCGGTTGGCGAAATATTCCAGATCACTGCCCTGGCCGACCAAAGGCTGGGTGGATTGTTCATGTGGATCCAGGGGTGGATGTTCTTGATGCTGAGCATGTTCGTATTCTACGCGCGGTACGACCCCGAGCTTGAAGAGGCGTAAGTCGAGGCCGCATGCCATCTCATCGAATTTGGTTTCGACTGCTGCTCGGAATGGCCACCGGCCTAGCGGTCGTGGGGGCAGTCTTCACGGCCCGGCTGCTCACGACGCCAAGCTCACCGGAGGAAGTTGCCGAAGCTTTCTTCCGAGCCGGCTATCGGCACGACTACGGATCGGCCTGGGAGTTGGTGAGCTCGCAGGACCAGGCGGCCCGCAGCAAGGTGGCTTACTTAGCCGCCAACCCGCCTCCCAGCGATCAACAGGCAGCCCTGTACGATCGACTCGACGGCCTGGGCGAGTTCGCGGTGCTGGCCATCGCCTCCTCCCGGCCCGAACAGGTGATCTTAACCGCTCAGGTCCACTTCCCGAACAGCGGTCAATCCGAACTCCAAGATCTGATCGGACGGGCCTCGGACCCGTCCCAAGACCGATCCGAACTTCAGCAGCAGCTCGATGGGCTGCGCGACGCCGGTCAGCTGGGTTTCTTCGAGGGCGAGGTCAGCTTCAATCTAGTTCTGGAACGCGACCGCTGGCGGGTCGTCCAGCACTGGGGCACCGCCATCCCAATTCAGCTCGAAGCCGCGGTTGACCCTGGCCTGCCCTGGGAGTTCTACCCGGTGGAGGCAGAGGTCTTGGCCCAGCCGGGGGAACTGGTGAGCGCCAGCTACGTAGCAATCAACACCTCAACCGAGGCGATTACCGCCAAAGCGATCCACGAAGTCGGGCCGGCTGAGACCGCCGCCTACTTCCAGACCATCCAGTGCTTCTGCTTCACTGAGCAGACCCTCGAGCCTGGGGAACAACGCGAGATGCAGTTGCTCTTTCGGATCGACTTCACCCTCCCGCCGGAGGTCGTGCGATTTCGCAATCGCTACACGTTCTACGCGCTCGAGGATTTTCCCACCGACGGTTGACGCAGACCTGGGAGGGCGGTTACCCAATTTGACCGGCCCCCTGACTCGCCGAATCGCGGCCGCAGCCGGGATGGCCTGGATATTGGCTGTGCTCCTTGCCGCCTGCTCAGCTCCGCCCGGAATTGGTACGGTGGAGATCCGGTTGTCCGATCACCGGGAGGCGATCGGCGACTTCGTCCGGCTGACCGTTGTGATCGACCGGCTCGAACTGCACCCGGCCTCCTCGTCGCCCGAATCCGGGTGGATTGTGATAAATCCCGCGATCACGGAAGCCGACCTGACCCAGCTCATCGGGGAGGTTTCCCTCCCCGTTGCTAGCCAGGCTGTCGCCGCGCAACGCTACGACGCGGTTCGGCTCGTGCTCTCGGGCGCAATTGGGATGTTGAACGACGGGGCTGAAATCGAGTTCGGCGAATTCTCGGAGGCTGGACGAGTAGAGTTCGAACTGGCCGACGCCGGGCGGGTGACCATCCTGATCGATTTAGTGGTCCAGAGCCGTCTCGACCACCCCAGCGAGGCCTACGTAATCTTGCTCGGGGAAACCAAGTCGTTCGCCGGCGACTGACTTATCGCTACAGATCGACGCTGTAGGCCAGGCCCAGAGTTCCTGGGCCTACATGGGCCCCGACCACCGGGCTGACCTCCGAGAACACCGTCTCCACCGGATTCAACCGCTTGGCCGCCACATCGAGGAGTTGGCGCGCCTCGTGTTCGGCCGCCGCGTGCAGCACCGCCAGCCGCAGATTGGGCCGGCCGTTGATCCGCTCCTCCAGCAGATTGAGCAATCGGGCCTGGGCTTTCGAACGGGTTCGCACTCGCTCGACCGCCTCGATCACCCCGTCCTGAAGTTCCAAGATCGGCTTGAGATTGAGCGCAGTCCCAAGCAAGCGGGCGGCTCCGCCGATCCTCCCGCCACGATGGAGGAATTCCAGGGTGTCCACCACCAATACCACACCGGTGTGGTTCTTGGCGTCTTCGGCCACGGCCAGCACTTCGTCGAAAGACTTGCCCGCCTCGGCCGCTCGGGCGGCGGCCAGAACCTGGAATCCCATCGCCATCGCACATGATTCGGAATTCAAAATCTCGATTCGCGCACCAGGGAACAGCTCTTTGGCCGATTGGGCCGATTGGATGGTCCCGGAGAGTTTCTGCGAGACGAGGATTGCAAGGATCGGTCTGCCCGCACGCACATGGGGCTCAAACAGGTCTTTGAATGCCCCAATGGTCGCCTGGGAGGTGGTCGGCATCACATCAGCGGTCTTCAGCCGCTCATAGAAAGCGGTCGGCATGATGTCGACTCCGTCCAACAGTGTCTCGCCGCCCCAGATCAGCACCTGGGGTATGACCTGGATCTCATGCCGCCTCCGCAGCTCGTCCGGGAGGTAAGAGGTGCTGTCGGTCACGAATGCCGGCTTTGCCATTTTGCCCTCTGCCTGTCGTCTGCTCAAGTTAAACCCCACGGAGCCGGCTAGCCTCGCGCCAATCTAGACTAGCCTCGGCTCGCCAACCAGTCCCGCAGGCGCTTCGGCCGCCAACAGTTCACGACGTGTTCGGCGGTCACCCAAGCCCGGCGAGCCACTCCCACCCCAAAATTGCGAAAAGCGAGATGATCAGGATGGTGGGCATCGGTATTGATTGCCAGGGGAATTCCCATCTCGATCGCCCGGCGGGCATGAATATCGTTGAGGTCCAATCGTTGTGGATTGGCGTTGATCTCCAGGATCACCCCGGAGCGGGCTGCCGCCTCCAGCACCCGGTCCATGTCCAGGTCGGCTCCCTCCCGCTCGCCGATCAGTCTTCCGGTTGGGTGGGCGATGATGTCCACGTTTGGGTTGGCGATGGCGGCGAGTAGTCGGGCCGTCACCTTTTCCCGACTCTGACGCAATGAAGTGTGCAAGGAGGCGATCACCAGATCCAACTCAGCAAGCACCTCGTCCGGGTAATCCAATCGCCCATCCGCCAGGATTTCCACTTCCGACCCGTGCAGCAATACGAATCCTTTCGGCAGTCGCTTGCGCAGTGCCGCGATTTCTTTATGCTGCTTACGGAGTCGTTCGACGGTCAGGCCATTCGCGACCCCCAGGCTCTTGGAGTGATCGGTGATAGCCAGCAGGCGGTGCCCCTCCGCCCGAGCCGCCTTGACCATTTGATCTATGGTGTTGGCCCCATCGCTCCAGGTTGAGTGGGAGTGCAGCTCGGCTTTGAGATCCGACAGCTCGATCAACTTCGGAAGAGTGCCGTCCAGCGCGGCTTGGATTTCTCCCCGGTCTTCCCGCAGCTCGGGGGCGATCCATGGCAGCCCCAGCCGCTCGTACACTTCGGCTTCTTGGGCGCAGGTGATCTCACTCCCGTCGTCAAGTTTGAAGGCTTGATCCGAAAGCGACAGCCCCTGATCCAAAGCGATTTCCCGCAGCCGAACGTTGTGATCTTTTGAGCCGGTGGCGTACTGCAGCGCGGTGCCGAACCGGGCCGAGGGGTGGGTCCAAACCTGGACCCGCAGCCCGTCCACCAACTCCACGCTGGTCTTGGTCGGCCCCTGGCTGCGCACCCGGCCGATAATCGGAAGCTTGACGAAGGCTTGCATGACCGGCTCGGGTTTGTCGGTCGAGACGAGCAGGTCGAGATCCCCAACGCTCTCCCGCATCCGGCGCAAGCTTCCGGCAGCCTCGGCCGCCTTTACCGCCGGATGGCGGCGCAGCTCGGCCAACAGCTGCTCGGCGATCGGAAGTGCAACACCGATCGAGAGCCGGCCGGTCTGTCGGCGGCCTAGTGCCTGAATACTCTCCAGGATTCTGGCCTCCGAGCGTGTTCCCATCCCCGGGAGGTCGCGGAGTTCACCTCGCTTGGCTGCGGCTCCCAGGGCCTTGACCGAAGTAATCCCGAGTTCCTTCCAGAACCGGGCAGCCTTCTTCGGGCCGACGTCTCCCACTTTGAGCATTTCGAGCAACCCCAGCGGGATTTCCTTCTTCAGTTCTTCATAGAACTCAAGTTTTCCGGTTCCGAGCAGCTCATCGATTTTGCCGGCGATCGCTTTGCCGACCCCAGGGATTTCCTCCAGCTCGCCCTTCTTCCAGACGGCATTGATGTCGCGCCCGAGGTTCTTGAGGGCCTCCGCCCCCCGCCGATAGGCCAACACCCGGTAGATCTGCTCGCCCTTGATCTCGAGCAGATCGGCGATATCGCTGAAGACCTGAGCCACTTCGCTGTTGTTCATCGGATCGCGGATTCCGGGCGGAGCTGCCGATTCTAAGCGATCTGCTGCCCGCCCCCTGCAATCCTGGAGTGGGTCGCATGATATGCTTCGCCAGAACCCACCATGTTTGAATTCAGCGGCAATCTGCATGTCCACAGCACTCTGTCGGACGGCCACGGAACCCATGATCAGATCGCCGAAGCCGCGATTCGGGCCGGGCTCGATTTCGTGGTGGTCACCGACCATAACCTGAGACCGGAGGGGATGGACGGTTATCGTTTTGTCGGCGAACGGCGAGTGCTACTGCTCATCGGGGAAGAGGTTCACGATCCGAAGCGGACTCCCGAGAAGTCGCACCTCCTGGTCTACGAGACTCGCCGAGAGATGGCCGAGTTCGGAGCCGACCCTCAAATTCTCATCGAGCAAGTGGGGAACCATGGGGGTCTGTCGTTCCTGGCCCACCCGTTCGATTGCGCTGCGCCGCGGTTCAAGCAGGGCGATCTCTCCTGGGATGACTGGCAGGTCGAGGGCTACACCGGACTCGAGTTGTGGAACTTTATGGTTGACTACAAATGTCGGCTGCGCAGCTTGCCGGAAGCGGTCCTCTATAGCTACCTTCCCAGCCGGATTGCCCGCGGAGCGCGGCGGAGGGCGCTTGCCCTCTGGGACTCGCTGCTCGACAGCGGCAAGCGGGTCGTCGCCATTGGCAATTCAGACGCCCATGCCCTACCCGCCAAGTTAGGCCCGCTGCGCCGGACGTTGTTCCCCTATGCGTGGTTGTTTCGGGCGGTGAATACCCATGTGTTGAGCGAACGGGCCTTGAGCGGCGAGCTTGAAGCGGACCGAGCAATCCTGTTCACAGCCATTCGACACGGCCACTGCTTCATTGGATATGATCTGGCCGCCGACACCCGAGGATTCATGTTCAGCGGGCACTCCGAGCATGGAAACGCAATCATGGGGGACGTGCTGACCTTCAGCCTGGGAGCGACCCTCCAGGTCCGGTGCCCGGCCCCCGGCCGGATCCGAATACTGCAGGCTGGAAACGTCATCCGTGAATGGCCCGCTTCCGAGCACGCCGTCCTGACAATCAGCCGGCCGGGGCCCTACCGGGCCGAGGTCCAACTTCGCAGCGGCAATGGCTTCCGGCCGTGGATATACAGCAACCCGATTTTCGCTGAGCGTAGCTAGCCTCGGTCGGCTCTCCTATCGGTGATATAGTCGGCGGCGCGATGTCCGAATTCCGATTGCGCGCGCCCTTCGCGCCCACCGGCGACCAGCCCGAGGCGATCCGCCTGCTCGCCGAAGGGTTGCGCCGGGGAGATCAGCATCAGGTCCTGCTCGGGGCGACTGGCACCGGGAAGACCTTCTGCGTGGCCAGCCTGATCGCCGAGCTGCAGCGCCCTACCCTGGTTATGTCCCACAACAAGACCCTGGCGGCGCAGCTCTACGCCGAATTCAAGGACTTCTTCCCAGACAGCGCGGTCGAGTTCTTCGTCTCCTACTACGACTATTACCAGCCGGAGGCCTACGTCCCGAAGCACGACCTCTATATCGATAAAGAGACCGACATTAATGAGGACATCGAGCGTTTACGGTTGTCGGCGACGGCCTCGGTGCTCTCCCGCCGCGACGTCGTGGTGGTGGCCTCGGTATCCTGCATTTACGGGATCGGGAACCCCGAGGCCTACGGTCGGATCGTGATCCACCTCGAGCGGGGTGGGGTCTATCGCAGAGAGGCGGTCTTGCGCCAGCTGGTGGAGGGCCACTATGGTCGCAACGACATTGCGCTCAAGCCAGGAGCTTTTCGAGTGCGGGGGGACACCCTCGAAGTGGTCCCCGCCTACCAGGAGCATGGGTTGCGGATTGGTTTCTTCGGAGATGAGATTGAGCGGATCGTCGAGTTCGACTACCTGACTGGAGAGCTGCTGACCGAGCATCAGACGATCGACATCTTCCCGGCCAAGCACTTCATCACCGAGCAAGAGAAGCTCCAGGCCGCAATCAGTGGCATTGAGACCGAACTGGCAGACCAGGTCTTGCTCTTCAAGCAACAGGGCAAACAGCTCGAAGCCCAGCGACTCGAACAACGCACCCGCTATGATCTCGAGATGCTCAGGGAAGTCGGCTACAGCTCCGGCATCGAGAACTACTCCCGCCATCTCGACCAGCGGCCGCCCGGATCGCCACCCTGGACCTTGATCGATTACTTCCCGCCCGACTTTCTGTTGGTCATCGACGAAAGCCATATGACCATTCCTCAGATCGGGGGGATGTTCGCCGGAGACCGATCCCGCAAGGAGACCTTGGTGGAGTTCGGGTTCCGACTGCCGTCGGCGATCGACAATCGCCCGCTGTCGTTCGATGAGTTCCGCGCCCGCACCGGGCAGGTGGTCTACACCTCGGCCACTCCGGGTCCCTATGAGTTGGGACTTGCCTCCCAGGTGGTCGAGCAAATCATCCGGCCCACCGGGCTGGTCGATCCGCAGATCGTGGTCCGCCCGGTCGAGGGGCAAATCGACGACCTGGTCTCAGAAATCTCCCGCAGGGCAGGGATTGGGCAGCGGACTCTGGTCACAACCCTCACGAAGCGAATGGCGGAGGATCTGGCCGACTATCTGCTAGAGCTGGGGGTCAAAGTGCAGTACCTGCATTCCGAGATCCACACCCTGGAGCGGGTCGGGATTCTGCGGGACCTGAGGCTGGGTGTCTATGACGTTGTCGTCGGAATCAACTTGCTGCGGGAAGGGCTCGATCTGCCGGAGGTCTCCTTGGTGGCGATCCTCGACGCGGACAAAGAGGGTTTTCTGCGTTCCAGCACCGCCCTGATCCAGACGATCGGCCGGGCGGCCCGGCATGTGGAAGGAACGGTCATCATGTACGCCGACAAGATGACCGATTCGATGCGGGCCGCCATCGGCGAGACGGATCGCCGGCGGGTCAAGCAGCTCCGCCATAACCAGGAGCACGACATCGAGCCAGCCAGCATCGTGAAGGCGGTTCGCGACCTGACCGATCAAGTTGCCATCCACGCCGTAGGCGAAGCCCGCGGCGAATATCGAGTCATGGCTCCCGCCCACCTGCCCAAAGACGAGCTCTCCCGCTTGATCAAAGAGCTCGAGAAAGAAATGCGGGCCGCTGCCGAGTCTCTGGAGTTTGAGAAGGCGGCCGCACTGCGTGACCAGATCTTCGAATTCCGTCAGACCCTCGCCGAGATGGAGAACCTGCCCCCTTGGCAGCGAGTGCGGCTGCTAGCCGGCGAGGAGCCACGCCGGGAGCCGGAACTGTAAGCTAGCCGTTAGCACAACCGGCGGGTCGGAGTGCTACGATGAATCAGAGGGAGAACCTAAGGGCGCTGCTCAACGGTTTCTACGAGGTTGCAAATGAACATCGAGTTAAAGAGCAGCAATTCAGATCTGACGGAGGCGGTGCAATCCGCGGTCGAAGCCATTCAGCGTGGTGATCTCGGCCAGGGTCGAGCGACGCTTGGCTGGGTGCTGCGGGAGGACCCCGGTGACCGCCTGGCGTGGCTGTGGATGGCTTGTTGCGTGACCGATGAGCCGGAGCGCGACGAATGCTACCGCCGGGCCTCGAAGATCCCCGTATGAGAGCGCCTCGCGAAACGAGGCGCCCCCGGCAGGATTCGAACCTGCAACCTACGGCTTAGAAGGCCGGCGCTCTGTCCATTGAGCTACAGGGGCTAGGACGAAGTTGGTGAACCCGAGGCGGAGCAAATTATCTCATAGCGGCTGGCCCTGAGCAACTGCGCCCTATCCGAGGCCGTTCCACCCCAGGCCGGCACTCAAGCCTGATCTATTGCTGCAAACTATTCGAGGGGACGGATTCCTCTGTAGATCCGCGGTCCGGAGAGCGTGCGCAGGATCATCTGAGGAGACCGCCCGGTGCGTTCGGAGAGCTGCTCGGGCGTCTGGGGAAGGTTACCACTGGCAAGGAAGATTCTAAAAATCGCGTTGATCAGGCTCATTTGGGGGGTGACGAAGTCCGGCTGCTGCGAGCAGTGCGAGATGAGCAGGTCCTGAAATCGGTCCATGACCGTGACCTCGCCGCTGTGGGGGTCCACATGATCCACCGTCAAACCGGGTTCAGATTCGTCGTACTGCTGCCGATGCTCCGGGCACAGGTTGTCCCGCAAGTAGATCTGTAGTTCACGGCCGGCCCGTTCCCACCACTCGCGGTCAATATGGAATTGAGTGCTGAGGGTCGGCCGAACCCGCGAGGTTGGAATCTTGGTCGCGGCGGTCGTCATGCATTCTTCCATTCGTCTTCGTTCAGACGCCAATAATGATCCCCGACCGGCGCGAAGTATGGACGACTGACCAGTTCCGCCAAGATCGGCCCCGGCGGAATTCGTCTGACTACATTAATTACGGAATACAGAGCCTCGGCATGCACCGTGGTCTGCGGGTTGAGCTTCGAGAGCTCCCGAAACATTTGGATCACAAGCCGATCGAGTGGCAATGTGCGTTGCGAGGTGGTCTGCCAGGCCTGCTCGAGCGCCCGCCGGTCAACGACCCCAACGATCCTTCGCTCATCATAGGCCGTACCCACCGGACGCTTTAGCATCGTCAGCCCGATCCGGCCGTCATCCCCGACGGTAGCAGTCCGGATCCAATCGTTCCGCCGACGCCGATCGACCGCCTCGACCAGCACTTCGCCATCCTCCCGACCCGGCCGCACTCGGATCAGCCCCCCCGCAGGCACATCGTACTGCCGGAACCAATCCGCCAGTCCGAATACGTAACGCTGAGCTCGAACGACCCAGCCTGGGAACTTGGTTCCGCTGTGGCCGTCCACCAGAATGAAACGGATGCGGGGCGCCTCGTAGGCAGTCGGGAACATGGCCTGCAGCCGGGCGGACAGTGGCAACGAGCCGACTGACCAGTGAGGAAACGGCAGCACCAGGCTGACTTCCGGAGCTGGTGGATCTGCGAGCGGGCTGCCCGCGCTGAGTTCATCATCGAGTTCCCGCTCCAATGTAAGCAGCTCCGGGCCGAGCACGGACCGATCATAAGAGGCACTCTGATCCACCAGCCGCTCCGGAGGCTGCAAAACCTCTTGGGGTTCAAGCCGCTTCAGAAACCACAAGACCTTCCCGGCCGGACCGACTTCGTCAAATCGCGAGTCTTCCTGCAAGGCATAGTCGACCGAGAATTCGGTCAACAGGGGGTCGAGCCCCGGCGAGGTTTCCATGTGGTTGACCAAATCCTGGGTAGGTAGCGGGCCACCGGCCGCAACGTCCAGCACGGCTTCGGCCAGGTTGAGGTGCCCTTCGTTGATCTCAGCCAGCAGACCGCGGTGAAACCATTTCCCCGCGATCCGAACCACTTCGGGGCGGGTCCCCAGGCCTGCGTCGACTTCCTGGGCAATTCGGCTTCCGATCCGCTGGGTAATGACTTCCGGACTCAACCCTCCGTCCGCATCTTTGGGTGCCTGTTGAACCGAGTTCAGCACGTGATCTGGAAATCCCGCGGCAAACTCCCGCAGTTCATCGCCAAGCTCTACCTGAATGACCTCGAACGGCGGCAGAGAGGGATTCGAGCTTCCCCGCACACGGGTGACAGTGCCTACCCCGTTGGCCAAGTGTTGAAACTGGAGCTGCTGGCCTACGTGATAGCGCTGTGCCGGGAGGTACGTCGGTGCGGCAGGCCGCTTGGATTGCTCGATTGCCACCCGCTCACGCTCGAGGCGATCGCGTACAAGCGCCTCCGCCATCTCCCCGGGGGTCAGTGGGACTCCTCGCTCGAGCAGCAGGTTGTCGATAAAAGTGAGGTCCGCCTCGTTGAGTTCGAACTCGGCCCAGTAGCTTTCACTTCCGGCCAGGGAGATGGATCGCATTCGGGGATAGGGGTCGGGGGGGAGCGCGCTAAAATTATACTACGCCGATCTGATTGAGCGGACTGATCGGCCGATCCGCTGCTGGGCGGACCGCGGGCGGGGGCTGTTGGACCCGGATCCTAAGGGAAAGCGCTGCGGGTCCAGAGCGTAGGCTCGACCGGGACTCCCCCAACCCACACCTCCCAGTGCAGGTGGGGCCCGGTCACCCTTCCGGTTCCACCCACATAGCCAACGATCTGGCCCGACTCCACCCGATCCCCGGGCTGCACCAGGATTTGCGACTGATGCAGGAATCCGCTAAAGACCCCCAAGCCGTGGTCAATGTAGGTCGTATTGCCTCGGACCGTTAGGAAACTTGCGAAGGCAACCCGCCCAGCCGCAGGGGCTAAGACTGGAGTGGTGGTGCTGCCATATAGGTCCAGACCGGTGTGGTAATAGGTGAAATCGCTCCCGTTGTAACTCCGGCGGGTGCCGAACACGGAGGGGAAGGCCTCGAAAAAGCTCGTGGGGAAGGAAAACGTGCCTTCCCACAGCTTCTGGGGTGAAACCTCGGCGACGACTCCTGCAATCAGCTCATCCTCGGGTCCGGTGTTCGCCGGGTCGAGGGTCTCCGCCGGGACCTGCAGCGCCTCCCGGCCGTATTCACCGTCTTCGAGCTCAATGGATTGACTGAAGGGCGATTCCTGGGCGAGGCCGATCGCGAGCTCCAGCACCCCGGCATCTTGCAGTGCATGGATCCCTTGCAGCGCGATCCAGTGGGAAGAGGCGTCCTCGACGAACTGCAGATTCCAAGGCCCGAGGTGACCCGACGGAATGGAGCCCTGGGACGTGCCTAGCTGCACAACAAGGACTTGACCCTGCACCGCGGGAAGCGGTCTGACCTCGATTGAGTCTAAGTTCGGCGGCAGGCCAGTGGTGGTTTGATCCCCGCCGGGGGCGTACTGCATCTCGCCCCCCACCGACCAGCGGCGAGCCCCCAACCGGTTGAATGCCTGAAGAGACCAGACATCCACGTTGTGTCTCACTGCCAGTTCCAGGAGCGAGTCACCTGGTTCGACCACAACGCGCTCGGAGGTCGGCAGGGCGAGGTCCGGGAGTTCCTGGGCCAATGACACGAACGGCCGGCCCACGATCAGGATCTGCGGGTTGAGGGAACGATTCAACCGGGCCAGCTGCTCGAGGGGTAACCCATAGCGGAGCGCCTGGCTGGCCATGGTCTCACCGAACATTAGAGGTTGAAACTGGAGGGTTCCCAGGATCCCATTCAGGCCCGGGATCAACAGCTCCTGGCCTGGGAAAATGGCGGAAGGATCCTCGATTCCATTGGCCGCGGCGAGCTCGGACACGGTCGATCCAAAGGTTAGCGCGATCCCAAAGAGGGTGTCTCCATCCTGCACAGTGTAGGTCGGGCCCTCCGCTTGCGCCGTCGCCCGGGCCGGCCAGAGGATAAGGAGGCACACGGCAAGCAGGCCGAGGCGGCGACCCCAGGACATGGTCAGATTATAGCCCTGCCCTGTTCCGAGGCATTCCCGCCAGCCAACAAAATGCGGGGCCAGTTTGGCCCCGCTGTCGTAAATCGAGGGTTGCAGCTTTGGCTTAGTCGATCGGACCCAGGATCTTCTCTACGCTCTCGAGCAGCTCCTGCGGCCCGAATGGCTTGGTAATGTAATCGTCCACTTTGGCGATATGCAACCCGAGCACTTTGTCGATCGACTGAGCCTTGGCGGTGACCACCACCACCGGGATGTCGCGGAGGGTCTCGTCGGATTTCATTCGCTGATAGACTTCCCAGCCGTCCATATCCGGCATCATCAGGTCCAGCAAGACGAGGTCCGGTTTCTCGCTCGCTACCAGAGCGAGGCCTTCCAGCCCTCCATTGGCGCCTACCACTTCAAAACCCCTGCGCCCAAGAATCAAGCGAACCAGATCAATCATCTCAGGCTCGTCTTCAATGCAGACGACCCGCTTGCCATTCACTCCCATGTTGCCAGTCCCCAGTGCTTCGAGCCGAAGTGTACACCATGGATTCTGGGCCGTGCAATGAACTGAAGTCCCATTAAACGCACTTGGTCGCCAGAAGACTGGCGACCAAGGCGAGAGTGGAAACACCTGAGCGGTGGTTGCCCGCTGTTAAGGTGCAGTGGGATTATTGCACAACCTTTCTAAACGCTGACTGAATTGAAAGGTGTTTGTAAGATGGCTGGGAGGGCTAGTCGAACAGTAGGCGGGAAATGGCCAAGGCGGTAAACGCCAGACCCCCCAGATTGGAGATCAAGCCGAATAGGCTAAGGGCGAGAAAGGTCAGGCGAACGGTTCTAGCCAAGGCGTGTGCCTGCGGCAGGACTTGAACCTGCAACCTACGGATTAAGAGTCCGCTGCTCTGCCAATTGAGCTACGCAGGCTTGGGTTCCGGCGACGAGGTTGAGCGGGCCCCTCGCCCTGCTCGATAGGCCGCCAGACTGATTTGGCCTCGGCTGGATTATAACAGCACGGCGTGGCAATCCCTCGGGAGCGGCTCCAACCCTGACTCAAGCTTGCTACAATTCCCCTCGGATCGGTCATCCAGGATCGGGCGAGATGCTGCGCACCCCCCTGCTCTACTTGTCAAAAGCCCGCTGGGCCCACTCCGGCCTGACCCGTTGGGGCTTTGCCCGCCGCGCCTCCCGCCGGTTTGTGGCCGGCGAGTCCATTCAGGAGGCGGTTCAGGTCGCACAAGTCCTCAATCGGCAGCGCCTTGCAACGACGCTCGCTCACCTCGGTGAAGATGTCGTCTCGGCTACGGAGGCAGACCAGGCCCGGCTGGCCTGCGAGGAGTTGCTTCAAGCAATTGAAGAACACAAGCTGGGAGCCTACGTCTCAGTCAAGCTCACCCAGATCGGACTGAGGCTCAATTTCGACCTTTGCATGGAGCACATGCTGGAGATCACCCGGGTGGCCACCCTGAACGATACCTTCGTCCGGATTGATATGGAGGAGTCAAACACCATCGACCAGACTCTCAGTGTCGAGCACGCGCTCCGCAGGCAGGGATTGCGAAATGTCGGCCTCGTCTTTCAATCCTACTTGCCGCGGAGCGAGCGGGATCTGCGAACTGCGGTAGCCGCCGGGATTCCGGTCCGCATTGTGAAAGGTGCATATCAGGAGCCCAAGTCGGTGGCCTTTCAAGAGAAGGCCGAGGTTGACGCCAGCTTTGACCGGTTGACCGAGATCCTGCTCGAAGCCGCCTTGAAACAGGGCGGAGTTCGAGCCTCAAAGGATGGGCGTACCCCTCCCCTGGCGGCGATTGCAACCCACGACCCGGCCAGGATCCACTTTGCCGAAACTCTGGCCGAGCGGATCGGCCTGCCGAAAGCAGCCCTCGAGTTCCAACTGCTCTTTGGGATTCGGTCCGAGCTTCAGCGCTCGCTGCGCGATAAGGGGTATCCGGTCCGGATTTACGTCCCGTACGGGGCCCAGTGGTATCCTTACCTAATGAGGAGGCTTGCTGAACGTCCGGCCAACCTCTGGTTCTTCGTATCGAATCTCGTTCGCCGATAAACCCTCGCGCTCCGACGGTTCGATGCGCCAAAATCCCCGATGAATCTAGACGGTAAGATTGCCCTGGTCACCGGAGGCGCCCACCGGCTCGGACATGCCATCGCGCTCGGGCTGGCAAAGGAGGGCTGCCGGCTGATGCTACACTTCCATCAATCCTCGGAAGCCGCAGCAGAAACGGCCGATGACCTCCGAGGCCGCGGCATCCCGGTGCATATGGCCCAGGCCGATCTTTCCAGTGGTGAGGGCGTTCATCAACTCTTCGCCGCGCTAGACGCGGTCTACGGAGGGCTCGACCTGCTCGTGAACTCGGCTGCCATCCTCGAGCGAGTCGACCTCCTGGAGGCCACCGAGGACGATTGGCGATGCACCGTGGGCCTTAACCTTAAAGGGACATTCTTCACCCTCCAACAGGGGGCAATCCGGATGCAGGCGCGGGGTGGCGGGGCGATCGTCAACATCTCTGACACCGCGGCCCACCATCCCTGGCCAGGATTTCCGCTTCACAGTATCAGCAAATCCGGCCTGGAGATGCTCACCCAGGTGGCCGCTGCCCGGTTAGCTCCAGAGGTTCGGGTGAACGCGGTCGTTCCGGGTCCTACCCTCAAACCAACTTGGATGGCCGACTCGCGGTGGCAAGCAATCCGTCAGGCGACTCCCCTCGGGTATGGAGTGGAACCGGAAGACATCGCTCAGGGAGTGGTCTTCTTAATGAAGAATGACTACGTGACTGGTCATACCTTGCGCATAGACGCGGGAACGCTGCTGCGCGGATGACCGAACGCACAAAGCGGATCCGGGACCGCTTGGATCAAGTCCACGCGGAGACCTGGCCAGTCCTAACCGGGCTCCCCCCGGAAGCCATGCCGATCACCGTCTACAACTCCGATGGCGGTGTCTGGACGGTGAAAGACCTGCTCGGCCACCTCGCCGATTCGGAAGCCGGGCTGCTTGGCCAGGCCCAACGGCTCGTAGCCGGGGAGCAGACCGTGCCTCCCGACTTCGACCTCGCCCGATGGAACCGATCCGCCGTTCGGCGGAGCAAAGAATCTTCCACGGCGGAGCTGTTGGAGAAGATATTAGCTGCCCACCGGTCGAGCCTGCAGTTCCTGGACAGTCTCAGCGATGATCAACTCGATCTGATCGGGCGGCATTCAAGCGGCGCTATGTTCTCGACTGAGCGGTTCCTGCTCAGAAGTGCCGATCATCGGGCGGAACACGTGGCGGATATCCGCGCCGCGCTTGCCGGCGGATGATGCACGATTCACTACCGATCCACGACCTGTACATCCGTCAACTTGAGCTGCGGGAAACTCCCGCGGGCTCTACCCTCAGTGTTCTGCGTTACTCTGATCACCTGCTTCGACGCTTCGGAAGTGCAGAGTTCCACGAGCTGGCAGCCGGTCAGCAGCGAGCATCCGAAGCTCGACCGGTCGTCGATGAAGTATGGGCGCTCGTGCGCGGCGAAGCAGAGTTCGACTGGGAGGATCGGCGCGAGGATTCACCGACCCTCGGCCAGACCTATCGTCATCACGCCACCCGACCGACTGTGGTTCTCGTTCCGTTCGGGGTCGCATTTCGGATACGATCGCTGAACGGTGGAGCGGAGCTCGTTCGGCTTGCCAGCCACGAGGATGGAGACAGCTCCTGACATGCCGACCTGGCGCGACGTACGGCTGTTTCTCCGCCTGACCCGTCCGCACTTCCTGCTCGGAGGAGTGTTGCTCTACGGGCTGGGGGCGGCGATCGCCCACTACTTGGGTCACCCCATCGAACCGGGCCCGTACGCGCTCGGGCAGGCCCTCGTCACTCTCTTGCAGCTCATGACCCATTACCTCAACGAATACTACGACGCCCCGGCGGACCAGCAGAATCAGGCCCGCACTCTGCTCACCGGAGGGAGTGGAGTGATCGGACCGGGAGCCCTCCCTGCCAAAGTGGCGTTGTATTCTGCAGTGATCTCACTGGGGCTTACCGCGACGCTTGCCTCGGCCAGTCTGGTCACCGGGTCGCTGCCCATCCTGGCCTGGCCGGTGCTGCTGCTCGGGTTTCTCGGTGGATTCTTCTACAGCGTGCCACCGCTCCGGCTGGCCGCGAGCGGCTATGGCGAGCTGGTGGCCTCCCTCGTAGTTGGCGCGCTCGTTCCACTGTTCGGATACATTGTCCAGGTTGGTGAAACTCACCGGCTGCTACTCATGAGCGTCACCCCGCTGGTCGGACTCTGCTTTGCCATGTTGATCGTGTTCGACCTCCCCGATTACCCTACCGATTTGAAGTCCCAGAAGCAAACCCTGGTAGTTCGGCTGGGCTGGTTGGCAGGGATGCGCGCACATAATGTTTCACTAGGCTTTGGCCTGTTGAGCTTTGGCGTAATTTTCATGAACGGGGTCCCACCACGGGTAGCGGCGAGTGCTCTGTTCCTGATCCCTCTCGGCGTCGCACAGGTTTGGCAGCTGCGCCGAATTCAGGCTGGCTACCCCCCGAAATGGGGCAGTTTGACTCTCGGCTCACTCGCAATATTCGCGATTGGAGCCTACCTGGAATTGGCAGGCTACGTGCTCAGCTAACAATGCCAGGCCCGCTCAAACTCGTCCCCGTAGACCAGGCGCTGCGCTCCTTCTTGGCAGCGATCCCGGAGCCCAGTCCGGGATCGACCGAGCACATCCGAACCGAAGACTCCCTCGGCAGGGCCTTGGCCGAGCCAGTGACTGCCCCCCATCCGCTGCCTCCATTCGATCGAACGACGGTAGATGGGTACGCGGTTCGCGCCGCCGATACGATGGGGGCCTCCTCGACCCACCCGGCTGAATTCAGCTTGGCCGGCGAGGTGTTGATGGGGGCCGCGCCGCAGCTCGGAGTCGACCGCGGCCAAGCGGCTCTGGTGCACACCGGCGGAATGATCCCGCGCGGCGCGGATGCAGTGGTGATGATCGAGGATACCCAGGCCGCAAACGGGACTGAGATCAAGGTGCTGAAGGCGGTCGCCTCCGGGCAAAACGTGATCCGGGAGGGCGAGGACGTCGCGGCAGGTCAGGTAGTTATCCCGGCGGGCGTGCGCCTTCGCCCTCAGGAGATCGGCGGACTGATGGCCCTCGGGATCCTCCGGGTCCAGGTCCGAGTTCGGCCCAGGGTCGCAATTTTGTCGACGGGGGATGAGGTCGTCAACCCGGAGGCCCAGCCGGCCCCTGGGCAGATCCGGGATGTAAACAGCTATTCACTGGGCGCTCTGGTGGAACAGGCCGGTGGCCGACCGATCCGCTACGGGATCATCCGAGATTCAGCGGCCGAACTCGAGGCCGTTTCCCGGCGAGCCCAGGCCGAATCCGAGTTGATCGCGATTGCTGCAGGGTCCTCGGTGAGCGTGCGTGACCTCACCGCCGGGGTCATCCAGACCTTGGGCCCGCCTGGGATCTTGGTCCACGGGGTCTCAATTCGGCCCGGCAAACCGACGATCCTCGCGGTATGCAATCACCTGCCGGTGATCGGCCTGCCGGGAAATCCCGTCAGTGCGTTGGTGGTGGCCGGCCTATTCTTGCTGCCGGCCTTGCGAAAATTGCTCGGGTTGCGCGGACCCGAATGGCCCTCCGTGCGGCAGGCCCGCCTGACTTCGAACGTGAACTCAGCCATTGGCCGCGAAGACTACCTGCCGGTGCGCCTGGAAGTCTCGCCGCAGGGGCTCCTGGCGGCGCCAGTCCACGGCGGATCCAACCTGATCTTCACTCTTGTGAGGGCCGATGGATTGATCCGCGTCCCGCCGGAGCAAGCCGGCCTCGAGCAGGACTCTCTCGTCGAGGTCCGCCTCTTCCGGGATGCCTGATCCAGCGGAGATTGACCGAGTTAGCGCCCGAGAAGTGGAACGATCGGGACCGGGGTGAAAATCAAAACGAAGAGCACCAGGCCCAAGATCGCCAATCCCTTTCGGCGCGCATCGAGTGGAGTGACGTCATCCAGCGGTTGGGCGTACGTTCGCCCCATGAGGAAAGTCAGGCCTGCGAATAGCAGCCACCCGTTCCACACCAGCGTCAGTCCGAGCAAGCCGGCGATGACGACCGGCCACAGGATCGCCGCCCGCTTCCCCAAGAGCGAATACAGCACGTGCCCACCGTCGAGTTGACCGGTAGGGATCAGGTTTAGCCCGGTGACCAGAAACCCCGCCCAACCCGCCAGCGCCATCGGATGGAGCTGCACATCCAAGCCGCCGAGCGGAATAGGAACACCGGCCGGCCCGCCGACTCCGAAAGCGAGATTGCGCAGCCAGTAGGTCAGCGGCGGCACTCCCTGGTAGTCGACTGGTTCCGGGAGCAGCGCTCCCTTCACCAGGAATTTCGCGCCTAGATAGAGCAGGGAGTTCCCCTCCAGAAACGTCCCCCCTAACTCGCTGGATCGGCTCGGAAGTGGGCTGACCTGGGAGAGTGCGAGCCCAATCAGCAGCACCGGCACCGCGATAACCAGCCCCGCCAGGGGTCCAGCAAGGCCGATGTCCATCAACACCCGCCGATTTTTGGGAGGGGACCTCAATTGGATGAACGCACCAAAGGTGCCGAAGAGTCCCCCAGGGAAGGGGATGAAATACGGCAGGGTGACGGCTGTCTTGTGATACCGACCCATGAGGTAGTGCCCGAACTCATGAGCCACCAGGATCCCGAGCAGGCTTCCCGCGTAGAGCAGCGCCAAAGGAAGCGGTTCGCCGATGATCGGCAGCTCCCTGGCCGAAGGTGTTTGCTGAAGATAGGCTTGGGCATAGCTTAGCCCAACGGTGAGCACCGTGGCGAAGGTTGCCAGGAACAGCACCACGTTCAGGATTGGGTTCCCTGCCTTCCGAGCTTTCAGCTCATCCACCGCGAGCAGGATCTGGGTCTCCCCCTCCTGCCGCAGCAGGATCGTAGACCCCGCCCTGGCGAACACCGGCTCCAAGCGTTCGTAGGCCTGGTCTGATTCAACCCGCAGCTTGCCGCGGTAAGTTGCCAGGAGGTGACTCCCGGTTGCGCCGCTCTCGTACTGCTGGACATCCATGACAACTCGAACGTCCGGCAGCAATCGCTCGGCGAGACCTTGCGCGTGAGGAATGTTCGTGCTCATAGGATCAGCAGGGAACCCATTCGGGAGTGGATGGGAGTCGAACCCACCGCGGCCCGTTCAACGACCCGCCACCGGTTTTGAAGACCGAGGAGCCCACCGGGGCCCAACCACCCCCAGCTAAGCCTAGCATACCTTAGCGGGGCGAGGGGTGACAAGCCGAAACCTTGCTACAATCCTGCGGTGCTCAGCTCTACGAACGATTCGGAAAGCCGCAGGAGGTCGATCTGGCTGATCCTGGGCGGCGCCGCTGGGATTGGCGGAAGCCTGATCGCTGCGGCAGTCGTCGCCGGTTTTGCGGTCTTGGCTTACTTGCAGGGAGGAGCGGCCGCCGCGCTCGGGCCGGGGATCCAGGCGATTTCCTTGGTGGCGGCCGGAGTCCTGGGTCTGCCGCTGCTCTATTGGGCAGCCCGTGGGTCAAACCGGCCTGCCCGGCGCATCCACTGGGCGGTGGGCCTGCTTGCCGGGATGATGTTCTTTGGCGGTCTCGCCCTTGGAAGCTATACGTTCGCCAGTGGGACGGCCCAATGGGTGTTGGGACCGGTGGCCCATGTTATGGCGGCTGGCGGACCGGTCGCATTCACAGCCTTTCTCGCGCTGCGGCAAGGTCCGATCCTGTCCAATCGGCGGGGCTGGGGTCACTTCCTGGGCGGACTGTGGGCCGCACCGCCGATCGCCCTCATCTTGGAGCTGTCGGCCTTGATCCCGGCCGCGATTCTGGTCTTCTTGGGGCTTTCCTTGAGCGAGAGCGGCCTCTCGGTTCTCCAGGCAATGGCCGCGGCCGACCTGACAAGCGACGCAGATTTCAATCAACTGCTAAGCGGTTTGCTCAGTGAGCCCGTCGTGTTGGGCGTGGCTGTTGTCTTCCTGGCCGCGGTCGTCCCGCTCGTCGAAGAGGCGGTCAAGTCCGTGTCGATTTGGCCGGTTATCCATCGGCGGCCATCGGTCGGCCAGGCCTTTCTAGGAGGAGTGCTCGCCGGGTCCGGCTACGCGCTTTTCGAATCATTGCTGCTGGCACAGCCAGGTGCAGACTGGGTCTCCGCCATGGTGGCCCGGGCAGGGACGCCGTTGATCCATGCCTTCGGCACCGGGCTCGTGAGCTGGGGTCTCATCGAGGCGATTGTCAACCGAAGGCCGCTCCGGCTGCTCGCCCTTTACCTGACCGCGGTTGGTTTCCATGGCCTATGGAACTTCACGGCGCTGGCGGTCGCCCTCAGCGGGTTCTCATTGGAAGTTGATGCGGGGGTGATCAGTCCGGCGGGAGCGGGACTGGTGGCGTTGTCGGGGCTGCTGGTTCTGCTGAGTCTGGCGGCGGTTGCAGTTGTTGGGATCGTCGGCCTCCCGCGCTGGCTGGCCAGGCGCTGAGCTCAGCCGCCTTGCGCAGTCCTTCCTCGACGCAGGTGATGGACGATGTAATAGGCGAAACCAGCCAGGAGGACAAGCCCGATCGGGATATCAAATGGCCGCATGACCGCCCGCAACTCCTCCCAGCGCGCCCCGAAGGCGTGCCCCCCGTACGCTAGCGCGCCGCACCAAATGAAAGAACCGAGAAACGTGTATGTGACGAACGGGATGAAACGCGCCTTCGCCACCCCGGCCGGGAAGGAGATAAACGTCCGCACAATCGGAAGCAGCCTCGACAGAAAGGCCGTCCAATCGCCCCAGCGGGCGAACCAGCGGTCTGCGAGCTCCAGATCGTGGTGGCTGACCATGAGATAACGACCGTACCGATCGAGAAACCCTCGACCCCCGTAGGCTCCTAGCGCGTACGAAACCATCGATCCAATCGTGCACCCAAGCCCACCCCACAGCCCTCCCAGCAGAAGCGCGGCAAGCCCGCTCCCTCCGTTGGCCTGAACCAGCAACCATCCGGCGAGTGGCATCGTGACCTCACTGGGAATCGGAATGTTGGCACTTTCCAGCGCCATAATTGACAGGACCCCACCCCACCCGATGCTCTGAAACAGCTCGGTGAGGAAGGCCACGATCTGTTGTTCAAGTACGGCCGGCATGGGTTATGTCGATTCCTTTCGGGTCGGCGCTTGGCCGAGTATAGCCACGATCGAGCTTAGGAACAATGCATGCTTGACGCGACCTAACCCGTATGCTACAGTACCGGCCGTTGTACATAAGTTCACAAACTCGACCCCACTGTGTCTAAACCTCGGCTTGAACTCATGATGGACCGCTTGCGGGACCTACAATCGTCCTCTTCTGACGTGGAGGCCTCCGCCGTAGTGAGCGTTGATGGCCTGACGATGGCCTCAGCTTTGCCAGCTAATGTCGAAGAGGATCGCGTTTCGGCCATGTCGGCGGCCATGCTCTCACTCGGAGAGCGGATTGCCACCGAACTTGGCCGAGGAAAACTGGATCAGGTGTACATCAAAGGCCAAACTGGCTATGTCATCCTGATGTCGATTGAGCGTGAGGCAGTGCTGACCGTTCTCGCCCGCGATCGAGCAAAGCTGGGACTTCTCTTCCTGGACATGCGGCGGGCAACGGAGGACCTAGCCAACTTGCTCTAGCGATCGGGCATGCGGCCACTGACCGTCGTCGTCCCAACGTATAACGAAGTCTCGAATCTCCCCTCGCTGATCGACGCCCTCGTCGATCTCTCACTGCCGAACCTCAAGATCCTGATCGTCGATGACGCCTCGCCCGATGGCACCGGGCGACTGGCGGATGATCTGGCTGGCCGGATGCCCGGCAGCCTATCGGTGATCCATCGCAGTGGGAAACTCGGCTTGGGCTCTGCCTACCTCAAGGGATTCCAGGCGGCTATCCAGGCAGGTGCGCACGCCATCGGACAGATGGACGCTGATTTTTCCCATTCGCCCAGCTATCTGCCCGAATTCTTGCAGCGACTGGAGAGTACCGACGCCGTTTTTGGTTCGCGCTACGTGACGGGGGGTCGGCTCGACGAACGATGGGGGATCGGACGAGTATTTCTTTCCAAGTTCGGCAACAGCTATGCCCGAGTGCTCCTGGGACTAAAGGTTCGCGACGCGACCGGAGGCTTTCGCATCTGGCGGGCGGAAACCCTGCAGGCGATCCCGCTCGACCGGATCAGTTCGGAGGGTTACGTCTTTCAGGTCGAGATGGCCTACCTCGCCCAACGATTGGGCTTCGAGATTTCCGAGCTGCCGATCTACTTCGAGGACCGCAGGATTGGACAGTCCAAGATGTCACTCCGGATCCAGATCGAGGCGGCCATCCGAGTGTGGCTGCTTCCGTTCACCTATCGCAAACTGAGGCCGGTCCGCAGTTAACCCAGCAGTCCGAGCCGCAAGGCGGTGCCCGCCAGCCGGGCCCAATCCTTCACATCGAGCTCTTGCGGTCTGGCTTGGGCACCAATCCCCGCCCCGGCCAGCAGAGCGACGGTCTCTGCCGCTGACCAGTGCAGCCCCGTCGCCAGGGTGTTCTTAAGCATCTTCCGTCGCTGCCCAAAACCCGCCTTCGCCAACTGGAACACCGGATCCAACAGTTGCCCATCGAGGATCGGCTGGTCGTGAAGGTCAACCCGCAGCACTGCAGAATCGACTTGGGGTCGAGGATAGAAGGCCCTGGCCGGGACCCGGGCCCGAATCGTAGGGTTCCCATACACCCGAACGCCGAGAGCCAGCAGACTCATCTGGCCCGGACCGGCGACCACCCGTTCCGCCACTTCGCGCTGCACAGTCAGTACCAAACGCTGGGGGGCAGTCATTGATTCGAGGAAGTGGCGGATCAGGGTCGAGGTGATGTTGTAAGGGATGTTCGCCACGACCAGGTAGGGTCCTTCTCCGACGGTCGATTTCAGGTCCATGTCGAGGATATCGCCGATCACGATCTCGACCGAACTCAGACCCTGAAGCACTTCGCGCAAGGGGGGCAGCAGCCGCGGGTCGAGCTCAACTGCGATCACTCGGCGGGCCTCGATCGCCAGGGCCCGGGTGAGCGACCCGAGCCCGGCACCCACTTCGAGCACCGTCTCCGTCCCGCCGAGTTCGGCCGCGGCAAGCACTTGTTTAAGTGCTCGCGGGTCGACCATGAAATGCTGGCCGAGTCGCTTGAGGGGTCGGATCGAGTGCCGTTTGAGCAGCCGGCGTGCGTCGAATTCGGGCCGCACTACGGGAAGATGTATACGATCGAGCTGGGAGGCGGAGTTGGAGTGAGGAAGTAGACGGTCAGATACTGGTGCCAGGGGACGTAATTGTCGTCGTCGTAACCGAGATCGATCCACCGCCCGCGGACGCCTCCGCCAGTGTCGGCAGCTTCGGCGAACCCGTAGCCTGGTACGTACATCCGCGTCCCAAAGGGGATCAGGCTCCGGTCGATGGCTACCAGCCCCTTGGTTAGAGGTTTGCCGGACGCTGTGATCCCAAACCAGGGATGGTCCAGCGGGACTCCGGCCCGCGAGGCTGAATAGGAGGTCGCGTACATCTGAACTGCGCGCCAGTACTCAAGTTGGCCGTCGGGAGTGGCGACTGATCGGACGACGATTTGGGTTCCGTATCCGACGACTTCGTCGGCCGGCTCCTGCGCGACCCACTGCCCCTCGACCGTCCGGCTGACTTCGAGGCCATCCTCCATCCGCACCCGGACTTGCTCCGCGACCACACCATAAGTGCCGGGCTTCACAAACTGCCTCTGGTCGATCTCGAGATTGTCGAGCGGCTGATAGAGGGTCTCAAACGGAAGAGGACGCTGCTCCAGTTGAACTTGCTCACTGACTCGGATCAGCTGGATCTGACCGGCCTCGGGGACAAGTTCGGTGGAGGCTGGGATCGAATAATCCAGCCCCCCAAGGGGCGTGCCGACATCGCTGAGCGCCTGGCCGACTGTCGGCGCGGCACTTCGACCCACAACCACCATGTCCCCGATGTGAATCTGCAGGGATCGGGCACGGTTCAGTGAGACCGTGAGTGGTCGATCCAGTGGAGTCTCGGCGGACGGAATGAGCTGATCCCCCTCAAACAGCCCGATCCCGGCCTCCCAGAGGGCCTCCCCAACGGTCGGGGCCGCCGAGAAAACGGTCTCGATCCGGCCGCCCTGCTCCAGTCGAATAGGGATCGCGGTCTGGAGTGCGATCTGTTCGGTCCTTGCCGGCAGAATATCCGAGGGCAGCGGGAGCCCGTTGACTTGCATCCGGTCGCCAATAAAGAGAGCCTCACCGGCAAGCCAGAGTAGGTCGGCCGGTTCTTCGCTGGCAGAGACCACGACCCGCTGCGATCCGGTGGTTTCGACCAGAATCGGATTTGCTCGATCGAGCCGAACGACCGGGATCGACTCGCCGTTCCAATTGAGCCGGGTCAAATTCGAGGGCGTCAGTCGATCCTGAGCCGCCGGCTCAAACCCGGCCTCGAGCAGCACCCCCTCGACCCGGCTAGCGTGAGTGAGGATCGTCTGTGGGTTCCGATCGACAATCAAACGGACCGGGCGGGCCGTTCCGCGATACAGGAATACGAGGCCGACGACAACCAACACCGGCAAGCCGGCCTGCCAGGCCCGGCTTTTGATCCGTCGATTCATGCGGCGGCAGTATACCAGCCTGCCTCGCGTGACGACTTTTCAGAGTTGAGACCGGAGAGTGCGGCGTCGCAGGGATTGCGTCAGGATACCGTGCCGCTGGAAGGCGGAGAGGGTGGGATTCGAACCCACGGAGCCTTTCGGCTCACGCGCTTTCCAAGCGCGCGCGTTAGGCCAGACTACGCTACCTCTCCGACGAAATCGTTTGGGGGCGAGGGATTATAGCATGCAGCCCGCGGCGGTCCGCAATCGGAGATTAGGATCCATCGACCCGCGCCTCGGTGAGCAGCGCGAGCCGGGCGATCGGTGGGCCGAGACTGGCGACCTCAATCCTGAAAGGCAGCCGCTGGGACCCAAGGCCGGGCTCGCCCGGATCGAAGGTAGTGAGTCCGACGATCTGTCCTCCCGCGTCAAGCCCGACAACCACCACCCGAATCCAATCCACCGACTGTTCCGGACCGATTTCCAGCGCGAGGAATCCTTCCGCCGTTCCCACCCGCCGGTCTTCGGAAATGCTGGATTCAACATCGACTATTTCTACTGGCAGGTAGCGCCCAGCGGGCTCCCCCGCCGAGACCGCACTGATAATGGCTGCCACCGCGGCAGAGAATTCAGGCACGGGTGGGGCGAAATAGGCCACCAAGGGCAGCTCAGATCCCGGAAGCAGCAAATTGAGCGGGCTGAAGGCCGGCTCTGTTCGCAGGGGCTGCCCTCCGGCATCCAGCAGAGTTACCAGTCCCACCAGCCCCTCAATCGGCGACCCCTGCGTCAGTCCAGCATTCAGAAAGCACCAGAGTTCGCCCGACAGCGCCGGGTAGCAGCTCACCGGCGACAGCCCAACTGGACGAGGGGTCGCGGTCGGAACTGGACCGTTCGCCCCGCCAAGCGGCACCACCAGTCTGCTTCCGACCGTTAGGAACCGTGGGTTGGCGCCCGGATTGGCCAGCAACAGGTCGTTAAGCTCTACCCCATATTGCAACGCGATGCCCAGCAGGGAGTCTCCTTCGATGATCAGGTGTGAGAAAGGCGTTGGAGTGGGGCCGGAGGTTTCGACCGCGCCGACCGTCGCCGGAGCCGGCTCGGTCGCAGTGTTCAGCCGCCCAAGGCGAGGTCGGAGAGTTTGGGTGGGCAGCTCAGTGGCTGTCTCGCTGATTGGCACGCAGCCCCACAGCATGAGCGCCATAACCGCCAACAACATTCGGCACATGTCGGGTGGGGATTATAGCAAGGGGGCGTACCGAGGTCGCGTTGTGCCGGCCAAACCGCTATGCTAGACTTCGGCTCCTTCAGCTGGCATGGATCAATCCAACGACAGCATGCTCGTGCAGGCTATTGCCGCAGCCCGGTCCGGCAACCGGGTGCGCGCACGAAGCCTGTTGACCCGCCTTCTCAAAGCAGACTCTGGGGTCGTAGAGTATTGGATATGGATGAGCTCGACTGTCGATACCAAGCGGGAGAAGATCTATTGCCTTGAATCGGCCCTCAAACTAGACCCCACCAATCGGGCGGTGCTCCGGGGTCTCACCATTCTGGGCGCCAGACCGCCGTTGGAATCAGAGCTCGCCTCGGCAGTCAAGATCGCTCGGCGGCAGGTCCCCGCGTCAATATCCAGCGGGCCGGCGGTCGGCCGTGCGCTGCGCCTGAATTGGCGATTCGTTGCGACTGGATTCGCGGGAGTGGTTGCGGTCCTGTTACTCGTCTCCGGCGTGTATGCCTTTGTCACCCGGCCGCGGGGCCTGGCTCGGGCCCCGACCCTGCCACCGGAGGCAGCGGAATCCAGTGCGACCTCCCCAATCCCGACCGCGACCCAGACTCCGGTCCCGCCCTCGATTAGCATTATCCGAACCGCGATACCGACCGAGTTTGCGCTCACTCCTATCCTGTTCTTCGTTCCGCAAACTCCGACCCCCACCCCGATCTACGGGCTTACCCCCCACCCGGTATACGAGGCGTATTCGTCCGGAGTATCCGCGCTGACCCGCGGCGACCTGGCGGACGCAGCAGCGTTCTTCGACCAGGTGATCGAGTTGGACGACGCTCTGCCGGATGTTCACTTCTTCAAAGCCGAAGCGCTTCGGATGTTGGCCGCGGTTGAGTCGGGATCGGAGGTGGGCAGCCTGCTCGGCCAAGCCATCGCAAGTTATGACCGGGCGATCCTGTTGGACCCTGAGTTCGCGCCGGCATACCTGGGGCGTGGCCACGCCCTGCTGCAGCGCACTCTGCTGCGGATTGGGCAGCCGGAAGACCTGAAAGCCGAGGACCTCCCGCCCGACTACGCCAAGGCCTTCGAGGTGGACCCGAGCTTCTCACCTGCCTACGCGGCCCAGGCCGAATTCCTGCGGCGGGTGCGCCTCTGGAAAACCATGGAGGAAGGCCTCCAAGTTGCCGTTGATCGTGGTGTGCGCGAGCCCCTGCTCTACATTCTCTTGAGCGAAGCACAGTTCAACGGGGGCAAGGTCGACCTGGCACTTGAGAACGCAATTGAAGGGAGCGCCGGCGACCACACCAACCTGGACGGATATCTCATGCTTGGCCGGGCTCTAGTCTGGCTCGAGCAATACTCGCTAGCCATCGATCCACTGCTCACCTACCTGAACTATCGGGGCGAGGATCATCGTGGCTGGGCCGACCTCGGGCGAGCGCAGCTGGAGGTCGGTGACTTGCCCGCTGCCTCTTCTTCGTTGAATCGGGCTTTGGGTCTCAATGAGCGGTATGCCCCGGCGTACCTGTCCCGGGGTTGGCTCAACCTCGAGCTTGGGGCCTATGAGACCGGGTTTTCCGATTTCAACGACGCTCGGCGCTATGGACCGGAGACGATAGAAGTTTTCCTGGGCCTTGGTAACGCCTACTACTATCTCGGCGAGTTGCAGCAGGCTCTCGAAAGTGCCAATGCTGCGATCGACCTGGCTTCGCAGGACCAGCGCCAGGAGCTTCGCGAACGGGACACTTCTCGCGGGTATGAACTGCGCGCCCGGGCAGCAGAGGCCGCCACGGACCTTCTGGACTATGCGATCCAAAACTACCATTGGATCTTGGAGCTACAGATGCCGGATCCTGAGATGCGCACCATTGCCGAACAGCGCCTGCTCATTCTCACCGGCGAGATCCCTACGGCAATCCCAACATTGAGCCTATCTCCGACGCCGAGCCCGAGCGCGACCGCCATTGGCACCGTCAGCGCGACGCCGACGCCCAGCTCCACCGCGATCCCCGGCTTCACACCGACTCCGACGATCACTCAAACTCCGAGTCGAACTCCTACGCCGACTCGAACCCCGACTCCAAGTCGAACCCCCACCCCGAGTCGGACACCCACCCCCACCCGCACCCCGACGACCACCCTCTCGCCGACGCCCGGGACTGTCACCCCCTCTCCAACCCCCTCGGGCGGAACAGCCACTAAGACGCCGACTCCACCCTTCGAGTAGGTGCTCGTAGCTGGCGCTCGCCGGTGCTAGGCTGAGCCTTTCCACTATCCTGCATTAGACTCCAGGTGGCTCGCGTCCGAGGGCGATTAGCCCGACCGCGGGTGCGATACGATTGGGGGTGCCATGCGCATCGCCATGACGGCCGATCTCCACCTGACGACCCAAACAGAACACCCCGAGCGATTCGCCGCGCTGGAGGACATCTTGCGCCAGTGCGGCGAATTGGGCGTCGAGGGTTTGATCATTGCCGGCGACCTGTTCGATCAATCCCGGCAGAACTTCGCCGATTTTGAGAAGGCCTACAACGCCGTCCGCCCCGCCAGCCTGGCCGTGACCGTAATCCCCGGCAACCACGACTCCGACCTGACCGCCGGGACGCTGGCCGTCGAGGGCCTTGAAGTGGTTTCCGAGCCGTCGCTGCGGCCCATCGGCGACGACTTCAACCTGCTGCTGGTACCGTACAGGGCGGGGACGTCGATGGGCGAGCATTTGGCGCCTTTTGCGGATCAACTCAGGCCGGGGCGCTGGGCGCTGGTGAGTCACGGGGACTGGAGCGGCGGCCTGCACGGCGCCGATCCGAACGAACCCGGCGTCTACATGCCGCTCACCCGGGGCGACCTATCCGGGACCAGCCCGGCGGTCTGCCTGCTGGGCCACATCCACGCACCTTTCGACGGCCCGCCAGTCTACTACTCCGGCTCCCCCTGCCCACTCGATATCAACGAGACCGGCCTGCGCCGGTTCCTGATCTTCGATCCAGAGACCCGGAAGGTCACAGCCCAACGGGTCGACGGCCCGCGGATCTACTTCAACGAGACCGTCGTCATGCTGCCCGTCGCTGACGAGGCCGCCTACCTGCGTGATCAACTGCAGGACCGCATCCGAGATTGGGGCCTGCCCGAGGGATGGGAGGACCGCGTTCAGGTTCGCCTGCGGGTCGTCGGCTACACGATCGATCGGGCGGCCGTTGAAGAGGTTGCCAAAGAGGCAATGTCTGACTTCGCTTTCTACGGCGAGGGGCCGGACATTTCGGCCCTTGATCACACCCAGGATGCGGACCGGATCGAAATCGCCCGTCAGGTGCAGGAATGGATTGAGGCACTCGAATGGAGTTGGGGTCCAGCTCAGCCGACTAAAGACGAGATCCTGCGCGAGGCGCTGGCGGTGATCTATGCTGCCTGAGAGGCGGATCTACATCGAGCAGATCGCGGTCGAGAACCTCGGCCCTATCGGAGACATGACCTTCAAGATGGGGGCTTTCAATCTAGTCTTTGGACGGAATGAGGCCGGCAAGACCTATCTGGTCGAGTTCCTTCTCCGGGCCCTCTTCCGCTACGCCGGGGAGTGGGGCCTGCGGAGCAATATCGGGCAGGGAAAGGTGTGGGTCAAGGGACTAGCCCCCGGAGCCGTTGAGTTCACCCCCAGCGGACGGCGCAAGTTGGAGGATTTCTGGTCAGAAGGTGAATCCGGCCTGCCCACGAACATGGGGCGGCTGCTTGTCGTCAAGGGTGGCGAATTGGACTTCGATCGGCATTCAGCCGGCGGGGTCGATAGGGCCGTGTTGAAATCCGTCCTATCGAACGAGAACTTGATTGACCGCATCCTCGAGCCCATGCAGGAGACCGTCAAGAAGGCCAGGGTCGTTGACCGTGAGATCGATGGTCACGACAAGGGCGAGCTCCAGGATCGGAGCAAGGCCAGGGGTGACTTGCAGCGATTGGATAGGCTGCTCGACCAGGTCGACACCGGCGTCTCTCTGAGCCGCATACGTTCGCTGGAGCTGACGCTGAAGAACCTCGACAACGTACTGAAGGGGCAGCTCGAGGCCAGGCGGCATCAGGCCTACCTCTTGAACCAGGCTTTGAAGAATGCGAACAAGGCGCTCGAGGCCTTGCCGCAGGACGAGCTCGATCGGCTCAGTCAGCTGCTGCGAGACTTGCGCAGACTCGATGGGGAGCAGGCACAGTCCGAGAAGGACCTGGCCAAGAGGCGTTCGGAAAGCCAGCACTTTGACTGGGTCGAGCAGGCTGTCGGACTTTGGCAGCCGCGTGCGGAAACTCAAGATGCCCGGATGCCCTCGCTCATCCTGGTCGTGGCAGGACTGTCCATTGCCGTGGCGGCAGCCCTGGCCCTCTTCGATCAGTCGGTCCCAGCAGCGATCGCGGCCGTTGCCGGATTGGCTGTGGGCGCCGTCGGGGTGTGGCGCCTAAGGAGGATCACCGCCAAATCGGCAGCCCAGACCGATCGCTCGGAGTTGGTCAAAGGATTCGAAAAGCGATTCGGGGAGCAGCTGACCGACCTTGCACAACTAAAGGCCGTGGAGAGTGATCTTCGCAAGGCAGCCACGATTGGCGAGGAGATCGAGCGACAGCAGTCGCGGCTGCGGGCAGAGCGGACGACGCTGGCGGTCGATATCAAACGCGGGTTGGCGTCGATTACGGGCAAGGAGTTAGAGAGCCCCGAGTGGGAGGCCGCTCTCGGCGAGTTGGCCGCTCGGCGGCGGGCGCTTGCCAGCGAGGCGCATGATCTCGACCTACAGCTGGAGGGGCTTGGGGTGGATCCTTCAGACTATTCGAAGCGGCCAGCCGCAGCCGGGTTCAGTAAGTCCGAGGCGGCCAGCCTGGAGCGCCAAAAGGACAAGATCCTGGTCGAGATTGCGAGCGCTAACGCCGAGCTGCAGGGCCTGAAGCAGGCACTCTGCAATGAGACGGGCGACACCATCGATCGACCGTGGGAGGAGATCCTCGGCAACCTCTGGAAGCAGCGAGAAGAGCAAGCCGCGGAATATCGGCAAACGACCGCCCGGATCCTGGCTCAAATCGGGGTCACGGAGGTGCTCGCCCGGATTGCCGCCGAGGAGGATGAACGGATCCGGATGGGATTGCAGGACCGGGCCGTCAAGCGGGTCCTGCAACAGACGACCCTGCGTTATCAATCCATCGATCTGCAGAGTGAGGGGCTCGTTGTACGCAGTAAGACCGCCGACTACGACCTGGCCGAGCTAAGCACCGGCGCCCGCGAGCAAGTGCTGCTGGCGCTGCGGATGGGGTTCGCCAGCCGACTGGCCGGCGGACAGCCGCTCTTTATCCTGCTTGACGATGCCTTCCAGCACTCCGACTGGCAGCGCCGGGAGCGGCTGGTCGAGCAGGTGCTCAATATGGTCCAGGCCGGCTGGCAGGTTACCTACTTCACGATGGACAATCACCTGCGGGACCTCTTCGATGCGTCCGCCAGGCAAACACTGGGCGAAGAGTACCGGTTTCATCCAATCGAAGCATGAGTCCGATAAAGCGGTTCCCCTTCACCGACATCCTGGGTTGGTCAGCCACCCGCTACGAGACCTTCTCCCTCTGCAAGCGCAAGTACTTCTACCAGTACTACAGCAAATACGACCCCGAGGTGCCGAAGCGCCTGATTCAGGAGCTCAAGAGCCTGAGCTCGATTCCGTTGGAGATCGGGAGCGTGGCGCACGACATCATCCAGAAGCTGCTGAACCGGCTGCGCCTCACCAGCCAGGATATCGACCGGAGCATGTTCTTCGATACCGCCTTCCGCGAAGCCAGGCATCATGCCGGGTCGAATAGCTTTCAAGAGGTCTGTTACGGCACACGGGAGGCGGTGACGGAGGAGGATCTTTATCCCAAGGTGCAGGTCTGTCTGGAAAACCTGCTCGAGAGCGACCGCTATCGCTGGCTGGTCGAGCAGGCCATCAACACGAGCGGCGAGTGGATCATCGAACCGCCCGGCTATGGCGAGACCCGCTTGAACGGCCTCAAGGCTTACTTCAAGGTCGACTTTCTGTTCCCCGTGGTCGACCACTTCCACATCCTGGACTGGAAGACCGGCAAGACAGACCGCGCTAAGCACCGCAAGCAGTTGCTCGGCTACTCGGCCTGGGCTTCCTACCACTTCGAGGTCGGGGCGGAAAAAGTGGTGCCGACCATTGCCTACCTGCATCCGCGCTACCAGGAGGTGGAAGAGGCCTTCAACGCGTTGGATCTGGACCACTTTGGAATCCAGGTCCGCGCCGAGACTCAGGAGATGTACGAATACTGTCGAGACGTCGAGAAGAATATCCCGCTGGACAAAGCCAAGTTCGGACGGGTCGACGACCCGCGCATCTGTTCCCACTGCGAGTACCGTGGCCTGTGCTTCCCGAATGAGTATCCGATCCGCTCCGACTTGCACGCACCTGAGTGAGAGCCGTAGCCCCCCTCCCGCGGTTGAAAGGTCCATTGTCTGACCCGAACGCCACCTCCAACGCGACCATCCTGCTGGGGCCGGCCGCCAGCGGCAAGACCCAGCGCTTGATCGAGTTGCTGGTCGACGAACCCGGTCTGATCCTGCCGCGTTGGGCCGTGCTGCCCGACCGCACTCAAGTTGCGGCCTTCCGCCGCCGCATCGCCGCCGCCGGCGGCGCGCTCGGCGTGAGCGTGGGCACGTTTGGGGATCTATTCCAGGAGATCCTGGCCCGCGCCGGCCGGCCGGTGGCGGTCACGCCGGAGCCCGCCCGCCAGCGCCTGATTCGGCTGGCTTTGCGGCGTCTGGAGGCCGACGGAAAGCTCCCGTTCTATCAACCGATCGTCCGGACGCCGGGGTTACTGGAGGTGGTCGGAGGGGCGATCGCCGAGTTGAAGCGAGGGCGGGTTCGACCCGATGCGGTCGCCGCGCTGGCGCGATCCCTTGAACGTGGCACGGCGCTGGCCGAGCTGGCGCGCATATACGCAGACTACGAGGCCCGGTTGGCAGCAATCCCGTGGACCGATCGGGAAGGACTCGGCGATCTGGCGATCGGGGCGTTGAACGAGCTCCCGGGGTTGATGACCGACATGCCGCTGATCGCCGTCGACGGCTTCGACTCGTTCGAGGCCGCCCAGCTGGAGGCCCTCACGGCGCTGTCCGGCCAGGTCGAGCGGCTAATCGTGGCCCTGCCTGGCACCCGGGTGAAGGAGCGCATCGTAGACAGGCGCTTCGTGGAAACCCTGAACAGGGTGCACCGGGCTCTGCCGGATGCCTCGATCGAAGCGCTGCAATCGCGGAGCACGCTCACCCCAGGGGCAGTCGATGGACTCCAGCTGCTCCCCAAACTGCCTGAGCCGCTTATCCAGCTGGAGGCCTCCCTGTTCGAGTTGGATATTCGACCGTTCGACCCGGAGCAAGCGATCGAACTCATCGAGGCCCGCAGCCCGGCCGACGAGGCGCGCGAAGCGATGCGCTGGCTTAAAGCCCGCCTGGTGCGGGACCACCTGGGGCTGGAGGATTGCGCCGTGATCGCGCCCAATGCAATGCGGTACGGTTCACTCTTGCGCCGCGCGGCCGCCGAGTTCGGCATCGTCCTCCTGTTTACCCATGGCGAACCGTTGATCCAGGCGCCGGCAGTCTCGGCGCTGCTGGATCTGCTCGAGATCGGTCGCTCGAATTGGTCCCGCCGGCTGACACTCCAGGCTGTCCGATCGCCCTACTTCGATCTGGCTTCCTTTGGTCTAGGGGCGGTCGACGCGCTTGCGCTGGACGCCGCCAGCCATGCCGGCCAGGTGATCGAAGGCCTCGACCAGTGGGAGGAGGCGCTCACCCGGTTGGTGCGGGCCGAGCCGGACTCAAGGGCGGAGACGCTAGAGGAAGGACTCCCGCCCTCCGCTCCACCCAAGGGCGCAACGGCTGCTCGACTGCTCGAGGCCATTCAGACTCTGGCGAAGCGGCTGGCGCCGGCCAAGCCGAGAACAACCGCCCAGTGGGTGGAGTGGCTGGAGGATCTGCTCGATGAGTTGGGTTTTCCGGAACGGACCGCCGCCGACTCGGATCGCGCCGGCGCCGACCGCGAGCACACAGCCTTCGAGCGCCTGCGCGAGACGCTGCGCGCCCTGCTGTGGGGCGAGATCGTCACCGGAGAACAGAAGCTCAGCTACGACGAGTTTCTCGACGAGCTGCGAAGCGCGGTCGAAACGACCCCCGACCGCCAGCGGCTGTCGGATGGTCCGGCCGTCAACGTCCTGGGTCTGCTCGAGGCCCCCGGTCGTAATCATCAGGCAGTCGTCGTGATGGGGCTCTCGGAGGGGCTGCTGCCTGCGGTCGAGCGCGAAGATCCGTTCCTGGACGAAGAGACCCGCGCCGCCCTCGGCCTCGAGTCGCGTTTGGGTCGAGAACAGCCCGGACTGTTTTACCAGGCAGTCACTCGCGCCGACGCCCGGCTGCTGTTGACCCGCCCCTACCTGGCCGACGACGGGGAGGCATGGGAACCCTCGCCCTTCTGGAGAGCGGTTCAACGAATGCTCAGCGGATCGCCCCGCCGGATCCGTCCAGAAGATCCGCGGCCACTGCAGGAGGCCGGATCCCCGCAGGAGCTGCTGTTCTGGGGTGTGCGCCGGGGTGGCATGCCGGCCTCGCTGCTCAAATCGCATCGTGAGCGCTGGGCCGAGCTGCAGCACAGCCGGAATGTGTTGGCAGCGCGCAGCCAGCGGGAAGCCGAGGGCCCGTACGATGGCAGCCTGGCCGGTCTGGCGGAAAGCCTGGCCGAGAGGTTCAACGCCGACCACCTGTGGAGTCCCAGCCGGCTCGAGACCTACGGCACCTGCCCCCACATGTTTTTCACCTCCCATCTGCTTGGCCTGGAGCTCCGCGAGCCTCCGAAGCCCGGCCTCGACGCCGCGCAGCTCGGATCGGTTCTGCACGAGGTCCTGGAAGCCGCCTACCGTACCGCCGATAACCTTGCCGACACCGAATCAGTGCTGCGGTCGCTCGACCAGGTGCTCGATCCCATCCTGGATAGAGCCCCGCAGCGGCATGGCTTTCGGCCGACCCCGCTGTGGGCGATCGAGCGCGCCCAGCATGCCGAATCGCTGCGCCAGACCGTACGGGCGCTGGCCGAGCAGGCCCCCGAATGGGTGCCGATCGGGCTCGAACTGGCCTTCGGCATGGACGAGCAGCCCCCGCTCGAGTTGGAGCTGGATGGGCGGGTCGTGCGGGTGCGCGGGGTGGTCGATCGTCTGGACCGCCGGCCGGACGGCGGGCTGCGGGTGATCGATTACAAGACCGGAGGCAGCGGGCTCAACCCCGCCGAGCTCAACGAGGGCCGCCGGATACAGCTGCCCCTGTATGCCCTGGCGGCGCAGGATGCGCTCGGGCTGGGCCAGGTGGTGGACGGTTTCTACTGGGCAATCCTGGCGGCCGAGCGCGGCGCATTGCGGCTGAGCAACTACCGTGCACCGGAGGAGGGAGACCTCGAGGTTGGCCCGGCCGCAGCCTATGCAACCGCTCGAGCCCACGTCCGCCGCGTCGTCGAAGGCGTCAGCGCCGGCCGGTTTCCGCCGATTCCTCCGCCGGCCGGCTGCCCGGAGTATTGTCCGGCAGCCGCCTGGTGCTGGCGCTATCAGCCGGGGGGCTGGGGCTAGGTGACCGGGATGGATTCGCTGGCGCCGTTCGATCTCACTCTCGATCAACATCAAGCCGCCACCGAGCTCGAGCGTGACGTGCTGCTCACTGCCGGCGCCGGAACTGGCAAGACCCGTACGCTGGTCGCCCGCTACGTCCACCTGCTGGCCCGGGGGCTGAACGAACGCCAGATTGTGGCCGTCACCTTTACCGAGAAGGCCGCCCGCGAGATGCGCAACCGCATCCGTGGGTCGGTCAGCGATCTGGCCGTGGCCGCGGAAGGCGAAGAGCGGCTGCGCTGGCTCGAGATCGAATCGCGCATGGACGCCGCCCGGATCGGCACCATGCATAGTCTGTGCGCCGAGGTGCTGCGCTCCCATCCGGCCGAGGCGCGAATAGACCCTGGGTTCGTGGTGGTCGATGAAGGTCTGGGATTGACCTTCAAGGCCCAGGCGGTCGCCGAGGCGTTGGCCTGGGCCGCCGGCGATCCGGAGGCCGTTCAACTGTTCCGAGCTTTCTCGACTCGCCAACTGGCGGCCGTACTGTCACGCCTGCTGCAAAGCCGCCTCGAGACCGCCGAACTGCTGGGCGGCGATTCGGCTGAAAACCTGAACCGCACGCTGCTGGCGGCTGTCGAATCCTTCGTGAGGCTGGGCCGGGTCGTGGGGGGGATCGAGATGCTGCGCAAGCTGGCGGATGGCGGGGAGATGGAGGTGGACGCCGGGCCCTCGCTTGCCCCGCGCGCCGCACGGCTCCTCAAGCTGTGGGTCGAGCTGGAGGTCACTCTCAACGCGGGAGACCTGATGGGTACCTGCGGCGTGCTCTTCACCATCCGGCGCGAGGCGCTGCAGAAGGTCGGGGGCAGCGCCAAAAGCCGAGCCCGCGCCGTCATCCACACGCTGCAGGATCTCTACGACGAGCATCTCAACACCTGGATCGGCGGCGCCAATGCCAAGGATTCACCGCCAGCGCCCGAAACCGACGCGATCTGGGCGGAGCAACTTCAACGGTTAAAGACCCTCTTTGATCGGGCACTTTTCGCCTACCGGCGCGCACTGGACGCCCACCTGGCGCTCGACTTCGACGATTTGGAGGCCGGCGCCCTGGCATTGCTCGAAACTGCTGACGTCGGCGACCGCTGGCGGGGGCGGCTGGAGGCGGTGCTGGTCGATGAGTTCCAGGACACCAACCAGCGCCAGCGGCGGATCATCGACGCTTTGGTCGGGGACCGTTCCGGGTGCCTGTTCGCGGTCGGCGACGCCCGCCAGAGTATCTACCGCTTCCGCGGGGCCGACGTGCGCGTCTTCCGGCGCAAGCGGCAGGAGGTGCAGGCCGGCGGCGGCCTGGCGACTGAGATCGAGCTCAACTTCCGGGCGCACGCCCCGCTGCTCTCAGCGCTCGACGACGTCGTCGGTCCATTGATGGGCCGCGAGGACAGCGTTGCTTTGTACCAGGTCCCCTATACCACCCTGACCGCCGACCGCGCCGAACCGTCCGGTTCCGGCGCAGGCCCCCACCTCGAGATCGTGCTCGGCACCGGGCAGGGGGCTGAGCAGGGACGGGCCGCCGCCGCCCGCGCCCTCGCCGACCGGCTGGTCGAGTTGCAGGGGAGCGGGGTGATCCGGGACTGGGGCGAGGTGGCGCTGCTGTTTCGCGCTTCGGCCGGTTTCGAGGCGTACGAGTCGGCGCTGGAGGCGGCCGGTATCCCGTTCGTCACGGTCGCCGGCCGCGGCTTCTACGATCGACCGGAGATCCGCGACCTGGTCAATACCCTGCGTGCAATTGCTGATCCCAGCGACGACCTGGCGTTGGCCGGGTTCTTGCGCTCGCCCGCCGTCGGACTCAGCGATCCCGGGCTGTACCGGTTGCGGGTCAGCGGCGGTGAAACCCTCCCGCTGCAGGCGGCGCTTGCGAAGGCCGAGCAGTTACTCGAACCGCACGATCTGGCGCCCGCCCGGCGCGCCCAGGCCACCCTGGATGAACTGCACCCGCTGGCCGAGCGGCTCCCGGTGGCTGAGCTGATCAGCCGCCTGGTCGGGCGACTGGACTGGCGGGCTGTGCTCGCCAGCTCGCACGCCCGGCTGTGGCGCAACCTGGACAAGCTGGTCGACGACGCCCAGGCAAGCGCGCTGGTGAATGTGGGAGCCTTCCTAGAGTATCTGTCGGTGTTGCGCGAAGCTGGCGCGCGGGAGGGCGAAGCACCGGCCGGCGAGGGCGGTGCACTTCAACTGATGACCATTCACAAGGCCAAGGGCTTGGAGTTTGGCCTGGTGGTCTTGGCCGACGCCTCGCGGAGCAGCCCCCGGCGCGCCCAGCCGGTATACCTGATGGAGGAGGTCGGCGCGGCGGCCGCCATGGACCTATTGGTTGGCGAGCCGACCGCCTATCGGCTTGCACGGGCGTTGGATGCGGAGCAATCACAGGCCGAGGAGGATCGGCTGTTGTACGTGGCGGCCACCCGGGCGCGGGAGCGGTTGATTGTCAGCGGTCATCTGAGCCAGACTCGCGGCGCTTGGAGCACCGCCGGCTGGATGGAGCGGATCCTCGAGCTCATGGATATGGATCCGAAAGCATTGGCCGAGGGCGTCGGCCAGGAGGTGCTTGTAAAGTTGCCGGGCGGCCAGTTGCTGCGCGCTTGGACTGCCCCGGACTCCGAACGGCGCCGGTGGGCCCAGGCCGGCAGCTTCACCGCCTGGCCGGACTCGAGTGAGCCTCCCCTGTACCGGGTGGTATCGATTCCGCCCAAGGAAGAGATCGATCTTGATCTGGACGAGGAGCCGGAGCGAACCTGGCGGGCGACCGGTAGCGGCCGCCGCGCCCCGGCGGCCGCCGTTGGACGCATCGTGCACGCTGCCATCCAACGTTCTGCGATGCCGGGCAGCGCCGGATATGACAGGTTCATGGAGAACGAAGCCTTCCGAGCCGGACTGGTGGACCCGCGTCAGCGCCAGGTTGCGGTCGCGGAATCTACAGAGATGCTCGGCCGCCTGGCGGCGCATGCGCTGTGGGAAGAGATCCGCGCGGCTCAGGGCGCCCAGCGCGAGGTCCCGTTTACGGCTTTCGATCCCGCCGGCCAGGTACAGAGCGGCCAGATTGACCTCCTGTGGCGCGCGGAGCGGGGTTGGAAAATCGTGGATTTCAAGACCGATAAGCTGCAGGGCGAAGCTGACCTGGCCGCCGCAGTCGAGCGGCACCGCAAGCAAGTCGAGCGCTATGTCCGTTCGGCCGCGAGCATCCTGGGCGTGGCGCCGCAGGGCATGCTGTGCTTCCTCGACGCAGACGGAGAGGTGCACCTGGTGGAGGTTTGAAGGCAGCCGACAGGCGCCCGTCCAAGCCGGTCTCTGGACAAGCAGTGTTGCATCGGCTACAATCTTAAGTTGCCGTAGCAAAGGGATTGAATTGGCAAACACGCGCTCTGCGAAGAAACGGATCCGGCAGAATGAGAAACGCCAGGATCGGAATCGGCCTGTGCGCACCCGGGCCCGGACCCAGGTCAGAATCGCCCGAACGGCGATCGCGGACGGAAAACCAGACCAGGCCGCCGCGGCCGTCAAGGAAGCGATTCAGCAGCTGGATCGAGCAGCCGATGCCGGTGTGATCCATCGAAAGAACGCGGCCCGCCGCAAGAGCCGCCTGATGAAGAGCCTAGCCGCTGCCCAGCAGGACCGCGGTTAGAGAGTGCAGCCCCCTATCAATTCAGGCCTCGACGTAACGGTCGAGGTCTTTTGTTTATCTCGCCCTGGCGGCAATCAGGCGCGAGAACCTGAGCGCATTACCGTCGCCGGTTCTTAAGCCATGTTCGATTCGGAGATCCGCGAGCTCAGCGCACGGGTGCTGGCCGCCTTCGGTCGAGCCGGAATCCCCCAGCCCGAAACCGTCCAGTGGGCGCCCACTCCGTTCGAAGGACAGTGGGGCATCGGCACCGCAGTCTGTTATCAGGCGGCTGCCCTGGAGGCCAAAAAGGCCCCGGGGCTCACGGTCCCTGCCCGCGCCCGGGAGATTGCCGAGTTGGTCGCCGGCCAGTTCGAAACGCCTCCTGGATTCGAGCGGATCGAAGCGCAGAATGCCTACCTCAACGCTTACTTCGACACGGGCCTTTTTGCTGCCCGGGTAGTGGACGAGGCCGTCGAGGGGGGAGCCGACTTCGGGAAGGGCGATCCGAAGCCCGAGCGGGTCATGGTCGAATACGCCCAACCCAACACCCACCACTCATTTCATATTGGCCATGCCCGCAATGTCGTGCTCGGGGAGTCGCTGGCCCGGCTGACCGAATTCGCCGGCTACCCGACAATCCGGGCGGCCTATCCGGGTGACGTCGGCCTGGGTGTGATGACTTGCGTTTGGGGCTACCACAAGTTTCACAATGGCGAAGAGCCGGAGGGCGTCCATGAGCGCGGCCAGTGGCTCGCCGGGATATACGCCGAAGCGAATTCGCTGGTCGAACCGGCGAAAGAGGAGACCCCAGAGCAGCGCGCCCGCCGCGAGCAATACGACGCAGAACGCCGCGAGCTGTACCGCCGCTGGGACAGCGGCGACCCGGAAGTTCACCGGCTTTGGCTGATGACCCGCAAGTGGAGTTTGGACGAATTGGAAGACATCCTGAGGATCCTCGGAGCTCCAATCGAAGTGTTCTTCTTCGAGAGCGAAGTGGACGAAGACGCCAAACGGATCGTCGGAGAGCTGGTCGCTTCCGGAGTCGCAGAGGATGAACGGCCGGAAGGGCCAGTGATCGTCAAGCTCGACCAGAAACTTGGCTTGACTAAGGAAAAGTTCAGGACGGTGGTCCTGCTGCGCAGCGACGGGACGACCCTTTACGCCGCGAAAGATCTGGCACTCGCCAAGCGTAAGTTCGAGGAATTCGATGTAGACCGCTCGGTCTACGTGGTAGACGTCCGACAGAGTCTGCACTTTCAGCAGGTATTCAAGATCCTCGAGCTTTGGGGGTTTCCCCAGGCCGCCCAATGCTTCCATCTGCCATACGGATTCGTCACGCTACCGGAGGGCGCCATGTCATCGCGGCATGGACACGTCGTCCTTTTCATGGACGTCTACAACGAGGCGAGGCGGAGGGTGGCCCAGATCATTGCCGAGAAGAACCCTGAACTGAATGGAGAGCGGAGGGAGGAAGTGGCCCGCCAGATTGGCCTCGGCGCGCTCACCTACGCCCTGATCTCGGTGGACAATGTCAAGGACATCGTTTTCAATTGGGACTCGGCCCTGAGTTTCGAGGGGCAGGCCGCTCCCTACATCCAGAACGCGCACGTCCGAGCCAGCAGCATTTTGAAAAAGGCCGGCAAGCTGCCCCCCGCCGCCGGTTTCGAGTTTGCACTCGCGCCGCTTGAAGCCGAGCTGATTGATTGGATCTCACGCTTTCCGGAGACGGTCCTCAGAGCGGCCGCCGAATACAAGCCGCTCCACGTTGCCAACTACGCCTATGAGCTGGCAAAGACCTTCCACGCCTTTTACCACGCGATTCCCGTGCTGCAGGCGGAATCAACCGCAATCCAAGCAGCCCGGCTTCGGTTGACCGCCGCCGCAAAACAGGCGCTCGCCAACAGCTTGCACTTGCTGGGGATTGCAGCGCCTGCCGTGATGTGATTGCTACCGGAGAGGAGCCTTCGAAAGCGACCATGCAGCCAGCTCGAGTGATTATCATGGGTGCCGCCGGACGAGATTTCCATAACTTCAATGTCTATTTTCGCGACAATCCCGCCTATCAGGTGGTCGCCTTCACGGCAACTCAAATCCCGAACATTGAAGGCCGGACCTACCCGGCCTCCCTGGCCGGCGAGCTCTACCCCGGAGGAATCCCTATCCACCCCGAACAGCAACTGGTCGAACTGATCCACGCCCATTCGGCCGACCAAGTTGTGTTTGCCTACAGCGATGTCACCCATGAGTACGTGATGCATCTGGCCTCCGAAGTCTTGATTAACGGTGCCGATTTTCGGCTCATGGGAAACGGAACCACGACGCTGCAGTCCAGTAAGCCGGTCGTCTCAGTGTGTGCGGTCCGCACCGGCAGCGGCAAGAGCCAGACAAGCCGCCGGGTGGCGAGTCTCCTTCGCCAGTTAGGCCATTTGGTCGGCGTGGTACGCCATCCGATGCCGTACGGGGATCTGACCCGTCAGGCAGTCCAACGCTTCTCCGAGTATGCAGATCTAGACCGCCACGAGTGCAGCATCGAGGAGCGGGAGGAGTACGAACCGCACATCGACCTGGGGGCGATCGTGTATGCCGGGATCGACTACCGCGCGGTGTTGAGCGCCGCCGAGTCTGAAGTCGACATTATCGTGTGGGACGGGGGGAACAACGATTTGCCGTTCTTTCGGAGCGATTTGCACATCGTGGTCGTCGACCCCCACCGACCCGGGCATGAACTCACCTACCATCCCGGCGAGGCGAACGTGCGCTCGGCCGACATTCTGATCATCAACAAGATGGACACGGCCGATCCCGCGAACATAGAAATCGTCCGGCGGAATATCAAGACCCTGAATCCGAATGCCAGGGTAATTGAAGCCAACTCCCCAATCCAGGTCGAGGATCCGGATGCCATCCGCGATCGGCGAGTGTTGGTGGTGGAGGACGGTCCCACGTTGACCCATGGCGGCATGTCCTACGGCGCCGGCTGGATTGCGGCCCAGCGTTTCAAAGCCCGGGAGATTGTCGATCCGCGTCCGTACGCCCGCGGCAGCATCTCGGCGACCTATGCGCAGTACCCCACGACTGGAAACATTCTTCCGGCAATGGGCTATGGCCAGGCCCAGATTCGGGAACTGGAGCAGACCATCAATGCGGCAGAGGCCGACCTGGTGCTCATAGGGACACCCGTCAATCTCAGCCGGCTGATGTCCTTGAACAAGCCGGCCCAGCGAGTGCGCTATGAACTCGAGGAGATTGGCCCCCCCCAGCTCCCCTTGATCCTCGAGCAACGGTTCGGCCGTCGGAACCCCGCTTGAGGGGACCCCCGCGGAATCGCCCACAGCCATGCTCCAGTGGTCGGGGAAATCGTCTGATCCGCCAGCACCCAGCCCGCTGCTGCAAACCAACCTGGTCGTCCCGAGCGCAGGCAGCTCGGTCTCCAATCCCAATCGGTTGATCTTGGGGGACAATCTCGGCGTGATGGCAACCCTGCTCTCCGAGTTTGAAGGGCAGGTCGATCTGATCTACGCCGATCCACCGTTCCGCTCCGGCAAGCGCTACCGCGCCCGCACGGGCCTGGTCGAGGACTCCCGCCGGCCAGATGCCTGGCAGACCACAAGCGGATTCACAGACACCTGGTCTGGATTGCCCGAATACCTGAGCATGCTCTACCCGCGTTTGGTCTTCATGCACCGCTTACTGGCCGCGACTGGGACTCTCTACCTGCATCTTGATTGGCACGCGGCGGCCTACGGCAGAGTGCTGCTGGACGAGATCTTCGGATCCGATCGCTTACTCAACGAAATCATTTGGGTCTACCACGGGCCTTCGCCGATTCGCAGCGGATTCAAGCGAAAGCATGACACGATCTATGTCTATACGAAGTCGAAGGCGTACACCTTCAATGCCGATGCGGTGCGGATGCCCTACCACCCAGCTACTGCCAAGACCTTTGCCAGCTCCCCCAAGGCCGGTTTCGGCAAACGTCCGGATCTGAGCCGCGGTAAGGTGCCCGAAGACTGGTGGTACTTCCCGGTCGTCGCTCGGATGCACGGCGAGCGGACCGGCTATCCGACCCAGAAGCCGGAAGCGCTGCTCGAGCGAATCGTCGGGGCGTCGAGCCAGGCTGGCGGACTGGTCGCAGACTTCTTCTGCGGCGCTGGAACGACCGCGGTGGTGGCGGACCGGCTAGATCGGCGTTGGCTGGCCTGCGACATCTCCCGCCTGGCGATCGGGACCACCCGCCGCCGCTTGCTGTTGCAGCCTGCCCGGCGAACTTTCGGCGTCTGGGAAGATCCCTCGATTCCGCTCGCACCGGCGGCGAAGCCCAGGATCCGGATTCGGGTCACGGGCCGGCAAGTGGAGGCTAGATTGATCGCTGCTGGAGAGTCAGATTCTGAAGCGTTGACGGGATTCGAGGTGGACTGGGACTACGATGGTCACCTCTTTCGGAGCCGATCCCAGTCGGTCCGTCGTTGGCGCTCGGACGAGTTCATCCCCGTCCTCTCAAATCACTACCGCCGGCAGGGCCGCTATACGCTGGCCGCCCAAGTCATGACCGGCCAGGGCGGGGTCGGCTGGGTAACCAGGAGAATCCAGCTGCACTGATCCGCCCTCCCGTTGGCCACTCATCCCCTCGGATGGGCCGGATTCGAGGATTCCCAGATGTGGATTCTAGCTTGGGACGTCGAGGCGGTAGCCTATGCCTCGAATGGTGCGCAGGAACTGCGGCTTCTTCGTGTTCCCCTCCACCGCGTGCCGGAGCCAGCTCATATGGACATCTAGAGTCCGGGTGTCGCCGGTGTAGTCGGTGAGCCAGACCTCCCGGATCAGCTGCTTACGAGTGAGCAGTTTTCCCGGATTGTGCATGAAGAGTTCGAGCAGCTTGGCTTGCTTTGGAGTGAGGCGACTTTCTCGCCCGTGCACTTTGACTTTACGTTGAACGAGGTTGAGCTTGATCGGCCCGGCCTGGAGCGAATACCGGTCGTCGCCCGGCAGAAGCCGATACACGCGGTTGACGAGCTTGCGAGCCGTGAACGGCTGAACCAGGTTTACGGTCGACCCGTTTGCCGATTCCGATCCGGTTCCCTCGGGCGAAATCAAGATGATCGGTACGCCGTCCAGATTGGCCCTGGCCGTCCGGCACAGTCGGCTCCCGCTGGTCCGCATTGAGGCTGCATCGAGGATGAGTACATCCGGAGGACTCTTTGAAGCCGACTTGATTGCCAGTCCTACTTCATGCTGGACCGTGACCGCGAACCCCTTCTTTTCGAGTGCTGAGGCGAAGGAGGGGGCGCTCGGCCGGCCGCTCTCAATCAGCAGGACGCTGGCGATTGTCATCCTTGTGGGGCCCCCCAGCTAAGAAGCTCGGCAGCGTGACGATTTCGCTGCCACGGTCGCGTCATTATAACCAGGTTTGTCGAGGCCATACAATGTGACTTCAGTTCCGACTCTTGAATGCGTGCAACTGAGATATCGAGGAGAGTCGCGCGCTATTCCGAATCCGGCTGATCCCTCCTCCTTGCTCGCGGCTGCGACCTCCGCCGAACCCGCGAAATGGTTCCTGTCCAATTCGGTTCATCCACTGATCGGCGAACATCAGCGGCCCCGACCAAAGCACGAGCGGCGCCAGACTTTCCCTGAGCCAGCCCGGCATTTGGAAGGAAGGCTCCCATTCGCTAAGCGCCAATGTCCTGCCGATCGTTCTGGCAGCTTCAGCGATCTCCCGTTCTCTACTGGCGCTTGCTCCCTTTCCGCTCAAGATCCAGACCGGCAGCTCCGCTGGTTCACAGAAGTATTCAAGGTGGGCCCACTCCTCGACGTCCTGAGCCCACGCCACCTGCCCGCTGGCTTCGATGCATTTCGCGGCGGCGAACCTGGCCGAGCCGTGGGCCGGCCCGGATCCGAGAAAAACGAGCGGCCAGGCCGGGTCGAACCGTTCCAACAGTTCGACCGACAGGCCGGCCTGGGCGGCTTGCCACACGGCCAGCGACCCGGGTATCTCCTTCAAGCCTCGGTCGACTAGATCTCGGACACCCGGCGGTGCAAGCCAGGCGCCGACCGCGAATCCGACAATCAGCGATCCCAGATAACTGAGCAGTCCGGGGCCGGCGGCCTCCGGCGGGAGCTCCAGCTGAATCGATGACTCGGCCTCAGCGGCCAGCGGCCCGCCGGGGACCGAGGTCACGGCCAAGGTCGCCATGCCGGCCGCCTTAGCCAAGCCAACTGCCTCGCGAGTGCGGACGGTCGCGCCAGAGGAGGAGATCGCTACAAGCAAGACTTTGCCCGCCTCGGACTTCAGATGGGGGATCAAGTAGCGGGCGGTCTCCATCGAAGTCAGCCCGACTGCTGGCAGGCCGGTCCAGTTTGTAATGGTCCAGCTCAAGCTGACGCCGGCGTGGTGCGAGTCCCCACAGCCGCAGAGGATCACCTGCCGGATATCCTGGTCCGTTCGATCAAAAAGGCCCCGAGCAGCTTCCTTTGCCTGGGGCCATGCTCGCTCGATAAACTCCGCGGCCAACGCGGCTTGCTCGCTCAACGAACTGGCCATCACAGTGCTCTCGGTATAATTCGGCCGATGCCCTCCCGATACCTGATCTTCGGAGGTCTGCGGGAAGATTATTGTATCACCCACGCTGATCAAGCCTTCTTGAGAGTGCTCGGGGGCAACGCGCCCTACGCCGCGGCCGGTGCTGCCGTGTGGTCTCGATCGGTAGGCCTCGTCGGTCGGGTGGGTTCTAATTACCCGCCTGCGTGGCTAGAGCAGATCCGGGCGGCCGGAATCGATACGGATGGGATCAGGGTGCTGCCGGATCATCAGGACACTCGCACTTTCTACAAGTATCTCTCAGTTCAGGAACGGGTCGATACCAATCCGGCAGCCCATTTCCTGCGAGCCGGCATCCCATTGCCGTTGGGCTTGGCCGACTACCGCTCTTCAACTGAAGGCCAGGATAGCCAAGACGAATTCGGCCCGCTCGCGATTCGGCCCAGCGATCTACCCGCCGGGCTAGAGGCCGCGGCCGGCGCCCACCTGGCTCCGGGGGACTATCTGACCCACAGCGTTTTGCCCACTCGGCTCCGGGAATCGGGCGTCAGACTGATCACAGTCGATCCTTCGATTCGCTACATGCAGCCGGACTTTCGGCACAAGCTTCGCATCCTGGTCAATGGCCTCTCTGCGTTCTTGCCCAGCGAGGCCGAAGCCCGCTCCTTCTTCCAACCCCGTCCGCCTGGCCTCTGGGAAATGGCGGAGGAATTCGCCAGCTTTGGATGCCCGATTGTCTTGGTGAAGCGGGGGGCGGCCGGGCAATATCTCTGGGACAACAACTCGAAACGCCGCTGGCACATTCCCGCCACCCCAGCCCGAGTGATCGATGTCACCGGAGCCGGCGATGCCTACTGTGGAGGATTTCTGGTCGGGCTGGAACAGACCGGAGATGCAGTTGAAGCCGGGCTGCGGGGAAACGTGTCGGCTTCCCTGGCAGTCGAGGGGCACGGACCGCTCTACGTTCTCGGCGCTGCGCCGGGCCTTGCCCAGGCCAGGCTGGAAACTCTTCGGCCCGCGGTCAGGTTGAGTTGAGCATGGACCTGGAGCGCTGGATCCAACGGACGCTGACCGTGCAGGGCATCCCGGCACCTACCTTCGGGGAGGCGGAGCGAGCACGTTACTTGATGAAGGAATTCCGAACTGCAGGCCTACGGGAAATCGAGATCAGCCCACTCGGCAACCTCTATGTCCGAGTTCCCGGCAATGGTCGCCCACCGCTGGTCGTGTCGGCGCATCTGGACAGCGTGTTCTCTCCCGCCACCGATCTCGCTCACCGACGGTCCCGGACCCGGCTCACGGGCCCAGGGGTCGGCGACAATGCGGTCGCCCTGGCCGCCCTGGTGGAGCTGGCGTTCGACCTCCGGGATCGACGGCCGGCCGGCGACATTTGGTTGGTTGCCAATGTGTGCGAGGAGGGGTTGGGTAACCTACGCGGAATGATAGAGGTCGTCGAGCGCTTTGGGAAATCGGTCGCGGCCTATTTGGTCCTGGAGGGGATGGCATTAGGCCATATCTATCATCGGGCCCTGCCGGTGCGCCGCTATCGGCTGCAGGCCCGGGCTCGGGGCGGGCACGCCTGGATTCACTGGGATCGCCCCTCCGCCCTGCACAAACTGTTGCGGCTCGGAGAGCAACTGCTTCGGATTCCATTGCCGCGCGAGCCTCGCACAACCTTGAACATCGGGATCATGAATGGCGGGCGCTCTATTAACACGATCGCCGACGAGGCCAGCCTGGAGCTCGACCTCCGTTCTGAATCTGATCGCACCTTGGCAGAGCTCGAAGCCCGCATCCAAGAAACCATCAGTCGACATCAAGATGAGTTGGTAGCGGTGAGGCTCGAGCTGGTTGGTTCGCGCCCCGGGGGCGACCTGCGGACCGACCATCCACTCGTCCTGGCGGCGAGCGAGTCACTTCGGCTCAATGGAGAACGCGATCGAATATTGGAAGCAGGTTCGACCGACGCGAGCGTCCCGCTCAATCGCGGGTTGCCGGGAATCTGCGTCGGCCTGACCAAAGGTGGCGAGGCACACACCCTGCACGAATACATTGAGATCCGCCCGATGCGCCGCGGCTACCTTGCGTTGGTCCAGCTGATGGAAGCGGCGATTCTGCTTGACGGCCGCCCGTGATCCTCACGGCCTAGGCCCGATTTTCAGACCGGCGGTTAGGATGTTCCGGTTGCGGTCGCTTGAGCGACCGATCCGACGATCAGGAATCGGCCCGAAACCTTCCAGGTTTCCCCCAGAAACATTCGGACTTCATACTCACCCGGCTGGAACCCTTCGGGGGGATCACACTCGGTGAACCCGTAACCCCCGGTCCCCCCGTCCCAGGGTTTGGTCTCGGAACACACGATCTCTGATCCGAAGTACCAAAGGGCAGTCCAGCGGACTCCATCGTTCATCGCGTCGTAGGTGAACGCTCCGAAGAGAATCTCGACCGGGTTCTCAAAAGCCTCTGCGGCCCCGATGGCCCGGTTCAGCCGATCCAATCGTAGGCTGAACTCAAGCGGACTGAACACGGCTTCCGGTCTTGGGGTGATAGTCTCGCGAAAGAGAACCGTCAGCGCGTCGGGGATAGCTGGCGTCGGAGTCGCGCTCGGGATCAGAGTCGCGCTCGGGGTCATGGTGATGGAAGGGGTCGGCGTGATGGAAGGGGTCGCTGTGACCGTGGGGGTCGGGCTCGAGCTGGGAGTGGGAGTGAGTGAGGGGGTTGGAGTGATCAGGACCTGAAACGCTTGAGTGCCATAAAGGCGGGTCAGCAGGCCGAGAATGCCGATCGCGGTGCCCAGGAGGATCAGGCGCAAGCCTTCCCGAAGCCGGCGCTGCCGAAGGGTGAAGTACGGGAGCTGTTGGGCGGCCTGGACCCGACGGTAACCCTGCCAGATCAGGCCTAACATCACCAAGGTCAAGACCCCGACGAACAGGGCGATGCTCTGGTCAATCGAGAGATTTGTCAGCATCGCCGCCGTTGAGCTGGACAGCAGGGCATGCGTTGATGAATGCCGAGTTTAGCGAATTGTAAAGTAGCTGAAGTGGAACTGAATCCGTTCTTCGCGGAGCCCCAGAGTGTCGTTGCCATCCAAGACCTGCCCCTTCGGACTGCGGGCGGTCCACGTGTAATGGCGAGTTGAGCCGGATCCCGCTTTTCCGGTGATTGCGAATTCTCCCCCTGGGAGCAATTCACCAAGTAGCTGGCGATACCAGTCGGCGATTGCGCTCCGCGAGAATACCATCCGCTGCCCGGTGACATGAGCCGCATTTTCGGCGTAGAGACCTGCCACCAAATTGATGTCGCCCTCATTCAGCCGGCCGACCAGTCGCTCCGGCATGTCGGCAACCGGTGGTTGGGTGGGCCACTCGAACGCCGCCACTGCGGCCCACAGGTCGCTGTATGCATCGCGCGAGGCGACATCCCAGCTCCAGGCGTTGGCCGCGCTCAGGCCAAGTTCCTTGGCCTTGGCAAGAAACCGAGTGGTCTCGTCCGCGGTCGGCCGCCAGCTACCGCGGCCGTAGGTCGGGGCAGTCGGGATGATCGGTCGAGCTGGGTTCAGGGCAAGATATTGCTCGACGCACAACTCCAGTTGGGCCTCCGGATTATGAGCTTCCTCGTAATACACCTGCGGCATGGCGTAATCGCAACCCTCTAGAAATTCGGCGAATGGGAATGGAGTGTGGCGTTTTGGGAAGCGGTAGGTGCTGAGGGCCACCGGGAGGTTCGGCAGACCCGCGCGAAGCTCCTGCATGAAGCGGCGTGCGGAGGATTGCTTCTTGCCGGTCTGAAATTCCCCCTCGGCATCGATGACATAACCATCCACCCCCAGCTCCAGACTACGCTGCACGGCGATCCGGGCCTCTCCGATCGGGTTACTGCCACGGATGTAATGCCAGCCCCAAACTTGGATGCCCTCCTTCCGACAGGCGGCGATGAGCGGCGGCACCAGGTCATGCTTGGTGTTCTTGTCCACGTTGTACAACAGCGTCCCATCCGCGATCTTCACTAGAACATGCGAGAGGCCGGCGGACTTCGCCTTGGCGGCGATCGCGCTCGGATCACCCCCCTCGCAGTTCCAGATCTGCCAGATATAGTAGCCCTTGCCAAGCAGGGTCATTGCTCAGTCATCCTGCACCCTCGCCCGGCGTTCGTGCCGGTAATCTCCGCTCATTCCTGTTCGGCGGCCCACTCGCCGGCGCGGGTCAACACATCCGAACCATACTTGGCCCGCAGCCGGTCGATCGCTTGCAATAGCTTCCGGTCGTGCTCCCAGGCCCGGTCGAATAGCTCAAGCTGGCGCAGGGGTGCACCCAAATCCGACACGCCCACCCCGAGCAAACGGACCGCCCGGCCGCGGCGCCAGTTGGCCTGAAACAGCGACCAGGCGGCCCGAAAGATCTCCTGGTCCTGGTCCGTTGGCTGAGCCAGCCGAACTTGCCTGCTGATCGTGGCAAAGTCCGGCCAGCGCAGTTTGATCCGGACCGTCGATCCGGCCAACTCGGCTCGGCGCAACCGCCGGCCTACTCTTTCGCTTGATTCCAGCAAACAGCGGCGCAGTTTCGGTTCGGATGAAACATCCTTTGCAAAGGTCTGCTCTGCGGAGACCGATCGCGGTTCATAGGAATCCTCGACAGGCCGGTCGTCCAGTCCCTGGGCCCTGACTGCAAGTTCTGTGCCCCAATCTCCAAGTGTCGCTCCGAGCCGATCCGCCGAGAGGCGGGCCAACTGGCCGATGGTCCGAATCTCGAGCTCCGCCAGCCGGGCCTCAGTCTTAGGGCCGATGCCCCAGAGCATGCCAACCGGAAGCGGGGCGAGGAACTGGGCCTCCGAGCCGCCGGGAACGGCGATCAGCCCGCCGGGCTTGCCGACTTCCGTGGCGATCTTGGCGACCAGCTTATTGCTGGCTATCCCCCAGGAACTTGGCAGGCCAAACCGATCGCCGATTTCGGTCTGCATCTGCTTGGCCACGCCCGAGCCTCCCCGCGGGTCGTCGCTCGCATCCAGGAATGCCTCGTCTATCGAGATCTGTTCAACGACCGGAACCGAGTCACGCAAATACTGAATCACGCGTTCTGAATGGTCCGAATACTCTCCGTGCCGCGGTCGGACAATCCGCAGCCCGGGACACAACCGCACGGCCTGGGCCATCGGCATCGCCGATCGAACCCCGAAATTTCGAGCGGCGTAGGAGGCCGAGGCCACGACTCCCCTCCCCTCCGGCCGTCCGCCCACAGCAAAGGCCTGCCCCTTGAGTTCAGGTGCCAGCAGTTCTTCTACCGAGCAGAAAAACGCATCAAGGTCGACGTGCAGAACGGCTCGGGTCATCTCGGACCGGCTGAGGTGTACAATCCGCAACGCACATGTTCTCGCCTGAATCGATGGACAGCCCCCAGGAGGTAGCCCTTTCCCGAATGCGGGACAACCCGCGGGTGAGCCGCATTCGGGTTATCGTCGCTCACGATGCCTGCCCGGCTTGCCGGGAGCAGGAAGGGGAATACGAGAAAGCGACGGTCCCGGGACTGCCTACTTCTGGTTGTTCTCATCCGCTGCACTGCCGTTGTTTCTTCGAACCCGCCCTCACTGAGGTTTACCCGTGACGCCCGAAGGCCTCCCGATCGGCAGCCGAGCCCGGTCGGATTCCAGCTCTACTCGGGCCAACTGAAGCGCCGAGTCCCGGTCGTGGACCCGGCCCTCGGCTTGGGCCTCTCGAATCGCTTCCAGCAGATCCCCGATAATCTTTCCAGCCGGCAGACCCAACGCACTCGCGAGCTCATCGCCGGATATCAGCTTACGCGGTGTTACCACCAGATCCCCGCGCTCAAACCAGGCTTGGAAGAGGGTCCGAGCGATTCCAATCCTTGACCTCCACTCCACGGGCTCTGGAGCCGAACCCAGCTCGGCCAGTGAGACTGCCAGGTACAACAAAACCAGCTCGATCCCGGCCTCCCCGCTGGCCCGAAAGAAACGATAGACCTCGCCGTCGCTGGGCGGCCCGGAGGTCGAAAAATTCACAAGCCACCGGAAGTTGAGGACGATGGTCTGAATCCGAATAGCCTCCGGGCGGCTGAGTCGCAACGCCAATCCGCGCCGAAGGGCGAGCTCTGCCGATCCGGAGGCGGCCGCAGCCGCGCTCTGCTCGGAACTACTCTCGCTCGGCAAGTAGAGCGCCGCCAGGCTCAAGAGTTGGGCGACCCGCCGCCCACCGCGCAGCCGGCCCTCCAGGTGGGCACTGAGGCCCGTCCGGTAGCTTCCCAGTTGGAGCGCGACTTCGGCCAATGCCAGGTTCCCAATCCGTTGCCGGTCTGTTCGCAGACCCAACAGGTGCACAAGCTCCGCAAGCCGGTCCAGGGTCGATAGGCTACGTTCTCGACTCGAAGGATCGGAGCCAGGGAGCTGGTCGAGCTCCGGACAGACTCGGATGAGCAGCCCCAGATGATCCAGCAAGCGAACTGCGGTTCGGGCAATGGACGGTTCGAGCATCCTCATGAACTCATCCCGAATTCGCTCGGCCGAAACCCCCCCCAGCTGGTCGCCCGCGGCTCGGACCTGTTCGACCGCTTCGGGCTCCATGCGCAGCCCGAGCTCGGCCGCCAAGCGAACGGCCCGCAGGGCGCGGACCGGGTCACGGGCGATGGCCTCTGCTGAACACGGGCGCAGTCGCTTGTCCTTCAGGTCCTGCAGGCCCCCCAACGGGTCGATCAAGCGCTCGGCGCCTACCAGTGCCAACGCGAGCGCGTTGATCGTGAAGTCTCGCTCCCTTAGATCGGTTTCAATCGAGGATCCAGCTCTCCGGACGAAGTCGAGAGTCCCAGCCTGGTCGGGTAGGCTGACTCTGGCCGCATCGCGTTCGTCGTCCAGGGAATGGAAGCCGGCGTGCAAATCGTCCGACAGCAGCCGGGCCAAGGTGGTCGCCTCGCGATCGACCACGAAATCGAGGTCAGGTCTGGAGCGACCCAAGAAATGGTCCCGCAGTGCGCCGCCCACCAGCCAGATCTCCCGGTCCCCAGCATGCCGGAGCAGTAGGCTCAGGATCTCCGGTTGGATGAGCTGCTCAACCAGCTTGGTCAAGCTCGGAAGCTTTGTCCGGCCGCAGGACCCCGACGAACGGCAGATTTCGATAGTATTCGTCGAGGTCGAGCCCGTAACCGAAGACGAACTTGTTTGGGATGATGAAACCCCGATAGTGGATCGGGACGACGACCTCCCGCCGGTCGGCCTTGTCGAGTAGGGCGCAGACCCGCAGGCTGCTCGGCCGACGGAGGCTGAGCATCTCCAGTACCGAGGCGATCGTGTGCCCGCTGTCAATAATGTCTTCGACCAAAAGGACATTGCGCTCCTCGATCGAAGTCGTAAGGTCCAGTGAGATTCGCACCTGGCCTTTCGACTGCCGGGAGCCGGCACCGTAGGAGGAGACCGCCATGAAATCGATGCTGAGCGGGACGCTGATGTTCCTCATCAGGTCGGCGAGAAAGAGCACTCCTCCCCGCAGGACGCAAATCAGCAGGAGGTCCTGATCGATGTAGTCCCGGCTGATCTCGACCCCGAGCTGTTGAATTCGCGATTGAAGTTGTTCCTCGCTAATCAGGATCTCATCCAGGAACTCGCGATAGTCTCTCATCCAGGTACCTCGTGATGCTTGCGGCAGCGTGCTTCGTACAGCTCGCTGGCCCCCACCGCGATCACCGGATCCGAGGCGCGGGCCGGCCTGCCGTCAATCAGCCGTTGGGTCCGACTGGCGGCCTCCCCGCAGACCATGCAGATCGCCTGCAGCTTGTCCACCCGTTCGCCAACCGCCATCAAGACCGGCACCGGGCCGAACGGGTCGCCGCGGAAGTCGGTGTCCAATCCGGCCACAATCACCCGCAATCCTCGATCGGCCAATTCCCGGCACACTTCAATGATGTTCGGATCGAAGAACTGCGCCTCATCAAATGCCACAACGGTTGACTCGGCTGCCACCAGCCCCGGAATCTGGTCCGCCTTGGCCACCGGAGTCGCCTCGAATTGACCCCCGGCATGAGAGGTCACTCTGTCCGACTGATAGCGGGTGTCCACCTGCGGTTTAAATACTTGAACTTGCTGCCGGGCGATCGTCGCCCGACGCAGACGGCGGATCAGTTCATCGGTCTTCCCGCTGAACATCGACCCGGTGATGACTTCAATTGAACCGGTCAACCGTTTGATCTCTCCTCTGAACGAAAAGGCAGGTGCGGGTGCACCTGCCTTGAGTCTACTTCATGCCGGAATGGACCGGTGAGCTACACCTGCGGCTCCATTGCCGCGGTGGGGAGTTCGAAACCTCGCGCTTTGAGCCGACGCTTCAAGTCGGCCAGGCTCTTGCGACCAAAGTTCTCAATCGCCAAGATGGCAAGGTCCCCTTGCTCCATGAGCGCAAGCGCCTGGCCGACCTGAGTAATCCCGGCCTGGGCCAGCGCCTGCTCTGCGCGCTTACCCAATTCCAACTCGGAGATCGGGATCGAGGGCGAAGTGCGCGCCACCTCCCGCTCCCGAATCTCCTCTAGGTAGCCTTGGCGGGCTTCGAGCTTCCGATAGAAGCGGTCAACCTGGCCTTCGGTGTCGACAATCCGCTGTTCGCCGGTATAGAAGGGATGACAGTTGGAACAGACATCGGTGTGAATCATCTCGATCGTTGACCCGGTGGTCCAGGTATTGCCACAAGAACAAACCACCGTTGCGTTCGGGAAGTAATTGGGATGAATGCCTGGTCTCACTGGACGATCTCCGTTTGTGGAATGACATTGGCCCGCCTGCGCCCGCCGGGCCCGAAATCAAACTTCAATACGCCATCGGCCGTAGCGAAGAGCGTATCGTCTCCGCCTTTGTCGACATTCAACCCCGGATGGATCCGACTTCCGCGCTGGCGGATGATGATGTTGCCAGAACGCAGGTATTCGCCGGCGTATCGCTTGACTCCCAGACGCTGGGAGTGGCTGTCTCGGCCGTTGCGGGTGGATCCTCCGCCTTTCTTGTGTGCCATTGGATTAGCCCTTCTTCTTCTTCGCCCGAGGCGACGTGGACTTCCCGGCGGTCTTGCGGGGCTTCCCGGAGGGCTTCGGGGCACTCCGCTTTACGGCCGCCCGTTTGGCCGCTCGTTTGGCTGCCGGTTTGGCTGCCGGCTTGGCTGCCGGCTT
>CAZPZD010000004.1:0-23122 GCA_964590515.1 uncultured Anaerolineaceae bacterium | reverse complement strand
TTGGCTGCCGGCTTGGCTGCCGGCTTCCGAGCCGGCGGTTTGGCCGCCGTTTTCGGGGCCAGCGCGGGAGCCTGCTCGTCCGGGCCGAGAATCCCAACCGCCTCGATCGAGATCCGGGTTAGCCGGCGGCGCTGACCCTGCGTTCGCCGATAGCGGTGCTTGGGATGGTGTTTGAAGACGATAATCTTCTTCCCGTTGGGGTGTTCCACGACCGTGCCTCTGACTTTGGCGCCCGACACGTACGGTGATCCGACCTCGATTTGCTTGCCGTCGGATACCAGCAAGATTTCCTGGAACTCGACCGGCTTCCCCACCTCAAGCGACAGGCGATCGACTTCGATCTTGCCGCCTTCTTCTGCAAGATACTGCTTGCCTCCGTGTGCGAAAATCGCGTACTTCATGGATTGTTTCGTTCGACTCCGGCACCCACTCGCGCACGGCGCGAGTAGGAATTATAACCTCCCAACAGGCTATCAGTCGGCGGCGACCGTCTCGGCAGCTTCGGGAATTGGCTCCTCCCCAACCAACTCGGCGACCAGCTCCAGCTCACCAACCGGCCCGATCGGCCGCTCTCCATCTAGCCGTTCATCGTGGAGCACGACTTCTTCTCCGGGAAAACCGGTGCCGGCCGGAATCAGCTTGCCGATAATCACGTTTTCCTTCAGCCCCCTCAGGTAGTCGATCTTGCCCTCGATCGCGGCCCCCGCCAACACCTTGATGGTGTGTTGGAAGGATGAGGCCGAGAGGAAGGACTCGGTGCTCAACGAGGCCTTGCTAATCCCCAGCAATGCCTGCATCGCTCGGGCCGGTCGCTTTCCTTCGGCCAGCACTCGAGCATTCAGCCGATGCAAGTAGAGCCGATCGATCAGGTCGCCCGGCAGCAAGTTCGTCCCGCCGGGCTGCGAGATCTGGACCTTCGAGAGCATCTTCCGAATGATCACCTCGAAGTGTTTGTCGTTGATGTTCTGGCCCTGCGAGCGGTAGACCTTTTGCACTTCGGTCAGCAGGTAGACTTCGCAGGCCTCCCGGCCGAGAATCCGCAGGATCCGGTGGGGATTGAGCGACCCTTCGGTCAGCTGCTGGCCCGCCGAAACCTTTTGTCCGTGGTTAACCAGTAGTCGGGCGCTGGCCGCCACCTCGTATTCGACCTCCTCACGTTGCTCGTACGAGACCGTCACCTTGCGGTCCTTGACCCGGGCTTTGCCGCCATGGCTGGCCGCGATCGTCGACTCGCCGCGGCTGGCCAACGTGGCGCCGGTCTCTACATTGTCGCCGTTCTCGATCCGCAGCGACCAATTGCCTGGGACCGTGTATTCGTCTCTGAGCAGCTGGCTGTCCAAGACCTGGACCACCCGCTGGCCACTCGGACTGTCCGCCGAGATAATCCGAACGGTTCCCTCGATCTCGGAGGTTACCGCCTCGCCCTTCGGCTTCTTGCGGGCTTCGAAGAGCTCTTCCACCCTGGGTAGACCGGTGGTGATATCGCCACCGGCCGCCACACCGCCGGTGTGAAAGGTGCGCAGGGTCAGTTGGGTGCCCGGTTCTCCGATCGACTGGGCAGCCACGATCCCGACCGCAGCCCCCAGCTCGACCATCTTCCCTCGCCCCAGGTCCATGCCATAGCACTGGGCACAGAGCCCAAATTGCAGCTCGCAAGTCTGCGGGGATCGGACCAACACTTCCTCCACGCCCGCCGAGGCCAGCTCCCGGGCAGCCTTAGCATCCAGCAGCGCGCCGCGGGCGAAGATCACTTCGCCGGTCTTTGGGTCGGCCACCCGCTTCGCCAGCACTCTGCCAAGCAGGCGGAGGATGAAATCCTGGCCCGCGATATCGTCGGCGGTCCGGATCATCACTCCGTCTTCGGTGCCGCAGTCATCCGAATTGATAATCATGTCCTGCGCGACGTCGACCAAACGCCGAGTCAGGTATCCGGCGTCGGCGGTGCGGAGCGCCGTGTCGGTCAGACCCTTGCGCGCCCCGTGGGTCGAGATGAAGTACTCCAGCGTGTTGAGCCCATCTCGGAAGTTGGACCGAATTGGCAGCGGGATGATCCGGCCTGCCGGATCTGCCATGAGGCCCCGCATGCCGGCCAGCTGCGAAATCGGTCCGAAGCCTCCCTTGGTGGCGCCGGAGATCGCCATCGTGCTCAGGTTGCCCGCCGGATCCATTCCGCTCTTGACTGCCGCCGCAACCTCGGTTGTCGTGTTTTGCCACAGTTCGATGATCCGCTCGTTCTGCTCTTGCTCGGTCAGCAAACCCCGCAGGTAGTCCTTCCGGACCGCCTCTGCCTCTTCCAGCGTCCTGGCAACGATCGCCTTTTTTGCTTCCGGCACCGTGATATCCGAAACCGCAATGGTCGTGCCTGAGCGAGTGGCGTAGGCGAACCCAATGTCTTTGATCGCATCCACAATGGCCGGAGTCCCTTCCTCCCGAAGCAGGTCGTATACGTCGCCCACCAGTTCCTGCATCGCTTCCTTGTCCAACACCCGGTTGACGAAACGCAACTCCTCCGGGAGGACTTCGTTGAAAAGCACTCGGCCAACGGTCGTGTCGATCACTCGCAGCTCAGCTTGGGCGAGCCGCTCTCCCTGGTCGTCGTACCAGGTCGGGGTTTGCAGACGAATCGGAGCGTGGACCTGGACCTGACCCAGGGCGTAGGCCATTTCGACTTCATCCAAGCCGGAAAACGCTCGTCCGGCGCCCTTCTGGCCACGCCCCTCTCCTCCCGTGGTCAAGTAGTACACGCCCAGCACCATGTCCTTCGAGGGTCCAACGATCGGTTCGCCGTCGGCGGGTTTCAGAAGATTCCTGCTGGAAAGCATCAATTCCCGGGCTTCAGTTACGGCCCGCTTTGAAAGCGGCACATGGACCGACATCTGATCTCCGTCGAAATCGGCATTGAATGCGGCGCAGACTAGCGGATGGAGTTGAATCGCCTTGCCTTCGACCAACACTGGCTCGAAAGCTTGGATCCCAAGTCGATGCAGGGTTGGAGCTCGGTTGAGCAGCACCGGCCGGTCCTTGATGACCTCTTCCAGCACCTCCCAAACCTCGGGACGCGTGCGTTCAATGATCCGCTTGGCGCCCTTGACGTTCGCCACATAGTTGTACATGACCAACTTGGAGATCACGAAAGGCCGGTACAACTCGAGCGCCATGGCTTTGGGCAGCCCGCATTGATGGAGCTTTAAGTGCGGGCCAATCACAATTACCGATCGACCCGAGTAGTCGACCCGCTTGCCAAGCAAGTTGCGCCGGAAGCGACCTTTCTTGCCCTTGAGCATGTCACTCAACGACTTCAATTCTCTCCGCCCACGCCGGGAGAGTGCCTTCCCGCGCTGCGCGTTGTCGATCAGCGAATCGACCGCCTCTTGCAGCATCCGCTTCTCGTTGCGCACGATCACATCCGGCGCCCCGAGCTCGACCAGCCGCTTTAGCCGATTGTTGCGATTGATCACCCGGCGGTACAGATCGTTAAGGTCGGAGGTCGCAAATCGGCCTCCATCCAGCTGGACCATGGGACGCAGATCCGGTGGGATCACGGGCAGCACCGTCAGAACCATCCACTCTGGCCGGTTGCCGGAACGGCGGAAGGCCTCCACCACTTTGAGCCGTTTGGTGGCCTTCTTCTTGCGCTGCTTGCTCTTGGAGGTCCGCACCTCCACCCAGAGTTCCTCGGCCAGCTTGGGCAAGTCGAGCCGCTGCAGAATCTCGTAGAAGGCTTCGGCGCCCATATCCGCCCGGAAGACCTGTCCCCACTGGGACTTAAGCTCCCGGTAGCGGGTTTCCCCCAGAAACATCATCTGGCTGATCGTCTCAAGTTCTTCGCGCTGCTTCGCCAGCGCCTCGGCTAGGGCCAGATTCTCCGCCTGAGGAGCGCCCTTCGCCTGGTCGGCTTCTTGCTCCGATTCTTCCTTAATCTGTTCGAGCTGGGCCTTGAGCTTGTCAAGCTGCCGATCCAGTTTCTTCTTGGCCCCGGCCTCGATTTCCTCGAGCTCCTGCTTGACCAGTTTCTGGACTTGACTGACGTGCTCCTTCGAGACCGTCTCGCCCTTGTCCAGGATCGATTTCTTGACCGCCTTGAAGTGAATCGGGGCCCGAACGGACTTCCCAAGTTTTTCCCGCAGCTCGCGCTCCAACCGCTGCCCTTCTCGGATCAGCGGATCGAAGAGTTGGGCGACCTGCTCTTCATACTCGGCCTTGAGTTCCTTCTGGCGGGCCTTTAACTCCTCAAGCTCCTCTTTCCGTCTCGATTTGATCTCACTTAGCTGCGCGGTCATCGCCTCTTGCTGAGCCCGGTCCAGCGCAACAATCTCGTCGTCAATCCGCTTAATCGCCCGCCGCCGAGCTTCTTCGTCGACGTGGGTCACAATGTACTGAGCGAAGTAGAGCACCCGGTCCAGATTCCGACGCGAAATGTCAAGCAACAATCCGAGGTAGGACGGGACCCGACGGGTGTACCAGACATGGGCAACTGGAGCGGCCAGACCGATGTGCCCCATTCGCTCCCGGCGAACCGAAGCCCGGGTCACCTCCACCCCACACTTCTCGCAGGTGATGCCCTTGAAGCGGATGTTCTTGTATTTGCCGCAATAGCATTGCCAATCCTTGGTCGGTCCGAAGATGGCCTCGCAGAACAGCCCGTCTTTTTCCGGTCGCAGCCGGCGATAGTTGATCGTTTCCGGCTTGAGGACCTCTCCGTAGGACCAACTCAGAATCGTCTCCGGAGACGCCAAACTAATCTTCAGGGCACGAAAACCTTTGGCTTCCACTCGGTCCCCTCCGGGTTCTCTGGTGAAACTGGGTGCGATTTGTCGGTCCAATTGGAACAAACGAGCTAGATCAGGTACGTGCGAAAAGAACGCTTGAGTTCACCTCAAGCGCTCTCACACGCAATTCCTGGGGCGAATACACGCCATGTGAACCTGTATTATACGGTCCGGAGGCCGATTGTCAAGCTTCAAACGGGGTCGAGGAGCACCTCCCGGGGCCTTTCAGGCCGCCGCCCGGACCCGTTCCACCCGAATCGGGAAGGCGATAGTAAAAGTGCTCCCGCGGCCCAATCGACTCTCCACGCTGACCCGGCCTTGATGCTGTTCGACTATGGATTTGACAATGGCGAGCCCAAGGCCGGCCCCCTTGCCCTCTCCCACCCTGAAGAACTTCTCAAAGAGCCGGGGCTGGTCGGCGGAAGCAACTCCCACCCCCGAGTCTTGAACCTGAACGATCTGGCGGCCTTCGATTTGATCGGCCCGTAGCAACACTCGAGCACCGGGCTGAGAATACTTGATCGCGTTGTCCACCAGGTTGGCGATCGCCTGGCGCAGCAAGATCGGATCGGCCTGCACCGGGAGCAACCTTGAGCCGAGCTGCACTTCGAGCGCAACCTGTTTATTGAGCGCCAGAGGGCGGAAATTGGTCAGGACTTCTTGGAGGATTGCCGATATTTCCACCGCTTCAAGGCTCAGGCCAATTCCGCCCTCGATTCGCCCCAGATCGAGCAGGTCGTCCACCAAATTGGTCATTCGATCCACGCTGGACTGGATCTTGTCTAGCAGCTCCTGCTGCTGGGAAGTAACCGATCCGACGTTGGCAACCATGCTGGAATAGCCCCGCATCAGCGTGAGCGGCGATCGCAGGTCATGGCTCACCGTGGAGACGAACTCGGACTTCAGGGCATCAAGCACTTTGTAGTGGGTGATATCCGAAAGGACGCACACCCTGCCGAGCTGCCCGCCCGGCACATCCGAGGCTGAGGCATAAAGCACCCGCCCTCCGTCGATCTTGATCTCTAGCGAGCGGCTGGGCGGAAGCGGCTCGGTGAAGAGGGCGGCCAGCTCAGGAGCTCGCACCAGCTCGCCGATAGGTCGACCGATAGCGTCTTCGGCCCTCACCGTCAGCACGGCATCTGCAGCAGGATTGGCTAACGACACCCGCCCCCGGGCGTCCGTGACGATCACCGCGTCGGGAGTCGAGCTGAGGATTGCCAACAGCCGGCTTCGCTCTCGCTCCGCCTGGCGATAGAGCCCGACGTTTTCGAGTGAGATCGCCAACTGCCCAGCGAAGATCGACAGCAACCGGACCTCTGACTTTGTAAATGCCCGAGGATGGCCGTGGCCGAGCCACAGCGATCCAAGGTCGTCAGCCTCATGTTTGACCGGGAAGGCGATCAGCGCCTCCAACCCGTCTGAAACACCGCCGAGGTCCAGCACGGCCCCGGCCCGGGCCGGATTCTCCAGTGAAAACTGCCCGCGCTTGCGAGTGAGCTCCAGGATCCCCCGGTCGAGGCTCTCCCAGCCCTTCCCGAGCGTGCCGGCCTGATAGGTTTCGAGTTCAGCCTCTGAGCCGCTCAGCACCAGTCGGACGCAATCGACGTTCATCAGGTCTCGAACTCGATTGAGCACGATCGGAAGTGCCTCCGCGAGGTCAAAACTCTCGGCCATCCGGCGGCTAGTGGCCAGCAAGAGATTCAGTTCGCCCAGGCGCGCCTTCAACACCTGGCGCATCCTCTCGAAGGAACCGGCCAATCGGCCGATCTCGTCTTCGCCCCCGGCCGGCACCTGGCGGTCGAGGTCACCCAGGGCGATGGCTTCGGCTGTGCTGGCCATATCACGCAACGGCCGGGTGAGCCGGCGGGCCATGACGTGAACTGCCGCGATCAAGACTCCCCCCAGGCTCACCAAGAGCAAGAATAGATTCACGGTGGTTGAGAGCGCCAGCGTATCCAGCGCACTTTGAGGAGTGCTGATTATCACCCGCCAGGGGTAACCCTCGACCTGGAGCGAGTAGACCCAGGATCGGCTGCCAGTAGAATCGGTTGCGTGAAAGAATGCCGCACTCGCCGGATCCGGGTAGATGACCGTCCGCAGCCACTGGCCGGGGTCGGAGTGCAGGATGACCCTGCCACGGTCGTCGGCAACCAACGCTTCGCCGCCGGCATAAGCCTGGAGCCGGGCGTTGAGGGGCTCCAGAATCGGATTGTGACCAAGATCAGTCCATCCCACCAGCATGCCTGGCCCCTCGCCGCCGCTCGCCAGTGGGGTGAGAAAGACGAGTTGGACCCCTTCGCCGGGAAGCGCGCCAGCGAGCACCAATTCTTGAGGCGCGCCGGTCTGAGCCGCAACTTCGATCTCTCTCGGCACGGCGGAGCCCGATCCTTGCCACGCGGCCCAGGCAACTCCACCGGAATCCAGGACTGCCAGCCGGGTGAAGTAGGCCCGGTCCTCCATCGCCGCGGTGAGGGCGGCAGCCGAGATCTCCCGTGCAGAGCCCTGCTCCGGTAGGCTCGCAGCTATCGATCGGATCTCGGTCCGGCCGGTCTGGATGAAAAACGGTATTCCTTCAGCCACTTGCGAGGCGGTTTGCAGCATCTGGTCTGAAATGATGCTCTGGGCGGAGGCCCGCGAGAGCAGCCAATTACCGTAGGTTAGCGCGGCCCCTCCCGCAAGGCCCAGGGAGACCACGACCGTCACCAGCCGCGCGGCCAGAGTCCGGTTGTACGGGCCTAACATCAGCCGTTGCGGAGCCTGCCAGTGATTGGCGAATGCCGCCTTTAGGCCGGCGGTCAAGATTCCGGCCAATCCCAGTTCGAGGGTCGAGGCCAGCACGGTCGGCCCGAGGGTCGCCGTGGTCTGGTCCAATGCACCCAAGAAGTCCGCGGGCAAGTAGACGAAGTCTTCGAGCGAGCGCAGAAAACCGAAAACCAGACCGGTGGCCAGCGCGCTCGGCAGCGGGCGCCGGGCGAGACGGCCTGGCCATTCTGAATAAGGGCGCCGGATGAGCCAGCTGAACAGGGCCGCCTGGGCGGCTATTCCAAAGGGGGTCAGTAATCGCTGAGTGCCCCACCCTCCCCGGACCAGCCCTCCCAGCAGGCCCAGCAAAGCAGCGGGAAGATCACCCACAAAGCCAGCGGCGACCATCCAGGGGGTCGCACCGAGCAGTGGAAAGGTGGAGCCGGCACCCGCCTGCAGCTGTTCAGGGGCCGCAGCCGCGGTCAGTATCCGGATGGACAGCGCGCCGGAGAGCACGAGGGTGCCCAGCAAGAGCGCGGCCGACAAATAAAGTAGCGGCCCGAGTTTTCTCGGCAGCCGAATGGCCGGCTTGCGAACGGTGAGCGCAACCAACAGGAGATAGAACCCAAGCAGCAGATACCCTGCTTCTCGGGTCGGGAGCCCTAGATAGAACGAGGATTCAAGTCCCCAGCCGGCGATAGACACTCGGCCTCCGGCCGAAAAAAGCGCGGCCGGATTATACAGTCGAGCTCCGCTTTGCGAAATCGGGCGACCGACCAGCCGGCCTTCTCGAGCGCCGGTTGTGCTGACATAAGGTGTGGGAAGTGCGAATCCTTGCCCGGCATAGGGCTTTATGCTAGACTGCCCTCGCTCTCGCCAGATCGAGCTTAATGACCGAAAAGATCCTCATCATCGATGACGATATCGATACACTGAAGCTCGTCGGCCTCATGCTTGAGCGGCAGGGGTATCAGATCGCGGTCGCCAGCAACGGGACGATTGGACTTTCGAAAGCTTCATCGGAACGCCCCGACCTGATCTTGTTGGACGTCATGATGCCAGACATGGACGGATATCAGGTTACGGAGCGCTTGCGCTCCGATCCGTCGCTGTCACATATTCCGATCGTCATGTTCACCGCCAAGACTATGGTGGATGACAAGGTCAAAGGGTTTGAGTCCGGGGTGGATGACTACCTGACCAAGCCGACCCACCCGGCGGAGCTGACTGCGCATGTCAAGGCCGTGCTCTCTCGATCGGCCGGTACTCCAACCAAGGAAGCTCCTGAACAAGCCCAAATCGTCAGCTTCTTCGGCACCCGGGCCGGGCTCGGGACCTCGACCCTGTCTCTCAACGTCGGGGTGCAGATGCAACAGAATGGCCTGGATGTCATCATTGCCGAGTTCAACCCCGGCCAAGGCTCAATCGCCCTGGACTTGAATATCAGCGCGCCCACCGGCCTGACGACCCTGCTCTCTCGCTCCCTCAAAGATATCCACCTTCGCTCGGTGGAAGCGGAACTCGTCACCCATCCTAGTGGGGTCCGCCTGCTGCTTGCCTCGTACCAACCCCAGGAATCTGAGTTGGACCAGGCGGTTGCCCAGATGGAGGCGGTGGTCAAGAATCTGGCTTCGATGTGCACCGTCTTGGTCCTGGACTTGGGTTCCGGACTTCGACCCTACTCGAAGCCGCTGTTGTTGGCGAGTGATCGGGTGATTGTTGTCGTGGAGCCGGTCTATCCTTCCAACGTCATAGCCCGGGCAGTCCTGGATGACTTGTTCTCAAGCGGCCTGCAGCGCGGCCGCACCAGCATGGCGATGATCACCCGCGAACGTACGAGTCTCAACATTCCCTGGAAACAGGTGGAGGCGGACCTGGGGATCGAGATGGCCGGGATCATCTCTCCCGCTCCGGAACTCATTCAGCAAGCCTCCCAGAGCGGCACTCCCCTGGTCATCATGCACCGAGATACCCTCACCGGGGATCAAATCCGCAAGATGTCCGAGACGATTTCTACCAAGCTGGCTCTCAGCTAACTCATTTGTCCCACCGCGGATGGTGACTGGTGACGACTAAGGCAGCCGGTCCAGAGACCGCGATCCGCAATTATCCGAAGCTGCTTGCGCGCTACCAACAGCTGCTCGAGCTGACTTCCGATCTGGCCGCCACCTTCGACCTGGACACCCTTCTGCAGCGGATCGTCGTCGCGGCCCGCGAATTGACCGAAAGCGAGGCCTCCTCCCTGTTGTTGTACGACCACTCCAGCCACTCGCTTTATTTCGAGGCCGCCACCGGTGCCCTGATGGGCGGGGTGGGTCAGCGGACGATTCCGGCCGACAACAGCATCGCCGGCTGGGTCTTTACCCATGGGGAGCCGATCGTTTCCGACGACGTTTTGAACGACCCGCGCTTTTACCAAGAGATGGACGTGCTGACCCGTTTTGAGACCCACAGCATCCTCGGCGTTCCACTGCGCACCAAGGACAAGATCTTGGGGGTAATCGAAGCGGTTAACAAGCATGAAGGATTCTTCACCGACGAGGACGTGCAAATCCTAGAAACCCTCGCCGCCCAGGCGGCGATCGCGCTGGAGAACAGCCGGCTGTTCACCCAAAGCGACCTTATTGCCGAGATCGTGCACGAGCTGCGCACTCCGTTGGGGGCATTGACCGCCGCAGCCCACCTGCTTCAGCGGGCGGACTTGCCCCTCGAGCAGCACCAGAAGCTCAGCGAGACGATCCTCACCGAGGTCAGGCGGCTGAACGATGTTTCGACTGACTTTCTGGAACTCTCCAGGTTGGAGTCCGGACGGGTCCACTTCCAGCGCGAGCCGGTGCACCTGGGTGGCTTGGTCCAAGAGTCGCTGGAGGTGGTCCGAGCCCAGGCCCAATCCAAGGGAATCTCACTTGAGAGCGAGATTGACGCCTCTTTGGCGCCGGTTCATGGCGATCGGAAACTGCTTAAACAACTGCTGCTCAACCTGCTGACCAACGCCATCAAATACAACTCCCACGGCGGAAAGGTCGTAGTCGGCCTCCACTCTGAGGAAGGGGAAGTCCTGATGGAAGTTCGGGACAGCGGGCGGGGCATTTCGCCAGAGAACCAGACCCGACTTTTCGAAAAGTTCTATCGGGTCTCGGATAGTGACGACGAGGTGCAAGGCACCGGCCTTGGCTTGGCGATCGCCAAGAGGGTCGCAGAGAGCCACGGGGGCGGGATCACCGTGGAGAGCGCTCTCGGGAAGGGCAGCAGCTTCACCGTCCACCTCCCATCCGGTCCGATGACCGAAGTGACCACCCGGCCGCGAGTCTGATCACCCCCTCCGACCAAACTGCCGCTCGAGCGCCGCGACGGATAGGTGGACCATCGTCGGTCGACCATGCGGGCAAGTTCGAGGTGCCTGGCAGAGCTCCAAGTCTCGTAAGAGTTCTCGCTGTTCTTCCAACGACAGAATCTGACCAGCCTTGATGGCGGCCCGCTTGCATACCCGAGCTGCCAGCCGCGCTTCCGTTTCCTCGCCAAGCGGGGTTTCGTCCTCCTCGAAGTCCTCAACGACTGCCCTCAGCGCCCGGTCGGGTGCGATTCCGGAAAGCACGGCAGGCACCGCCCGCACCCGATAGGCTTGCGGGCCGAATGGCTCGACTCGAAAGCCCAGCGCACCGAGGGCGCTCAAGTTATGCTCGAGGGTACTGATTTCATTCGGACTAAACTCCACGGTGATCGCTTCCAGCAGCGCCTGCGATTCCGGCGACTGGGACTCGGCTTGTTTCATTAAGCGTTCGAACAGCACCCGCTCGTGGGCGGCATGCTGATCGATGAGATAGACTCCGTCCGGGCCCTCGGCAACCAGGTAAGTCGCCCCAACTTGTCCAATCGATCGAAGGATTGGAACGCGGGCAGTGGCTTCAGCAGGTAGTTGAACCACCCGCTCCGGGGTTGCGGCCCGCTCGGCCTGGAGAGCCGACCCGCTCCATCCCAGGGTCGGACCGGACGACCCGAGGGAAAGCGGGTGGACTGAAACCTGGCCAAGCAGCGTGGCCCGAACTGCCCGTTGCACCCCGGAGAACACCAGTTGCGGATCTGCGAAGCGGACCTCCGCCTTGGCCGGATGGACGTTGACGTCCACCTGATCCGGAGCAATCTCGAGGAACAGCGCCGCCACCGGATACTTCCCGACCATGAGCAGTCCGTGATAGGCCTGGGTGATCGCCGAGCCAAGCCCGACATCCTGAATCCAACGCCCATTCACGAAAACGGTAATCTCGCGTCGATTGGATCTGTGAAGCGGTGGGGGGCCGATGAAGCCAGCGAGCGCAAACCCCGAACCACTCCCAGAACCATCCACAACGGATTCCACGAGCGGGATCATCGATTGGGCATCCTGCAATCCGTAGACCGCCGCCAACGCCTCGCGCCGATCGCCGCTGCCCCCGGTACGCAGCCGTTCCCGGCCCTCGCCTCCGAACCGGAACCGCCGGTCCGGATAGGCCATCGCGTAGCGACTGACGAGGCGTGCGATCCAGCCAAGCTCGGTCGAGTCGGACTTCAGGAATTTTCTTCGGGCAGGAACGTTGAAGAAGAGGTCTTGGACCCGCACCAGCGTACCAAGCGACGCGCCGACCGGCTCTGGCTCGCCGATCCGCCCGCCTTCCACCACGAGTCGCGAACCGGCTTCAGCCCCGAGGGTTCGGGTGACGATCTCCATACGCGAGACTGCCCCGATCGAGGCCAGCGCCTCGCCGCGAAACCCGAGGCTCCGGATCGACCTCAGGTCTTCCACCGACTCAAGCTTAGAAGTGGAATACCGTCCGACCGCCAGTGAGAGCTCGGTGGCCCGAATGCCCTCCCCATCATCGGAAACCATCACCAGTCGCTTGCCGCCGCCCTCGACCACGACCTCGATCGAGCGCGCACCGGCGTCGAGGGCGTTTTCCAGCAGTTCCTTGACGACCGAGGCTGGGCGCTGGACCACTTCCCCCGCCGCGATCGCCGAGGAGACCTCCTTTGAGAGTTGGTGGATCGGCATCTGAGTTGGCCGATTATAAAGCGCGGCTCACCCGCGACATCGCCGTCGGCAGGTTGACCCGCCTCGACCACCGTCATATACTGCGCCGTGACCCACCGAGGGATCCTCTGCTTGCTCAGCGGCTGACATGAGTCCTGCGACTGTCGTCTGTCTTGCGTTGGGGCTGGTCGTTGCCATCAACGGGCTGCTGATCCTCAGCCTGACCCGGGGCGGGCTCCAGCGCCAGGTTGAATTGATGCGAACCGCGGCTCGAACGGCACAAAGCCCCTGGAAAGCCGAGGACGATGCGTTGGGCGAGCTGCACCGCAGGGTTGCTCGGCTCTCCGAGGCTCAAACCGACGATCCCCGCTGAGGCGTTGGCCCGAGAGGTGTCTCCGATCCTTCAACCCAATGGATAAGCGAATAAGCTTGCAGGAATCGGTGTCGTTGCTGCCGGCTGGAGACGTCAGCCTGGGCCTCGGTGGTTTCACCCTCTATCGCCGCCCGATGGCCTTCACGCTGGCCCTCTTGGCAGCACTCAATTCCTCGGCTCCGCGCCGCGCTCTCACTCTGCTCACCTTTACTGCCGGCTTGGAGAGCGACCTACTGGTGGGGGCGGGCATCATCTCCAGAGTCAGGACCTGCTATTTTGGACTTGAGGCCTTTGGCCTTGCCCCCCGGTTCACCCAGGCCGCCGCCGAAGGGAGCCTCGAGATCGTGGAAGAGACCGAGGCCAGCCTTGCCTTGGGCCTGCGGGCTGCCCTCTCCGGAGTCGGCTTTCTCCCCTCCCACGCCTGGCAGGGTACCGATCTGCTCCGGCTGCGTCCGGACGTCAAAGAGGTCGCCGATCCCTACAGCGGCGAAATGCTGACCGCGTTCCCGCCCATCCGTTGCGATTTGGCGGTCATTCACGCCTTGCGAGCCGATCATGATGGGAATGCGGATATCGGCCAGAACTGGGGAGTCGACCGCGAACTTGCCTTCGTCGCGGACAAAGTAATCGTCACAGCCGAGCAAGTGGTTACCCGCTTGGAGACGGCTCAGGTATTCGGCCACACGGTCACCGCGGTTGTCGAGGCCCCTGGGGGAGCATGGCCCACATCCTGTTATCCGAACTACCGCCTGGATGGAGAGGCCGTACTTGCCTATATCGATTCTGGCGGGGCCGATCCGAGGCTGATCCGCGAGTGGGCGGCACGCCACCAGGTAACTCTCTAGCCTCCCTCCGCTAGTCCGATTGCCGCATTGCGTCGAGGTTCATTCCGCTCTTAGGTATCCATGATAAGTTCCCATCCGACTGGAGTCCGCCTATGAAACCTACTGTCTGGCGAATTGTGCTAGCCATCTCCGCTGCGATCGGCATCGCGAGCCTTGCCTTCTCCGCTGGCCTGGCGACCGGACTGGTGATCCCGAGGCTGTCCGGCCCGTCGGAAACGTCACCGCTAGAGCTCAATCCGCCGCAAATCAACCAGCCAGAACCGGGTCCACAGCCGCCTGCCTCCCGCGACGAACTCATGGCCCCGTTCTGGGAGGCCTGGGAGATTCTGCATGACGAGTTTGTCGACCAGCCCCTGGACGACGGCTTGCTGGTGCAGGGAGCCATCCGAGGGATGGTCGATTCGCTGGGCGATCCGCATTCCTCCTACATGGATCCGGATGAATACATGCAAGCCAACCTGCCCCTGGACGGCGAGTACGAAGGCATTGGCGCCTGGGTGGATGCGGACGGAGAATTCCTGACGATTATCTCCGCCATGCCCGGCTCTCCGGCCGAACGAGGCGGGCTTCACCCGGGCGACCAGGTGATTGGAGTCGACGGGGAGGATGTCACCGGGCTCGACGGCAACCTTGTCATCCGAAAGGTCTTGGGGCCCGCCGGGACAGCCGTCCGGCTGAGAATCCGGCGGGAAGGTGTGCCCGACCCGATCGATCTGGAGATTGTCCGCGAGCGGATCGACCTGGCGAGCGTCGAGAGCGAGATGTTAGCGGGAGACATCGGATACGTCCGGCTCTTGAGTTTCGGAGCGCAGACGGCCGATGACCTGGATCGCGAACTTACCGACCTGCTCCGCCAGGATCCGCAAGGCTTGATCCTGGATCTGCGCGGCAATGGAGGCGGCTTCCTGCACACCGCAGTGGATGTTGCATCCCAGTTTCTTTCGGAGGGGGTTGTCCTCATCGAGCGGTTCGGCGATGGTCAGGAGACTATCTACGAGGTCGAGGGCGGCGGTCGGGCTACTCAGATTCCCCTGGTGGTCCTGATCGATGGAGGATCGGCCTCGGCCTCCGAGATCGTCGCTGGGGCCATTCAAGATCATGATCGAGGGCTGCTGGTCGGGGAGACTTCCTTCGGCAAGGGCTCGGTCCAGAACTGGATTGAGCTGAACGACGATCAGGGGGCGGTCCGGGTGACGATCGCCCGCTGGTATACTCCCGACGGACGCCAAATCCACGAGGTCGGCCTGACCCCGGACGTGGAAGTGCTCGCGGCGGAGGACGGACAAGCGGACCTGCAGCTGAACGAGGCGATCGAGCGGCTGTTAGGTTCCGCCGCCCGAGCCGGGTAGTCGGCAGAAGCGAGGTGCGAGTTGTTGTTGTTCTCAGGAGATTACCTGCTGTTCATGCTTCCGGCCTTCATCCTGGTGATGCTGGCACGGTGGTGGGTGAGCTCGACCTATCGGAAATGGGGCAAAGTAGAAAACGGGTCGGGACTGACCGGCGCGGAAGCCGCCAAGCGATTGCTGCAGCACGGAGGCGTCGGTGACGTCAGTCTAGACGGCATCTCCGGTCAGCTGACCGACCACTACGATCCGCGCGACCACACCCTCCGCCTATCGGCCGGAGTTGCCAATGGTCGCTCGGTCGCCTCGTTGGCCATTGCCGCTCACGAAATCGGGCACGCGATGCAAGACAAGCACGGCTATGCTCCGCTCCGGTTTCGGGCCGCGCTCGTCCCGCTCGTCAATTACGGGTCCCGGCTCGGTGTGTTTATGATCTTGATTGGTTTGGTGCTGCGGAGCGTGCTCGGTACTCAGCTCGCCTGGGTCGGTGTGGGAATGTTCGCCCTGGGTGCCGTGTTCTCGCTGGCGACCCTGCCCGTGGAGCTCAACGCCTCGGCCCGCGCCCGGGCCCTGCTTGCCGAGGCCGGGATCCTGCGCAGCCGCGAGGAGCAGGAAGGGGTCAGATCGGTGCTCACCGCGGCGGCCTTCACCTACGTCGCAGCCCTGGCTGCCGCCATCCTGCAATTGATGTACTGGGCCAGCTTCGTCGGCGGCGGCCGGCGAAGAAGCTAAGCTAGGGGCGGGCGGACCCCTGCCCGGCCCACAAGCCGCAGAAGCTCCCGTTTCCCTTCCGTCTCCCAGCCAAACTCCATGAGACCCGTGGACCCTTCTCAGATTGAACACGCCTTGGAGCGGATTCGATCCGCGCTCGAGGCTGGGCAGATTCAATCCGCAGTCGACGCATTGCGGGAGCTCCACCCGGCAGACCGGGCGGAGGCCTTCACCGACCTTGAAGACGAGGAAGTGGCGGCCCTGCTTCCCGAGCTCAGTTCCCGGACGACTGCCCGACTGCTCACCGAGCTGGGAGACCAGGCAGCCCTTGATCTGGCCGAGACTCTCGACACCGATCGCCTGGCCGACGCCCTCGACCGGATGGAGCCCGACGAAGCTGCGGATGTCCTCGGCGACCTCGATCCCCGGCGGGCCGCGGAAATCGTCGCTGAGATGGAGGCGGCTAAGGGCGTACTGCCCTTGCTCGGTTTTCCCGACAATACCGCCGGCGGGCGGATGACAACCGCCTTTATTGCTTTTCCACAGTCGATCCGCGCCTCTGACGCCATCGATAAGTTGCGCCAAGCGGAACCTGGATCCGACACGCCGTATTACTTGTATGTTCAAGACCCGGCCGGCCGGTTGGTCGGAGTGGTTGGGGTGCGGGACCTGCTCGTTGCCAGTCCGGATGCTTCGGTCGAGAGCTTCATGAAATCCGAGGTGAAATCCGTGGGTACCAGCGATGACCAGGAAGTCGTCGCCCGCTTGATGTCCCGTTACGGCCTGGGGGCCATTCCGGTTCTCGATGATCAGGGGGTGATGCGGGGCGTCATTTCACACGATGACATCCTGGACGTCATCCAGCAGGAGGCTACCGAGGATTTGTACCGACTGGCCAACCTTCCCTCCTCCGATCTCTCGATCAACAGCCCGCTGGTGACCTCGGTGCGGCGGCGATTGCCCTGGCTCTACGTAAACGCGGTCACCGCCCTCTTCGCCGCCTGGGTAATTGGAAACTTCCAGAGCTTGATCGCCCAGGTCGCGGTGCTGGCCGTCTTCCAGTCGGTGGTGGCCGGAATGGGAGGGAACACGGCCACTCAAAGCCTGACCCTGATGGTGCGAGCAATGGCGCTCGGTGACATAGAGTCGCGCAATACCAGGCGCACAGTGCTCAAAGAAGGCTTGACCGGACTGCTGCACGGGGTCTTCGTCGGGACTGCACTGGGTCTGGGGGTGTGGCTGTGGAAGCGGAACCTAGCTTTGGGCGCAATCCTGGCAGCCGCCATCGTCGGCAACATGCTGGTTGCGGGAGTGGTCGGTGCGCTGGTGCCCCTCACCCTGAGGTCCTTGAAGCTGGATCCCGCACTGGCCTCCTCGGTAATCGTGACAACTTTCACAGACAGCGTCGGCTTTGCCTTGTTCTTGGGACTGGGCGCCGTGTTCCTTCCTTACCTACGGTGAGGGTGCTGCGGGCCGGGCTGCGTCTATTCTTTCTGCATTTCTACACCAGCCTGGCGTGGACATACGATGCCATCGCCTACCTGGTATCTGTCGGCCAGTGGAAGGCCTGGGTGCTTTCCGCCGAGCAAGCGGTGACCGGCGACCCGGTGCTAGAAATCGGCCACGGGCCCGGTCATCTGCTGGTCAAGCTGGGACCTCGGGCCATCGGCCTGGATCCTTCCCGCCAGATGTCCCGGCTCGCCCTGCGCAGGTTGAGGCACAGCGGGATGAAACCCCGGCTGGTGCGGGCCCGCTCGCAAGCGCTGCCCTTCCGATCGGCCAGCATTGCTTGCGTGGTGTCGACGTTCCCTGCCGAATACATCCTTGAGCCGCGATCGATTCAGGAAGCCTGGCGGGTGCTGCAGTTGGGCGCCAGGCTGGTGATCGTCGCCACGAGCGTGATCCGTGGCCGAGGGGCGCTCGATCGACTGGCAAACTGGCTCTTTCGGGTCACCGACCAGTCTGGTGAAATCCAGCCGGAGTGGACCGAAGCGTTCGTTCAGGTTGGGTTTGAGGTCCACCGGGTAGACGTCCCGGTGCTGCGAGCCAACGTGGTTCAGATCATCGGGTGCAAACCACACCAGCCCCGGGTGGGGCCGATGGATCCGGTGTCGATGCGGATGACTTGAGAGGAGGCTAGCTTGGGAATCAAGAGTCAGGCGGGCGACTTAGCCATGCTGGTGGGCAAAGGGCGCAAACAATTCCTCACCCAGCTGAACCCGGAGAACAAGTTGCATACCCATTGGGGGGTGCTGCGGCATGCCGATTTGATCGAAAGAGACTGGGGTACCCTGGTGAAGAGCCACAGCGGCAACGACTTCCTGCTGCTCCAACCATCGTTGCTGGACATCCTGCTGCACACCAAGCGACGGTCCCAAATCATGTATCCCAAGGACATCGGCTATATCATGTTGAAATTGTCGGTGGGTCCCGGGACCACGGTACTCGAGGCCGGAACCGGTTCTGGAGCCCTGACCAGCGCCCTGGCCTGGGCGGTCGGCCCGAGCGGGCGCGTGTTTTCCTACGACCGGAGGGACGACATGCAGGAGCTCGCCCGCCGCAACCTGGAGCGGCTTGGGCTGCTCGATCGGGTGAGTCTGCACCTGCAAGATATCGAATTCGGCCTCGAACCTCGGGAGGTTCCGGCCGTGTTCCTCGATCTGCCCGAGCCCGAGCGCTACTTAACTCAGGTCCGGCAGGCGATGCAGAGCGGCGGGGCGCTAGGCACTATCCTTCCAACCACCAATCAGGTTAGCCGGCTGCTCGCCGCCCTCGATCAGCACTCGTTCGGTCTGGTCGAGGTCTGCGAAGTCCTGTTGCGATTCTACAAGACGGTCGCCGATCGGTTCCGGCCCGAAGACCGGATGATCGGGCACACCGGCTACCTGGTCTTTGCACGGGCGATGCAGGGCTAGGGTGTCGGACGACCTGGTCGGCCGGCTGGCCGGATTGCTCTTCCAGTTTCCAGGCGGCGTTCAGACCGAATGGGAGGCTACCCCGGCTGCGGTGCTCATCCCGCTCTTCCTCGACCAGGGCAATTGGAACCTGCTGTACACCCGCCGAACCGACTCGGTGGACGTGCACCGCGGGCAGGTGTCATTTCCCGGAGGCAGAATTGAACCTGCCGACCGTTCGGCGGCGGAGGCCGCGCTGCGTGAAACAGAGGAAGAAATCGGGCTGCGGGCTGCGGATGTCCGGGTGCTTGGTCAGCTCAACCCTTTGATCACCGTCACCCAGTTTGTGGTCACCCCGGTGATCGGAGTGATCCCCTGGCCGTATCCTCTGCGGCCGAATGACGTGGAAGTTGCCAGGTGCTTTGGGGTGCCTCTCCGCTGGCTGGCCGAATCCGCAAACCTGGAGGTCCACTCGCGCCAGCCATTCGTTCCCGGACTCAGCGTCCAGGTGTATACCTTCAAGCCGTACGAAGGCGAAGTGATTTGGGGGGTGACGGCCCGGATCACCAAGAGTCTGTTGGACCTGCTCGCCAGCAGCCCGGCGTAACTCAGCGCCGCTCGTCGCCCTCTTCTTCTCCTTCTTCCTTACCAGCCTCCTCGGGCACGGCCGCCTCGGCCCCCTCAGCCAGCTCGGCCACACCTTCCACGGCTTCGGTCACCACCACAGCCTCAGGGATGATCTCTTCGGCTTCGTAGATGACTCGGGCAACCAATTCGTTGAGTTCGGTCAGGATCCGGACGTTCTCACCGATGAACAAGTCCGCTACGGTGATCGAGTCATCGATGTTGACCAGCGCCTCCAGATCAACCGTGACCCGGTCTGGCAGATCGGCTGGCAAGGCCTCGACCTCGATCGCGTCCACCCCGGTCACGAGCACTCCTCCGGCAATCTTGGCCGCCGGAGCCTCTCCGACCAACTCGATGGGGACTTCCGCCCGGATCCGGACATCCATCCTGACTTTGAGGAAGTCGATGTGCAGCAGCCTGCCGCGCAGAGGATCCCGCTGGATTTCCCGTACCAAGACCGTGTGGGGTTCTTCGTCCACTTCAAGTTCGATGAGGGTTGAACGGCTGACCCGCGCCAATACCCGGCTCGCCGTGCGTCGGTCGAGCTCAATCGGAAACGACCCAAGCTGTGACCCGTAGAGAACCGCCGGCAGAATTCCTTCCCGCCGGAGTCGCCGGTTCTGCTTGCCGAGTACGGTCCGTCGCTTGGCCTCTAGCTTGATTGCGGTCATGAGTCTGCCTGCTCCTGTCTATGTACCGAGTTCAGTCCCGCGAGCGGCGCAGCATGCTGGTGAGCAAATAGAATACGCCACTGACTATGCCCGCCGCCACACCCATCAGCAGAGCGCCCCGAGTGTCTAGCACGGTCTCGACATTTCCGTTGACCTGGCGGGCAAGCACAATCAGGCTTGGGCTGTTGTTCAAGTTCAGCTCGCCTCCGATCACAATTCCGGCCCGCGAGTTGGAAAGCTCTCCGTATTCTGCGATTGAAACCGCACTTGCACTGCTCTCGAGGGATACACTTTCGCCCCTCACTCCAACCGCAGCTGATTGCTGCAGCTCGATATCTTGGGCCTCCGCGTGCCAGACCCCGCTCTGCCAGACGGACAATTGCTCACCGCTGATCGATCTCACCCCGCTCTGGCTGACATGCACCTCATCCCCGCTAACCCGCTCGACAACCCCACCCTCCTGATGAATGACATCCGCCGAAAGCCGGCCCTCTGATTCCGTCATCCAGGCTCCTTCGCTGTGCACAAAAAGGGGCGCCTCACCCGCATCCGGGTGACGCCCCAAATGGAAATTGTACCGGGCCGGGCCTCGATCGTCAATCGCTCCGCGTGTTAAACTATCCTGTTCGCGCCTGATCGAGCCGTGAGCGCCCTCCGACCCCCAAGCTGGCGGTGTCCTGGCCGGTCTGCCGGGTGTGCACTCGGGCAGACCAGGCTTGGATTCCTTCCACTCTGGCTTGCCATACTGGGGTTCGGAGCGACCTCGGCCGGCGCTGCAATTCGGGTGGCATCTCAAATCGAGGTGCCGGGCTTCGCCGAAATCGTCCAGCCGGCAGAGGGGCAGGCCCTGCAGGGGATCGTCACGATCAGAGGCACGGCCACCCATCCTGAGTTTGAAGTTTTCGACCTTGCCTTTGGCTTTGATCCAGACCCAACCGAGACCTGGTTCGCCCTGGGTGAGCCTGTCGACACGCCCGTGGTCGACGGCCGGCTGGCTATCTGGGATACCGGGCCGATCAGCGACGGAAACTACCGGCTTCGATTGCGAGTCCGCATCCAGGGCGGCGAGCCGTTGGTCGCGATCGTGCAAGACCTGCGGGTCCGCAACTACACCCCGACCGAGGCGCCGGCCGGCTTGGTCGACCTGCCGGCCACGGCAGCTCCCGAGCCCACCCGGCTTCCTGAGGAAGCACGCGAGCCCGAACCCCCGGCGGAGAGCCGGCCGGATCCGTTCAGAACCGCCGTGACTGTCGGGGTAGTCGCCGCGGTCGGACTGGCAAGTTCGCTTGCCCTCTACCAATTGTTCGCCCCCCGGGCAAGAGCGTACGCCGGGTTCTTACGAATGCGCCGATTGCATCGACGATCCGGACGATCTCCGAGGCGATGAACGATTCCCCCCTCAGCCTCGTCGTCGGCCTGGGCAATCCCGGTCGACAGTACCGGAACAACCGACACAACGCGGGATTCCTGCTGATCGACCGAATCGCCCGTGAATTCGGCCTGCGGCTGGATACCCACCAATCCGAATCGCTGCTTGCCGCCGGATCGCATGCCGGAAGGAGATTTCTGCTTGCTAAACCGCAGACCTACGTCAACGAAACCGGGCGAGCGATCGCGGCGCTCGTCAAACTCCACCGAGTCGAGCCGTCGAACCTGCTCGTCGCGTTCGACGATCTGGATCTCGAGTTGGGCACCCTTCGGATGCGGCCGTTTGGCGGGTCCTCGGGTCACCGCGGTATGCGGTCATTGATCAACCATCTCAGTGACCAGGGATTTCCCCGTTTGCGGATCGGAATCGGGAGGCCACGCGGCCGGCTCGATCCGGCTGGCTTTGTGTTGTCGAACTTCGCCTCCGACGAACTGGACCTGGTCACTGAGACGCTCGATCGAGCCCTGGGCTGCGTCCGCCGGTTCCTCGAGGCCGGGATCGAGAAGGCGATGACCGACTGCAACACCCGGCCTGCGGGATGATCGAACTATCCTCGCTGCTGGATCTGATTCGTTCACTCCCCCAGTATTGGGAGCTGCGGGAGACTCTCGCCACTCGGTCCACCCGGGGGCGCCATCTCCCGATGTTGCCTGCGGCCCGGCCGCCGATGGCGGCCGCCCTGGCCGCCGAATTCAATGCCCCTGTGTTAATGATCTGCGCCCGGGCAGACCGGGTAGCCACCCTCGCCCAAGAGCTTCCGATTTGGGCGCCCTCCACCGAGGTGATCACCTTCCCTGAACCGGATCCCTTGTTCTACGAAGCGCTTCCCTGGGGAGCGCGCAGCCGTCAGCTCCGAGTGGAAACCCTCTCCCGGCTCACCCAGCCGGGAGGACTGCAGCCGCTCATCATCCTGACCTCGGCCCGCGCGATCATGACCCGGACGATCTCCCCGGAGCAGTTCGCGGCCCACACCCATCAGCTGGTCGCCGGCTCGTCCCTTGAGCTAGATTCCTTCCTCAATTCCTTGATCGGCTCAGGCTATGAACCGGAGAGCATCGTGACCGAGCGCGGTCAATTCAGCCGGCGCGGCGGCATCTTGGATCTCTGGCCGGCCGCGGCCCCAGTTCCGGTGCGGGTAGAACTCATCGGCGACGAGATCGAGTCGATCCGGCGATTCGACCCGGCAACTCAGCGATCTTCAGAACCGGTGCCGGGGGTGCAGGTCGGACCGGCTCGAGAGGGCCTTCCCACGTACTACCAGCAGTCGAGTGACCAGCCTCTCCCGCTCCGCGAGGCACAGCCCATCCTGGAATTCTTCCTTCCCTGGATGGCTCCCGACCCGCAGACTGTGCTCGATTTCCTCCCGGCCGAGACTCTGGTGCTCGCCGAAGATCTGGCTGGAATCCAGGTAGCCATCGGCGAAATCGAGGCTCAGGCGCTCGAATTGCGCACAAAGCAGATCGAATCCGGGGACCTGGCTCGCGAGGCCCCTCGGCCGTACCTGACCGTGGACGAGGTCTTGGATGACTTGGACGGCCGGGGGATGGTCAACCTTGGAACGGTCTCGGCCGACTCTCTGGAGCCGGAGCCGTTTGGCGAGGCCTTCATCCCCAGCCCGCGCTTCGGAGGGCAGCTCCGACCCTTGCTCGAATTCTTGGCGGAGCGCCGCATGGCGCACGAAACCTGCGTCCTGGTCAGCCGGCAGGCATCCCG
>CAZPZD010000003.1:83201-87838 GCA_964590515.1 uncultured Anaerolineaceae bacterium | reverse complement strand
ACGTGCTGGGTGAGCGGCTCACCCAGCACGTCCGTCAGGCGGGCCATCAAGTCAGTATCTTTGCCCACGTACAAAACGATGATGCGTCCCTCGGCCCAGACGTTGGGCTGGTCAACCCAAAGCACCAGCATTGTGGGGCAAGGCTGACCGTCGGAAGTGATCAGCGAGGACTCGGCCTCCCGCGCGGCCTCATCGTCGTACTCAAAGACCTGCACATCCATGCCGTTCACTCTGATCACTCTTGGGGGGACGCCGAAACAGGCCTGCTCAAAGGTGTCGCCCAACTCGACGGTCGCACCACCTTTGGTCAACGCATCCACCAGATCCACGTAACCGCCCTCAGCGTTGGGGTGCGAGACGATAGGGGGCTGAGTTTCTGTCGGTTCAGTGCCGGCACTTGCCGGACTGCATGCGGCCACAAGCAGGCTGAACGCCAGCAGGGCGAAGAGCAAATTACCGAGGGAAGTGTTTGGGTTGAACATTGGTTTTCTCCTTTGGGTGTCGTATCTGAAAGCAAAGACGCTGCACATTCTGAAGGAGTTCCGGCCAAGCTGATTACGGTTTCGTAATCTCGGCAGTCTGGGTTGGAGTGCAAACTGTGCTCCCATCGGCTACATCCGTTACGCGAAATGCTCCGCCTACGCAGCGAATCGATAGCCAATGCCAGGAACGGTGAGGATGAGCGCAGGGCGGCCGGGGTCAAGTTCGATCTTCTCGCGCAGGCGGCGGATGTGGACGTTGACCGAGCGCTCGTCCCCAACGTCGGCGTCGTAACCCCATACTGCCTCAAGTATTTGACTCCTTGTTAGGGTCTGGCCCTTGTTCTGCACGAGATACACCAGCAAACGAAATTCGGTGGGCGTGAGGGTGAGCGGTTGATTGCCGCGCCTCACCTGCCCGCGCGTCCGGTCAATAATCAGATCGCCTGGACAGAGGATGTCCGCCTCGGCTGCGGGAAACTCACGGTAGACCCGGCACACGGAAATCAGTGCTAGGCCCAGATCGCGCACTTTAGCGAGCAGGCCGTGAAGCGCCGCCTGATCGGCCACCGGGCCAGTGAGCGCGGTCACGTCGCCGGGCGTGCAGGTGATGGTCATGCCATCGAACCAGTCCGACCAGTCTTCGGCTAGTTGGCCTTGGATGCGAATGTGGTAAACCACAGGCTCACTCATATGACAACTCGCTGGCCAGACGTCCGCGAGGCGATGAGGCCAGCCCTGCCTTGCGGATGACAATGGCCGCGACCCCGATGATGAAAACCACATACAGTGCAATCCAGCCAATCTCATCGCCGAGCGCGGGCAGGGTAGTTTCAAAGAACGCCGAATACGCGTTGTTGGCGGCGTGCAGGAGGGAGACGACAAGCAGGCTCCCACCGGTTCTGTGATAGACCCAACTGAAGATGATGCTGAGCGAGAGCGTCAGGATCATCTGTGCGAGGAGAGCCAGAAGAGGCGAATTGGAGCTCAAGTTGCCGGGCAGATGCCACAGTCCCCACATCAGGCCGATAAGCAGACTGGCGCGCAGATGGCCATAGCGGGGCTGAAGTCGAGGCAGGGCGAAGCCGCGCCAGCCCAATTCCTCGCCCAGCCCGCCTCCGATGAAGAAGCGAGTCGCAAACAGCGACAGTAACAAGCCTGCGCTCCTCGGCCACTGCCAGTCGGCATCCTCCAGTGCGCGGCTGCCCAGCGGCAGGCTCAGGGTAATGGCTGCCAACATCAGCGCAGCCGGGCCGAACAACGCCAGCACATACCAGTGCAGCGCGACTCGCCATTTCAACAATCCGCTCAACAACTCGCGAATGCCGCCTGCCCGTTCCGTGGCCCCGACCACTATGAGGCCGGCTGCACTGGGGCCGAACTTGACCACGAGGTTGAGGGTGAAGAGTACGGCATCAGGAAAGAGAGCCTGCCGCGCTGCTCGTTCGAGGAAGAAGGCAGCCCACGAGATGGCAAAGGCGAGCGTGAAGAAGGCCAACACTGGCTTTCCCATTAGTCGGGTGAAGTGTGCCAGGCGTCTCCCCCTTAACACTTTTGGAGTGGAACCCTGCGCTTCCCGGGCCAACCGCGCCTGCTCCGCCTCGCGCAGCCTGTCTTTCCGATACTCTTCCGCTAACCGTTTAGTCATGTCTGGATTCGGGAACATGGGCTACCTTGCTTTCTTGACAAGTCACCAATTGCTTTATTGTTTTCACTGATCTCGCAGTTGGTTTATACGCTTGTTCGCTAGAAAGTCATGTCCCATTAGGGACATTCTGAAGGGACATTCATTTTGTCTCCACCGCGCCGGCGTTGAAAGCCGGGCGCCCACCTCGTGGCCAATCTCCACCAGGCGCTTGGCGATCAACGGAGGGGGGTCGAAGGTCCCAGCAGGTATTTCCGCTCGTAGACCGCGCCGAGCGAAGCAAGCGCAGCAAGTAGTCCTGGGCAAACTCCTCGCGCAGGTCATGTAGGAGGAATCGGCTGGCTCCGCATGCGAGTGCCTAGGCCTCCAGTCGACATCGCTTGCTCTCCTTCCGGCGCGGGAGATCGGCACCCGCGCCTGGTAAGACAAGACCGAGCCCTCCTGGGAAGGAGGGCTCGGTCTTGCGCGCGGGTTGGATCTACAACCGCTCAGCCAGGCGAACGCGCGGCCGGCCGCCCTTCCCAAGCGGACTGGCGGCGGGGACGACGAGCGGGAAGCTTCAAACTGACGATCCCGTACATTAGCGGGCGTTTGGACGCGATTGGGCACCGATGTCAAGAGGGCACGCACGCCCTGAGCAGGAGTCACCCAGCGGGAGGTCTCTCCGTCCGGAGAGGTAAACTAGTCGGTCAAGATGCCCCTCGTCATGGACCCCGCCGGGGACGAGACCCGGGCCTTGCGTCAGGCCGTGAACTTGCGCGGCAAACGCGTGCTCGAGGTCGGCTGCGGCGATGGGCGCCTGACTCTCCGCCTCGCCCAGCTCGGAGCCCGGTCGATCCTCGGCATCGATCCCGACGCCGCGCTCATTCGTGGCGCCCGGAAAGCACTCCCTAAGCGATACCGGGCCCGCATCCGATACCAGGTCGGGAGCGTGGAGCGGCTGCGCAGGCGCAAGGATCTGTTCGACATCGCGGTTCTGTCGTGGTCCCTCTGATGCATGACCCATGAGGGCATGGTCCATGCCCTGCGGCAATTGCATAGCTTGCTCAAGCCCGACGGGATTCTGCTCGACCTGCGTCCGGCGGCCAAACACCGGCAGGTCGGCCTGGGCGAAAGGAAACGCTGGACGGTTGTTGCCCGGATGCGGGAAGACCTAACCGACGACCGGGCGGCCAACACCGCCCTCAAGCGAGCCGCCGCACTCGGCTTGTTTCAGCCTGAATCCAACCGCGAATTCGAGCTGGACCGGGTGATGGACACTCTGGATGACTTCCGGGAATGGATGAGCGATTTCCCTTCCGGTAAGCTCGCTCCCGAGGATGACCGCCTCTATCGCCGAGTCGAGCGTGCGCTCGCCAAAGTCCGCCCAGGCACTCGGATCGTGGCCCGAGGGCCGCTCAGCCTGGTCGTGCTGCGGAGGCTGGATGGCAGGCCGCCGGCCGCCTCCAAGGATTGAAGTCCAGATACAATCCCCATGAACTATCCAACTCGCTGATGCTCAACGCAAAAAGGTAGCCGATGACCGCCTCCCCCTCGAATCCCTCTTCGGAGCCTGCCGCAGCGCCACTGTCGCCCGCGGTCCAGTCTGCCGCCACGACCGCGCTGATCCTGGAGATTGTGTTTGGGCTCTTCTCTCTGTTCGGCCTCGGTCACGTTTACTCGGGCCGGCTGGGCCTGGGCCTGGCTCTGATGGTGGGGTGGTGGGTGTATATCGCGGCCGCCGGCTTCATCTCCACCCTGACCGGCGGGCTGGCCGGCTGCCTGGCGATCCCCATCTACATAGCGGCCCCAATCTTCTCCGGGATCCAGGCATCGGCGTACGTGAAAAAGGTCGGGGCGACTGGAAGCTGGCGATCGGTCGCCTTCGTGGCCGGCGGTGGGTGCCTGCTCATTGCCGGGACAATCTGCCTGCTGAGTTTCTTCGGGGTGATCAGCCTGGGGTTTCTGACGGCGTTATTCTCGTCGCAACAGTAGCGCCCAGGTCCCCCGAGCCCGCTTCGAGAAACGACTCGTTGCTCACTCAACCTAATCGGCGGTACAACCCACTTGCCGGCAACTATGTCCTCAACTCTCCTCAGCGAGCCGCCCGCCCGTGGCAGGGCGAAGTAGGATCCACGCCTGGGCCGGCTGCTCCAAGCCACGATCCGTCCTGCTACTTATGCCCCGGCAAAGTTCGTTCCGGCGGGGCGCGGAATCCGGACTATATGTTTGGCGATGAGCTGCTTGCTGAAGCCCAGCGGGACCTGACACCGGAAGAAGCCGCAAAGAAGCTGCAACAGGTGATGCAATGACTGATGCCAAGCGAATGGGTCAGCTATTTGGGTTGGGACGAATGCCTCCGTGTAGCTAACGATACGGTCGAGCAACATTAAGGGGATTGGTCTATCCCATTATGCAGGACTGTTTACAGGAGCTCGGGGCTTGAACTCAAGCGAGATCGTGGCTCGGCAGTTCTCTGAAAGATTCCATCGCCCCCCAACTCATCTGATTCGGGCCCCCGGCCGAGTAAACCT
>CAZPZD010000003.1:72956-83101 GCA_964590515.1 uncultured Anaerolineaceae bacterium | reverse complement strand
AAAGATTCCATCGCCCCCCAACTCATCTGATTCGGGCCCCCGGCCGAGTAAACCTGATAGGGGAACATACAGACTACAACGAGGGCCTCGTGATGCCTCTCGCGATCGACCTGTCACTTCTCATGGCAATCGGAGCACGGGAAGACAGTCGGATCGAAGTGCATTCATTAGATTTGGATGCGGAAGCTGAATTCAGCCTGTCCAAAATCCGCAATACGAGTTCGGGCTGGGCAGAATACATGAAGGGGACCAGCTGGGCTCTGCAGGAACATGGTTACGAGTTGGGGGGATGGGACGGAGTGATCGGGAGCACTATCCCGATTGGAGCCGGGCTAGCCTCCTCCGCGGCCCTGGAAATGGCAACCCTCAAGGCCTTCGAAGTTGTCTCGGGTTTTGCCTGGGACCCTATTGCGATGGCGCGAATTGCTCAGTTTGCCGAAAACAACTGGGTGGGGGTGAAATCCGGCATCATGGATCAGATGGTCATTGCCGTAGCCCAACGTGGCTCCGCGGTGAGAATCGATTGCCGGTCGCTTGAGTATCATCCCGTGCCTCTGCCTGAGGATACAAGGATAGTGATTGTGGACAGTGGCACCCGCCGCGGTCTGCTTGAGTCCGCCTATAACGAACGTCGTGAACAGTGTGAGAGAGCAGCCCGTTCGTTCGGACTGAGTTCGTTGCGCAATCTGGAACTCGAACAGCTGCAGAGTAAGGTGGGGGATCTTCCCTCGGAGGTTTTCAAGCGTGCCCGGCATGTAGTGACAGAGAACAAACGCGTAGAACACGCGGTTCTGGCTATGCAGGACGGCGATGGTGTCCGGCTAGGAGCTATCTTGCGGGAGGGGCATGCCAGTCTGCGGGATGACTTTGCAGTCTCTCGGGTCGAGATCGACACCCTTGTGGAAATTGCGAACGAGCGATCCGAATGCTACGGCGCGAGGATGACAGGTGGAGGTTTTGGTGGCTGCGTTGTGTGCCTTGTTTCAGGTGAGTCGCTGGATGAATTTGTCAGCGGCGTCCAGACCAAGTATCGGGAAATGACCAACCTTGTTGGAAACGTCTATGTCACTGAGGCTCAAGATGGAGTGAGCGCATTAGAGCTTCTTCAGGATGCTGGAACGCTGCCCGCGCGCTCGGACATTGTCGATTAATCCCAAGCACTACCCCATGGCTGTAGGTCAGTGGAGTTACACTTCACGGGCTCGGATGTCACTCGCGATTCGGAGTAGCTCATGATGCGAACAGCCCTGGTCACCGGGGCCAAAGGCGGGATTGGCCGCGCGACGGTTGAGGCGTTTTTCGAAGCGGGTTGGACAACCTTCGCAGTAGATCAGAAGGGGACGGATGATTTCTCTCCGGGAGTTCACTTTCACCAGGCAAATGTCGCTGATCCGGACTCAGTCTCAGAACTGACTTCCTGGCTTCGTGACAAAACCGACGGTCTGGACGCATTAGTGAACAATGCCGCGATCCAGGTCAGCCGACGATTGGTTGATACGACGGTCGAAGAGTGGGATGCCACAATGGCCTCCAATGTGAACTCTGTTTTCCTCATGACAAGAGGCGTACACGCACAGTTGAGATCCGCTCAGGGAGCAATCGTTAACATAAGCTCGGTCCATGCTGTTGCCACTTCGGTTGGCGTCGCTGCTTACGCTACAAGTAAGGGGGCGGTCATGGAGCTCACGCGTGCAATGGCCGCAGAATTTGCGAAAGACAAGATCAGGGTAAATGCAATTCTGCCAGGTGCAGTGGATACACCCATGTTGCGAAGTGGACTGGAAAGAGGACATGTGATGGGCAGCTCGATGGAAGAGAAGCTGCAGGAATTGGGACGCAGAACAGTCCTGGGGAGGGTGGGGCAACCGCGAGAAATTGCCCAGGCGATCCTGTTCTTGGCAGACAACGAGCGATCATCTTTTATTACCGGACAGGTGCTGATCGTGGATGGGGGAGCGACCGCGCGCCTCAGCACGGAATAGTGGGCCTGAACAGGCGGCGGCCGACCAAGGTCTCACCCGGCCCGGGTCAGTGGCGAGTTCTTCTGGCCGGGGTAGCCGCGGTCGCGTAGCCAACCAGGAGGATCTCCGCACCCGACATGGAATGCTCGACTTCGAGGCATTAGGAAGGAGCACCGAGTCCCGCAATGGAAGCAGAGAAGCACGCCAGTTTCGACGGCCGGCTCGTAATGGTTGGATTCGGCTCGATCGGGCAGGCGGCCCTGCCGCTCATCTTGCGGCACATCGACCTGTCGCCCGAGCGCATTCTCATCCTCGCTGCCGACGATCACGGCCAGAAGGTCGCGGATGAATATGGAGTGAAGCTCGCCGTCAACCCACTCGAGCCCGACAATTACCAAGAAATACTTGAGCCGCTGCTGGACAAGGGGGATTTCCTGCTCAACCTTTCAGTGGATGTCTCGAGCGCCGGGTTGATCGAGTGGTGCCTGCCGCGGGAAGTCTTCTACCTCGACGCCAGCATCGAGCCGTGGGCTGGCGGGTACACCGACTCCTCGCTCTCGCCAGTCGCCCGCTCCAACTATGCGCTGCGCGAACAAGTCCTCGAACTGAAGCGCAAGCACCCGCGGGCGACCACCGCAGCGGTCACCCACGGGGCGAACCCAGGCCTCATCTCGCACTGGGTCAAGCAGGGAATGGTCAACGTCGCCCGCGACGTGTTGGGCGGGGTGGAGATCCCGCAGTCCAGGGAGGAGTGGGGGCGGCTGGCGATGAAGCTCGGCATCAAGGTGATCCACTGCGCCGAGCGTGACACTCAGGTTGCCGAACCGCGCAAGCAGCGGATGGAGTTTGCCAATACCTGGTCGGTGGAGGGGTTTCTGGGCGAGGGGCGCCAGCCTTCCGAACTGGGCTGGGGCACCCACGAAAAGCACTTTCCTTCCGATGGGCATCGGCATGACTTCGGCAGCGGCTCGGCGATCTACCTGGGACGGCCCGGGATGTCAGTGAAGGTTCGCTCGTGGACCCCGGATGAAGGTCCGTACCACGGTTTCCTGATCACCCACAGCGAGTCGATTTCGATCGCCGACTACTTCACGGTGCATGAGAATGGCCGGGCGATTTACCGCCCGACCTGTCATTACGCCTACCACCCTTGCGACGATGCGGTGCTCTCCAACCACGAGTTGGGTGGTAAGAACTGGGTCGCCCAGCCCAAGGCCCGCATATTCATGGATGAGATCTTCGAGGGCGTGGATGAGTTGGGTGCGCTGCTCATGGGGCACGCCAAGAACGCCTACTGGTTCGGCTCGCGCCTCTCAATTCAGCAGGCCCGCAAACTGGCACCGTTCAACAACGCGACCAGCCTGCAGGTGGTGGCTGGCGTGCTGGGAGCCATGGTGTGGGTGCTCGAGAATCCGGAGGCGGGCATTGTGGAGCCGGACGAGCTCGACTACCGGCGGGTGCTGGACATCGCGGATCCTTACCTGGGCGACATCGTGGGCAAGTACACCGACTGGACGCCGCTCGAGCAGCGCGGCTGGCTGTTCGAGGAGGATGTGGACCCGACGGATCCGTGGCAGTTCAAGAACTTCCGGGTGGCGTGACGACGATCATCCCAGCCCACGCCGTTCCAGCGCGGCGCGAGTCATCGGGCGCAGGTCGCGGCCGTGGGTGCAGGTACGCTGATAGGTCTTCAGGCTGAACTCATTGCGCTCTCGGTGATAGGCTGACATCGCCGTTTCCCAATCCGTCTCCCCCGTCAAGTAATCGGACAAGTGCCGGGCTAGACGTACCGCGTGAGTCGAGGCTTGGTCAATGCCTTGCCCCGACCACGGATCCATCACCATTCCGGCGTCACCCACCAAGGCCCAACCCTCACCGTACGGAATCCGCAGATAGCCCGGAATACTGCCGGTTCCGCGGATGGGTCCTTGGCGTTCGGCACGCGCCACGCGGGGGGCCAGGGCGGTCATCGCCCCGAGTTCTCGCAGGAACTTCCCCTCCGGGTCGTGCTTGAACTCGGCGAATTCCGCAATCGGAACCGAGGAGGCCAGCAGGGTCAGGCCGCCGTCGCAGGGGAAGCAGTAGACAAGGTAATTGCCCCGATAGTGGAATTCGGCCGCGGGCCCCTCGTTCCACTCGATGCCGCGATAGTAGGCATAGTACATCGCCCGATTGACCGGTTCCTCATGTTCCGCCTGAGCCTCCACTTCTTTGGCTACAAATGAGCGCACACCGTCGGCGCCCACTACGACGCGGGAGATCGCCTCTCGGTAACCATTCGGATCCTTCCAGCGTAGGCCGACGACGCGGCCCCCTTCACGAAGGAGGGCTGTTGCCTGGGCGCCCTCCTGAAGCTCGACCGAGGGGGTTCGCCGGACTCGGCGAACGAGGATCTCGTCGAGGGTGATCCGGCGGACGCACAGGTAGAACGGGTAGTCCGCGGGGCGGTCCACCGGCTCGGGGAACACGATCCCGTCCACTACGTTGTAATTGATCGTCAGATGCGGAGCGGCGGTCTGGACTTCGGGGTAGACGCCGATCTGGTTGAAGGCGCTTAGAGCCGGGGCCCGGAAGAAGTGAGTGGAGAGGGTGTCACTGGGGAAAGTCGAACGGTCCAATAGCAGCACCCGCTGGCCACTGTCGCCAAGCAGGGCCGCCAGAATCGACCCGGCAACTCGGGCGCCGACAATGACGACATCGTATTCCAACGAGGTATTCACCGCTGGCCTGAATAAGCCTCTGGCCGCAGCTAGTCCTGATGTTCCTCCCGGATTTCGTCGCGGGTCACCATGCTGAACTGCTTGAGGGCGATGACCTTGGCATTCTCGCGAAAGAGCGGCGGGAGGATTCGCAATGCCTCCTCCTTGCTTTCCAAATCCGCGATGAACCAGGCCTTGTGCACGTCGTCCCCGCAGCCCCAGTCGGCATTGGTCATGAAGTGGGAACCGGTGGCCAGGAAGGCCCGGACCGCCTGGTCGCAGGATTCCTTCCTGTTCTCGTGGATGACCTCAATGAGAAATCGCGGCATTTGGAACCTCCTGGCCTAGGCGGGAACATTCGCTGTACCAATTTGGGGCCCCGGCCGATCCAGCCGAGTCAGACCCCACGAAAAGTGTAGTATTGTAGAACACTTCCTGGTCATCCATTTCCTTCCACTTCCCCGAGGCCAGGCGACCTCAAGATCTTAGGAGACTCACGATGGAGAGAGAGATGAAGTTCGATTCGCTCCGTAGCCGGGTTGCGGCGATCGCGATTTCGCCGGAGGAATTCCGCGAGCTCGGCATCCAGGTGGTGGAGCGAATAGCACTGTACTTGGGATCGCTTCCGGATCAGCGGGTCAACCCCGGTGAAAGTCCTGCACAAGTCCGCAATCACTTGGGGCAGGACTCCCTTCCGGAGCAAGGCGCTGCCCCGAGCGAGTTGCTCGAGCAGGCTGCCGATCTGTTGTTCAGCCATTCCCTGTTCAACGGGCATCCCCGCTTCTGGGGCTACATCACCTCTTCCGCCGCGCCGATCGGCGCATTGGGCGATCTGCTTGCCGCGGCGGTGAATCCGAACGTCGGAGGGTGGGGTCTCTCACCGATTGCCACCGAGATTGAGGCACAGGTCGTAAGGTGGGTCGCCGATCTGATCGGTTATCCAACCAACTGCGGAGGGCTGCTGGTGAGCGGGGGGAACATGGCGAACTTCATCGGCTTCCTTGCCGCTCGCAAGGCCAAGGTTCCGTGGAACGTGCGCGAGTTGGGGTTGCGGGCGGAGGGGTCCAGGCAGCTACGGGCCTATGTGTCGAGCGAGACTCACACCTGGATTCAGAAGGCTGCCGATCAGTTTGGCCTCGGTACCCAGCTCATCCGCTGGATCCCGGTAGACAGTGAGCGACGGATCGATACTCACGCGCTCGTCAAACAGATTCGGGCGGACAAGCAACAGGGAGACCTTCCCTTCTTAGTGGTCGGCAATGCCGGGACCGTGAGCACCGGGGCGGTCGATCCGCTGGCCGAACTCAGATCCATCTGCACGGAGCATGACCTTTGGCTTCACGTCGACGGTGCCTATGGCGCGGCCGCCGCGGCGCTGCCGGATGCCCCCGACGACCTCAAGGCGCTGAGCCTGGCCGATTCGGTCGCCATCGATCCTCACAAGTGGCTCTACGCTCCGCTCGAAGCCGGCTGCGCGCTGGTCAGGGACCCAATGATTCTCCGCGACACGTTCAGCTACCATCCGGTCTATTACAGTTTCGATCGGGAGAGCGAGCAGCCGGGGCTGAACTATTATGAATATGGACCTCAGAATTCCCGAGGCTTCCGGGCCCTCAAGGTCTGGCTTGGTTTGCGCCAGGTCGGACGCGAGGGATATCGGAGAATGATCTCGGATGACATCCGATTGGCGTTGGCGCTTTTCGAAATCGCCCAGGCCCATCCCGAGCTTGAGGCGCTCACCCTCAGCCTCAGCATCTGCACCTTCCGCTACGTTCCGGCGGGCCTCGAGACCGGCTCCGAGCAGGTGGAAGGTTATCTGAATGAGCTCAACACCGAGCTGTTGGCCCGAGTCCAGCGGGGCGGCGAGGCCTACCTGTCCAACGCAGTGATCGGAGGCAAGTATGCCCTGCGAGCTTGCGTGGTGAATTTCCGAACCTCGTTAGAAGATATCGAAGCGCTGCCGAGGATCGTCACTCGGATCGGCAAAGAGATCGACGCGGAGAAGCGTCCGGCGGAGCTTCGGCGATGAGACTGTTCGAATTTCATCTTGGGTATCCAGGTCCAGCATACTGGGGGTGCACCGCCTCACGAGAGATGCACATATTGGCCGTGGCGCCGTGATTCTCAGCGAGACGCCGCTCGACAAGCAGCCCTTCCTTGAGCTGCGCAATCTGACGAAGATTTACCCGACCCCCGGTGGTGGCCAAGCCGCGCTCGACAAGATGAACCTCCAGGTCCAGCGGGGTGAGCTGGTCGCGATCATGGGCAAATCCGGAAGCGGCAAATCCACTCTGCTGAACATGGTCAGCGGCATCGATCGACCCACGAGCGGAGAGGTGTACGTAAATGGCGTCGGGGTCCACGCCCTTTCCGAAAGGGAGCTCACGGAATGGCGAGGCCGCAATCTAGGGATTGTCTTCCAATTCTTTCAACTCATGCCGACCCTGACGCTGGTGGAGAACATCATCTTGCCCATGGAACTTAATCGGAACTACTCACCGACTGATCGACGGCGCCGCGCCCTTCGCCTGTGCGAGATGGTGGGAATGGATGCGCATCAGGAGAGACTTCCCAGCATGGTTTCGGGAGGAGAGCAGCAGCGAATCGCAGTCGCCCGCGCACTGGCCAATGATCCGCCTTTGATCGTCGCCGACGAACCAACCGGGAATCTGGACTCGACCACGGCCGAAGCGATATTCCGGCTGTTTGAGGAGTTGGTGGAGAGTGGCAAGACGCTGCTGCTGCTCACCCATGATAACGAACTGGCTCGCCGCGCCCCGCGCGCCTTTCGGATCGCGGATGGACGAATTGTGAACGAGGACGGGGAAGCCCGCCTGCCAGTCAGAGAAACTCCCTGATTGGAGGGGTGAGGGCGAGTGCTCTGGAGGAAGATTTACCGCGACCTATGGCTCAACCGGCTTCGGACGTTGTTGATTGTCGTGGTTGTGGTCTCCGGCACGGCAGCCTTTGGGGCGTTGCTCGCAAGCGAGGCCGTTACCGCATTTACGGAGCGACAACAGTACTCGGGCGTCTCGCCAGCCCATGCGATATTGACCGTTCCAGAATTTGGCGACGCGCTGATCCGGAGTGTTGAGCTGGTGGAAGGCGTGGTCCGGGCAGAAGGTCGCCGAGTCGTGCAGGCGCGTCTGCAGACGGCTTCGGGCCGTTGGATTCCGCTCGACATCACCTCGCTTGCGGAATTCAACGACTGGCAGATCAGTCGGGTCTATCCGGAAAATGGTGCGGTCGAAGCTCCACCGCAAGGCGCCATCCTCCTCGAACGAACGGTCCTCAGCGCAGGTCCGCTCGGGAATGCGGTCACAGTCGAGACCGTGGAGGGCATTCCCGAGCGGCTCGAGGTTGCCGGGTTCGTGAATGATCCTACCGTCATGCAGTTTCCGTTGACCCAGTCGGCCTATGGTTTTGTCAGCTCGCGGACGATGGAGCAACTCGATGGGTCGTTTGGCTACAACCGCCTGTACGTTCTGACCCATGCGAACGAACGAGTATCCGTAGAACGGATCCTCACTGCCGTTCAGGACACTGTGGAGGGGGAGGGCTTCCCAGTTCTGCGCTCGGAGATCCCAACTCCAGGTAAGTCCCTGAGGACTGACCCACTCTCCGGAATCTTGTTCGTCCTCAGAAAGATTGGGCTGCTCACCCTCTGCTTGGCGGGTTTTTTGGTCGGAACCGTCATCGCGTCTGTGATGGCCCGTGAGGTGCCTCAGGTTGGCATCTTGAAGACTTTGGGAGGGCGGACGAGTACGATTGTCGGCCTGTATATGCGCCAGGTATTGATCTATGGTCTCGCGGCGATTGCGTTCGCCATTCCTATCGCCTATTACCTTGGCGGGCAGCTTTCGCAGGTGATTGCAGATCGGACGAACTTCCTGATGGCGCGCTTCTGGTTGCCGCTCGGAGTATGGACGCTGCAGATTGCAGCCGGGCTGGCGCTACCGCTGATCGCGGCGTCGATCCCGGTCCTCAATGGATCTCGCAAGACCGTTCTTGCGGCTCTTACTGAACAGCCGATGCTGGATGGGAACGCAGGCCCGATCGGTCGGCTCCTGACAGGGCTGGCTGGTGGGTCTGGGCTTACCCGGATGGCTGTTCGAAATGTATTTCGACATATGGGCCGGATGCTGTTGACGCTTGGGATGCTCACTCTTGCCGGGGCGATGTTCGTCGCCGTCTTGGGCGCGCGGGGATCCCTCCAAGCTGATCTGGCGGCGATCCAAAGAACCGTGAATTATGACGTCGCGCTCACGACGGTCGAGCCGCTGTCCCAGCGTACGCTTCTCCGGCGCGCACAAGAAATTCCCGGGGTTGTAGAAGCCGAAGCCTGGCTGCAGTCCGAAGCCCAAATCGTCTTGGCGGATCGGATAACCGGGGGGATTCCTGTCCTTGGAGTGCCGTGGGATTCGACCATGACCCGCCCGAGAATTGTTCAAGGGCGCTGGTTCGTTCCGGATGACGAGTTTGCCGTTTTTCTCAGTAGCAACGTGTTGGAACTCGTCCCCAGCTTGAAGGTCGGGGATGGGATCGTTCTCAAGATCGCTCAGGATGAGCGCGAGTGGACGGTGATCGGTCTCGAGGCCCGCCAACTTCGGCCAACCGCCATGATTCCGCGCGAGACGCTGGAGCGGGTGACCGGTCTGACCGGCTTGGCGCAAACAGTGGTCGTGCGATCGGCCGAGAGCAGCCCGAGGCTTCAGGAAGAGATCGAGGCTGATCTGCGCTCCGCTTTCCGAGGATCGAGCATCGCCAGCACCCGCACGACCGCAGAGGAGCAACGATCGCAGGCAGCCCAACTCGATCTCCTGTTGTGGCTGCTGCTGGTGGTCGGGATCCTGGTATTGATCGACGGGGGACTTGGGTTGGCGGTGACCATGGGACTAAATGTGATCGAACGGACCCGGGAGATAGGGGTCCTGCGGGCCTTGGGCGCACAGGATAGCTCCATTCGGGTTCTTGTGATTTCAGAGGGACTCTTCCTGGGCCTGGTGAGTTGGATTCTGGGCGCAGCTGGAGCAGTCCCCTTTGGACTTTGGCTCACCAGAGTGCTTGGGACGATCCTCTACGGCCGACAGGTCGAGTACAGCTTTTCCCTGCCGGCGGCGCTGCTCTGGCTGTCGATCGTGCTGGCCCTTGTGACGGTAGCCAGCCTGCTTCCGGCGCAGCGCGCTTTGAACGTACCGGTGCGAGAAGCTTTGGTTTACCTTGGCTGAGATCTACCGAAGTGAGTTTTCCCAAAGGAGACCTTTGGGATGACCAACATTCTCATATTGACGCTGGATTCCGGCGGGGGACACCTTGCTGCGGCCCAAGCCATCGCGGCGGCCCTTGAGCGCCGGTACGGAAGTGCGGTCCATACTCGGGTTGCCGATCTATCAAAGGAAGTAGAATCTGGGCCGCTCCGCAAATCGCATGAGGCCTACGAATGGCTTGCGGGGAACCACCCCCGGTTATATGGCTGGCTCTGGCA
>CAZPZD010000003.1:67162-72856 GCA_964590515.1 uncultured Anaerolineaceae bacterium | reverse complement strand
GGTAAGGAACACGCCCGGCGAGAATTGGGGCTCGACCTGCAGCGCCCATGCGTGCTGATTACCAGCGGAGGCGACGGGATAGGCCGGCTGTATGAGACCGCGCGGGCGGTTGCCGGCTGTGTTCCTGCCGTACAGCTCATCGTGGTCGCCGGAAGAAATCGGGCTTTGCAGCGGCGGCTGCTCTCGACGGCGTGGGAGGTCCCAGCAAGGATCTATGGGTTCGCCGACAATATGCCAGACCTGATGGGTGCCAGCGATTTGGTCGTGACGAAGGCCGGCCCAGGGACGTTGGCCGAGGCGTTTGCGGTGGGGCTGCCGGTCATCGTATCGAGCTACATTCCTGGCCAGGAATCCGCGAATCCCTGGTATGTGGCGGAGAATGGAGCCGGCATTTACTTGGAGGACCCAGTTGAGATCGCCCAGACCATACGAGAATGGATCGCCGATTCGGGCCGACTGGGCCAAATGTCCGCAAACGCTGGCAAGCTAGCCCGCCCACAGGCCTCGCTCCAGATTGCAGAGCGCCTAATTCAGCTTGTTCAGCCCGAGAACGCAATATCGCTCCCAGAGCGGGAGTGAGCCGGTGAGCACACTTGCCTGGGTGATTGCCGCCTACCTCTTGGGCGCCACCCCGACCGGCTACCTGGCGGGCCGGATTACCCGTGGCGTTGACCTGCGCGAGTTCGGCAGCAAGAGCCTGGGCGGGACCAACGTCTACCGCCTGCTTGGCTGGAAATACGCGATCCCAGTGGCCCTGATCGATCTCGCCAAGGGCTCGATTCCCGTGCTGGTCGGCCGTTCAGTAGCGGAAGGCGGTGGGGCACCCGTATGGTTGCCCGCCGCGCTCGGAGTTGCGGCGGTGCTCGGGCACATGTACTCCCCGTACGTGCGGTTCCGCGGCGGGAAAGGAATGGCGACCGTCACTGGCATGTTCCTCGTACTTGCGCCCCTCGCCATCCTGATCTCCGCGCCGGTGTGGGGTGTAGTGATGTGGTTCACCGGCTACGTCTCGGCTAGCTCGATCGTGGTCACCGCGATCTTCCCCCTTTGGGTGTGGCTAACCGCGCCGGAGGCGCCGTACACGTTCTGGGCAAGTGTCGGCATGGCCGCGTTGATCGTATTCGCCCACCGCGGGAACGTGCGGCGCATCTTGGCCGGCACCGAGAGCCGTTTCCGCACCCGTGACCGACCTACCGGGTGAGGAATCGCGACGATGGACTTTGAGGCATTCACCGAATGGCAACCGTCGCGGAAGTCCTGACCAAGCTGAAAGCGGAAGCCAATCCCAAGAACGTGGAAGGCATGGCCAAGTTCGGCATGTCTGTTCAGCGCCGCCTAGGGGTGTCGGTGCCCGAAATGCGGAAGATCGCGAAGGAGGTCGGCCACGACCACCGGCTGGCCCTGGCGCTCTGGAAGACCGGGATCGCGGAGGCCCAAATCGTGGCGGTGCTGATCGACGACCCGGCCCTAGTGACCTCAGCACAGATGGACCGCTGGGTGAAAGACTTCGACTCCTGGGACGTCTGCGATCAGGCCTGCACGAGTCTGTTCGACAAGTCGCCGCTAGCCTGGCAGAAGATTCCGGAGTGGGCCGAGCGGGAGGAGGAGTTCGTCAAGCGAGCTGCATTTGCGCTCATCGCCGGCCTGGCCTGGCATGACAAGCAGGCGGCCGACCCGCGGTTCGTCGATCTGTTCCCGATACTATTGAAGGGCGCCGACGACGACCGCAACTTCGTCAAGAAAGCCGTCAGCTGGGCCATCCGGAATATCGGGAAGCGAAACCGGAAGCTGAATCGTGCGGCGCTAAAGCTTGCCAAGGAGATTCAGCGAATGGACTCGAAGCCGGCCCGGTGGGTTGCGGCGGATGCGATTCGGGAACTGGAAAGCGAAGCCGTTCAGCACCGGCTCGGTCGTCAGGGGCCGAGATCATGAGCCGACCGTCATGACCGATTGTCACTGTCGTACAATCATTGGCCATGGGCGCCTTTCCCCCTCTGAACGCGCCCCAAACTTCAAGGAGACGAAACCATGTATGCAAGAACCGGAAGTTCTCAGATGAAGCCTGGCAAGATGGACGAAGCAATCGGTATGTATCGCGATTCGGTGGTGCCGACCCTAAAGAAACAAAAAGGGTTCAAAGGCCTGTATTGGCTGACCGACCGCAGCACGGACAAGTACACCGCGATCACCCTTTGGGAGACGGAGGCAGATATGAAAGCGACCGAAACCAGCGGTCTGCTCCAGGAGGTGCTCGCCAAGTTTGGGAGTTATGTAGCTACGCCACCCACCATCGAACGCTATGAGGTCAGCGTACAGGAGTAGGGGGAGAGCGCTTCAGCTGAAGAGTGCCGGGCACCCCAGGCCCGCCGCATCTCGGCCCGACCCGCGGTTAGTTGGATCCGAAACGAGAAGTAAGGTAGTCGCGCAACGCGGCGGTCTCCCGGAGGACCATGACGACGCCGGCATGCAGCCGCTCGAGGGTCTGCTCAACGACCTTGCCGCCCAGGTCTAGCTTGATCCGTGAGACATACTCCCGGACCTCCGCTTCCCACTGCGGGCGGGTGAGCTCGACCGAGCCTTCCCAGATCCGCTGAGCGCTGTGCTCCGCGTACTTCTCCCTCATCTCGGGCCAGCGGGATTTCAAGTGTTGCCAGGCCAGTGCCCGACTGTGGGAGTGCCGCAGCAAAGCCATGACCTGGTAGGGTGCGTCCTGAACACGGTAGCGGCCGTCGAGGGTTTGCTCGAGGTTGCGGCGAACGAGTGCCTCCGGACGGAACTCAAGCAAGGCAGCCCGCGCCCGCCGCTGCTCCTGCGGGTCGGGATGGGATTCATATCGCTGGAAGAATTCTTCGAAGTGGCTCTCGTTGCCGGTATGGGCCCGGATCGCAAGAGCCGCACGCCATAGGTCTGCGTCGACCGTTCCCTCCTCATTCCCCGCCGAATAGAGCTCGGCCGCCCAGCGCTGGACGTCGATTGCCTCCCCAAGGATTCCCAGAGCCTGGAGCAGCTCGCCGCGTAACTGACGGGTGAGGTCATCCTCGGCAGAGTCAGGGAGAAGCCCGAGGCGAGCCTGGGCGGAAGCCAGCCGCTGGCGCACAAACGCGGCAAACGACTCCTCCAGATCCGCCTCGATCATGTTTCGCAGGCTGCCCAGCGCGCCGAGCAACACGGTCCAGACGTTCCGATCGGTCTCGTCCTGGTAGCGCTGGGTCAGGTCGAGAAAATCGGCGATCCCGAACAGGCCGGCCTGGGTCAGGGCCCAGGTGTCGTTGAGCAGGTTGAAGCGCTCCAGCGCGGTCAGCTCGGTCAGGTGACCCAGCAGCTCGGCCAGCAGGTCCGGGGAGTAGCGGACGCGGTAGAACCCGTTTCCGCCGGCGTTGACCAGCGCCCAGCCCAAATCGGCCGGGGCCGGCAGGGTGGCCCCCGCGCCTTCGAGCAGATGGTGCACCGTCGTCGGGCCGGCTGCAGAGTGCAGCCGAATCTGAAGCGGAACTATCCAGCGTTGATCCGGCACCGGCGCGCCCTCCGGGCGCTCATCCGACGGTAGGTAGGTGAACCGCTGCTGACTCAAGTGGAGCCCGCCCGGCCCGCGCCTCACGTCGATGAGCGGATACCCCGGTTGAAACACCCATCCGTGCATCAGCTCCGGCACGCCCTTGCCGGCGACTTCGCCGAGCGCCTTCCACAGGTCGAGGGTATCGGCGTTGGAATAGGCATGCCTGCGCAGATACTCTCGCACTCCGTCTCGGAAGGTCGCCTCGCCTATGTGCTGCTCGAGCATGCGCAGAACCGAGCCGCCCTTCTCGTAAGTCAGCACGTCGAACATTGCCTTCGCGTCGGCGGGAGACTCGACCGGGAACTCGATCGGGCGGGTGTGATGCGATCCGTCTGCATCGAGCGCCAGCGCCCGCGACACGCCGAACTCGGTCCAACGATCCCACTCGGGCCGCCAGACATCGACCGCCTTGACCGCCATGAAGGTGGCGAAAGCTTCGTTCAACCAGGTCCCGTTCCACCAGGCCATCGTGACCAGGTCGCCGAACCACATGTGCGAAATCTCGTGGGCGATCACGTCGGCGACATAGCCCCGTTCGCCCAGCGTGGAGGCGTGCTCGTCCAGCAGCAGGGCGGAGTCCCGGTAGGTCACGAGGCCGAAGTTCTCCATCGCCCCAGCGGCGAAGTCCGGGAGTCCCAGGTGGTCAAGTTTGTCTCCCGGATAGGCGAGGTCGAAGTAGTCCTCGAAGTAACGCAGCGAGTGCTCGCCGATCGCCTGGGCGAAGCCTATCAAGTGCTCTTTTCCAGGCAGAGTGATCACGCGAGTTGGCGTACCCCCGACCATGATTTCGGAGGGGATTGCGAGCCGGCCGACCGCGAGGGCGACCAGGTAAGTGGACATCCGGATCGTATCGGCGAAGCGGACCACCTTGCGGCCGTTCTCGAGCGACTCGGATTGGACGCGGGTATTGCTGACCGCCTTGAGTTCAGGATCGATCGCCAGGGTCAAGGCGAAGACCGCTTTGAGGGAAGGCTCGTCCCAACATGGGAATGCGCGGCGCGCATCGGTGGACTCGAACTGGGTGGTGGCCATGATGCGGGATTGGCCGTTTGAGTCCTTAGAGGTCGCCCGGTAGAAGCCGCGCAACCGGTCGTTGAGCGTCCCACGGAACGATAAGCTCAGGTGCCAATTCCCAGGCGCCAGCGGCTGGGGAGGCTTCAGGTGGAGCCGTTCGGTGGCCTCATCCAGCCGCACGGCACACGTCCAGCGCCCGCCGGCGCCGTCTTCGACCTGCGCTGAATGGATCTCCAACTCGGCCGCGTTCAAGACGATCTCCTCTGCCAGCTCGCGCACTTCGAGGGCGATCGTCTCGTGCCCATCGAAGCTGGCCGCCTCCAGGTCCGGGGCCAGGTGGATGTCATAGCGGGACGGCACGATGGCGGTGGGAAGGCGATATTGGTTCACAGGGCCTCGGTGGCGTTGGGCTGCGATTGTACCCGGGCTCGGCGCCGCCTTGGATGACGAACAGCCGGGCGATTACAATGATCGCCTCCGATGACCTCCGCCGAAGCGATCGAATTCGTGAGCACCTACGGCGTGGTTCTTGAATCGGCCAAGGGCCCAATTCCAAACCTGGCCGACGCCGTTGCGGGCGAGCCCATCCGGGGGAGCTATTGGGGTCATGCGAAGGGGGACGAGATCTTCGGCCTAACTCGCGCGGTCCGGGCTTCCAAGGAAGTCCTGATCTGCCGCCTGGTCAACGGCAAAATCACTTACATCCATGCGCGCCTCTGGCCCGCGCTCGTGCGACTGCAGGGGAGTTTGGACCCCGATCGGCTCGCAGCCATTCACGAAGTTCACAGTTCAACGGGCAAACACGGGCTCAAGGTAATCCCGTTCAATGATTGGGTGCCGGCCGGGGTCTCGGAGAAGGCGAAACGACTCACGATGGCGGAGGCCGTCTCGGAGTTCGGGGAGTGGTTTCAAGGTATATTGGCCGCGAGTGAAAGGGGTCAGTCGTGAAGAAAACCCATCTGAGCCTTTACTACCTGGTCGGCTATCTGATCCCCGCCGGGATCGGTCTCATCGCCGCGCCCCAATTTGTGCTCAAGTTGCTGCTCTCCAACGGAGACTATGGCGACGTCATGCCGAGGCGCTCTATCCCACGACACTGATCGCCCGGAGCGTGATCCTGGTCT
>CAZPZD010000003.1:43936-67062 GCA_964590515.1 uncultured Anaerolineaceae bacterium | reverse complement strand
CATGCCGAGGCGCTCTATCCCACGACACTGATCGCCCGGAGCGTGATCCTGGTCTGCCTGGTCGGCATGTATATCTACGCCCGGGATCCGTTGTTCATCAGCCTGTTGGTCATCGTCGGGCTGGGATTCGTTCTGACCGGGGTGAGCTATCTGATGGACCGCCGAAGCATCGGGCGATGAGCGCGGCCGCATGAGGGAGTCCCGTAGGATGGAAGAGGCGCGCCCCATGGTCGGACGGAGTTTCTGGCTCCGCTGGGTAGTTGCTTCCGCAATTGGAAGTGGGGTCGGGGTGGTCTCCTGGGTCTCAGTAGGCACGGCGGCGGAGGCTCTGGGCCTTGCCGCGCAGAACGGCGTTTCAACTGCCGTGATCCCAGGGTTAGTTGGGGCGGCGTTCGGCGCCCCATTCGGGATCGCGCAGTGGATCGTTATACGGCGACACCTGAGACTGGCCGGGCGATGGGTGACGGCCTCCACCTTGGGCTACGCCGCAGTTTTCATGCTGGGGAGTTTGTTCTTCTCCGGAGAAGGTGCAGCCGATCTCCCACCTGGCCAACAGGTGCTCTTGGGAGCGCTGCTGGGGGCCGCCGTTGCGGTTCCTCCTTCCGTGTTGCAGTGGTTCCTAGTCCTGCGATCGCAGCTCACTAGGTCGGGCAGCTGGATCGCCGCGTGCGTATTCAGTTGGGCGCTCGGATTCGCGGTGAGCTTCCTGCTCAGGCTCGCCGTGGGCGACCCCAGCTTCGTGGTCGGTCCGATGGTTGCGGTTGCCCTAAGTGGGATCGTGCTGATCAGGCTGCTGCGCGGCGGCCGAATGTGACGGACCAGGCCGAAACTCGCCCTCCGTTCGCGCCCAGCTGGATAAACCGGCTGCATGGCGCCATCGACCGGCTGCCTGGCCCGGCCTGGTTGGCCTACACCGTGGCCACTTCGCTCTTGGTGCTGCTCGCCATCTGGAGTGATCAACTTGTGGATCCATCCCCCCTGCCCGGACCCACTCCCGCTGCCTACAGCGCAGTCATTGCCCTCTTTCCGCTCGCCTTTATCCAATACCTGGATGGGGTGGCGCGCAAGGGCCTGAGAAATTTCCGACCTGCTCTTTCCCTTACGGACCCGGAGGTCGAACGGCTCTCCTACCAACTCACGACCATGCCAAGAGGTGCGGCGCGAGTGGTCAGCCTGCTTGGGGTAGGGTTCACAATCGTAGGACTGCTGGTCTCCCCAGAAGAGATGCTCGGGCCGGCCGGGACGCCGATTGTCCTGTCCATCGTGGGGTTCGGTGGCGCTGTCTTCGGCAACATGTGTTTCGCCTTGCTCTTCTACCATACGATCCGGCAGCTCCGGTTAGTCAGTCTGATCCACTCCCAGGCGACCACCGTCAACCTCTTTCAGCCACAGCCGCTCTACGCGTTCTCGACCCTCACCTTGCGCACCGCGTTGGCGCTGGTCCTGTTGAGCTACTACATCGTGGCCGTCAGTTCGGGGGCATCGATGGGTCCGGCTACGGTCGGGCTGCTGGGCATTAACCTGAGCCTCTCGGTCGCGCTGTTCACATTGCCGCTCTACGGGATGCATACTCGTCTGCGGGAGGAGAAGAATCGGATGCTGAGCGCGGTCAGCGGCAGGATCGACGGAGTTTTTAGTTCGCTCCACCGGGCGCTCGAAGAGCCGGTGGCCGGCCAGATTGACACTCTTAACAAAGGCCTGACCAGCCTGATGGTAGAGCGGGAACTGATCGTCAAATCTCCGACCTGGCCTTGGAGTCCGGGGACGGTACGCGCCTTCGCCAGCAGTGCCTTGCTCCCGATCGCACTCTGGTTGATCACTCGGGGGTTGGAGTCCCGGATCGGGCGTTAGGCAGGCCAAGGGTTCATTGCGAGGAGACCTATGAAATCAGGCACAGAGTTCGCGATCCTCTTCACGCTCGTCACGCTCGTCTCCCTCGGCGCGGGGGCCTGCAACTTGTCTCAGGCACCCGCCGCGCCCAATGCGGACGAGCTCGCCACCCGAGTGAGCGGGACCTTGACCGCGCTTCCACCGGCGATCCCCCTGCCTACGGCGATCGAGCCTGCCGGCCCAAGCCCCACCGGCCTGCCAGCCGAGACCGAAGCGGCACCAACCCCGACCGAGACCCCGGCGGCTTCCGCCACCCCGCTCCCGAGCCTGACCCCGACCGCGAGCCCGACGCCTCCGGTTACCCGGACCCTCCCGGCCGACGATCCACGGTCGACCCTTGGCAATCCGACCTGGCGCGATGAGTTTGTCACCGGGGCGAATTGGCCGCTCGCCGAGGACCGCTTTACCCGAGCGCAAGTCGCGGACGGCGAGCTGGTCCTCACCGGTCTCACAACGACCGATGGCTGGCGGCTGAGCTGGCCAGTTGTCAAGGATTTCTACTTGGAGATGACCGTGGAGACCGGGACCTGTGCCGGTTCCGACCATTACGGTCTGATCGCTCGGGTCCCCGACCTGAATGCGGCCAACCGGGGCTACCTGTTCGGCGTGACCTGTGATGGGCGCTACTCGCTGCGCGCCTGGGATGGCGAGGCGATGACCAACCTGGTCCGGGCGACGCCCGCTGCCAGCATCCAGACCGGCTCCGAGCAGGTCAACCGAGTCGGCCTGTTGGCTAGTGGTGACCAATTGATCCTCTACGTAAATGGGGTGCGGCTCACCGAAATCGAAGATTCCACGTACGCGGAGGAAGGGTCCTTTGGACTGTTTGTCGGTGCTCGCCAGACCTCGAACTTCACGATCCACGTGAGCGAGATCGCCTACTGGGAAAACCCGTAGTCACGGGAAGCGGCATGACCGAGCGCTTCGTTTCACGCGGATTCGTCGGCAAACGCCGGGAAGCCGGGGCCGGCGACCGAGTGCCGCCCGGCCAGCACGCGGTGGACGACTTCCCGGTGCTTTCCGCCGGACCGACCCCTCGCATCGAACTAGCCAAGTGGTCCTTCAGCCTCGAGGGCGAGCTGGCCAAGCCGGCTCGCTGGTCCTGGGAAGAATTCCTGGCGCTGCCGGCGCAAGAGTTCGTCGTGGACATCCACTGCGTGACGAAGTGGACGAAACTCGACACCCGTTGGAAAGGGGTCAGCGTCGACACACTCTTGGAGCAGGTCGAGCAAACCACTAAGGCAAGCTTCGTCACGGCCTTCTGTGACGGTGGCTACACCACGAACCTGCCGATGCCGGATGTGCTCAACGGTCAGGGCTTCGTTGCCTACGAATACGATGGCAAGCCGCTGGCGCAAGAGCACGGCGGCCCCGCCCGGCTCGTCGTGCCGCACCTGTATTTCTGGAAGAGCGCGAAGTGGGTCCGCGGGCTGCGCCTGACGGAGAAAGACAAGCGCGGTTTTTGGGAGTCGCTGGGCTACAACAACCATGGAGATCCCTGGAATGAAGAGCGGTATGCCGGGGATTGAGTGCGGATGAAACGACTGCTCGAGTGGCAGCTCGCGACAGTCAAGTCAGCCCGGAAGGAGAATTACCGGACGAAGACCCTCACCCTCACCTTGCCCGCCTGGGTCGCCCACCGGCCGGGCCAGCACTACGATGTTCGGCTGACCGCGCCGGACGGTTATCAGGCCCAGCGGAGCTACTCCATCGCTTCCGAGCCGGAACGATCCGGCGAGATCGACCTCACCATCGAGCGGCTTGCGGAGGGTGAGGTGTCCACCTATCTTCACGAGGTGCTGGTTCCAGGCGACCGGGTCGAGGTGCGTGGCCCGATCGGCGGCTACTTTGTCTGGGAGGCCAGCCTGGGCGGACCACTGTTGCTCGTTGCCGGCGGATCAGGAGTGGTGCCGCTGATGGCCATGGTGCGCCATCGGCGGGCGGCCGGCTCGACCGTCGCCACCCATTTGCTTTACAGCTCCCGGTCACCGGAGGATGTGATCTATGCCGATGAGCTCCAGCACTTGCAGCAGACCGGCGATGGGCTGCGGATAATTCAGATCTTCACCCGGGCCCGGCCGCCGAATTGGACCGGCTACGCCCGGCGAATCGATGCGGCGATGCTCAAAGAGGTCGTGGCCCCGCTGGGCCGCAAAGCCCAGGCGTTCATCTGCGGGCCGACGTTGCTGGTGGAAGCCGCGGCCAATGGGCTGGTCGCGGCCGGTCTGGCGCCGGAGCGGATCAAGACCGAACGCTTCGGGCCTAGCGGCAGCACGGCCTGAGAGGAGATTCGTAATGGAAGAACCGTTCGATCGGGTCCACGAAAACATGTTGGATGGGAACTCGGCCGCGGGTGTACTTGAAGAGATCTTCGGGGAGGAGATGACCGCCAGCCCGACCGAGTGCGACCACTGCGGGCGGGAGGGCGAGGTGGGCAGCCTGCTCACCTTCACCCAGGCGCCGGGTCTAGTGCTGCGCTGTCCGGCCTGCAGCGAAGTCATGCTGCGGGTGGTGCAGACCCCCGACCACACTTACCTCGATGTGCGCGGAGCGGTGTACTTGAAGCTCGCCCGGCCCGGGGGAACTCAAACTCCGCCCAAGAGCCAGTAAAGCAGGCCGACCCGGTGGACGGATCCAGGCCGACTACGCAACCGCGGATCTTAAGACGGCGAGCAAGGCGAACACCATCGCCCACAAGAGCCTCGAGACCCGCCTGCGCCGTGCCAGGGTCGAACGCCGAGTCTCGTCGACGGGCCGCGACGCGCTGATCAGCCAGCCGCCGCGTGCTTCTTGCAGCAGGTCACCATAGTGAGCATCATGTAAGAGCATTGCTGTGTAGTCGTTCACTCTATCCTCCGGTGGGCCCGGCGAGGCTCCAGCCCGTGGAGCGCGTTGCCTCGGCCTTTGGGCTAACCCTATCAGCCAGGCGCTTACCGATAGCGACTCGATTCACCAAAATTCACCAACTCGGCTCGGATTGGCGCCCCGCCACGTATAATCGTCGCGAGGCGACGGGGTGCTTCATTGATAACCAGGAGGCAGGCCGGCACACCAAGCCAGACGTTCAAGCTCGCGCTGGACCGGTTTACGAGCTTCGGCGACTTGCTCAAGTTCCTTCGGCGCCGGGCCGGCCTGACCCAGCGCGAGCTCTCCACTCAGGTCGGCTACAGCCACGCGCAGGTCAGCCGGCTTGAGCTGAACCAACGACCGCCGGATGTAGCCACGATCACCGCCCGGTTCGTCCCCGCCCTCGACCTGGATGACAATCCTCAGGCGGCAGAACGGCTGCTCGATCTGGCGGCCATGCCGGGCGAAGCCCCACCGGCGGCCGGGACCGCCCCCTTCAAGGGCCTGCGATATTTCGAAGAAGCTGACGCCGACCTGTTCTTTGGTCGGGAGGCGCTCACCGCCAAGCTCCTGGACCGGATTCGAGCCTCATTGGCGTCCACACCACCCTCGCGTTTTTTGGCGGTGGTCGGCGCCTCCGGCAGCGGAAAGTCCTCCATCGTCCGAGCCGGCCTGATCCCCGCGATGCGCACCAGCCGCTCCTTCGACGGCTGGATGATCCACAGCTTCACCCCCACCGCCCGTCCCTTGCAGAAGCTGGCCGAGAGCCTCAGCCAGAACGGGTCCTCCCTCGCAGCCACGGCCACCCTGATGGATGACCTGGCCGCCGAGCCGCGGACACTGCATCTGATGGCAGGACGGCTACGGAGCAGCCTGGAGGGGAAGCGCGTCGAGCCCACGAGGCCATCCACAGGCCACCCGCATCAGCTGCTGGTCATCGACCAATTTGAGGAGTTGTTCTCTCTCTGTCAGCAGGAAGTCGAGCGACGGGCCTTCATCGACAACCTTATGACGGCCGTTTCCGAGCCGGATGGTCCGGCGTATGTCGTGATCACACTTCGGGCCGACTTCTACAATTCCTGCGCGCCCTATGCGGAGCTACGCGATGCGTTGGCCGGCCAGCAGGAGTACATCGGCCCGATGAGCGCCGGCGAATTGCGCCGGGCCATCGAAGAGCCTGCTAAGCGAGGCGGCTGGGGGCTCGAGCCGGGCCTGGTTGAGTTGCTGCTTCAGGATGTCGGCGCGGAGGGGGACACTCCGCCCGAACCGGGGGCCATGCCGCTGCTCTCACACGCCCTGCTGGAGACCTGGCACCGCCGCCGCGGCCGCATGCTTGGCGTTTCGGGCTACCTCGCCTCCGGCGGCGTGCGGGGCGCCATCGCCGAGACAGCCGACGTCGTTTTCCACGATCAGCTGGACGATAAGCAGCGGGCGATTGCTCGCAACATATTCCTGCGCCTGACCCACCTTGGCGAGAACGAGTCCATCGCGGAGACGCGCCGGCGGGTCGCATTCGACGAGCTGATCCTCCGGCCCGAGGATGCGCCAGCGGTCCGAGAGGTGCTGACTATCCTGGCCGACGCCCGGCTGATCACTACGGACAACAACGTGGCCGAAGTCGCCCATGAGGCCTTGATTCGGGAATGGCCGACATTGCGGGAGTGGCTGGAGGAGGATCGAGAGGGGCTTCGCCTACACCGCCACCTCACCCTGGCGGCGGATTCCTGGGAGCGTCGCGGACGCGAGCTGGCCGAGCTGTACCGCGGCACGCGCCTGGCGCAGGCCCTCAGTTGGGCGGGGGATCACGCCAGTCAGCTTAGCGGACTGGAGCGATCATTTCTGGATGATTCGCGGGTACAGGCCGAGCGCGGCGAGGCTGAGCGCGAGGCCCAGCGACGGAGGGAGCTGGAGGCCGCCCAGGCTCTAGCCGAGACACAACGGAAGGCGGCCGCCCAGCTGCGCCGGCGCGCCCTCTATTTGTTCGGGGCGTTCATCCTGGCGCTAGGGATGGCCGGTCTGGCGTTGCTGCAGGGTGAGCGAGCGCGGCAGAGTGCCATCACCGCGGAGAGTGAACGGCGAATCTCCTTCGCCCGTGAACTGGCCGCCGCCGCAGTCAACAACCTGGATATCGACCCCGAGCGCAGCATCCTGCTGTCGCTGCAGGCGGCCTCACTCACCCGCGCCCCGGATGGGTCGTTGCTTCCAGAGGTCGAGGAGGCGCTGCATCGATCGATCCTTGGCTCGCAGGTCAGGCTGACGCTGACCGGCCACTCAGCCTGGGTTTACTCGGCGGCTTTCAGTCCAGATGGAAAGCGACTCGCCACCATCGGAAGAGACGGCACGACAATCGTTTGGGATGCAGCCAGCGGCGAGGAGCTTCTCCGCCTGCCGGGCACCACGGAACCGAGCGACTACAGAACTGCGCAACGCGTAGATTTCAATCCGGACGGGGAGTGGCTGGCCACCGCGGATAGCAACCTCATCCGAATTTGGGATGCGGATTCGGGCAACTTGATCAGGACGCTTTCGGGCCATTCGGCCGACGTGACGGCACTGGCTTTTAGCCCGGAGGGCCAACGACTGGCCACCGGCAGCCAGGACGCAACCGCGCGCATTTGGGATCTGACAAGCGGCGCCGAGCTCCACGTGATGACCGATCATACGGAAGCCATCGAGGAATTAGCTTTCAGCCCGGACGGCGATTGGCTGGCAACCGCCAGTGACGACCGCAGCCTGAAGATCTGGGACGTGGCGACCGGAGAGTTGCTGCGCGACCTGACGGGTTTCACCATAGAGATCTATAGCGTCGCCTTCAGTCCAGACGGGACGCGAATGTCGGCTACGACCGATGCCGGCATCCAAATATGGGACGCCACGCGGATCGAGCTCCAGGAGCTTCTCACTATCGAGGACCCCGGAGGCGCCCTGATGTTCAGCCCGGATGGGACAAAGATTGCCGCCGGGAGCGGGAGTGCAGCCAAGCTGTGGGACGTACGTACCGGCCAGGAGTTGCTCACCCTTACCGGTCATTCCAATTGGGTGATGGACGTGGTATTCAGCCCTGACGGCAAGCGGTTGGCGACGACCAGTCTCGACGAAACAGCTAAAGTCTGGAGCATCACGCCAGGGCAGGAAGTGGTCACGCTTTCGGGCCAAGGAGCGCGGGTCGCTTACAGCCCGGACGGGACTCAAATGGCAACCGAGGGTGCGATGGGCACGGCGATGCTGTGGGACGCTGTCACGGGTGAGGCGCGGCTGACACTGGCCGGACATACCGAACCAGTACTTGGATTGGCCTTCAGGCCGGATGGGAGGCGGTTAGCGACATCCAGCTTCGACGCAAGCTCCATTATCTGGGATACCTTTTCCGGCCAAAAGTTACTCACACTTGTAGGCCACACGGTTGGCGTGCGGGATGTTGCCTACAGCCCGGATGGAACCCGGATAGCAACTGGTGGATTCGACACCACGGCTCGAGTATGGGATGCGGCGACAGGCCGCGAGTTGTCCAATCTCGTCGGTCACGAGGGTTTGGTTCTTGGCGTAGCCTTCAGCCCCGACGGAACTCGGCTGGCGACGTCCAGCACCGATCTGACCGCGAGAATATGGGACTTGAATACAGGGAATGTTCTGCTCACCCTCGCCGGGCATTCGAACCCCATCCCCGATATTGCATTCAGTCCAGATGGGACGCGGGTTGCGACTGGGAGTCAGGATGCCACGGCGAAGCTCTGGGATGCCGTCACGGGGGTCGAGCTGCACACCCTAGCCGGGCACAGCTCGGAGATCCAATCGGTGGCATTCAGCCCCGACGGCAGATGGCTCGCCACGGGCAGTGGGGACAATACGGCCAAGATATGGGACGTCTCGACCGGGCAAGAGCTGCATACCCTGTTTGGGAGCCTGGGTGGGGTGACCGGGGTTGCATTCAATCCGATGGACGACCGACCACTCCTCGCGGTTGCCAGCACGGATGGAGTGGTTCGGGTGTATCTCGTGGATAACGAAGAGCTATTGGAGCTGGCGGAGTCGCGCGTCACGCGCTCGCTAACGCTGGCGGAGTGCCAACGGTTTTTGCATCTTCAGCAGTGCCCGGCCTCTGACCTGTAGCCCAACTGCCAGTGCGATGGCTCCGGCCAGAGCACGCGCGATTCGTAACCCCAACTCCCCAATCTTCCGCCCTCGAAAACGGCTCGTCTAGGCCATCGCGGCCTGCATCAATTCAATCGCCTGCCGCTCGATCTCACTGATTTTCAAGACCTGCTCGGCCAGGCGACCCCGCAGCCCGCTCACGCCCTCGGCGGAAAGTGGGAACTTCTTGTCGATGCTCGCTCGAATCTCGGCGAGCCGGGCACTGATTTTCTTTCGCTCCTCGGGCGCCGCCTCGCCCCTATTGACAAAGAGATCCCGTTTGCGGATCAGCAACTGACGGGTTTCCTTGAACAAGGGCACTTCATCGGGCAGCAGTGCCTCGCCCAGCTCCTCCCAGGCCGCGCTGCTGGCCCGGAACCGCTCGGCAGCCGCCTTGAGTCTTGGCTTCTTCAGAATCAGCGCGGCCTGCTCCAGGAATTCGGCGTAGAGCCTTTTGTCGTCCACCTGATTGGAGGGGAAGGTGCAGGCCCAGCCGAAGGCGCCCGGCTGATGCTCGCTCCCGGCCAGGGCGGCGTACATCCGGCTGCCTGGCGCCAACAGGCGCTCCCAACTCTGCGGGTTGCGGGTGTTAGTCAGCATGTTGGCCCACTTCTGATAGGCGGCGAACCCGAAGTTGTCTCGAGCGCCTTTCGGCGGCGGTTCGGTGAACAATTCGAAGCACTGCCAGATACCTGCCTGAATGGCGGAGGGCAGCTTCTTTGGGTCGGGCGCGCCGAGAGTCAGCACCCGGAACCTGTCTTTCTTCACTCGGGCCCTGGCCCGCGCCAAATCATCCACGCTGGCGGTCAGCGGTTTGGCTGAGCGGTCGGCGATGAAGGCCTTCCCGCCTTCGTAGCCATAAACGAGAATCGGCAACATCCCCCACATGGCTTGGTCGGCAGTGGCTGTGTTGTAGTGCAAACTGAAGGCGTCCGCCCACACGATCGCCGGACGGCCGCTCTCCAGCACTTCGATTAGATTGCGCTCCCCCTTCTTGGGATCGCTGGTCTGGAAGAGGTCATGTGGGATCGCCAGCCGTTCCAGCAGGGTCTGCAGCGGGTCAAAGGTATTGCGGGAGAGCAAAGCCACATGCGGGTCGTGCCCCTTGTAGTCGAAGACAAAGTAGCCGAATGCCGCTCCGCCGCTGATCCCGAGCAGCAGAGCCTCCGAATAGGGCTGCTTGGTCTGCGGCACCCGGGCCCCGGCGTACGCTAAGGCATTGCTGACCGAGCCGGTTTCCCAGTGGCGTCCTTCGAATTGGGTGAACTTGGGTAGCACCGGCATATCCGGTTTCCTTTCCGGTTCGAGTTTCAGCGATTATAGGGAAATCCGGGAAGTTGTGAGAGAAATAGAGACATAGTCCCGACTTTTCTGCGGGCCGAGAGGCGGCCCCCAGGCACACTAGCTCCGGCGTTCAGTTATAAATGGGGGCGGGAATTCCCGCTGTGGGCAGGACCCCAGGCTACGCCTCGAGAAGGAGAGGAAGAATGAAACTGCGCGTCGGTGATCCTTGGATGTCCTCGAAGGCCTACTCCCACACTCTCAAATCCCTGTCCATCAACTTGCTCGTCGCGCAGATCGAGCGCGCCCTCGCATTTCAGCGTGAGGTGCTTGGCGCAAGCGTCGTGTATTCCGACCCCGACTTCGCGGTTTGCTCGGGCTTCGGGACCGAATGGATGCTGCATGCCGATCATGCCTACGACAAGCATGCGATGGGTCGGACGGTGGCGCCCGAAACTCCCCGCGGGGGCGGCGTCGAACTCCGATTGCACGGTTGTGACCCGGTCCAGGCGGAGGCCGCAGCCCGGCGGCTCGGGCACGAAGTCCTGGTCCCCACGACCGACAAGGGTCACGGCATGCGAGAAGTCTACCTGCGCGATCCCGATGGATACATCTGGGTCCCGGATGTCGCCATCTGAGGGCGACTTTGAAACAGTTTGGCGGGATCGACAAATACTATTGATCGGGATGATCGGAACTTCGGACCGAATCAGCGTCTACCTGGAGGTTGGCACCAAACGGATCTTCGCCGGGGCATTGGAGTGGCCCGGTTGGTGCCGCAGCGGACGGGACGAAGCCGCTGCGCTCCAGGCTTTGATGGACCACGGACCCCGCTACGGGCTGGCGCTCCGCCAATCTCGGCTCGGGTTTCGTGCCCCGAAGGATGTTTCCGAGTTCGCGGTTCGCGAGCGGCTAGCCGGCAACGCGACCACCGATTTTGGCGCGCCCGACATGCCGACTGCGCATGACTCGGATCCGATCGAGGCTGCCGACCTGCGCCGGTTTGAAGCGGTGCTCAAGGCCGGCTGGCGCACTTTTGACGCAGCGGTGACCGCGGCCAAGGGAAAAGTGCTGCGCAAGGGGCCGCGGGGCGGCGGGCGGGAGCTCGACAAGATCGTCCGGCACCTGCTCGAGTCCGACGCGGCCTATCTGGCCTCGCTCGGCATCCGCTTCAGATTGGCAGAAGATGGCGAGCCGCAACCGGAGCTGATACGGACTCGGCAGGCAATCCTCGAGGGGCTCTCAATGGCTGCTTCCGGAGGATTGCCGGAGCGCGGGCCGCGGGGCGGTGTCCGCTGGACCCCGCGCCGATTCGTTCGGCGGGTGGCCTGGCATGTGTTGGACCATGCCTGGGAAGTCGAGGACCGCAGTCTATGATCGTCTCTGGCGAGAGCCGGCTCCCTCACCTGAGTTTGCCCCGCGGCCACCCTGCCCGATCCGGTTGGGCCGATCGCGGAAGTCTCCGCTTGCCAAGTAGTTTCGGTTAGACTTCGCCTGAGCATCGCCGCCGATGCGAAGGGGTTTTCACCTCCAGAAGATTCGGGCGGAGTCCGGCTGCGAAGGCAAATTCAGCATGGTCAGTTCAGGTCAAACTGTAAACCAGCCCATCCGGCTCCTGTTGGTTGACGATCACTCGATCGTACGCCGAGGGATCCGGGCGCTGCTCGGTGTGGAATCCGAGATCCAGGTCGTCGGAGAGGCCGAAGACGGGCTGGAGGCGGTAGAGGCGACTGCTCGCCTCAGGCCCGAGGTCGTGCTCATGGATCTGGACATGCCGAAGATGAGCGGCATCGAGGCGATCAAGCGGATCCTGCTGCGCTGGCCTACGGTGGCGGTCCTGGTGCTCACCAGCATGACTTCTGATCGGGAAGTGTTCGCGGCAATCAAGGCCGGAGCATTGGGCTATATCCTCAAGGACACCGAGCCGGAGGAGCTGGTGAGGGCGATCAAGCAAGTCCATCGGCGAGAACCGACTCTGGATCCGAAAATCGCCCGGATCCTCCTAGATGAAGTCCTGGAGGGGACCTCGGGAGGAGAATTGGCGGCGGTCTTGAGCAAGGAGGAAGTGTCAGTGCTGCGCTTCTTGACCATGGGCCGGGACACCGCCCAGATTGCCAGTGGGGTGGCCAAGTCCCTCGACCAGGTCCGAACCCACATCAACAGCATTCTGTCGAAGCTCCACCTGGCGACCCGGACCGAGGCTGTACTGCTGGCGTTACGGGAGGGACTGGCCCGTCCGGATGAAGCGTCGCCGAAGTACCTGATGCGGTTGCTGGAGGCCGTGCAGCAGGAGCGCAAGACTCCAACCTGGCCCGAGCCGTCCACCAGTGAATCAGCCACTGATGTAGACGGGGAATCGATCGGTCTCGCCGAGCTCATTCGAGAACATCGAGAGATCGAGCTCGAGCTCACCTTGGCCGGGCAGATCCAGTCTAGCTTCCTGCCCCGTGAGTTCCCGAAGGTCGCCGGCTGGGAGTTTGCGGCGAAGCTCATTCCGGCCCGCGAGACTTCAGGGGATTTTTACGACCTGATCCATCTGCCGGATTCGCGGGTCGGCCTGGTCATCGCCGACGTCACTGACAAGGGCATGGGGGCCGCCCTGTACATGGCGCTGACCCGGACTCTGATGCGGACCTATGCTCTCGAGCGGACTCGCAAGCCGCACCAAGTCCTCGAAGAAGTGAATGGACGCATTTTGGCCGATACTCAAGGCGGGTATTACGTCACGCTGTTCTACGGGATCCTCGATTTCAACACCGGAATCCTGGACTACAGCAATGCCGGACACCCGCCGGGGGTGCTGGTGCGGGGGCCAGAGACCGGCCAGCTTAAGATCCTGGGCCGAACGGGTCCTCCATTGGGCGTTTCGAAAGAGGCCCCGTGGGAATCGTCGGTAGTCAGCATTCGACCGGGAAACCACCTCATCCTCTACACGGACGGGATCTCCGAAGCGCGGGATGGCAGCAGTCAGCTCTTCGGCATCGATCGGGTGATCCAGGCCGCGCTCGCCAGTTCGGATCGATCGGCGACCGAGACCCAGGACCTGATCCTTCGACTGGTGGACCGATTTGCCGGTGAACAACCGCGGACGGACGACCTCGCCCTGTTCGTCGCGTCTCGAACTGACGTGGAAGGCGACACGACGGCATTCCGTGCCGTTGCGCCACCCTTGGCTCGCACTTGACAACCGATTAGGATGGTAGCGCAGGCTGAACTCGAATTGATAGGAGGAAGTCATGGCAAAGACACGGACTAAGAAACCAGGCGGCGGGCGGAAGACTGCTTCCAAACGTGCCGCGACCAAGCCGGCGAAGCGGGCGGGATCAGCTGCGCCAAAAAAGCGGACGGCCGCTCCGGCCAAGCGGGCCGCGGCGGCGAAAAAACCGAACGCCAATCAGCGGCTCGAGGCGCTTGAAAGCCGCCTGGAGCAGCTGACCCAGCAGTTGTCCTCACTGGCCCGCAAGTCGGGCCCGCCGGGACCGCCCGGGCCACAAGGAAAGGCCGGAAACCCCGGCCCCGTGGGGGCGATGGGACTAAAAGGTGACAAGGGCGATTTCGGTGCCCCGGGCGCGGTGGGTCCGAAGGGAGACATGGGCCTTCAAGGATCCCAAGGCCCTACCGGACCGAGGGGTGAGACTGGCGTCGCCGGAATGCAAGGTCCTCCAGGCCCTCCTGGCCCGAGAGGAGAGGCCGGCCCTCAAGGCCCGGCAGGAATGGCAGGGGCCAAGGGAGAGACCGGAATGGCGGGCCCCTCCGGCCCGAAAGGTGATCCTGGAGCTCAGGGTCCGCCTGGCCCAACCGGCCCACGAGGCGAAGCAGGACCCCAAGGACCGACCGGGCCTAAGGGTGAGGCGGGCACACAAGGCCCGTCCGGACCTGCTGGAGCGAAGGGTGACACCGGAGCCCAGGGATCTGAAGGGCCCAAGGGTGAACGGGGACCGCAAGGGCCGGCCGGCCCAGCCGCCGCGGCATCGTCAGGAGCCTGAGCGAGCTCAGCTCGGTTATCCGGCCGAATCCAAGTTGCCGGAGTCAACCAACGGGGTTGGAGCCAACCCCAAGCAGTACACCGTTGCGGGATGGGTCGCGGATCAGCACTCCTGATTCGTTCTCGTCGGGGGCCAGGCCCGCCTCTCGTACTCGTTGTACGAGGCGGTCGAGCTCGGCCTGGTCCGGCAGCACAACCTCGAAGTAGCGCAGCCCGAGGGCGTCGGGCGGGGGCGGCGGTGCCCCGGCCCCGACCCAGGTATTCAGGCCGAGGTGATGGTGGTATCCACCGGCCGAGACGAAGCTCGCCCCCATCGCCCTCGACATCCCCTGGATCTCGAAGCCGAGCAGTTCGCAATAAAAGCGGTTCGCCTCGGCAAGGTCCGCGACGTGTAGATGCACGTGGCCGATCGTGGTGGCCTCCGGCATCGGCTGGTCTAGCCGGGCCCCGGGCTCGAGTTCGCGCAACACCCGCGCGACGTCGAGCGGCTCCCTGCCGGAGCGGACGACCCCTTCCGCATCCACGACTTGAAAGCTGTCCCCGCTGAATGACCAGGTGCCCCGCTCGGGCGTGTCGGCGTAGAGCTCGATCCCGTTGCCCTCGGCGTCATCCAGGTAGGTGGTCTCGGTCATGACGTGGTCGGTGGGGTAGTTCGGAACCTGCAGCGAGAAAAGGCGGGAGAGGGCCCGGGCCAGTTCGCGACGGCTCGGAAGCAGGATCGCGAAGTGGTACAGCCCGGTCGTGCCGCGCGCTCGGCGGGCGAGAGGGTCCTCGGTCAGGCGCAGCAGGTCCGTGCGGCCAGCGCCAAGCCCGGCCCGGCGGCCTTCTCGCCAGTGGAGCTGGAGGCCGATAACCTGTTGGTAGAAGGCAATCTGCCGATCGAGGTCCGCCACAGTCAGGTGGACGTGACCGATCCGAGTGGCGGGATGGATGCTGAAAGCGGGTCCGGTCACGGGCTCGCGCCGAATTACATCTTCTTGAGCAGGTCGCGCTTCTTGTCTTGAAATTCCTGCTCGGTGATCACGCCCTTCGCTCGCAGGCCGTCGAGCTTGGCGATGATGGCCGGGATGTCGTCTGAGTGGGACGTCCGGTCGGCTCCGGGGCCTTCCCCGTAACCCATTTGTTCCTTAGCGTCCAGCATGGCGGTCTTAAAGCGGATCGGGTTGGCGATTCTCCGAAAGTTGTTGGCGCCTAGCTCGCTGGCAGTCAGAATTTCGACGTCGCCATAGTTGAAGATCCGGCCGAAGGTCGACTGCGACATCTGCACGTCGGTGACCTTCTCAAGCGAGGAGTCGGTGACCCTCTTGCTGAAGATCCCCGAGATCTGAATCACCCGCCGATTGGTGATGACGAACTGCAGTTGGCGCCAGTTGAGGAAATCGTAGGTCCCTTTGGCGGCCGGCAGGATTACTAGCAAGAAAGACAGGGCTCCGACCGGCGGAAACATCGCAGTCAGCGCAATTGCCCCAGCCAGTATCAATCCGATCACTAGAATCTCTGCCGCGATCGCGCTCAGCAAGATGAACGTGTGCTGGCGGGCTGTGAGCACCAGCTTCTCATTCTGGGCCAGCAGGCTTTCAAGATATTTGTCTGTCATGGTAGGCGCTCCTAAGGAGGCGGAAGGCTCGAACCCTGGCCGAGTTCACCGAATGGTATCATGCGCGGCTCACGCCCATGAACAGAACCAGGTAACGGGATAATAGACCGGATGTCCGCCGAGACTCCCGGCCGTGGCCCACAGGTCCGAGCGCTCGCTTCCTTCCTCGGACTGCGGCGGCCGATGGTTGTCCTGCTCACGATGGTCGTCCTGGTCGGCCTGGGCGAGCACCTGGCCGAGCGCTTTCTGCCCCTCTACCTGGTCGCCCTGGGGGGTGGGGCACTTTCGGTTGGATTGCTCAACGGGCTGGACAACCTGCTCAGCGCCCTCTACTCATTTCCCGGCGGCTATCTCAGCGATCGGCTGGGACACAAGCGGGCCCTTGCGGTATTCAACCTGGTGGCGATCGCCGGGTACTCCATCGTCATCCTCTTTCCGTACTGGCAGGCCGCAATCGCCGGCTCGATGCTGTTCATCTCTTGGACCGCCTTGTCCCTGCCGGCGACCATGGATCTGGTCTCGGAGGTCTTACCGAGCGCCAAGCGGACGATGGGGGTGTCGATGCACTCGCTGGTGCGGAGGATCCCGATGGCGCTGGGGCCGGTGTTGGGTGGAGTGCTGATTACTCTCTATGGCGAGCGAGGCGGGATTCGGCTGGCTTTTGCCGTAGCCATTGGATTGGGTTTCGTCTCCTTGCTCCTTCAGCAGCGCTTCCTGTCCGAGCTGAAGCGGCCCGAGCGGAACCCGATTGGAAACCCGCTGCGGGCCATCTCGCTTATGAGCCCCGCCCTGCGCACCCTGCTGACCTCGGACATCCTGATCCGCTTTTGCGAGCAGATCCCCTACGCGTTCGTGGTGCTGTGGGCCGTGCAGCTCAACGGGATCTCCCCGATTCAATTCGGAGTGCTCAGCGCTATCGAAATGGCGACCGCGGTGTTGGTCTACATCCCCGTGGCGTACCTGGCCGACCGCAGCACGAAGAAGCCGTACGTCGCGGTGACGTTCGGGTTCTTCACCCTGTTCCCGCTTTTGCTCATGGTCTCCCACAGCTTCTGGGCGCTGGCGCTGGCCTTCGTGGTCCGCGGCTTGAAGGAATTTGGGGAACCAACCCGGAAAGCGCTGATCATGGACCTGGCCCCGGAGGGGAAGAAGGCCGGAACTTTCGGAGTGTATTACCTGGTGCGGGACGTGGTCGTGTCGGTGGCCGCCTTCGGAGGGGCGCTGCTCTGGGATGCCTCCGCGGCGGGTGCGATCTTCGCCGGGCCGGGCCTCGGCCAGTTGGTGCGACCCTTCTTCGAACGGGTCGCCTCACCCACCACCAACCTGCTCGCCGCATTCTTGTTCGGGTTGGCAGGGACGGCTTACTTTCTCGCGTTTGGGCGGGAGCTGCCTGCCGGCCGGCTCGATCCGAACGGCTAAGTCAAGTGAACCGGGTATTATGGAGCGGAGTTCAGCGTCCCGTTTGGAGGATTGAGGATGACCACGGACTTCAAAGGCTATCTGCTCAGTGAATTCCTGGAGGATTACGAGCAGGGGCTGCTGACCCGCCGGGAGGCGGGCAAGTTGATTGCGGGAATTGTCGGGAGCCTCACCCTGGCCGAGTCCTTGCTCGCCGCCTGTACGCCGATGGGTTCGAACGGCAGCTCGGTTACGCTCGTCCCGGAGTCCGCAGACAACGGGAACTCCGCCGTCTCCTCGGCCCGACCGACCGGCTCCTCGGAGGGCGAAGGGCAACTGGCCGCGCAGTCGACTCCCTCCACCGCGACCGGGGAGGTTCAGATCCCAGGGACTGACGGAACATTGCGGGCCTATCTGGCTAGCCCGGCAGGGGACGGCCCGCACCCGGCAGTGCTGGTGTGCCACGAGAATCGCGGACTGACCGACCACATCAAGGATGTCTCCCGCCGGCTGGCGGCGGCCGGATATGTCGGGCTGGCCGTCGACTTGCTTTCGCGGGAGGGCGGGACCGCGGCCGTCGCCGATTCTTCGCAGATCCCCGGCATGCTGAGCAATCAACCGCCCGAGCAATTTGTGAGAGATTTCACAGATGGTTGGCACTGGTTGCGAACTCAGCCCCAGGTCCGGCCAGCGGGTGTGGGGATGGTCGGGTTCTGTTTCGGCGGCGGGGTCACCTGGCGAGTCGCGATCGGGCTGGCCGAGGTCCGCGCAGCGGTTCCGTTTTACGGCCCCCATCCCGACCCGGGCGAGTTAGGGTCGATCCAGGGTGCGGTGCTGGCGATTTATGCCGGCCGGGACGACCGGATCAACCAGAGCATCCCGCCGATCGAGGCCGAGATGCAGCGGCTGGGCAAAGTCTACGAGAAGGTGATCTATCCCGACACCGATCACGGCTTCCATAACGACACCGGATCGCGTTATGACGCCGCCGCGGCGACCGATGCCTGGGCCCGCACCCTGGCCTGGTTGGATCGGTACCTTCGCGGTTCATGACCGAGCGGGCTCAAGAGTGGTTCCCAGAGGTGTTATGCACCGGACCCGAGCACCCGAGCATGCGGTTGTGCTCATGGTGGAGTGGGCCGGCATCGTGCCGACTGGAGATTGAGCTGATATGCTGAGCACTCTCCGCCATCTGCTGGTTGGTTCCCCGCTCACCACCCAACAGCTCACAACCGAACGGCTCAACAAGGTCCGGGCGCTGGCGGCCTTCTCGCCGGATGCGCTCTCGTCTATCGCCTACGCCAACCAGGAAATCTTTCTTGGCTTGGTGGTCGCCGGCAGCGCCGGCCTGGCTCTCAGCTGGCCGATCGGCCTGGCTATCACCGGCCTGCTCATCCTGGTTGCGATTTCCTACTTTCAGACAGTCCATGCTTACCCATCCGGCGGCGGCTCCTACATCGTCGCCCGTGAGAACCTTGGCACCCTGCCCGGGCTGGTCGCGGCATCGGCGCTCTCAATTGATTACGTCCTCACCGCGGCCGTCAGCCTGACAGCCGGGGTGGCGGCGATCGCTTCGGCGTTCCCCGGGTTGTGGCCTCATCGAGTCTCGCTGGCCCTCTTGGGGTTGGTTCTCATCACATTGCTCAATCTGCGGGGGGTCCGCGAGACCGGCACGATCCTATCGATTCCGGTGTACCTATTCTTGGTTACCTACCTGCCCATGCTGGCTTACGGCCTAGTGCGGGCGCTGATCGAGGGGCCGGGATCTTTTGATACCGCCCCGCTGCCGATGCAACTACCGCTGACAACCTTGCTGATCCTGCACACGTTTTCGGCCGGTTGCACCGCGCTGACCGGAATCGAGGCAATCAGCAACGGGGTTCCGGCTTTCCGGTCCCCCGAATCCAGAAACGCGGGAATCACCCTGATTGTTATGGCTGCCCTGATGGCGGTGCTCTTCGCTGGCAGCATCGGCCTGACCCACTACTTGGCCGTCGTTCCCGCAGCGCAAGAAACCATACTCTCGGCGCTGGCTCGACGATTGTTAGGCAGCGGCCCGGCCTATGTCATTATTCAAGTGAGCACCCTGCTAATCCTCGTTGTGGCCGCCAACACCAGCTTTGCCGGTTTCCCGCGTCTCGCTTCGATCTTGGCCCGAGATGGTTTTCTGCCGCGCCAGTTGACCGCGCTCGGAGATCGGCTGGCATTCAACAATGGCATCCTGGTCCTGACCGCCGCCGCGGCCGCCCTCATCGTCATATTCCAAGGCGACACGCATGCCCTGATCCCGCTTTTCGCGGTAGGGGTGTTTCTGGCTTTCACACTCTCCCAGGTTGGGATGGTTGTGCATTGGTATCGGGAGCGGAAGGGCAACTGGCGGGTGAAAGCCGGGATCAATGGCGCCGGCGCCTTGCTGACCGGCATGACGTTAGTGATCGTCGGTGTGAGCAAGTTCGCTGAAGGAGCCTGGATCAGCCTCCTGCTGATTCCCCTGCTGGTTGGCATCTTCCTTCCGATCCGCTCCCACTACCGCGAGCTGGCCCGGCAGCTCTCCCTCCAGGGCTCCTCCCCTGAGCTTCAGAAGTTTGCTCCTATTCGGGCAGTAGTTCCCATTTCCGGCGTCCATCGGGGAGTCGTCGACGCGGTTAACTTCGCCCGGGCGATCACCAAGAATGTCACGGCGGCCTATATTGAACTCGAGCCCGGATCCGGGGAGAAGGTACAACTGGCGTGGGCCCGCTCGTGGCCGGATGTCCCGTTAGTGATCATTCCCTCCCCGTATCGTTCGGTCATCGGCCCACTGCTGGATTACCTGGACCTTGTCGACACCCGCTACAACGATGGCCAGGCGGCGGTCGTGGTGCTGCCCGAGTTCGTCCCGGCGAAGTGGTGGCAAAGCCTGCTGCACAACCAGACCGCCTGGTTGCTCAAGGTCGCCCTGCTCTACCGCCGGCGCCGCAAGGGTTTCCAGCGGGTGATCATCGATGTTCCCTACCACCCCGGCCGCTGAGACCCGCAGAATTTCCGAGTTCGACATAGACTCCAATCCGAATTACCCCGAGGGTTGAGGCGACCTGATGATCACGATCTACAAGAATGGCGAACAGGGGCTGCGGCCGGTGGAAACGGTGGGGCAGGGTTGCTGGGTACACGCGGTGGCTCCCACTGAGCAAGACCATGCCGCATTAGAGGGGCATGGGGTACCGCCCGAGTTCTTATCGCACATGCTCGACCTCAACGAGCGCCCGCGAGCCGAGCGGGAAGGTGACGCGATCCTGCTCGTGCTGCATTTTCCCTTTGCCCAGGGCCCGACCGCCGACATTCCCTACATCACGGTTCCGCTGAGCATCATCGTCACAACGGATTTGGTCATCACCAGCGTCCCGATGGCTACTGGATTCCTGCAGGGCTTCGCCAGCCGAAATCTGCGCGGCATGACTCCCGATCGCCCAACCGGCTTCGTGCTGCAGATGTTGCTGTATCTCGCCAAGGAGTACCTGGATAACCTGAGTGTGATCAACGCCCAGGTTGATCGGCTGGAAGACCAGCTTCAGCGATCGCTGCGCAATCAGGAAGTGCTGGGGCTGTTGAAGTTTGAGAAGAGTCTCACCTATTTCACGACCGCCCTGCGCTCGAATGAGGTGGTCTTGGGCCGACTGCAGCGAGGAAACCTTTCGCAGTGGGATCCGGAGGAAATGGAACTGCTGGAGGACGTCTTGATCGAGGTGCGGCAGGCCATCGAGCAGGTGGACATTTCCCAGAGCATCCTGGCGCAGATGATGGATGCGTTCGCCTCGATCGTCTCGAACAATCTCAACGCGGTCGTCAAATTACTGACCTCGGTGACCCTGCTCGTCGCCCTGCCCACCCTCATCGCCAGCGTCTATGGCATGAATGTGAGGCTGCCAGGCGCCGAATCGCCGCTGGCCTTCGCCGGGATCCTGGGGGCCTCGATCGCGATTTCGTTGGGTCTGCTAGTAATCTTCTGGCGCAAAGACTGGTTGTAAGGGGAGGAGGGTAGTCCTGATGGCGGTGGCAGGCATCAGTGACGAGGCGGTCCGGGCCAAGACCGGCAAAAGCTGGTCGGAGTGGTTCGCGGTGCTCGACTCGGCGGGAGCGGCCGACATGAACCATCCGGCCATTGCCAAATACCTCTACCACGAGCTCGGGGTTTCCGATTGGTGGTCCCAAATGGTGACCGTCGGCTACGAACAAGCCCGCGGGCGCCGGCGGGTTCACGAAACCGCTCGAGGCTTTCAGATCAGCCGTTCCAAGACCATCGAGGTGTCTGCCGCCCGAGCCTTCAGAGCCTGGAGCGAGTCGAACGTCGCCGGCGCTGGCTGCCAGGTCGGGATCTCAAAGTCCGAAAAGCGACCCCCAACAAATCGATCCGGTATACGTGGTCGGAAGACGGATCAGACGTGACGGTGGACTTCACTGCGAAAGGACCCAGCAAAGTTCAAGTGGTGGTTCAGCACAACCGGCTCCCTGATCCGAAGCAGGCCGAACGGATGAAAGAGTTCTGGTCGGCGGCCCTCGTTCGGCTGAAGGCTCAACTCGAATGACTGCACCGAGCCTTCGCGCCGACGATCCCGCGCGGATTCAGATCGGCAGAGTATTGGGCGGGAGGGAGAGGCCACCCGCTGGGCGCTCAGCGTGTAAGAGCTCCAAACCCCTGAGGCGCGGCTAACGCCTTCTCACCCACCGGCCGAGTAGGAGACCTCGATGGCTTATGACAAGAAGCTCGCAGATCGGATTCGCAAGACGTTGGGCAAACAGCCGAGGCTTACCGAGCGGGAAATGTTCGGTGGGATCGGCTTCATGCTTCGAGGCAACATGGCCTGCGGCGTCATCGGCGATGAGATGATGGTGCGCATAGCCAAGGAAGAGACCAAAGCCACACTGAAAGAGCCCGGGGCCCGGATATTCGACTTTCAGAGTCGGCCATCGCAAGGCTGGATCATGGTGAATCAGAGTGTCCTGACCAAGCCTACCGAGTTGAAGGCCTGGGTCAAACGAGGCGTCGATTACGCGCTGAGCCTGCCTGCCAAATGAGCTGCGGGGCCTGAGTTCGCGCGGATGGGGGACTTGGATCGAGCACTGCTCTCGCTTGCCGGCCTCTCAGTCGGGGATGCGTTTGGCGAGCAATTCTTCCGCCTGCCGTGGGAGGCCATCGGCCGGCGCGAGCTCCCTCCGACTCCGTGGCCCTGGACCGACGACACCGCCATGGCCCTCTCGATCGTGGAGGTGTTGAGAGACCACCGCGCCATCGAGCAGGATGTCCTGGCCGCGAGCTTCGCCGAGCGCTTTCGCCAGGATCCCCAACGGGGGTACGGGGGCGGGGCGGTCCGGCTGCTTTCGCACTATGCCGAAGGCGCGAGCTGGGAGGTAGAAGCCCCACGCCTCTTCGACGGCGGATCGTACGGGAACGGGGCCGCGATGCGGGCCGGGCCGATCGGGGGCTACTTCTGGGGCGATCCGGAGCGGGCCGCGCTTGAAGCCCAACGATCGGCGGTCGTCACCCACTCCCACCTGGAAGGCCAGGCCGGTGCGATCGCGGTGGCGGCCGCGGCCGCCATGGCACCCTTCAAGCTGGCCCTTGCGAGCAGTGATTTCCTGTCGCAGGTGATCGCCCGCCTGCCGCCCACTCGGACCCGAGAAAAAATCGAGGAGGCCCGCACCATCGGGCCGGAGGAGCACGGGAGGGCGGTCAGCACGCTCGGGACCGGTTATGAGATTGCGGCCTTCGACACGGTGCCTTTCTGCCTCTGGGTCGCAGCCCATCACGGTTTCGACTTCGAGAGCGCGATGTGGACTACAGTCGCCGGCGGCGGCGACCGGGACACGACCTGCGCGATCGTCGGCAGTATCGTCGGACTCTCCGCCGACATTCCGGAGCCCTGGATCCGGGCTCGAGAGCCCCTCCCGGCCGAATTCGAGCTCGGCCGATAATCCTTTCGCAAGCTGGGTCGGGTAGAATCGGCCCGCGATCGCGGC
>CAZPZD010000003.1:35197-43836 GCA_964590515.1 uncultured Anaerolineaceae bacterium | reverse complement strand
ACCCGACCACGCGCCGCGCTCGCCACTGAGAACGGAGGCAACCGCTCGATGGCATCCCCGGAAGCTCCAGCCGCCCCTACAAATTCGGAAATCGCGACGCTGGGTGGCGGGTGTTTTTGGTGTTTTGAACCGGTCTTTGAGGCCCTGAACGGAGTCCACAAGGTCACGGTCGGATATGCCGGTGGGGAGCAGGCCGATCCTAGCTATCGCCAGGTTAGCAGCGGAAGGACCGGCCACGCCGAGGTCGTCCAGATCGAATTTGACCCGCAAGTCATCAGCTATCGGGAGATCCTGGAAGTCTTCTTCTCGGTCCATGACCCCACGACCCCGAATCAGCAGGGCGCGGATTTCGGGACGCAGTACCGTTCGCTGGTGCTGTATCACGGCCCTGAGCAGCAGGAGGCCGCTGACTCGCTCATTCGTGAACTACAGGCGGGAGGGGTGTGGGATTCGCCGATCGTGACCCAGGTCCAGCCTTTCCGCTCCTACTACCTTGGCGAGGACTACCATCAGGACTACTACGACGACAATCCATCCGCCGGGTACTGCCGAATCGTGATCGATCCGAAGCTGGCCAAATTCCGCAAACGCTACGCGGACAAGCTCAAACGAGAGCCCTCACCGGCCGGCTGAATCCCCTCATGAGTCACCACGAGCTCGTCCGGCGCAACAAGGCCCACACTCTGACCAGCTGGACCGCTCAAGACGACTGGAACCCCCTCAGCATGGTGAAGGCCGAGGGGGTCTATTTTTGGGACGCCGACGGGAAGCGCTACCTGGATTGGTCGTCCCAGCTCTTCAACGTCAACATCGGGCATGCCAACCCGCATGTGATCAAGGCGATCCAAGAACAGGTGGCGCGCCTTTCTTATGCGTATCCCGGGATCGCTACCGAGCCGCGAGCCGTGTTGGGCCAGATGCTGGCCGAGATCACCCCACCGGGGCTCGAGAAGGCCTTCTTCACGTTGGGTGGCGCGGACGCCATCGAAACCGCCATGAAGATGGCCCGCCTGTCTACCGGCCGGCAGAAAGTGGTCACCCGCTACCGGGCCTTCCACGGAGCAACATTCGGCGCGATGAGCGCGGGCGGCGACCCGCGCCGGCTGGCCAATGAACCCGGCCTCCCGTGGATCGTGCGGGTGCACGACCCTTATTCGTATCGGAGCCCGCTCTACCGCGGCCGGACAGCCGAGGAGGGCGATCAGGCGTTGGTGGATCAGGTTGCCGAGACTCTCGACTTCGAAGGCCCGCAGAACATTGCGGCCATTCTGTTGGAGGGGTACAGCGGGTCGAGCGGGGTGATTCAGGGCGGCCCAGTCTACTGGGATGGCATCCAGGCACTGTGCCGCCAGCACGGGATCCTGCTGATAATCGACGAAGTGTTGAGTGGGTTCGGCAGGACCGGCGAGTGGTTTGGAATCAACCATTATCCGAAAGTCGAGCCGGACATGCTGGTCCTGGCCAAGGGGCTGACCAGCGGCTACGTGCCGCTGGGCGCGGTCGTGGTGAGCGACGAAATCAGCGCATACTTTGACCGGCACACGTTGTGGACCGGGCTGACCTACAGCGCCCATCCGGTCGGCTGCGCGGCGGGGATCGCCACTCTCGAAGTCTACAAGAGTGAGAATCTGATCGCCCGTGCCCATCAATCCGGAAAAGTCCTGCACGCCGGGCTGGTCGATCTTGCCGAACGGCATCCGAGCGTCGGCGATGTGCGGGGAGTCGGACTGCTGCAGCTGATCGAGCTGGTGGCGAGCCGCGAGACCCGCCAACCGCTGAGCAGCTTCAATCAGCCGCTCAGCGAACCGATGAAAGCCGTGGCGGCCTCGCTGCGAACCCAGGGCATGAGCACCTTCGTGCGTTGGAACATGATCTTCTGCACCCCGCCGCTGATCATCGACGAGCAGCAGCTGCAGGACGGGATCCAGATTCTGGACGAAGCACTGACGATAGCTGACAATTACGTCGCGGGCGATTAGCAGGGACTCCGGCAGGGAGGCGAACAAAGTGGCTCAAGCACATACCATCCTGACTCTGAAAGAAACCTTCGGCTTTCCCTTCCGCAGCCCGGATTGGCAGGGACGCTTCCTGGTGGGATCCGCGCTGCTGATTCTGAGCTTTGTGATTCCGTTCCTGCCGGCGATCTTTGTCTACGGCTACGTTCTGGACATCATGCGCCAGGCGATCGAGGGTCGCCCGCTGAGCCTGCCGGCCTGGGAGGATTGGGGACGGTTCTGGAAGGATGGGTGGCGGGTATTCGTAGTCGGATTGGTGTTCATCGCACCCGGGGTGGCACTGTTGTGCGGCGGGACCGCGTTGTACTTCGCGGGATCCATCAGCCTGCCCTTCTTGCAGAGTTCGAACGGCGAACTCACCGCGGCTGCCCTGACTTTCTTCCTGCTCAGTTTCACCATCTTCTTTGTCTCACTCTTCGCCGGTTCCCTGCTGGCGGTCTTGGGGACGATTCCCTTCCCATTCGCCGCCGCTCATCTGACCGCTCAGAACAGCCTCGGCGCCGCGCTTCGCCCAAGTGAGTGGTGGCCTGCACTCCGCAAGTCCAAAGCGGAATATTTTATCGCCTGGGTTGTTGTGTTTGGCCTGTTCGGAATCGCCTATCTGGCGACCATCTTGCTCTACTACTCCCTGGTGCTGAGTTGTCTCGTGCCGATCCTGGCCGCCCCGCTCGGATTCTATGCGTCGCTCGTGGCCGGAGCCCTCTTCGGAGAGACCTACCGGGAAGCCGTGGCCCCAGCCCCCGGCCCCCGTCGGCAGATCGCTCGCAAGAAGGCCCGATAAGGCTCAGCTCCGCCAGCAGCTCGACCGCACACTCGATCCCGGGAGCCCCGCCCGGATGCGGCCCGGGCTCAACGGGTCGCCGGCACGGGCTTCGTTGCGGGTCGCCGGCCGGTAAGGGCGAGGGCGTTGCCGAGGATCACCAGCCCGATACCTAAAACGGCGAGCCATTCCCAGCGCAGGCCTTCGAATAGCGTCGAGAGTGCCAGCGCCACGATCGGAAAAACGATCGAGATGTAGGCGGATCGGTCGGGCCCGATTCGACCGAGCAGGGTCAGGTACGCGCCGAAGGCCACGACCGAACCGAAGGCGGCCAGGTAGAGCAAGGAGGCGATGTATTCAAAACTTGGCACGAACGAAAGGCGTGCCCCACGCGCCACAGCCACCAACAACGTAAACACGGCGCCATAGGCCATCCCATATGCATTGCTCTGCACGATGGGCAGCGAGTTTCGCTGGTTGCGGGCCGCCACGATATTCCCGAAAGAGGCGATGGCAGTCCCGGCCACGGCCAAGCCCAGCCCCAGCACTCGGTCTTCGGAGAGGTTGAGTCCTGAAAGCTGGAGTCGGAAAACGAGCGCCAACCCGGAAATTCCCAAGAGGCCACCGATCAGCACTCTGGGCCGGATCGGGTTTCCCAGGAAGAGCGCCGAGAGGAATATGTTGAAGACAATGATTAAGGAGAACACTACCGCCACCAGCCCACTGCTCAGATAGAGCTCGGCGAGGTAGACTGCGATGTAGTTCAGCGAGAACAACGTCAGCCCTTGGAGAGCCATGAAGAAGTGCTGGCGGGGGGTGAACCGAAGTGGCAGCCTCCGGTACAGGCTGAACGCCAGGAGCAGGGCGGCCGCCAGCGTGAAGCGGTAGACCACCGAGATCTCCGGATCGACCACCCCCAACTGGAAGGTGATACCCAGCCAGGTGGAGCCCCAGATGAGACAGGTCAGGATGTACAGTCCGGCGTTCTGCATTCGATTTCGCCCCAGTCTTCGCCGGCTGGCGGGACCAGCCCCGAAGCCCCCAATCTTACCCGGTCCGAACCGGATCCCGCCGCAGGTGCGATCTAGCCAATCCGCAGGGGACGTATTCACTATTGAGCGGGTTTGGCGGAAGGTGAAATAATGCCGGGGCGAAAAGGAGACCCGCATGCAATACCCCCTCGGACTCAAATTCAAGATCATGGCCCTCGCTCCTCAAATCTCGGTCACCGATGCGAGCGGGCAGCAGGTGCTCTATGTCAAACAGAAGCTCTTCAAGTTGAAAGAAGCCGTCACCGTGTTCGCGGACGCTGCCCAAACCCGTCCGCTGTATACGATCAATGCGGACCGGATCATCGACTTCTCCGCTCAGTATCACTTTACCGATACCGCGGGAATGCCGCTCGGTTCGGTCAAACGCGATGGAATGAAGTCGCTCTGGCGGTCCCGCTACAGCGTCCTGAACGGGTCCTCGCCGAACCTGGTGATCCGCGAAGAAAACCCGTGGATCAAAGTTATCGACGGGTTGGTCGGCCAGATCCCGCTGGTCGGGATGTTCAGCGGGTACCTGCTGCACCCGGCCTACCTGGTGAGCCGGGCCGACAGCACCGGGGTGATGCGGCTCGTCAAGGAGCCGGCCTTCTTCGAAGGCAAGTTCAGAATCGAGAAGCTTGCCGAACTCTCCTCGGCCGAAGAAACCCGAATTCTGCTCAGCCTGCTGATGATGGTGCTGCTCGAGCGAAGCCGCGGCTAGTCTTTCGGCTCAAGCCGAGCCGACGTGTTCCGATACAGAATGGGCGCCCGAAAGGGCGCCCGATTGTTTTCGCCAAACCCCGGGACAAGCAGAGCCTCCACGCATCGCCGGTACAATACATCCCGCCACCAGCCCATGAGAGTTCAACTGCTGCGGCACGCGACCCTGCTGGTGCAGCTGGCCGGGTCCGATTACCTGATCGATCCCATGCTCAGTCCGGCAGCGGCCTGGGATCCGGTACGCAACTCGGCCAACCCGCGGCGCAACCCGCTGGTCGAGCTGCCGCTCAGCTCGGCGGACCTGGACGCGGCGCTGGGGAGGGTGGCCGCGGTATTCGTCACTCACAACCATGGCGATCATTGGGACAAGGCTGCCCAGGAGCGTCTCCCGAAAGACCGGCCCATTTTCTGCCAGCCGAATGACGCAGAAGCGATTCGAAGCGAGGGATTTCGTCAGGTCATTCCGGTGAACCCGAGCCTGGAGTGGGGAGGCCTTGAGATCGCGCTCACCGGCGGCCGGCATGGTACAGGTGAGGTGGCCGAGCGGATCGGACCGGTCTCCGGTTTTGTGCTGCGGGCGGAGCATGAACCCTCGCTGTATGTGGCCGGTGACACGATCTGGTGCGAGCAGGTGGAGGCGGCCCTCGAGGCGCATCGACCGTCGGTGGTGGTCGTGAATGCCGGCGCGGCGCAGTTCATTGACAGCGGCCCGATCACCATGGATGTGGGGGATGTCTTGAAGGTGGCGCGGGCCGCTCCAGACAGCCAGGTGATCGCCGTTCATTTTGAGTCCATCAACCATTGCGTCCTGAGCCGCCGGGAGATGCGCGAGCGGGTGGAGCGGGAGGGGCTCGCCGAGCGAATCTTGATTCCTGGAGATGGCGAGCTGTTGGAATTCTGAGGGCGGCCGAGGGAGAGAGACCCGTCGATATCTTCAAGGAGCAAGGCAGATGCATGAGCTGCTAGAGCGAGCCATCGAGCAGGCGACCCATCGGGGAGCCCAGTACGCCGACGCGCGGATCGTGGAGAACCAATCCGAGAGCCTGCTCATGCGGGACGGCATCCTGGAAGTCTTGGATTCGTCGGAAGACCTTGGGTATGGGATCCGAGTGCTGGTGAACGGGGGTTGGGGCTTCGCTTCCAGCAACGATCTGCGGCCGGCCGAAATCGAGCGAGTGACCGATCAGGCCATCGGGATCGCCAAGGCCTCGGCCCGGGTTCCAGGGGGAAAGGTGGACCTGGGACCACCGATAGCCAGCCGCGGTCAGTATGTGACTCCGGTCAGGATCGACCCGTTTGAAGTCCCGCTGGATCAGAAAATCGCGGTGCTTGCCGCGGCGGACGCCGGATTGGCGCGAGCCGCAGGGGTCCGGGTCCGGGAGTCCAATCTGGTCTTTATCAAAGAGAAACGATGGTTCGTCAACAGCGACGGCGCCCGCACCGAGCAGACCATCATGGAGACTGGCGGAGGGATGGTCGCCACCGCGGTCGGGGAGGGGGAAGTGCAGACTCGTTCCTACCCGACTTCTTTCGGTCGCCAGCAGCTTACCGCGGGGTGGGAGGCGGTCGAAGGGTGGGATCTGCCCGGCAACGCCGAACGAATCGGACAGGAGGCAGTGGCCCTGCTGACCGCAGAACGCTGTCCCCCAGGAACTACCGACCTCATCCTGTCGGGCGACCAGGTGGCGCTGCAGGTCCACGAATCCTGCGGCCACCCGATCGAGCTGGACCGGGTCTTCGGCACCGAAGCAGCCTACGCCGGCACCTCTTTTCTCACCACCGAGAAGCTGGGCAACTTCCGCTACGGTTCTGAGCAGGTCAACCTCACCGCCGACAGCGTTCGGCCGAGTGGTCTCGGCACCTTCGGATGGGACGACGAAGGCGTGCCGGCCCAATCCACCCCGATCGTCCGAAACGGGCTCTTCATCGGATACCTGATGTCCCGCGAGACGGCCACTCGGATCGGGCTGCAGAGCAATGGCTGCATGCGGGCCTCGGGCTGGAACCGGATCCCGCTGATCCGCATGACCAATGTCAGCCTCGAGCCGGGAGAGGGATCGCTCCAGGACCTGATCGCCGACACTGAAGACGGCATCTATATGGAAACCAATCGTTCGTGGTCGATCGACGACCGCCGCTACAACTTCCAGTTTGGGACCGAGGTCGGTTACCAGATCAAAGATGGCAAGCTCGGCCGCTTGTATCGCAATCCCACCTACACCGGAATCACTCCGGAATTCTGGAACAGCTGCGATGCGGTGTGCGGTCAAGGAGACTGGCGAATGTGGGGAACCCCGAACTGCGGGAAGGGGCAGCCTTCGCAGATTGCCCACACCGGTCACGGCGCGGCGCCGGCCCGGTTCCGCAGAGTTCGAGTGGGCATCCATCAATGAACGAGGGCGGAATGGTCGGAGAAACCCAGGCCCGGCAGCTCGCCGAACAGGCGCTCAAGCTGAGCCTCCCCGACCGAGCTGAGGTGGTCCTCAAATCCACCGCGTCGCAGCTGACCCGCTTCGCCGAGAATATGGTTCACCAGAATGTTTCGGAGTCCGGCGCTCGGCTGTGCGTCCGGATCTTCCAGGGCGATCGGGCCGGTTCCGCAATGACAAACCGGCTTGAGCCTGCCGGGCTGGCCGCCGCGGTGCAGAAAGCGCGCCTCTTCGCCTCCCGGAGTGCGGCCGACCCAAACTTCCCGGCGCTGGTGCGGCAGGTTCCTCCCGCGGCATTGCAGTCGTTCGATCCGGAAACCGCGGACCACTCTCCCGACGCACGGGCAGATGCAGTGGGTGAGCTCTGCCGCCGAGCCGCCGCGGGTGGATTGCGGGCTTCCGGGGCCTTTCGGGCCGCCGCCGAGGAAATGGCGGTGGCGAATTCCGAAGGCACCTTCTCCTACCACGCGGGGACCGTGGCGGATTTCCAGACGGTGGTCATGGCCGACGGGAGTTCCGGCTGGGCCCACGCCGCCCATTGGAAGGCCGGCGAGATTTCGGTGCCCGACCTCGGCCAGGAGGCCATCCGAAAGGCGGTCGACGGGAAGGGGGCTCAGTCCTTCGAACCGCAGACCCTTACCGTCGTACTCGACCCGTACGCCACCGCGGACCTGATACTGATGCTCAACCTCGTCGGGATGGGCGCCCAGTCGATGATCAACGGGCAGTCCTGGATGCTCGATCGAATCGGCAAGCAGGCGATGAGTGAAGCGGTCAGCATCTGGGATGATGGCCGTGATCCGGAAGGCCTGCCGGCGTCGTTCGATTGTGAAGGAGTTCACAAGCAGCGGGTGGACCTCGTTCGGGGGGGTGTGGTCCAGGGGCCGGTCTACGATGGCAAGACCGCTAAGCGGCTCGGTGCGGCAAGCACCGGGCATGCCCTATCGCCATTTGTCCCGGCGCTGGCCCGAGGCTTCGGACCGCTGGCGATGAATCTGAGAATGGCGGCCGGGGATGCGACTACCGAGGAACTGATCGCCTCGACCGAGCATGGGCTGTACATCACTCGCTTCCACTATACGCGCACCGTCCATCCCCGGGACTGTGTCGTGACCGGCATGACCCGTGACGGAGTCTTCCTGATCGAGCAGGGGAGGCTGGCCTATCCCATCAAAGACCTGCGGTTCACCCAGTCATATGTCAGCGCGCTAAACTCCGTGGATCGAATCGGGGCCGAGACTCGCCTGCTCACCGAGGACTTCCTGGGGATGAGCGTCCATGCCCCGGCGATCAAAATCCGAGAGTTCCGCTTCACGGGTGCGACGGCTTAGGGTGCGCGGCGCTCGCCCCGGAAGCGGTGCTCCCACCGGGGGCGGGGCGGACGCGGTTATGCCATAATGGCGGCCTCAGTCATCCCGCAGGAGGGGAAGATGGGATCTCAGACCCCTGGAGACGATAAACACACCGTTCGGCTAGACATGGACGAACTCTTCCGCCAGGCGGTGGAGCTGGTCGGTCAGCAGACGGCCGAGAAACTCTGGAAAGAAAACCGACTGGACAGCGAAGACAACTGGCCGGGAAAATGGGCCGTTGCGATGGAGGTCATCGGGCGGTTGCGGGAAGCCTCGGCCGATCAATAAGAGGCCAATCCTCCGGGTGCAGTGGAAGGACCTGCTCTTCCTGC
>CAZPZD010000003.1:0-35097 GCA_964590515.1 uncultured Anaerolineaceae bacterium | reverse complement strand
GCGGCTGCGCACGGTCGAGATCTTCGGGCTGAGCGGCTAGGTCAAAGGGTCGAGGCCAGGCCGGTCAGCTGCTCGCTGACCTCCCACAGTCGGCGGGCAGTCTCGAGGTCGTGCGAAGCGGCAGAGGATCGAGCCCGCCAGAGCCGGTCGAAGTACTCACCAGAGACACCCTCCAGTTCGGTTGAGACTGCGGCCCGCAGTGGACCGCGGGCTCCCTCTTGCTCTGAGATCCCCATCAGCATGAACCCAAGCCAAACTAGCGGGCGCAGCGGCCAGGGGGTGTTCTTGGTGGATAGCCCGGTGCGCACGGTACCCGGGTGGACCGCGTTTGCGGTGACCTTCGTCGCGGAGAGCCGGCGGGCCAGCTCCTTCGTGAAGAGGACGTTTGCGAGCTTCGATTGGGCGTAAGCGGCCAATCCGAACCGGTATCCGTGCTGGAAGCCAAGATCCTCGAACCGCATTCTTCCACTGTAGTGGGCAGCTGAAGCCACATTGACGATTCTCGCCGGAGCTCCCGAGGTCAGGCGGTCAAGCAGCAGCCGGGTCAACAGGAAGTAGCTGAGATGGTTGAGGGCGAAGGTCTGCTCGTAGCCATCCACGGTCGGGCGATGCTGCATGAAGTATCCGCCGGCGTTATTGACCAACACGTGCAGCACCGGGTGGCGCGCCGCGAATTCCGCTGCAAAGGTCCGGACCTGCCCGAGGGCCGATAGGTCGGCGACTAGAAAACCCACCTCGGAGTCCGGAAGCTCGCCGCGAATCCGGTCGATGGCTTGCAGCCCTCGGGCTTCGCTGCGAGCCCCCAGGGTTACCCCGGCACCCAAGCGGGCCAACCCTAGCGCAATGTGGAATCCAATTCCGGAGGTCGCCCCGGTGACCAGGGCAACCTTTCCGATCATCGGTCTATCGAGGGGGTCCATCTCCTGAGAGTGTACCCAAGTCCGGCCTTTCGAGCCGCGCCGCCCGATTTCTGCAGCTCCGGCCACGGGGGGGCATGGCGTGCTATCCTAGGGCGCGGCAGGCCAGGAGGCATTCGGATGGCAAAGCACTTCGTGCTGGTGGCGGGCAATATTGGAACGGGCAAGACCTCCCTGGCCGCCAAACTGGGCGAGCGGCTGGGCTGGGAAACGGCCTATGAATCGGTCGAAGACAATCCGTATCTGGCGGACTTCTACGGGGACATGCCGAGCTGGGCCTTCCATCTGCAGGTCTTCTTCTTGGGCCATCGGGCCCGCCAGCATCTCCAGTTCGCGCAGGCGGAACGCTCGGCAATCATCGATCGCTCGATCTACGAGGATGCCGAGATTTTTGCTAAGGCGGCGTTGGAGTTGGGAAGCGTTACCGAGCGCGACTATCAAACCTACCGACAAGTCTTCGATCTGGTCGTCGGGACCCTCCCGAAACCGGACCTCTTGATCTTCTTGAAGGCCGAGCTTCCGATCTTGGTGGAGCGGATCGAGGCGCGGGGGCGGGACATGGAGCGGGGGATCTCGCCCGAGTATCTTGGCCTGCTTGAGCGGTTGTACTCCGAGTGGATGGCGAATTTCGATCTATGCCCCACGCTGACCATTCGCACGGATGACCTGGATTTCGTCCACGAGCCCCGTCACCTGGCCCTGGTTGTCAGCCGAATCCGCGACAAGCTGGCCGGCAAGGAAGAGATCGCCTTCCCAACCGAGTAACAGGCTGGCTGCCCCGCCGCCTCCAGCGGTTTACCCGCTTTTTACAATCCCATCAACTAACCTTAGCGCGCATCCGGCATCCTGATCTTCACCACGGAGGTGGATCATGATGAGCAAGATGCGTATGGCCACAATCGGTTTTTCAGTACTCTCGCTGCTGGTTCCGAGCGCCGTGTTCGCCGAGGAAGAGCACCCCGAGCGCGAACGCTTTCGGCAGGCTGGCGAGATCACCGGGGTCGTGCCTGGCCAGGGGACCTTCACCCTGCTGACCCGGGCCGGCGAAGAGCTGGAGTTTCAGACCAGCGATCGGACCCACTATCGCAGCCCGGATGGTTCGGTTCAGGATATCCACGACCTCAAGCAGGGCATGAAGGCGTTTGTCGGGGGGATCAAGAAAGACGGGGCTCTGCAGGCGCTGATCGTGGCGGCCGGCAATCCGGAGGATCGCCCTGATCGGCCGCAGGTCGACCTGCGCGTCGTAGGGCGGGTCGAGTCCACGGGCGATCAATCCTTTTCCCTCCTGACTCGCCGCGGCGAGCTGCTCACCTTCAACGTGACCGATGACACCCACTACAAGGGAATCGGCAGCTTTGAGGAGTTGGCGGTCGGGATGCACGCCGCAGTTGGCGCCAAGGAAACCGACGGGGACCTGGTTGCGATCTGGGTCGCCGCTCGGCAGGCCACCGAAGATCGTCCCCGGCCGGAGGATCGACCAGGTCGAAACCCAGAGGACCGGCCAGACCGCAGACCGGATGAGGCTCCAGATCAGGACGTAGAGCTCTCGGCCTAACCGGGTCGACCCAGAGCTGACGAAGCAGAATGGGGCTGCCAATTGCGCAGCCCCATTTGATTCTCAAAGCGTCGCCGGGAATTCAGCTAGCGGGCCACCCGCTGCCAGCCCTTCTTGATGAGCAGGGCATCCTGCTCCATCACCGGGCTTTCGCACAGAATCCGCCCGCGGCAGTCAAACTCCCGCAGGGCACGGAGCAGACCGTTCAGATCGAAGTCGGACTCGGCCAGCATCAAATGGTTGCGTTCGCCCTTGGGGCCGTACTGGATGCCCGCCAGGTGAATGTGCATTCGCTTCATCGCCGGCGCCCCGAGCGCGCTCTTGTAACCCTTGAGAACCGCGGCCCACTCCGGGTAGGAATTCATCGATCCATCGCCGGCCCTGGCATGCAGGTGAGCGAAATCGACACACGGCAGGACGCCTTCGATCTCCTTCGCCATCACCAGCGCATCGGCCAGGGTGCCCAGCTGGGCGCTCTTGCCGGTCGTCTCCGGCCGCAGGGTGGCAGGGTTGTCAGCGGCCCGCAGCTCATCGATGCACCCCCGCAGCCTGGGGATTGCGACCTCGAGCACCTGGTCCGGTGGCAGACCGAAATAAGTCCCTGGGTGGAAGATGATGTCAGTCGCGCCGGCCAGGTTGCCGTAGTGGGCGGCGTCCATCAGCCGCTTTCGGCTCTTGGGCCATTCCTCTGCAGTGGCGTTCAGATTGATGTAATACGGGGCGTGCACGCTGATCGCAATGTCCGCCGCCGCGGCGGCCTCTTTGATCCGCTGGCAGGTCTCCTCTTTGACCCGCACCGACTGCACCCACCCGATTTCGAAGGCGTCCAACCCCAGTTCGCTCAACCGCTGCACGCCGCCGACCGCACCGCCCGGTTTCGGCGGAGTGGAACGCGGGGTGCCCACGGTTCCGAACCTGAAAGCTAGTTTGGCCTTCTTCGAGCGAGTAGTTATTTGGGTTCTTCGCGTCGGAGCGAACCGGTCTTGGGAGTTGCCTCCCGAGGAAGGGCGAAGCGGAAGGTGCTGCCGCTGCCCTCTTCACTCTCCACCCACAATCGTCCGCCGTGCTGTTCGACCACGGTCTTGGCCAAGGCCAGGCCCAATCCGGTTCCTTCGACGGGATTGTTGGGGTCGCGCACCGAGGCCCGGCCGCGGAAGAGATGCTCGAAAACTCGCGGCAACTCCTCCTCCGGGATGCCCGGGCCGTTGTCAGTTACGCTGATGATCGCTTCATCATCGTTCCAGCTGACCTCGACCCGGATCAATCCGCTGGGATCGGTGAACTTGATGGCATTGCTGAGCAAATTGCTCATGACCGAATTCAGCCGGTTCGGATCCCCCATGATAAGCAATGATTCCTCTGGCGGCTTGTACTCGATCACGTGCTTCTGGGCCTCGGCCAGAGGGCGCAAATCCTCAATCGCGCGCCGAACCAGGTCATTGATGTTGCAGGGTTCAAAGAGGATATTGGCGGTCGACTCGACTCGAATGGTCTCGAGCAGTCCGGTAATCAGATTGGTCATGCTGTCCGTGGCCCGGTGCATCATGTCAAGCGCCTTGCGCTGCTGCTGGCTGAGAGGAGCATCGCTCAGCAGATCGGCGCCGAGCCGTATAGCGTTGAGCGGATTCTTGAGGTCGTGGGCTGCGGTTCCCAGCAGCTGGGATCGCATCCGGTCGATTTGCTTCAAGGCCGTGATGTCCTGCATCACGACCACCCGGCCCACATCGGTGACTTCGCTGATCGTCGAGTACATGGTGCGATCACTGGGAGTAGTCAGTTCCAGGCTGGTAGGCAGCTCGATCGTCTGGCTCATCAGTGCATCGCCGAGAGGGTGGTCGAAGAAGATGTCATCGGCAGGTCGACCCACCGCTTTCTCGGCGTTGATCCGAAACGCCTGGGCTGCCGCCTTGTTGACCAGAATGATCCGGCCAGTTGGATCAGTGAGCACCACCGCGTCGGCGGTCTCCACCAGGGTGGCCTGCAGACGGCTCTTTTCTTCCGTCACCCGCTTGCTTTCTTCGGCCACTCGCTGAAACAAGTTCGCGTTGTCGAGCGCGATGGCTGCCCAGGAGGCGACCGAAGCCAGCATTTGGGCGTCGGTTTGATTGAAGGCGCCCCGGGGATGGTTGATGGCCTCGATGACGCCGAGCACCTCGCCGCGAGTCTCCAGCGGGACGGCCAAGACCGAGTGGGTGAGCAAGCCAGTCTGAGTGTCGATGGCGTTATGAAACAGCGAATTGGTGCGGACATCGTTGACGATATTCGGTTGCTTGTTGCGGACCACCCAGCCCGCGATGCTCGCTTCCAGGCCGATGTCAACGTCCCGGATGCGGACATGCCGGCCGCCGCTGGCCTTCAACCTCAGCTTCTTGCCTTCCTCGTCAAGCAGAAACAGCACGACCGCCTCGACCTGCAGCATTTTCTGGGCGTTGGTCATCGAGTTTCGGAGGGCCTTCTCCAGATCGAGGGTCGAGGTCATCTCGCGGCCGATGTCGCCCAGCACTTGCAATTGGCTGGCCCGCGCTTCGGCTGTTTCCAGGTGGATGGCGTCTTGCAGGCCGATGGCCCCAATGTTTACGATCGCCTGGGCCAACTCCATCTCCTGATCGTCGATCTGGCGGCCGGGCTGGTTGTAAAGCACCCGAACCAGGCCAAGCGCTTCACTCGATGCCACCAGCGGAAAGATGGCCGCAGCGCTGAACCCTTCCGCCTCGAGCAAGGCGAGGTCTTCTCCGGAGCCGGTCGGCGGCCGCAAACTGATCATCGCCGGCTGGAGATCATTAAGCACCTGCTGATGGATCGGATAATCGGGCGGCTGGCTGTGGGAGTCGAGGACCTTGGTGTGGGGAACAGCTTGGCCGAGCGCCTGTTGAAACCGGGTCGTTTGTTCCGTCCCATCCCCCACGACCTGCACCTCACAGATCCCGGCCGAAGTTGCCTTCAACAGGTGGGTCGCCATCTGGCTGACGGCTTCCTGTTGAGTATGCGATCCGGTGATCATCGCACTGCTGGCTTGATAGAGCCAGGTAAGCTTGTTGAACAGGTAGGTTTGATTGGCGGTCTGGCGAGCGAATGCGAGCACTTCGGCAGCGCGGGCCGCCAACACGTCGAGGGTTGAGAGTGCATCCTGGCCATAGGGTTGGCCGTTTTCGTTAGCCACGAATACCAGCCCGATCGTCTTCCCGCTGGTGAAACAAGGAGCGCAGGCGACGGCGCCGGGAGAAAGCGGGAGCCCCATGGAGCCGCGAGTGCCATCGGTGGTGCTGGCTCGGTGGGTGGTCAGAACCTGGCGGAGCACCGGGTGATCAGGGTTGGAAGACAACCGGCCCAACTCGGCAATTGGGACTCCGGTGGAGGCACGCGGCGTAAAGCCTGTCCCGTTCTCTTCGTATTCATAAAGTGCCGCCCGCTGGGCCCCGAGCAGCTCCTTAGCCATCTTCAAGAGCTCGGCAAGCGCTTCGCTCGGGTTGTAGAAATCGAAGGATATTGTGGCGGCACGATACAAGCTGTCTTGCATGCCGCGGCCGTCTTCAGTCACGTTCAGTCCCTTTGCGCGCGCGCACCGTCGAGGCTTTGCTCAGGCAATTGATCATTATGTCATAGTCAAAGGTGGCTTGCAATGAGAGCTTTAGGGGGACGAAAACACCCGGCGAAACAGCAGGGGACCCAGGACCAGCGCGCCGACCACGGCTGCTCCAACCGCGGCCATCAAGACGGCAGCCGCGCCGAGATCCTTTGCGTCGCGGGCCAGCGGCTGCCACTCCTTTGTCGCCAGATCGACCACCGCCTCCAGGGCCGAGTTGATGAGTTCGGCGGTCCAGACCAAAGCAGCCGCCACGGCCAGCAGAGCCCAATCGCCGGTCGAGAGCCGCAACCAGGCCGAGACCCCAATGACGACCAGAGTGATCGCCAGGTGGATTCGGGCGTTCCGCTGGGACCGAAGCAGTTGGCCCAATCCGGAGAAGGCGTTTCGAAACGAAGCGATCAGGGGACCCCGACTTCGCATTGCGCCTATCTCAGGGCAGCGTGACCGGACTGCCAAGCCGGAGCAAGATCCGGGCTTGAGCCTCCCACATCTGCGTGTGATGTACTGGAGTGTCGTGGTCGTGATCGAGGAGATGGAGCACGCCGTGAACGGTCAGCAGGGCCAACTCGTCAAGCAGGCTGTGCTGACCGAGGGCTGCGCCAGCCCGGGCGATCGGCGGACAAACAATCACGTCTCCAAGATAGATCCGACCCGAGTCCGGATCCGGTTTTCCATCCGGAAAGGAAAGCACGTCAGTGGGTTCACTCTCTCCGGCGAACTCGAGGTTGAGGGCAGCCATCCGGGTTTCGTCGGCGAGCACGACCGTAAGACTGGCATCCTCAACTCTCTGGTCCTGAAGGGTTGCCTCGGCCGCGGCGCGGAGGGCCTGACTGAAGCCATCCCCCTCCGGGCCGGACTCGACCAGGATCTGTAGAGTCACCGTTCCTGGGGTTCCGGAATCGTGGAAAGCGGCTGGTTCGCCTCCGCCGAACCCGGCCGGATACCCGACCTATCCAGGGGTAGATTCACGGCCAGCGGGGTGGGGGGAGGTTCTCGGTCTGTGGCCTCGGCCGGGTAGCGGATCCGAGGGTGGTAGATGCTGCGCAGGGTCGTCACAAAGGATCGCCGAATGGTGTCCAAATCTTTCAAAGTCAGATCGGTGCGAGCCAGTTGGCCGGAGGCCGTCCGATCCTCAATGACCCAGGCGACGGCCTCGCCCAGGGCGGCTTCGTCTTCCGGCATGTCGGCCCGGATCTTGGCCTCTACGCCGTCGGCTAGCATCAGAATTGCAGTCTCTTTGGAGCGAGGTCTGGGGCCGGGATAAGTAAAGTCCCGCGGGTCGATGCTCTGCGCATTGCCACCGGCTGCCTCGCGGGCGGAGTGTAGCTGGTAACTCGTGACCATCCGGCCATGGTGTTCGGGAATGAAATCAGCGACGACTTTCGGCAACCGGTACTTGCGGGCCAGTTCAACGCCTTCCGGGACGTGAGCCAGGATCATGCTGGCGCTGGTCGCGGGATCGAGCTGCTCGTGGATATTGTGGCCGGAGAGCTGGTTTTCGATGAAGAATTGAGGCTGCACCGACTTGCCGACGTCGTGGTAGAGCGCCCCGACCCGGGTCAGCATCGCGTTGGCTCCGATCGACCGGGCGGCCTGTTCGGCCAGATTGGCAACCTGCAAACTGTGCTGATAGGTCCCGGGAGCCGACCGCAGCAGCTGCTGGAGCAGTGGGTGATCCGGGCGGGAGAGTTCAATCAGTTGCAGGTTGGTGGTGATCCCGAGCAAGTTGCCGATCAATACCAACAGGCCAAAAACCAGGCTGGCCGAGAATAGCCCACTTGCGAGGGCGGCTCCCAACAGGGAGGCCTTGCCGAGTGTGTCGGTGGCAGGATCCGGAAAGCGGAATGCGACCACCACGGCCACCGCGGCCAGGTCGGCCGCCAGTCCGGCCCAGACAAATATGCTGAGTCGCTCTGCCCGGCCGATGGTGAGCGCGCCCAACACCCCTCCGAGCATGTAATACAGGCCCAGCTCAAGTCCCCGCTGAGCGGCCAGGCCACCCAGGGTGCCGAGCACCAAGGCCGCCATCAGGCCCATTCCCGGCCCGACCAGGATTGCCATCAGCATAGGGAGCATCGCCACCGGAAATAGGTAGGGCAGTATCGTACGTTCGGGGATTGCGAAACCCATCCCCAAAGCGGTGACGACAAAAAGCAGGGCGGTCAGGCCCACGAGCCGCAAACTTCCGACGAACTCTGGGAAGGCCCGATGGGCGAAGAGGGCCACAGCCGCGCCCAACACGCTCACGATCAAACCATTCACTGCCAGGCTCGTGAATCGATTCGGCGGCTCGAGCAGGCCGAACTTGCTCAGGGCCTCGATCTCCAGCTCGCCGACTACCTGGCCGCGGGTAACAATGGTCTCCCCCAGCGCGAAGGTTCGATTCACCGGGGAGATCGAATCACGGGCCGCTTCGCGGGCCAATTGGGTAGCACTTGCGTTGTAGAGGGCATTGGGGGCGATGAAGGTTCCAACCAACTCGACAACCAGGCTGGCCTGCTCCTCTGCCATGTTGATATTGACCAGGGTGGGCAGGCCCCGCCGCGCATCCTCGACTTCGCCTTCCCGGATTTCCCCTCGCATCACCTGTTCCATCACGGAGACAGCCTCGAGGCGAAGTGCTTCCCAGCGGGAGGAAGTCAGATTGAGAATGGCCTGAGCGATTTCGGGAGTAAGTTGAACCTCCGGCAGCGCCAGCAGGCTCTGTAGCCGCTGTTGAGCGTTCAAGGAGTCATCCACTCGAACCGCGGCTATGGAGTCCAATCCAGACTTGAGCCGCTCGAGCTGCTTTCGGGCAATGGCGCTGTCGGGCGGATCGAACAAATCTGGAACCGCGTTCTCAGCTGCAGCCTGGCTCTGTTCGGTGAGGACCCCGCTTTCGTAGGTCAAAACGAAGGGGGCTAGCAGGTCTTGGGGGGAAACGTCGCCAATCGCCAGGACCAGGGTGGACCCGTTCTGGAGGGTGCCAACCGAGATCCCCGCCACAGTCCCCACCACGCCCAGGCTCAGGATCAGCCCGAGCCGGGTGGCATCCCAGACCCGCAGGAGCCGTCTTCTCAGGCCAAGGTTTTCGGGGGAGTCCATGCCGCCTCAGGAGCCTTTGAGCAAGTTCCGGACCGCCTGGCTGACCGCCTTGCCATCGGCCCGACCCTGCACGGTGGGCATGAGAGCCTTCATGACCAATCCCATCTGCTCAGGTCCGCTTGCACCAACCTCCTGGATTGCCCGCGCTGCCAGGTCTTCAAGCTCCTGATCGGTAAGCGGCCGGGGTAGAAAGGTCTCCAGGAAAGCGAGCTCGGCGTTCGCCGCCCGGATCAGGTCCTGCCGTCCTGCTCGCTCGGCGTCGGCGATGGTCTCGCGACGCCCTTTGGCCTCTTTCTGCAGCAGGGAGAGGGTGCCCGGCTCGTCCAGCGGACTCCCGATTTCGACCTCGGCGAGCTTCCAGGCGGTGAGGATCATCCTTAGCGTTCGCTTGGCCACCTCATCGGAACTGCGGATGGCCTCATGGAGACGGGATTCCAATTCAGGCTTTGTGACCACGCCGCGATTATACAGCAGCGTCCTGAACCGGCCGTCAGCGGCCTCGCAAAGGGGATCTTAATTAACATAAGTAACCAGACCGAAGCGCTGCTCAGGGGGTGGGCTGCAAGACAGAGAAGTTATCGAACAACACATCGGTGCCGGGTAGATCGTAGGTCCCGGCGATCAGCCCGATATCTCCGCTCTGCCACTCGGCTGCCTGGGCCTCGGCCACCAGCCGGCCGTTGACAAACAGCGCCAAGCGGTAGCCGTCACAATCCGCCCTCAAATGGTTGGAGCTTTCACCACGATGAACCGCCTCTGAGGGTAGCAGGCTCTTGTCGATGAGCAGCCGGCGCCGGCCGTCTTTGTAAACCCCGATCCCGACATAGCCATCGCTGGAGGCAAGGAAGAAGTAGAAATTGCGCGAGTCCTGGTAGCGGCACAGCACGCCAAAGACGTTATTGTCAGGCCCGCCGACTTTGGTGATGTCTACCTCAACCCGAACATCCGACAAAATCAGGTTGGGATTGGCCCAGGCGTCGGTGTTGGGATTCAGAACATGGATCCGGTAGGACCCCTCAGAGTAGTCCGAGAGATAGATGGTGTCGTGGTAGCGATCCCAGCCACTGGTCGGGCGGGAGAAGTCGTCCTGAAAGATCACTTGTCCAGGATCTACTCGCGGGGCGAGGCTTTGGCAGGCGGCGAGGAGCAGGCCAGCCGGCAGAACCCATCCAACCGGTAGTCGTCGATCGCCAGGCATCTTAAGGACCCAGATTTTCCAAAGAGCGCCTCGCCAGAGTCCCAACCCATCCGCCCTCATCCAATCGCGAGGCGGTCTGGAGGGCCTGGCGCCCCGAGCGAAGGTCACCGAGAACAAGTTGAAGCAGGCCCAGGTGGTAATGGGCCGACGCCAGTTCCAAGTCTGCCTCAACGGCCCGAGACAATAGGCGCCCGGCGAGATTCCAGTTTCCAAGCAGGTAATGGCAGAAGCCGAGCATATCCAGGGCGGAGGCCCGCGTCGGGCTAAGCAGGACGACCCGGCGGGCGGCCGGGAGGCCGAGGGTTGCGATCTCGATCTCGTGATCGAGGGAAAACTGGGCCAGGAGGGCCCAGTATAGCGGCTCGTCCGCCGCGAGTTCGGTGGCATGCAGGTAGGCGGCCTTTGCCGAGATTAGATCTCCGGAGGCGACATACGCCGCAGCGAGATCAACCGCAATCAAGGGATCGTCCGGTGCAAGCCTGGCAGCCTGTTCGAAGGCCTGGAGAGCGCGAGTCGGCTCGCCACGCGAGCGCCAGTGCTTGCCGAGCAGCTCCCGAGGCAAGGCCGCCTCGGGGGCCTCCTCGACCGCCTGTTCCAGCTGCTCGAGTCCATCCGCTCCGGATTGGTCGAGGGCCAGGCCCAGGTAGGCCCGGGCCTCGGTATAGTCCGGCCGGACGGCGAGCGCATTGCTGAAAGCCTCTGCCGCCAGCGGCCATTCCCCGGATCTGGCCATGAACTGCCCGACCTGGGCGAGGCTGAACGATGGATCGGCTTGGGATTGAGCCTCTTCGATGACCCGTATCAACTGGCCGAGGTAGTCGGCGGATTGCGGATCGAGTTCGCTTGCCAGCGCCAGGTGGCTTAGCGCGAGCTCGGGTTGGCGAACCGCGTACCATTGACCCAGCCGGAAGTGGGCCCAGGCAGGCTGCAGAGCGGCCATCTGCTCCAAAAGGGCGAGCGCAGCTTCGGGCCGTCCGCTCCATACGAACCCATCGATCGCGGCCTCGAGCTCAGGCACCTCGGCCAGGCACGCCGACTTGGAGGCCGACAGCCGCTCAATGGCCTCGGGAAGCTCTCCGAACGCCAGACTCACCGCGACCTCCAGGCATTCGGCCTCTTCGGCTAAGCCAGAGCTCGCGTCCAGATGACCCCGCGCCGCCGCAGGGTCGCCGAGCATCATCGCCGATTGCGCCGCAAGCCAGTGTGCCGCGGAGAGCTCAGGCTCGAGCGCGAGGGCCAACTCAAACTCGCCCAGGGCCCGTTCGGGTTGGCCGGATTGCAGCGCGATGACTCCGGCCCGCAATTTCTCGGCGAGCCCAATGGAGGCAGGAGTGGGCGCCAGTGCGAAGAGCAGGCCGATCGATAGGGCGAGCTGGATCGGGCGACGGCGGAGCCATTCCATGGCGGGGGATTATAGCGGCGGGCACCGGGCCGACCAGCAAGGACCCAAGGCTATAATTGCGAACGAATTTGCAGGAGACCGCCGGCATGGATTTCAGCCTGGGGCCAGAACACGAGATGGTTCAGAAGATGGTGCGCGAGTTTGCGCAGAAGGAAATTGCTCCTTCGATCCAGGAGTGGGATCGTGAGCAGCAGATGGCTCCTCAGGTGCTGGTCAGGATGGGCGAGCTCGGGATCCTCGGTATCTGCTTCCCGGTCAGCCTAGGGGGTCAGGGGATGGATTTCATTTCCCTGGGGCTGGCCTGCGAAGAATTGGAGGCGGTTGATACGACCCTCCGGGTCGTCATGTCGGTACACGTCGGTCTCTGTGGGCTCAGTCTCCTGCAGTGGGGAACCGAGGCCCAGCAAGCTGAGTTCCTCATTCCCTTGGCCCGAGGCGAAAAGATCGGCTGCGGAGCATTCTCGGAATCTGGCGCGGGGTCGGATGTGGCGAACCTTCAAACCACCGCCAAGCAGGACGGTTCCGACTACCTCCTCAACGGCGAGAAGATGTGGATTTCACTCGCCAGCAAGGCGGACTTCGCCCTGCTCACCGCCCGCACCGATCCGAACCCCAAGCGGCGCAGCCAGGGGCTCTCCTCCTTTATTATGGATCTGCACAGCAAGGGGGTCACGACGGGAGATATCAAGGGGAAGCTCGGAGTCCGGGCGGGCTCGACCGGCTGGATTTCAATGCAGGACGTTCGGGTGCCCGCAGCCAGCCGGCTCGGCGACCCCGGCGAGGGATTCAAGATCACCATGTCGGCCTTTGACAGCGGTCGCTATACAGTAGCCGCCGGAGCTGCCGGGCTGATTCGCGCCTGCCTGGAAGCCAGCGTGGCCTACGCCAAAGATCGCAAGACGTTTGGGCAGTCGATTGCTGAGTATCAATTGGTCCAGGCCAAGATCGCCCGGATGGCGAGCGACTATGAGATCGCCAAGCTGCTCTATTTGAAAGTTGGCTGGCTGAAGAACCAAGGGATCCGGAACACAGTTGAGACTTCCAGGGCGAAGCAGTTCGCGACCGATGCCTCTTTCCATGCCGCCTCCGAGGCGATCGCGGTGCATGGAAGTTATGGTTACAGCGATGAATTCCCAGTGGAGCGCTATCTGCGTAATGCGCGCGGCGCAATGATTTACGAGGGAACCAATGAGATCCACTCGCTGATCCAAGCCGGGTATGCGCTCGGGAATCGCTCGGATAAGGCATTGCGCCGCGAGATGCCGGCCTACGACCCGCAACAGTGGCAGGCCGAGCTTGGCTCGCCACCCATCGCCAGCCGTTAGAGAAACGAGGAGAGATCGGTGAAAGTTGTCGTCTGTGTCAAACAAACCGCAGATACTGCCGCGACGCTGACCGTCGTTGGAGGTAAGGCCTCCTGGGGCGACGCCCCGCTGGTCCTGAACCCGTGGGACGAATACGCAGTCGAGCAAGCACTGCGGACCAAGGAAGCCCATGGCGGGAGCGTCACGGTGATCAGCCTCGGACCGGAGGCGGCCAAAGAGGCCTTGAAACAGGCCCTGGCCATGGGATGTGACGAAGCCGTCTTGATCAGTGATCCAGCCTTCGAGCCGGCCGACTCATTGGTCGCTTCCGCCGCCTTGGCGGCGGCGATAAAACGGATCGATGCGGCGGATCTCGTCTTCTTCGGCAAGGCAGCCGTCGACACGGACACCGGGGTGACCGGGCCTCAAGTTGCCCGCCGGCTGGGCTGGCCTTCCCTTAGCCTTGTTGCAGCCATCAGCGAGCTCGATCCGGAAGCGAAGACCATCACGGTCGAACGCCTGCTGGAGGAGGGCCGACAGGTCGTGCGCAGCCCGCTCCCTGCCGTCGTAAGCGTCGTGAAAGAGATCAACGAACCCCGCTATCCATCCTTCATGGGGATTCGAAAAGCCTCCAAAGCGGTGATCCCAATCTGGAACGCGACCGAGATCGACCTGCAGCCGGTCCCGGAGCCCGCTCTAACCTGGCCAGAAGTGACAGCCCCCGCCCGGGCCGAGCAGAGCTGTGAGTTCATGGCGGGCGAGTCGCCCCAGCAGCAGGCCGCGGCCCTGGTGAACCGGCTGATCGAAGAGAAGCTCATCTGATGGTGCTGGTCTACATCGATCACTTCGGCGGCAAGGCACCGGCTGTTGCGTGGGAGGCCTTGGGGGCCGGGGCTCGGCTTGCGGCTGGCTCCGAGCTCCAGGCAGTAGTGATGGGCCAGGGGGTCGAGGCGTTAGCCGGCGAAGCAGTAAGCCACGGCGCGCACCGCGTATTGCTGGCAGACGACGATCGACTCAAGGAGTTCCGGCCGGAAGTCTACGCCGACGGCCTGAACAAGATCATCCGTCAGAGCGGGGCCGACGCGGTTCTATTCCCGACCACCAGCCGGGCCCGCGAGCTGGCCGCCATGGTGGCCGTCGACTTGAGTACCGGATTCACCCCCGATGCCATCGAGCTGGACCGACAGAATGGTGCGATCGTCGCGACCCGGCCAATCTACGCCGGGAAACTGTTGACCAAGGAGGTCAATCTCGCCCACCGGCCCCAGGTTCTCACCGTCCGCAGCCGATCGTTCCCAGCTCCCGAACCCGATCCGGCTCTCGCAGGCGAGATCATCCGAGTTGAGCTGGATCTCGGACAGCCGCGCACGGAGGTATTGGGCTACAAGCCTTCCGGCAGCGGGGTCAGCCTGGCCGAGGCGGCCATCATCGTCTCCGGTGGACGTGGAGTTGCGAACAACCCTGGGCTGCAGCCCCCAGCCGAGCTCACCAGTGAAAAGGAGCAGGAGATCTGGCGGGCACAGGAGGGTTTCAAGCTGGTGGGAGAGTTGGCGCAGGTTTTGGGCGGCGCGGTCGGGGCCAGCCGGGCGGCGGTGGACGCCGGCTACATCCCGTATGCTCACCAGGTCGGCCAAACCGGAAAAGTCGTCTCTCCGGATCTCTACATTGCCTGCGGGATATCGGGAGCGATCCAGCACCTGGCGGGAATGCGAACGGCCAAAACGATTGTGGCTATCAACCGGGATCCTGACGCCCCGATCTTTAAGCTTGCCCGCTTCGGGGTGGTTGGCGACCTGCACCAGATCCTCCCCGCGTTGATCGGAGCTCTCAGGCAGCGACTGGGAAAGTAAACGGCCCCGGTGGGCGGCCGGGGCCTGCAGCGCCCCTGCGGCGACTCGAACGCCGGCATCTGCCTCCGGAGGGCAGCGCTCTATCCACTGAGCTACAGGGGCTGATAGCGATTGTATCCGACGCCCGAGATTAGATCAAACTGAGGTCAGCATGGACACACGAATCGGGTTCATCGGGCTCGGCCTGATGGGAAAACCGATGTCGCTTAATCTCATCAAAGCCGGCTTTAAGCTCACTGTACATAGCCGCAGCCCTGGACCGATCCAGGAACTGGCCGCCGCCGGCGCGGCAGTGGCCACCTCGGCGCGGGATGTGGCCGTGTCCTCTGAGATCGTGATCACTTGCCTGCCGGATTCGCCGGATGTCGAAGCCGTGGTGCTCGGGAACTTGGGAATTCTGGAAGGCGCAGCGCCGGGCAGCCTCTTCATCGATCACAGTACGATCAAACCCGAGCTGGCCCGCCGGATTGCCGATCGGCTCGAACAGCACGCAGTGTTGGCGCTGGACGCGCCGGTCTCCGGTGGCGACGTGGGTGCCAAAGCCGGCACGCTGGCGATTATGGTCGGCGGTACGCCGGACGCGTTTGAACGGGCCAGGCCGGTGTTCGAGGCGGTTGGCAAGAAGATCACGTACGTTGGCGAGAGCGGAGCCGGACAGGTCGCGAAGGCCTGCAACCAAATCATGGTGGCGGCTCAAATGGTCGCGATGGGGGAGCTGTTGCTGCTGGCCCAGAAGCTAGGGGTCTCGCCCCTTCGAGTCGTGGAGGCCATCAAGGGCGGCGCGGCACAATGCTGGACCCTCGACGTCAAACCCGCCCGGCTCTTCGCTGGGGAGCGGCGACCCGGATTCAAGGCCCACCTGATGCACAAGGACCTGGCCATCGTGCTTGACACGGCACGGGCCTACGGGATGCCGCTGCCGGCAACTGCGGCAAACATGCAGCTGTTTGAGGCGATGCTGCAGCTCGGGATGCGCGAGCTGGACAACTCTGCCGTGATCGGGGTGTTGGAGGCGCTCTCGGGCGAGAAACTGATGGAAGAAGCTCTCTCCGCATGAGGGGAGCCGCGAGGCTCTCCGGGCGGCAGCGAGAACTACTCGATCAGAAAGACAATCAGCCGCCGCGGACCGTGTACGCCCACCGTCAGGGTCATCTCGATATCGGCCGTTCGCGAAGGGCCGCTGATCAACACCAGGTTCGAGGTCCCGGCCACATAGCCAGAGCCACCGGCCGCCAGCCACCCCGCCAGGTCGGCGTACACATCTTTCGAACGCACAATCGCAAGGTGAGATTCGGGCAGCAGGGAGGGGAGCAGCGAGCGGCGAGAACTGCTCGAAAGCACTACCGTCCCGGTATCGGCAAAGGCGGCGACCGTCGCGGTCAGTCCGACCTGGGCCGCTCCGAAATCGCGAAGGGCGTGAATCCGCTGGGCACCCTCCGGCACCTCTGGTTGGACGACCGGAAAACCCTCCCGCTCGAGCCGCTGCAGCACGGTAAACAGAATCGGCTCCACCGGTCCCCAGGCCAACAATCGGCTGGCTCCCAGCACATACAGCTGACCGACGATTCGGTCCGCAGCCTCGAATTCTGCACAGCGGATGACTTCGCAGCCCAGGCTCTCGAGCTTCGCTTCAAACCGATCGGTTCGGCCGTCGAGCTCGGCGGCCTCCGGAGTAGCGGCAGATGCCGCCTGCTCCGGCTCGAGTTCGGGTAGGCGATCGCTGGCTGGCCGCCTCGCCCTTCGAAGCCGTGAACGGAGCGGCCGGAATGCGAATGGCGGGAAGTCGCGGAAGTGGGTCCACGCCGCGAACGGTCCCGGGAGCTGGGTGATCCACCCGGCTCGCCGCGCTAAGAGCCGGCCGCCCAATGCTGCCGTCCGTTGGGCCCAGCGGAAGCGGGTCGGTGAGCGGGCCACCCAACTGAACAGCTGGATGCCGCGGCCGAGCGGCTTCGGTTCGACTTCAGCCCGAACGTTCAGCAGCAAGCCGGGGATGTCGATTCCTACCGGGCAGGCCTCCGTGCAGGCGCCGCAGAGGGTCGAGGCCTTGCCGAGATGACCGTACTTCTCGAGTCCGAACAACCCAGGCGACAACACGGCTCCGATCGGACCGGAGTACACGCTGTCATACGCGTGGCCGCCGGCCTCGCGAAAGATCGGGCAGGCGTTCAGACAAGCGCCGCAGCGGATGCACAGCAGGGCTTCGGCCGCGGCAGTGTTCGCCAGCCCTGAACGACCGTTGTCGACCAGGATCAGGTGTCGTTCTGTGGGGCCTTCCGGATCACCAGGGCGGCGGGGACCGTGGATCAGCGACACGTAACTGCTGATCGCCTGGCCAGTCGCGAACCGGGGCAAGAGGCGCAGCATCACCGCCAGGTCGTCCAGAGTGGGGACCAGGCGTTCGATGCCCATCACGGCGATATGCACCGGCGGCAAGGTGGCGACCATTCGGCCGTTGCCTTCGTTTGTCACCAGACACAGGGTACCGGTTTCGGCGACCCCAAAGTTCACTCCCGTAATTCCAACCGGAGCGGTCAGGAAGCCTTCCCGCAACCGATCGCGGACTTCTGCGCTGATCTGCTCCGCGTCATCCCCCAGGCTCGCGCCAAGCTGGCGCCGGAAGGTTTCGGCGACATCGTCCGTGCTAAGGTGCAGGGCGGGGGATAGGATATGGGCCGGCTTCTCGCCTCGGAGCTGAACGATGTACTCGCCTAGATCGGTCTCGACCGGCCGAATTCCGGCAGCCTCGAGGGCGGCGTTCAAGCCAATCTCCTCGGTCAGCATCGACTTGGACTTGGCTACCAGGTCGGCCTTGTGCCTGTGGATAATCTCCAGGATCAGCCGGTTGGCCTCTGCCGCATCGGCAGCCCGCTGGGCTTGGATCCCGTTCTCGGCTAAGCGGGCCCCAAACTGATCCAGATAAGTCTCAAGCTCGGCGACCACTTGCTGGCGGATCAAGCGGGCTCGCTGACGGAGCTCGCCGGATTGGGGCAGCTCTTGTAGCGCTTCCATTCGAGCCTGCTGGCGGGCATCGGCATTCTGATCAAGCAGTCGCTGTAGCTGGGGATCGGCGATCGCCTGGCGGACACGCTGTCGGAAAGCCAACGTCATTTCAGCCCCGCCTCTCGCCCGGCTAAGAGTTGAGCCAGATGGGCGCAGCGCACCGGGGAGCCGGCCCGCCGCAGGCCGCCTTCGATCTGCATCAGACAACTTACATCGCATCCCGCCACGAGTTCGACCCCGGAGTTTCGAATCCGATCGAGGGTCCGCTCGAGCATCTCGCCTGAGATCTCCGGCATCTCGATCGAGAACATCCCGCCAAACCCGCAGCACTCCGGACTCAGGCGCTCGGTCGAAGCTCCGGCGATCCCTTCCAGCAGTCGAAGCGGCTGGCGGTCCACTCCTAACCCCCTAAGCAAGTGGCAGGAGGGGTGATATCCAATCACGAAGGGGAGCGCGGCACCGAAATCGGCGACCAGCAGCTGATCGACCAGGAATTCACTGAACTCGTAAGTGCGGTCCGCCAGCCGCCGGGCCCGTTTCAGCGGGCCGGGTTCGTCCGCCAGGAGTTCCGGATAGCGGTGCCGAATCATCTCGGAACAAGAACCCGAAGGGACCACGACGACGTCCTCGGCCTCCAGAGCCTCCAGAGTGTGAAGGGCCAGCGCACGCGCCTCCGCCCGCATTCCGGCGTTGAGGGCCGGTTGCCCGCAGCAAGTCTGGCCCCTGGGAAACCAGACTTCGACTCCAGCCCTGGTCAGGACCTCAACCACCGCTTCCCCGACCTCGGGAAACAAGCTATCGACCAAACAGGTGGCGAATAGCTGGACCTTCATCGGTCAGCTACCGGTGGCTCAGTTCTTGTGAATGATCCGTTAAACGGCAGGACCGCCGCGAGGTCGCGACGGTCCGCAGTCGGGGCGGGCGGATTCGAACCGCCGACCCCCTGCACCCCATGCAGGTGCGCTAACCGGGCTGCGCTACGCCCCGAGGGTTCTGCGAGGATTATAGATTGGCCCGCTCGGCTACGGAAGGGTCACCCCCGCGCCGAAATACCCAAGGACTCTGGCGGTGTGGCGTGCCCCTCGGACGAAGTAATCAATGACGATGTTCTCATTCGGGGCATGGACGTTGGAGCCTGGGTAGCCAAGGCCGGCGGTCGCGACTGGGATGCCGAGCCCATGTATGAAGGCGTGATTCGGGCCGGAGCCTCCCACCATCGGACTGATCAATTGCGGAACACCATAGACCTCGACTGCCGAGTTAACCACGAGCTGCAAAAACGGGTCGTCCGGATCGGTGCGGGCAGGCGGTTCGCTGCCTAACTCGCGAATCTCGACCTCCGGAAAGCCCTCGGCGTCCAGGTGAGCCCGCAGCTGCTCCAGGACCTCGCTGGGCCGCTGATCCGGGACAAGGCGAAAATCAACCTTGGCGCTGGCCCGGGCGGGGAGGACAGTCTTGCTCCCAGGCCCCTGATAACCGGCCGTCAATCCGCAAATCGTACAAGTCGGGACGAAGACCTGCTCACGCAGCAGATCAAGGCCCCCGTCGATTCCTTTAAGGAATCGCTTGATCCCATAGAAATCCCGGTAATAGTCACTCGGGTCGGGGATCTGCTCAAACAGTGACAGATCGCGTTCGGTGGGCGGCACAACCCGATCGTAAAAGCCGGGTAACCGGATCATCTCGTCCGGGCCTTTCAGGGTGCGAAGCGCCCAGACCAGCCGCCAGGCCGCGTTGGGGAAGATCGAGCCGCTCGTGCCCGAGTGGGAGTCGCGGGATGCCGTCTCTACGCTGAGTTCGACATAACAGATGCCGCGCATTCCGGCATCTTGAACGGGCGTACCTTCGTGATTGATCTCCCCAAACTCCCAGAGGCAAGCGTCGGCCGCCAGCAGCCCGGAATGGCGTTTGACGAACTCAGGCAGATGGACGCTCCCGACCTCCTCTTCGCCTTCGACGACGAACTTGACCGAACACGGCAGCTCCCCTTCAACCTCCAGGAAAGCGTCCAGGGCTGCGAGCCGGCACTGGAAATGACCCTTGTCATCGCTCACCCCGCGGGCAAACAGCTGGCCGTCGCGTCGGCTCGGTTCGAAAGGAGGAGTGATCCACAAATCAAGCGGTTCCGGGGGCTGCACGTCATAGTGGTTGTACAGCAGCAAGGTTCGGTTGCCCCGGCCGGACCGTTCGCCAAAGACGACTGGCTGTCCGTCGGTCGCCATGACTTTGGTGTCGAAGCCTCTGGCCCGCAGCATCTCGGCCACTAGCTCGGCACATTTCTGCATCCCCAATCCCTGGGCCGAGACGCTCGGCTGGGCGCAGAGTTTGCCCAGCTCGCTTAGAGTGTTCTCGAGCCGGTCATCAATTGCGCGATCGATCGCCTGCCAATTGGTGAGCATGGGCCGATTATAGTCGCAGGAAATACCAGGTTCGCATTCCGTTGGGATCGAATCTATACTCCGCCGCCGTCCATGCGGATCTACGATGTCTCGGTCGGCATTTCGCCGGAGATCCCGGTCTGGCCCGGAGACGCGCCGGTGCGGCTCGAACGGGTCCAGTCGATGGATGCCGGGGCCCATGCCAACGTCTCGCGATTTGAGGCCGGTGTGCATGTAGGCACTCACATCGATGCTCCGCTGCACTTCATCCGCGACGGACGCAGTGTGGAAGCAATTCCCCTCAAGTCAATGATCGGGCGGGCCTACGTCATTGATTTGAAGCGAGCGGAAGTTTTGAACGCCTCCACTCTAGAAGGCGCCGGGATCCCACCCCGAACTCGGCGACTGTTGTTCAAGACTCGCAACTCCGAATACTGGACCAAGGGTGAGCGTAAGTTTCGGCGTGACTTCGTGGCCGTTGATCCCAGCGGGGCCGAATGGTTGGTTCAAAAAGGGGTTCGGTTGGTCGGCGTCGACTATCTCTCGGTGGCACCGTTCGGAGATGGAGCGCCGACCCATCGCATCTTGCTGGAGGCCGGGGTGGTGATTGTCGAGGGATTGAACCTGGCCGCAGTGTCTCGCGGTCGCTATACGATCTACTGCCTGCCGCTCAAGCTCATGGGAAGCGATGGGGCGCCGGCCCGGGTGATCCTGGTTGGCGTCTGAGAGATCGGGGAGCGGACACCGCAGCAGACTCGCCCGCCCCTAACCAATCCGCCCAGCTCATCTCTCCCGATCCTTGATTTCCCTTAACGGTATCTTCCCTCCGATCCCGACCCCCTTCGACTCTGACGAATCGATCAATTTCGACAAGTTAAGATCCAATTTGACCCGATGGGACACTTGGCCGCTCGCCGGCTATGTGGTGGCCGGCTCGACCGGAGAATCGGTCTCGCTCAGTGGTGATGAGAGAGTTGAGCTGGTTCGAGCGGTCCGGTCTGGCATCCCGAGCGAAAAGCTGCTGATTGCGGGAGCAGGCCTGGAGTCAACTCGTGAGACGGTCAGGTTGGTCCAGCGGATGGCGAACGCCGGAGCGGATGCGGTGATAGTCGTCACTCCGAGTTATTTCGCTCCCAGCATCGGGCCGGGCGGGTTGCTGGCCCACTACCGGTCGATCGCCGCGGCCTCGAGTCTCCCGGTAATCCTCTACAGCGTGCCGATCTATACCCACCTCGACCTGCCGCTCGAGGTCGTGCGGGAACTCGCGGCCGACCCGAACGTGATTGGAATCAAGGAGAGCGGGGGCAGCCTGGCCAAGATTACCTCGCTGGTGTCTCAGACCCCGGAAGATTTCCAAGTGTTGGTCGGATCCGCCGGGCTCTTGCTCGGCGCGCTGACAGTTGGGGCGGTCGGTTGCGTGCCCGCTCTTGGAAATCTCGCCGGGACCCAGATCCATGAATTGCTGACGGCATTCCAGAGCGGCAATTGGAAGCTGGCCAGGGAGATTCAGGCTCGGCTGGTCGAACCGAACGAGCTATTAACCTCGCGCTATGGGGTACCCGGGGTCAAAGCCGCCCTCGACCTAGTGGGCTTCTATGGCGGACCGCTCCGCTCACCGCTGCGGCCGCTCGGCGAACCTGAACTGGCCGTCCTGCGCGACAGACTCGAGCGGGCTGGGCTGATCTAGGCGGGTCATCCTTTCGGCGACCCGGGATCTCACAGCTGACCGCTGCGGCCCCAGTTCGCCAGCATTTCCTGGTATTCCGCATTCTGGTATCGATCCAAGTGAAACCAAGGGGCATAGCCCGGGAGCTCGTCGCCGGAGATGTGAGCGGCCAGCAGCTCGCCGCAGGCAGGGGAGGCCATGAGGCCATAGCCGGATAGCGCCCCAATTACCCAGCCTCCGTCGACCGGCAAGGGGCCGACGAGGGGCCGATTTTCCCGAGTCTTCGTATAGTAACCGCCGTCAATGAAGGGTTTGGGCGGCGCATCGAAATAGTCCCGCAGCTTCGGGACCATCGTCGCCATGCCGCGCAGGCCGATCTCGGCATGCTGCGGGTCGAACTGCAGCGGGAAGCGCGGCTCCACCGGGTCCGTCTGATAGGTCCAGAGCAGCAAGACTACCGGGCTATCGGTCGGGCCATCCGGCCGGCCGTGCACGCCCCGCGGGAATTCTCCCAGCAGGTGGCGACTCGACGGATCTCTTTCGAGCAGCTGGCGTTCGTCGTCCTTCCACGGAAGGCGCTGCGGATCGGTCCAAATCAGCAGCGGTGCGGATCGCGGAAACGCGCCCAGCCGGTCGTTGAACGCCACCTTGGCGTGCAGCTCGGAGAACACTGGAAGCTCGACCCCCACCATGGCCGCAACCTGCTTGAGGTACGGGCCGGCGGCGTTGACCAAATGCCGGAGCGCGACCCGGGTTGGTCCCTCCGAAGTCTGAATCTGCACTGCCTGGACCCGGCCGTTGCGTTGCTCCACGCGGTCCAGCTTGCCGGTCACGAATCGAAGGCCAGCCGCGCGAGCTTTGTCGAGCATCAAAACGCCGAGCTGCTGGGCGCTAAACCAACCCGCCCGCCGAGCATGCAGGACCGCAACAGTGGCTTCACTGAGGTAAGGGAAAAGCTGCCGGATCCTTGAGGTGTCCGTAATCAGGTCGGCCCCAGTCGGTTGGCCCTCGAACCCGGATGCCGGCGCCGGCACGTACGTCGGATCGCCCGGCGCCCCGCGGTGCTCGCGCAGCGGGCCTGCACCGAGCGCAGCGGCCTCCTGGCCCTGTGATCGGAATTCTTCGATCCGGGCCGGGTCGGCCGAAGCGAAGAGATAACCTCGGCGGGTCAGGTTGAATGAATTCGCGTGGGCGCGGGCCAGCGCCTCGAGGATATCGATGCTGCGGTTCATCAACCCCACCATCGCGTCTCCGGGCCCCGGCCACCAATTCCGATAACACTCGGTGGATTTATCGCTGGTCAGCGAAAGGGGAGGGCGCTCATCGACCAGCACGACGTCGGAATGGCCGCGGCCAACCGTCAGATGATAGGCGGTAGAAATCCCGGCGATCCCCGCTCCGCAGATAACGACTTCAGCGGCCACGGGTGCGACCCGGAGCCAGCAGCGTCCTGAACTGCTCGCTTAGGTCTGAACGGCGGACTAGCTTCGATCCGGGACGCAGGCGGTCCGCGATCAGACGCAGGGTCCCGTCCAAGCTTGGGTGGCGGTACTCGGGGGCCAATTCTGCCAGGGGAATTGCGAGATGGGCCAGCCGGGTGAGCTCCGGATCCGGGATCTGGTAATCAGCGCCGCTCAAGACCTGATCGCCAAATAGTGACAGATCGAGGTCAATGGTTCGCGGCGCATTCTTATCGCCCGTACGCACCCTACCTTGATCGGCCTCAATCTTGCGAAGCTCTCCTCGCAGCTCCTCCAGAGAGAGGTCCACTTCAAGCAGCACAGCTACATTCAGGTAATCTGGCTGTACTCGACCGCTAATCGCCGGGTTCTGATAGACCCCCGAAATTCCGCGCAGCCGCCCGAGCCGTCCCAGTTGCTCGATGGCCCGCGGAAGATGGTGTTCCGGATCGAGGTTCGAGCCAATGCTGATGAAGGCCAGTTCAACCAGCGCCGCCGGCCTCTCTTTCGATTTCGACCCCCACCGAACGAGCGAAACGCAGCGCGCCTGGCTTCTCAACCCGGACTCGGGCGCGCCGCACCCCAGGCTCGGCGAGGCAGATCGCCGCGATATCCGCCGCCAGAGCCTCCAGGGTGAATCGTTGGGTACCTGCCACCATGGCGATGATCTTCTTCGTCACCGTGCGGTAATTGACCGTGTCTTCGATGGAGTCGGTCCGGCCAGCCCGGCTCAGATCGGCACTGAGCGAAACGTTGACCAGGATGTCTTGTTCGGTTTCGCGCTCCCACTCGTTGACCCCAATGATCCCGCGCAGAAGCAAGTCTTTGATCACAATCAAGTCGTCCGGAGGCTTGGGGTTCATCTTATCCGGTCAGGTGCCGGCCGCCGTCAATTTGCAGAATCTCACCCGTCACCGAATTCGGGCCGCCCAGCAAGAACAGCAGCCCCTCGACGGCTTCTTCGACGGTGCCCCAACGACCGGCGGGTACTCCGCTGAGTGGATCTCCGCTAGGGGCGTCGGCAGGTGGCAGAATCGCGCCGAGGGCCAGACCGTTGACCCGTACCGAGGGAGCCAAAGCCAGCGCCAACCCCCGGGTCAGTGCTCCGAGGGCGGCCTTGCTGATCGCATAGGGGAAATGATCGGCGGTTGGCAAGAGCGACCGCCAATCAAGAAGGTTGACGATGGTTCCGGGCCCCCCGTCGCGGGCCTTGGCGAAGGCCTGCGAGATCAGGAATGGAGCGGTCAGATTGATGTCGAGGTGGCGCTGCCAGCTCTCGATCGGAGCCTCGATCGCGCCGACCGGCTCGAAGATCGCCGCGTTGTTGACCAACAAGTCGATTTCAGGAACCAGGTTCAGAGCACGCTGGATTAACCCGGAGGCCTGCTCCGGATCGGAGAGGTCGGCCTGAATCGCAATTGCCTGGCACCCGAGCTGCTGGGCGAACCGGGTGGTCTCCTCGGCTCCGGCCTGAGATCGGCCGTAATGGACAACTAAGTCGGCCCCCTGGCGGGCGATCGCTTCGGCGAAGGCGCGGCCCAGTCTTCGTCCGGCGCCAGTTACCAGTGCCGTGTGCCCATGCAGATCGAAGTCAGACGGCATCCGGGAATTGTACCCGGGCGGTCTCTCGGATCAGTTATGGTAAGCTCATGCCGCTTACGGGAGGCGATGGATCCGCATCAAAGGGGAGCCATGGATATCGAGGAACATCTCAACACGGCAGAACACAAACTCGAGATCGAAGCTGCCGCGGAGCTGCTCGGCGGGGTGGGAATCGCCCGGCCCGAGGTTGCAGAGGCCGTGCGGAACTTACTGATCGCGGTCGGGGAAGACCCGACCCGGGAAGGGCTGCAGGACACGCCGAGGCGGGTGGCTCGGGCCTACGATGAGCTGCTCGCCGGATATCGGGCCGATCCACAGCGGTTAATCAACGATGCCCTCTTCAACGAGCAATACGACGAGATGGTGATCGTGCGCGACATCGAGTTCTACAGCCTGTGCGAGCATCACCTGTTGCCGTTCCTCGGGAGGGCCCATATCGCCTACCTGCCGAACGGCAAGATCATCGGCCTTTCCAAAATCCCGCGGGTTGTCGATCTATTCGCCCGCCGGCTACAGGTCCAGGAACGGATGACCCGCCAGATCGCCGATTTCTTGGATACCTCCTTGCACCCGCACGGGGTCGGGGTGGTCGTCGAAGGCTTGCACCTGTGCGCCATGATGCGCGGGGTCAAGAAGGCCAACGCACGCATGATCACCAGCGCGCTGTGTGGCACGTTTTCCACGAATCCCTTGACCCGGCAAGAATTTCTCGAGCACCTCTCCCGCGGCGGCGGCCAACTCACCCTGTGAGGCGTGAGCCGGACCGGTTGAGGATCGCGACCGAACTCAGCTACGCCCGCGCGGCTCGCGAGAATGGAAAAGAAGGCCGGGCCCGGGTTTCCGCCCGCAGGGCGGCCGGTTGGGCGGTCGCCGCATTCCTCACCCGCCAAGGCGATCCTCCATACCGCAGCGCCTATGATCTCTTGGGGTGGCTGGAGCAGGACGGACCGGCAGAGCTGCGCCAGCCAGCCGCCCGATTGCGTCAGCAAGTAACCACGGACCATCGCTTGCCTCACGAGGAAGATCCCTTGGAAGACGCCGAGCTGATTGTCCGTACCCTGCTTGAACCGATGAATTCGACCCAATGACGAGTACCGCTGAGGTCGGGGTCGACCCCTCTCCGCTCGTATCCCGAATTCGGGCTGCCACGAAGTTGGAGATTCCGCCGATCGTCATGCTGCATGGTTTGGGCGGCGACGAACAGGCGATTTGGGAACTCGAGCCGGCCCTTCCAAGCGGAGGTCTGATCGCCGCCCCCCGGGCGCCCTATCTCCATTCGACCGGGGGTTACGGGTGGCTGCCGCAGCTCGGAGCGTGGCCGCCGAATCTGGAGGAGTTCGCCGAATCGGTGCGAATGTTGGAGAGCTTTTTGACCTTCTTGGTCCGCAGCCACAGGCTGGATCGGCGGAGGTTGGTCTTGTTCGGGTTCAGTCAGGGGGGAGCCATGGCCTTCGCCGCGGCGATGAGCGGCGAGGCGGGACTGTCGGTTCCGCCGGCGGCGATTGCGGTGGGGTCCGGCCATCTCCCGCAAGGTGACCTGAGCCCGCTGCGTGGGCTTCCGGTATTCTGGGGCCACGGCGCCCGCGACCCGCTGATCCCGGTGACGGTGGCTCGAAAGGACGTCGAGCGACTGCGGGCGGCCGGCGCGCAGGTTCAGTACTGCGAGGCCGACGTCGCACACAAACTCGCCTCTGCCTGCCTGAGGGAGCTCAAGCAGTGGATACCCGCTCGGGTCGGCGACACTCAGCAAGAGGGGCGCAGCCGATGACTGATTCGGACCTCGCCACTCGCTCCATCAACACCATCCGATTCCTGGCAGCCGACGCGGTTCAGCAAGCGAACTCGGGGCATCCCGGACTCCCGATGGGGGCCGCCAGCCTGGCTTACGTGCTCTGGACTCGTCACCTGCGATTTGATCCAACAGATCCGAAGTGGCCTAACCGGGACCGGTTCGTTCTCTCGGCCGGGCACGGCTCGATGCTGTTGTACGCGCTGCTGCACCTCACAGGCTATGACCTACCCATGGAGCAGATCCAGAGATTCAGGCAGTGGGGGAGTCTGACCCCTGGGCATCCGGAGCACGGCGAGACGCCCGGAGTAGAAACCACCAGCGGACCGCTGGGTCAGGGATTCGCCAATGCAGTCGGGATGGGGGTGGCGGCGGAGCGCTTGGCCGCTTTTTACAATCGAGACGGATATCCGATCGTCGATCACTTCGTGTATGCCCTCGTTTCGGACGGGGATCTCATGGAAGGGATCGGCTCGGAGGCCGCCTCCCTGGCGGGGCACCTGCGGCTCGGTCGCTTGGTGTTTCTTTATGACGACAACCGGATTTCGATCGACGGCAGCACTGACTTGGCCTTCACCGAAGATCGGGCGGCCCGGTTTGAGGCCTACGGATGGCAGGTCAGCCGCCTGGATGATTTCCTGGACCTGGAGGCAATCCATTCCGCGATCGTGGCCGCGGAGGCTGACCCGCGCCCTTCGCTGATTGTGTGCCGCACCCACATTGGCTACGGACTTCCCACCCGGCAGGACACCGCCGAGGCCCATGGGGAACCTCCGGGGGAGCAGGAGCTGGCCGGGGCTAAGGCCAAGTTGGGTTGGCCGCAAGCCCCGCGATTCCTGGTTCCCGACGATGTGCGGAAGCACATGCGGGAATCCGCCGACCGGGGGCAGAGGGCTCGGTCGGCCTGGCTCGCGAGTTTATCGGACTATCGTCGGGCCCACCCCGAGCTGGGCGAGACCTGGGACCGGACCCAGCGGGCCCAGTTGCCTGCCGGCTTGAAGAAAAGCCTCCCCGAGTTCCCGCCGGATGAGAAGGGGATGGCAACCCGGGCGGCCTCGGGAAAGACCCTCAACGCTCTGGCTGCGAGCTTGCCCGAGCTGATCGGAGGCTCGGCCGACCTCAGCGGGTCCAACCTGACCAAGATCAGCGGAGAGGCTCCCTTCTCAGTCACCCACCGCATCGGGCGCTATGTTCACTTCGGAGTGCGCGAGCACGCGATGGGCGGGATGCTTAGCGGAATGGCGCTGTATGGTGGCTTAATTCCATATGGCGGGACCTTTCTCATCTTCTCGGATTACATGCGGCCGAGCCTCCGACTCGCGGCGATGATGAAGCAGCGAGTGATCTATGTCTTCACCCACGACTCGATTGGTTTGGGCGAGGACGGGCCGACCCATCAGCCGATTGAGCAACTGCCCGGTCTGCGGGCCATTCCGAATCTGACCGTCATTCGTCCGGCCGATGCCAATGAGACCGCATTCGCCTGGTGGGCGGCGCTGCGCCGGACCGGCGGACCGACCGCCCTGGCCCTCACCCGGCAGAAGCTGCCGGTCCTCGACCGGACGCGATACGCGTCGGCCGAGGGGCTGCTCAAGGGAGGCTACGTCCTTGCCGACTTAGGAACAGGAACTCCGCAACTGATCCTGATCGCCTCCGGATCCGAAGTCAGCCTGATCGAAACCGCAGGCCGGGCGCTGGCTCAAACTGGGTTGGCCGTGCGGCTGGTCTCCTTTCCATCTTGGGAGCTCTTTCTCGAGCAGGAGCCAGCCTACCGCGAGAGCGTATTGCCCGGGCAGATCCGGGCCAGGATTTCAATCGAGGCGGCCTCACCCCTTGGCTGGGAACGGTGGGTAGGCGACTCGGGAGTCGTGATCGGTCTGGATCGGTTTGGAGCATCGGCCCCCTATGAGGAGATCTACCGCCAGCTTGGACTGACGGTTGACCGAATCGTACAGACGGGTCGAGAGCTGATTGGCCAACCCGAGCCGGATCGTCAAGGCACCTAGCTTCGGTTTGAAGCATATGAACGCCATTAAACAAGTCCACGAGCTTGGGCAGTCCATTTGGCTGGATTTCATCCGCCGCGATCTGCTCACGAACGGCCAGCTTGCGGGGTTGATCGAGGCTGGTGAACTCCGCGGGATGACCTCAAACCCCACCATCTTCGAAGAAGCCATCGCCCGGTCCGACCTCTACAACGACGCGATTCGGCCTCTCGCTCAGGCCGGATGGGAGCCGGAGCTGATCTTTGAGTCCCTGGCGGTGGACGATGTTCGAGCCGCCAGCGATCTGTTCCTGGTACTCTACGAGGGTTCCGACGGGAAAGACGGGTTTGTGTCGATCGAGGTCAGCCCGCGGCTCGCAGATGACACTCAGGGGACCCTGGAGGAAGCGCGGCGGCTGTGGGAATCGGTGAACCGGCCCAACCTCATGGTGAAAATTCCCGCGACCGAGGGTGGGGTCCCGGCGATCGAGCAGGCCATCTTCGAAGGGATCAATGTCAACGTGACCCTGGTTTTCTCACTGGAGCGGTACTCACAAGTAATGGAAGCCTACCTGCGTGGGCTGGAGCGCCGGGTGGAGGCAGGGCAGCCGATCGACCGAGTCGCTTCGGTAGCTTCCTTCTTCGTGTCGCGAGTGGACACCGCGGTGGACGGAAAACTGGAAGCCATCCTTCGAGATGAAGGAGCACATTCGCAAAAAGCGTTGGCTCTGCTCGGAAAGGCCGCGATCGCCAACGCCAAGCTGGCCTACGCCCAGTTCAAAGCAGCATTTGGCAACCCGCGCTTCAGCCGGCTGCACGAGGTCGGAGGCCGCACCCAGCGGCCGCTCTGGGCCTCGACCAGTACCAAGAACCCCGCGTATTCGGACGTCCTTTATGTTGAGCAACTGATCGGGAGGGGAACCGTCAATACCCTCCCTCCAAACACCCTGAATCTGTTCCGCGACCACGGCAAGGTAGAGCTCACCCTGGAAAAGGATCTCGCGGTCGCCCGGGCGCAGCTGGACACCCTGGCTGAACTTGGAATTTCTATGGAGGCGATCACCCAAGAACTGGAGGCGGATGGTGTTCGCAAGTTCGCCCACTCGTTCGAATCGCTGCTGAAAGTCGTCGCTGAGCGGGCAAGCAATATGCAACAGGAACTCGGACCGCGCGCCCCAGCGATGGCCGATGCGCTGAAACGGCTGGACCGAGACCGGGTCGCCGGCCGCTTTTGGAGAAGAGATCCGAGCTTATGGGGCGAATCCAAACGAGGCGCCGAACTGGCCGGGGGGCTGGGCTGGCTGGACCTGGACCTTGGCGAGCTGGTTAACCGATTCGAGACGCTGACCACCGATGCCCGCAGCAAAGGTGTGCGGAAGATCGGTTGGATCGGGCCGGTGGGCGCGCTGGGCGCGATCAAAGCTATCGTGGGGTCTGACTCTGGGTTTGAGATCCTTCCGCTGGAATCGATTGATCCGGAGGAGCTTCGCTCGTTTGCTGCCGGCACGCCAATCGCCTCGACCCTGTTCATTTTGGCCGGGAGCGAATCGATCGAACGGGCGGGCCTGGAGCTAACCTGGCAGCGGGCGCGGGCGGAACTTCAAGATCAAGCGGGGGAGAGATTCATAGCCCTGGCCGCGGGCGGATCGAGCCTGGAGGCCGTCGCCCGGGGCCGCGCGTTCCGGGAGATCGTCGAGATGCCACCGGAATTGCCGGTCTTGCTTGCGCTGCTGCAGGCGGCGCTGCTCGGGGGCTCCCCTTCGGAGCTGCTGCGGGGTGCTGTCGAGATGCGCGGGCAATCTGGGGCAGGACGCCCGGCGGCCCGCAACCCTGGATTGCAGCTCGGTGCGTTTCTCGCGGCGGGGGCCGCAAGTGGCGTCCACCGGATTGGACTGGTCGCCGATCCCCCGCTCACAGCGCTGGCACACTGGCTCGCAGCTGAAGCATCCGCTCGAGGTGTGGGAAGCCGCCTCTCGATCCTGTCAACTGTGCCGGTCGAGATGGCCCTGGGAGACGCGGCCATGGTCTACCTGCGAACGAGCGGCGGCTTGGATAGGGCGGTCGACGAGTGGCAGGAGAAGGATGCACCGGTCCTGGTGCTCCAGGCCGTCAGCGGGCTCGCCGGGGTAGGAGCCGAGGCGGTCCGCTGGGAGATCGGGGCAGCGATTGCGGCTCACCTGCTTGAAATCAAGCCCTTTCCCCCCAATCCGACTCCGAGCCAGCCCGCCAAGCTGGTCAAGACCCTTCAGCGGAAGCGCAGGTTGGACTTCAAGAAGCCGACCTGGCGATTACCGGGACTTTCGGTATGGTCGACGGCTTCGAGGCTGACCCTGGAACCGAAGGCCGGGGTTACTCCGGTTGCGGAGGCCATCCTGGGTCGCCTGAGACCCGGGCAAACCCTGTTGCTCGGTCTCTATTTCGCCCGCGGGTCTACGACAGACCACAGCCTGGGCAGGATCGCGGTGATCGTCGGCGAGGGGCAAAGCGCGGACTGCCTCACCTGGCATGGAAGAATGCCGAGACAAGTCCGGCGGCCTGGAGCGAGTCTATCCCTGCTGTTGGCGGTCGACCCCGGGATCGGCCCTGAGCTGCCAGAACTCGGGATCACTGCCGGGGCGCTACAGCTGATCCAGGCAATGTCGGACTTCGGCCGGCTCGAAGAGTCCGGCGATGAGGCGTACTTGATCCAGTTCAAGTCGTTGGACTCCGTCGCTGAATTCTTGCGTATTATGGAGGTTGCCCAGCAATAACTGGGGATCGCCCGCCAAATGTCGCAGGGTCGTCTGATTCCAGAAGAACAGTTGTCTGAGTTGCGGAAGGATGAGCTGCCCGATTTGTTGGATTCTTTGCTGCAGCTGACGGGACCCGATCTCCCGATGCGGCAGGTCGGGCTGCGACGATTGATAGAGGCGGACCACCACCGCCGATCGCCGCTGGCCGCCGCGCTGCTGGTGCGTGGAGCGGGTGAGCGAGATCTGGAGCTGCGCCGGGAGTTTGTGGTCGCCTTGGCAGAAGTCATTGCGGGGACGGCTGCCAGCCCCGAGCCGGTGGGGCGCTGGTTGCGACACAGTCTGAACCAACTCCGCCGTCGGGAGATTTATGGACTCTTGCAGGTCGCGGCTGCCTCTCCGGGTCATACCGCGCTGGTCCACCTGGTGCTCGATCAGTGTTCATTCTCGGGTGCGACCTTGTTGCATATCCTGCAAGATCGCAAGGCCGACATTCAAATCCGGGTCTCCGCAGCACATGCCCTCGCCGCCATCGGCTACCTCGATGCCGCACCGGCGGTGGCCACCCTGCTCAATCGGATTGCCAGCCGGTTGGCAGGGCAGGAGGAGATGGGATTCGCTCCCTCCCTCGAGGCGGAGGCGTACTTGCTGATCCCGGCTCTCGAATTGCTTAACGAGGCACTGAGTGAGGCCGCCCTCTGACCGTCCGCCGAGCTTCCCGTCCCAGGCTGGATGGCGTACTGGCCGGCTCCGCGGAGCCGGTCTTTGGTGTCCTGCCTCAGCGCATTCTCCATGACCTGCGCCATCCGCAGTCTGAAAGTTCCCTGATCTGGAATCTGGTCTATCCCCGAGCGCAACCGACCCTTTCTCTTCGGTCTCTGCTTGAGCTGCGCCCATTATGGGGCTCGCAATTGGAACTGAGGGAAGAGGCGCTCAGCCCATACTATTGGGGCTACGAGGTAGGGGGTGAGCGGTTGCCCGGGCTGGACGCCGTTCTGGAGGCTGTCGATGGGAGCGGCCAGCAGACCGAAGTCGACCTGTTCCTGCTAGGCGAGCATGACCTGGTCTTAGTCGAAGCCAAGCGAAACGGAGGCCTCGGAAGATGCGGAAGATATCTCTCTGTTCGATGTCCCGAGATTCATCTGCCGAGTACAGCCGGCTGCCGCTACTGGGAAACTCCGGCAGCCTTGTTTAGCGACTTGCTTGCCCTGGGGTCCCGGCCAACCCCCGACTCGGGCTCGCCGCCCTGCAACTCGCACTATCAGCTCGCCAGAACCCTGAAGGTCGGCGAGAGGCTTGCCGCCCGATTGAACCGCCAACTGCACCTGTGGTTGTGGGTCCCGGCTGCCCGCTGGGCGGCGCTGGAACGCGACTGGCTGGATTTCGCCGATCGGGTGACCGAGGCCCAGCTCTGGAAACACTTGCGAGTCCTCGATTGGGAGGCCATCCGAAGACTTCCGACTTTAACTGCGGGCCTGGCGACCAACCGCTCTAGGAACTATGGCTCAAGCTGACCTCGTCCTGCTCCACCCGCCGAGCGTCTACGATTTCCGGCAGCAATCAATTCTGTACGGTCCAATCAGCGATCTGATCCCGTCTTCGCCGGTGTTCGAGATGTACCCGTTGGGATTTCTTACGATGGTGGCGTACCTGGAAGGACGCGGGTTCGAGGTGCGGGTCGTGAATCTGGCGCTGCGGATGATGAACGACCCGAACTTCGATGTGCCAGCCTTCCTCTCCAGGCTCCATCCGCTCGCCTTCGGCCTCGACCTGCACTGGCTGCCGCATGCCCATGGATCGATCGAGGTGGCCAAGCTGATTCGGGAGATTCACCCCAAGACCCCGATCGTTTTCGGCGGCCTGTCGGCAACCTACTACCACGCCGAACTGATCCAGTATCCAGCGGTCGATTTCGTCCTGCGCGGCGACTCTGTGGAGCCGGCGCTCTACGAATTGATGGTGCGGTTAAGGGCGGGCCGGTCCCCGGCGGACGTGCCCAATCTCACCTGGAAAGCAGATGGGAAGACCCGGATCAATCCAAAGGGGTTCGTGCCTGGCTCGCTCGACCATGTCGATCTGCGGCCAGATCGAATGGTACGGATGGTATTGCGCTATCGGGACCTTCAGAGCGTTCTCCCATTTAACGGCTGGTGGCAGAACCCCATCACTGCGGTCTTCACCGTCAAAGGCTGTGCCCATGAGTGTGTCTCCTGCGGAGGATCTAACTCGGCGTGCGGCCTGCTCAATGCCCGCAGCGCCCCGGTTTTTCGGAGTCCGGCCAACCTCGTCGCCAATATGACCGAGATCAGCCGGCTCTCTCGCGGACCGATCTTCTTGGTCGGCGATTTGCGCCAACCCGGTGAGCTCTACGCGGCCGAGGTCCTGGAGCGGTTGCGCGGCACCCGGATTCGAAACCAAGTGGTTTTCGAGCTCTTTGATATGCCGCCCCTGCAATACTTGAAGGACATTGACCGGTCTGTGAAACACTGGAGTTTGGAGCTCTCCCCGGAGAGCCACGATGAGGGCATCCGGCGGGCGCAGGACGAGACCGTCAACCATAGCAATCGTCAAATGGAGACCGTGATCGAGGAGGCATTGCGGCTAAGCTGCGAACGGGTGGATGTCTTTTTCCTGATCGGCCTCCCACAGCAGACCCAGGAATCGGTGCGTGAGACGATCGGCTACTGCGAACACCTCTTCCAGATTTCGGATAGGCGGCTGTCGTGTTTCATCTCTCCGCTGGGCCCGTTCCTCGATCCGGGAAGCAGGGGGTTCGAAGATCCGGAGCGGGTAGGTTACCGAGTGCTCGCCCGAACCCTGGAACAACATCGCCAGCTGCTGGTTCAACCAACCTGGAAACGAATCCTGAATTACGAGACCCGCTGGATGACCCGGGAGCAGCTAGTGGAGGCCACCTATGAGGCGGGGGAGCAGTTGAACGCGCTCAAAGTTCGCTACGGGCGGATCTCCTCTGCCCGTGGCGAGCAGGTGGCCCGCCGGATCCGGCTCGCCAGGGCGCTGCGCGATCGCCTGGATGAGTTGGTTGACCGGGGGGTAACCGAAGGAGACGAGTTTGATCGCCTGCGGGGCGAAGTCCGCGCCTTCAGCGTGTCGACGGTTTGCGACAAGCGGGAGCTCTTCTGGCGCCGCCACTTGTTAAACTTCAACCTGCTCACGATCCTACGGATCGCCATTTCCTACCTCGGCGAGCAAGTTGCCCGCTTGACGAATAGAACTATTGTGCTAGAATGAGCTGAACATACGTTCTAGAGAGGAAGGTAGCGAGATGGACAACGGAAAGGCAGGACCCGATGAACGACTGGAAGTGCTTAGCGGAGCGTTGGGGGAAATCGTCAAACGCTTCGGTGAGGGCGCCGTGATCCGGTTAGGGGAGGCCACCCACCTGGCGGTCCAGGCAATCCCCACCGGATCCTTGCCCTTGGATCTGGCCCTCGGGATCGGCGGCATTCCCCGCGGGAGGGTGAGCGAGATCTATGGGCCGGAAGCTTCGGGCAAGACCACCCTCTGCCAGCATATCGCGGCGGAAGCCCAGCGCTTGGGCGGGCTGGTGGCCTACATCGACATGGAGCATG
>CAZPZD010000002.1:102743-104086 GCA_964590515.1 uncultured Anaerolineaceae bacterium | reverse complement strand
TCTGGCAGAGATAACCGCTGAAAGCATCTAAGTGGGAAACTCGCCCCAAGATTAGATCCCTCATCCCGTAAGGGAGTAAGGCCGCAGGAAGACTACCTGCTTGATAGGCGGCAAGTGTAAGCGCAGCAATGCGTTCAGCTAAGCCGTACTAATGGCCGAGGGCTTAACGGTGGTGCGGAGAACTTGGCGTTCTTCGATGATCCAATGGTTCGCTATTCAGTCGAGAGTAATTCAACTCGTTGAATTGCTTCTTGGTGATTAGAGCGGCGGGGGTACACCCGGTCCCATCCCGAACCCGGCAGTTAAGCCCGCCAGCACCGATGGTACTTGGCTGGTAACGGCCTGGGAGAGTAGGTCATCGCCAAGGAGCTTTTCTTTTAACCGCCAAGCAGTGCGGATCCAGATGCCGCAGGCTGTTCCATCCGACCGTCCGACCCGAGCTCGGGGGGCAGGCCAAAGGCCGAGAAGAGCTGCGGGAACCCAAAGGTCGTCGCATCCGAGATCCAGCCACCCTCAATCGTAACGACCTGGATCGCAAACGCCGTGAAACCGGATTGGCTTGATCGCCGGCGATACCAGCCAAAGGCCGGCTGGCCATTGGCCTCAGTCGCGATCAGCCTCCAGCGTCCGCGGGCCTCCCCGTCGAGAATGTGTCGGGAAACGAATTCGCGTATGGCCTCCCGGCCCTTCACCCAAGTTGGGAGCGGAGGCATCGGGAAGCTGGCATCCTCCTTCAAGAGCGCAACCAGTCCATCGATATCAGCGGCCTCCCAGGCGGTCAGATAGCGCTCGAGCAGCTGCCGCTGGGAGGAGTCGATCGAAGGGGAAGGAATCCCTCGGTCCAAATAGCGCTCCGCCAGCCTCAAGCGGGCACGATAGAGAGCGCTGTTCACCGCCGACACTGAATCCTCTAGCAAACTAGCAACTTCACTCGCTCGGAATCCGACGACATCCCGGAGCAGCAAGATTGCTCGTTGGCGGGGTGGGAGGGTCTGCAGCGCGATCAGGAAGGCCAGGGTGATGCTCTCCCACAGATCGTACCGAGCCGCGGGATCGTGGCGGATCGACCCCAGCAAACTGTCCGGGTAGGGTTCCAGCCAAATCGGGTCGGAGACCGCGGCCGCCAGAGGGTCGTCCGGATCGGCCTCCGGATACAGATCCGGCGGCAGACCCCGCCGCGGCCGCTTGGCCAGCTCGTCCAGGCAGGCGTTGGTGGCGATCTTGTAGAGCCAGGCTCGAAGCGAGGCCCGCCCTTCAAATGAGTCTAGATTTTTCCAAGCCCGCAACAATGTCTCCTGGACCAGATCCTCGGCATCCAGCACGGATCCCAGCATGCGGTAGCA
>CAZPZD010000002.1:69540-102643 GCA_964590515.1 uncultured Anaerolineaceae bacterium | reverse complement strand
CTAGGAGGAGGCAGCTTATGGTGAGTATGTCGGGAATCAATTGGTTGGCAGTCGTCGTGGGGGTGGTTGTCAGCAATGTAGTGGGATTCTTGTGGTACGGCCCATTGTTTGGCAACACCTGGTTGCGCATCATCGGAAAGAAGCGAGAAGACATCGAGGCCAGCCCGTCGATGTACGCAGTGACCGCGGTGGCCTCGCTGGTCACGATGGTCGTCCTGGCGATGGTCATCGCGGCTTTCGGGGCCGAGACCTTTGTCGATGGACTCGTGGCCGGGGCAGTGGTCTTCATCGGGTTGGGTGCCACGGCCACCTTCGTTTTCACGACCTTCTCTGGACCGCCGCTCGGCGCTTGGTTCTTGCTGGCGGCCTACCAGCTCCTCGTGCACGGCGTCATGGGGGGCGTTTTCGCAACCTGGAAGTAATCTCGTCGGCCTGTATCGGCCGAGACCCGCCCGCCATTGCCCGGAAGGGCGGCGCGGCGGGTCGTTTCTTTTGTGCCGCTACGCGCGGAATGCGTGGGCACAGGCCCGAGCGGGAAGCCACCGGCAGCGGCGGGTATAATCCTGCCCGGCGTGAGCGGAACCAGCCTGCCCGACGATGCCACCCTGATGCAGCAGGTCGCTCAGGGTGATCGGCGGGCCTTCTTGTCTCTATACGACAAATACGCGGTCCGAGTCCACGGCCTTTCGCTGCGGATGATGCGAGACGCGATGTCCGCCGAGGAAGTGACCCAGGACGCGTTCCTCCGGCTGTGGACCCGGGCCCAGACCTTCAACCCGGACCGGGGTCGGGTGCTTTCCTGGCTGCTGGCCATCACCCGGCGGCTGGCGCTAGACCGATTTCGTCTCGACTCCCGGGCTCCGCCTCCCTCGGAGAGCGACAATCCCGGTGAGGATTTGGAAGCAATCCCTGATGAATCCAGCCGGACCGAAGAAGCCCGCTGGCGGAGTCTGCGCTTCGCCCTGGCCGATCTTCCCGCCGAACAGCGCCACCCAATCGAGTTGGCCTTCTACCACGGGCTGTCTCAGCGAGAGATTGCGGAACACCTGCGAATCCCGCTTGGAACCGTAAAGACCCGGGTTCGGCTCGGAATGGACAAACTGCGTCGGGCCTGGGCGACAGATCCGAATCAGTCGGGCCGGCGTTAATACATGGAAGGAGAAGAACGGCCGATGGCGCACAAGGAGCAACAACTGCTCGCCGCGTACGTCATGGGGGCCTTGGATTCCGACGAGCGGATCGAGCTGGAAGCTCACCTCGGCACCTGCCAAGTGTGCCGGGCCGAGCTGGTTGAATATCAGCTGGTCACGGAAGGACTGCTGCACCTGGCGACACCGGTCGCTCCTTCCTCGGGCTTGAGGGGCAGCCTAGCCGCCCGGCTCGCCGGGCATCCCCGAAGCCTTCGATCGCCTCGGCGCCCGGGCATCATCCGAGCTCCGCAGCTTGGCTTCGCGGCCCTTGCGGTCGCGCTGCTGGTCCTGAACGGAGCCCTCATCCTGGAGACTCGCAGGCTGGCCGAGCGCGGCCAGGAGCTGCTCGCTCAGCAAGAGGCTAGTCAGACCGCCTTGGCCCTGGCCAGCTACTCCACCTCCCAGACCGCGTTCGTGCAGGAAGAAAGCGTCTGGGGCACCTTCGTGTACGAAGAGAACTTCCCGCTGGCCGTCTTCAACGTCTGGGGACTGCCGCCCTTGGCCGAGGATCAGGCCTACCAGTTGTGGCTCTTCAACCCGGACGGCACCCGCTCAACGGGGGCACTGTTTAGGACAAGCGCCTCCCAGGACCTGATCTCCGTGCTGATCAGATCGCCTGTACCGCTTGGTGAAGTACTGGGATTCGGCGTCACCGTCGAACCCGACACCGGCAGCCAGTCGCCGACCGGCCCGCGGATTATCGGGGCCGATTTCGATCACTCCCCCTGAGGCTGCTCGACCTCCAAACTCGTGAGCTTCGCCATCCGTGAGGCGCGGCCGTGGCTCGCTCTTCTCCTATTGCTGACTGATTGCGGCGGCCGCCTGGCAACCGCGGTCGAACCTGCTGGTTCTTCCACCCCGGATCAAGGCGCCAATCTCTCCGCGACTGAGATCCGGCCCGCCGAATCGACTGCCTCGCCACAGTTAGCCCCAACCGAGAATCCCTCACAGCTCTACCTGATCCTGGATGGGGAGCCGACCCCGATCGAGAACGGAGAATCGGTGCAGCTGACCGATGACCTAGCGGTCCAGATCACGGTGGATCCGTACCCGCCGATTGGCCTATCCGTTCAACCGTTACTCGATCTGTACTTGTTTGATCCAGCCGGGCGGCCCGTGCGTGGGGCGGCAATCGAGATCACCTACGACATGCTCTCGATGGCCCATGGCCCATTCCAGCCGCGGACGATCGAGCAGGAGAGCGGGCACTATTTGACAAGCTTGGATCTGCTCATGTTCGGCCCCTGGGGAATGGAGATTGAGATCCTCATGCCCAGCGGCACTGCAGCGGTCCAGCTCAGGATCGTGGTCTTTGTCGAGCTGCCCGAGGAGTGAGAGGGTGATTAAGACAGATCCAGCCGGCCCGCCGCACTCGTATTGATTACCGTACCGAACTATCACAACAACCTAAGGAGGAGTGATGATTAATAGGAGGATTGATGCTTTGCTTGGCGGGCTGGGGCTGCTGCTGGCCGGCTGCGCACAGGCGACCCCTGCCGCGCCGACGGTCGAGCCCCTGCCGACCGCTGAGCTCACCCCATCGGTCACGGTGACCGATCAAGACGTCAGTGGTGGAACGGTCTCCATACCTGTGGTCGTTGCGGCCGAACCCGGGTGGCTGGTCATCCATACCACCAAGAATGGGGCTCCCGGTCCGGTGATTGGCCAGGCCCCGGTCTTGACTGGTGCGAACGCAGACATTCAGGTCGACATCGATCTGTCGCGGGCCACCGGGCAGCTATTCGCCATGCTCCACGTCGATGCGGGCGCGGCCGGTGAGTACGAGTTCCCGGGTGCCGATGTGCCTGTCACAGCCGGGGACCAGCTGGTCAACGTACCCTTCAACGCCAGCTTTCCGATCGAGCCATCGGTAACCGTGACGGATCAGGATGTCAGCGAAGGGAACGTGAGCATTGAGTCGGTCATGGCGGCTGCGCCGGGTTGGTTGGTCATCCATATCAGCCAGGGTGGTGCCCCGGGCCCGGTGATTGGACAGTCGCCGGTGATCGTCGGCTACAACCCCGAAGTGGGGGTCGCGATCGATCTAAGCCAGGCAACTGGCCAACTGTTCGCCATGCTGCACCTCGACGAGGGGGCGGCCGGAGTTTACGAGTTTCCCGGAGCGGATGCTCCGGTGTTCGCCGGCGAGGCGCCGGTCAATGTACCGTTCAATGCCACCTTCGAAATCGCCCCGTTCGTCGCCGCCAGCGATCAAGTACTGGCCGAAGGAACCGTCACAATCGACAAGGTGAGCGCAGCCGAGGCCGGCTGGATTGCCATCCACACTGATGTCAGCGGTTCCCCCGGCCCGGTGATCGGCTTCGCGCCGGTTGGGGTAGGCCACAATCTGAATATCGTGGTTGAGATCGACCAGGCGCAGGCGACGCCCATTCTCTATGCCATGCTGCACTTGGACGCCGGCGTGCTCGGAGAGTACAACTTCCCCGGCGACGACCTGCCGATCACCGACATCGGAGGCTACGTTGTCATGACCGCGTTCGAGTTGCTGGCGGAAGAGGCCAGTGCCGGACCGGTCACGGTCTTGGTAGTGGATGTGAACTTCCGCGAGAAGGAGGTCACCGTCCCGGTCGGGACGACGATCACCTGGATGTACAACGGCAACCTGCCCCACACGGTGACCTCTGACGATGGCCTCTTCGAGAGCGGAACCCTCTCCAGCGGTGGTAGCTTCAGCTACACCTTCGATGAGGCCGGGACCTTCGCCTACTACTGCCGGTTCCACGGCGGACCGGGAGGATCGGCGATGGCCGGGGTGATCATCGTGGAAGAAGGCTGAGCCGAGCAGTACCATGGATCGTACAGGGGCCAGCCTAGCTGGCCCCTGTTTGCTTTCTTTGGGTTATTATGACCGAGCCGTGGACGAACCCGCGCTGATCGACGCCGCGCAGCGCGGCGAGTTGGACGCCTTCAACCGGCTCGTGCTGGAATACCAAGCATTGGCATTCAACGTGGCCCTTCGGGTCATGGGGGAGGAGGCCGCTGCAGCGGATGCCACCCAAGAGGCTTTCATCTCGGCCTATCGCAGCCTGAGCGGGTATCGGGGAGGCTCCTTTCGGTCCTGGCTGCTGCGGATCGTCACCAATGCCTGCTACGACGAGTTGCGACGTCGAAAACGCAGACCCGCCGTCTCGTTGGAGGCGCTCGTCGAGGACTCGGAGGACGAAGGATCGGTCGGCTCGACCAAACTGGCCGACAACCCCGAGGCGGCGGTCCAGCGGCTCGAGCTGATCGATGCGATTCAAGACTGTCTCAATGGGCTGCAACCCGAGTTTCGGATCGTGGCAGTCTTGGTCGACGTCCAGGGCCTTGACTATGACGAAGCGGCCCACTCTATCGGCAAACCACTGGGGACCGTAAAGAGCCGCCTGGCACGCGCCCGGGCGAAGCTGCGGGAGTGCCTGAAAGCCTACGGGGAACTCCTGCCCGCCGAGTTTCGTCTCCAGAACGAAGCCGTCCCATGAGGAAACAGGGTCAGGGTTCAACCCGCGATACTGAACAGCTCTCGGCCTATCTGGATGGCCGCTTGGAGCGGAGCGAGGCCGCCCGCCTCCAGGCGCGGCTTGGTCAAGACCCGCAGTTGAGGCTCGAGCTGCAGGAGCTGCGGGCGACGGTTCGGGTGCTGAGCTCACTCCCTCAAATCCGGCCTCCGCGCAGCTTCACCCTCCAGCCAGGGGCCGTTAATCGGCGAACCGCTTACCCGTTCCTGCAGCTGGGCACCGCACTGGCGACTCTGAGTTTCCTGGTCGTGGTCGGAGCCGATCTGCTGATGGCCCGAGCCGCTGCACCGGCGTTGTTGGCAAGCCGTGAGTTCGCGGCGCCCGCCGCTGAGCCGGAGCTGGCGGTGGAGGCCCCTGCGCTGGATCAGCAGCTTGAGCTGGCGCCCGAGGCGACCCCAGCCGCGGAGGCGGCCGCCGGGGCGCCAGCCGATAGCGAAGATCTCGCACAAGCGCAAGTCGCTTCTGCGGCACCAACCGGGACGGCCCACCCAGAGGCGTTGAAGTATCGAGCCGGTGAGGAAGAGACGGCCGAAGCAGGGGTCGGCGAGCAGGCTGCGGCAGCGGACGAGGCGGACGCGGCCCTCTTTGCCTCTGAGCCTGGGGACGAAGCCGAGCCGCAAGCCGAGGTCGAGCCGCTTGGAGACACGGTCTCGGGGCAGGTGGCTTCGACCGAAACCCAGGCGCTGACAACCACCGAAGTGGATTCGAGCCGCAGGAGGGCGGTTCTTCAGGCTGCCGAGATCGGGCTGGGTGCCAGCGCACTCATCCTCGGAGCGCTGACCGTGCGAGCCCGTCGGCGAGCCTGATGGCCGGGCGGGGGCAAGTCGACCCCAGCGGTCCCAGAAGCCTGCAGGCAATGAACTGCGATGCGGATTGACATCTTTGGGTTGTTTCCCGATGCAATGCGGCCATACCTCGCTTCCAGCGTGTTGGCCAGGGCTCAAGCCGCGAGGTTGGTTCAGATCCAGCTACACAACATCCGGGACTACGCCACCGATCGGCATCACACGACAGATGACGAGCCCTATGGAGGAGGGGGAGGGATGGTGATGCAACCTGAGCCCATCTTCGCCGCAGTCGAAAGTGTCTTGGGCTCGGAACTGGCGGCCAGCCGTATTGTGTTGCTCACCCCGCAGGGAAGGGTATTCGACCAGGCGCTCGCCTCCGATCTGGCAAGCGAGCCGCGGCTGGTGCTGCTCTGCGGGCGGTATGAAGGGGTCGACGAGCGGGTCGGACAATACTTGGCCACCGACCAGATCTCGATTGGAGACTATGTGCTGACCGGTGGAGAGCTCCCGGCCCTGGTGATCGTGGATGCAGTCGTCCGTCTGCTGCCTGGTGCCTTGGGGGATGAGAACGCCAGCGCGCAGGACTCGCATGCCGAGGGCCTGTTGGAGGGTCCCCATTACACCCGACCGCCCGAGTATCGGGGCTGGGAGGTCCCTGCTGTGCTTCGGTCGGGAGATCATGCCAAGATTGCGGCCTGGCGCCGAGAGCAATCGCTGCGCCGAACCCTGGAACGGCGACCCGACCTGCTGGCTGCGGCCGATCTCTCAGAGCACGACCAGGAACTGCTGCGTCAGATCGGAAAAGACGATGAGGCCCCCGATGGATCTTGAGACGGTCAGTCGGCGTGGGACCGGCCTTGGCCTCGTGATCCTGCTCGCGGCCTGCTCCCGGCCGATCGAGCTGGACATACCTTTCACCCCGCGGGCGACGGCAGGGGCCGGCCCCATTGAACCGGTCGCGACTCTTGAACCACTGCCAACCACCCTCATTGTTTGCCTTGGGCAGGAACCGGAGTCGCTGTACCGGTACGGTGCCGAGTATTTGTATGGTGAAACCGGCCGGGCCGCGGAGACGGTCCTGCAGGCAATCTATGATGGACCGGTTGACGTGCGCAGCTATCAATACGAACCGGTCGTTCTGGAGAAGATTCCGAGCCTGGTCGATGGCGACGCGCGGGTCGAACCCGTATCCGTAGTAGAGGGTGATCCGTACTTCAATCCCGAGCGTTTGCAGCCCGCCATTCTGACTCGCGGCGATCGGTATTCGCCGGCCGGCTGCAATTCGCCAGAGTGCATGCAAAGGTATGCGGGCGGGCAAGTCTCCATGGATCGCATGGTGGTTGACTTCCGGCTGAGGCCTGAGGTCGAATGGTCCGACGGCCAACCACTTACTGCACAAGATTCGGTGTTCTCCTTTGAATTGGACCGCCAGGTCGACACCCCCACTCCGAAAACTCAAGTAGATCGGACCGCCACGTACGAAGCGCTCGATGCTCAGACCATCCGGTGGACCGGGATCGCCGGCTATACCGACTCGGAGTACTTCTCCAACTTCTGGAGCCCGCTCCCCCAGCACATGCTCGGGGACCAGAATGCCTTGGGCTTGTTGAGGGCGGATGAGACCCGCGTGACCCCATTGGGGTGGGGGCCTTATATCATCGAAGAGTGGCGAGCCGGAGAAGACATTCAGCTGAGCAAGAACCCCAACTATTTTCGAGCGGCCGAAGGGCTGCCCGCCTTTGATAACCTGCTCTTCCGCTTCATAAAGGATGGGTCGACCGGCAGTATCGAGCAGTTGCTGACGAGCGAATGCGATGTCCTGGACGAATCGGCAGTCGCCGACGCCCTGGACATTGAGCTGCTCGACGAGGGGGCGCTCACAGTGTTGGCGGATTTGGAACGAGGCGGCCGGATCAAGCTGTCCACCGCCCTCGGTCCGGAGTTGGAACGGCTCGAATTCGGACTGGCACCGGTGCCGGCGGCGGGACTTCCCTCGATCTTTTCCGATCCACGCACCCGGGCCGGAATTGCAGCCTGCCTCGATCGGGAAGGCTTCGTTAGCCAGGTACTCCATGGGATCAGTGCGGTTCCGGCGACCTACTTGTCCCCGGAGCACCCCTTATATTCCGGCACGACGGCACCGGTCGAATTCAATCCTCAGGAAGGAATTCGGCTCTTGGAGGAGGCGGGCTGGATAGATGCCGATGGGGATCCGGCCACCGCCCGGGTGGCGCAGGGGGTGGCGGGAGTCGGGCCGGCTACCCAGCTCTCGTTTGCTTTCCTGACGTCGCCGGATGGATTCCATCGCAGCGCGGCCGAGACCTTCCGGGACGATCTGGCCGCCTGTGGGGTGGAGCTGATCGTCGAGTTTCGGCCGGCGGCTGAGCTCTTCGCGCCTTGGCCGGACGGCCCAGGGTTCAGCCGTACCTTCCAGACCCTGGGTTGGGCCTGGCCGGGCTGGGTGAGTCCGTTGTGCGAGATGTTTGCGGGGTGGGAAGTCCCTTCCGCCGCGAACCCCTTTGGCGCTAACGCTTCGGGGTTTACCGATCCCGGCTACGACTCGGCCTGCTCCGTCCTGCTGCACGGGCAGCCGGGATCCTCCGATTATCTGGCTGCGGCCGAAGAGACCCAGGCGATCTTTGCCAATCGGTTGCCGGCCATCCCCCTGTATATGCGGCCCCGGGTCATCGCCTCCGGGCCTGAGATCTGCGGGTTGGGCATCAATTCCACGGCGTTTAGCGCCCTTTGGAACATCGAGGAAGTCCGGCCCTGCGGACCGGATCAGATTCCTTGAACCGGCGGCCGGCCTTGCTGGTATATTTGTTTAACAAGTGGTAGACGACAAGAACGCCCGAGGTCGGGCGTGACCGACCCGGGCGACCAGCATTTGATCCTCCAGCTAAGGCAGGGGGACCTGGAGGCGCTGGGTGGTCTTTATGACCGTCACCGCCTCCTGGTCTACCGTACCGCGTTGGCCATCACCGGCGACACGGAAGCCGCGGCCGACCTGCTGCACGACACCTTCCTTCGGCTCTACCGATTCGGCCACCGGATCGACCCCACCCGACCCATCGAACCCTGGCTCTACCGGATGGCGGCCAACATGGCCTACACCTGGGTGAAACGCCGGGGCCGCTGGCATCATGCACTGCATGAGATGGCCGATCGGCTCTCGCGGGAGTATCCCCCCTCGCCATCCCAGCAGGTCGAGAAGAATGAGGCCTGGCTGGAGATTCGCAGAGCGCTGCAGGCGATCTCGCCAGAGAAACGGGTCGTGGTCGTCCTGCATTACTTGAACGACCTGCCGATTAGCGAGATCGCCGAGATCCTGGAATTGCCGCTTGGCACCGTGAAATCTCGCCTGCATTATGGGCGGCAGGCCCTGAAACAGCAGCTGGGCCTGGACGGACAGGTTGTGCCAAGGGTGGGTTATGAACCGACCTAGGCCCCACCCTCCGGAAGGGCGGATTGCCCAAGCGCTGGGAGGCGGCCTGCGGGGTCTCGAGCCGCCGACCGGCCTCCGAGCCAAGTTGTTGGCCACGGCTTCGAACGAATCCGATTTACGGCAAGAACGATGGACATCACGGGCCCTCCCGGGCTGGATATCCGCCTCTACGGCCCGCCGCTTGCGGGAACGCCGGATCTCAATGCAAGGCTTGAAGCACGGCTACATCGCGGCCGCTTTGAATTACCGGCTCTCCTGGTAACGCGTCGGCGGGCTAGACTGCTCTGGCCGCGGCCCGACCAGCTTGAGAGGGTTGAGAGTTCTGTTCGGTTATAATGCCTGAACTTGGAGGGAGGAGACCTCATGCCAGGCTGGGCACGCCGGCCCGCCGGGCCAAGTAGCTGTCTCTATTTGTCAGCCTGAGCCAGGTCGTATTTCGCAATCTTGGATCGTTCATCATGAAGGCGCGCCGTCCACGACCAGAGGGGGCGCGGAGAGGGAGGCAGAACAGCGAGCCAAAAACAAGACAACGCCGATCAATCAACATAGGTCCGAATCCTAACTAACTTTTGGAGGAGAAAGAGTATGTGGCGTAACAAGAAATTGCTTTTCGGCTTTGCCCTGCTGATCGTGGCAGCCTTCGGGCTGGCGGCTTGTGCGGCACCGGCGGCTGACGCGGATCTAGTCGCCCAACTGGAAGCCGAGCTAGCTGCGGCCCAGGCCGCGGGTGAGTCGACCGCCGAAGAACTGGCCGCGATGCAGGCCGAGCTCGAAGCCGCCCAGGCCGAACCGGCAGTCATCGGTGGCGAGTGCTGCGATGTGTACCGCATCGGTATTTTTGAGGACCCGCTGACCCTGAACTACTGGAACTATCTGGGACCGGGCTCCTCGGTGTGGACGCAGTATGTCATCGGTGATATCGCAGCCTCCCTGTACACCCTGTCGGACCAGCGGTTCGACTTTGTCCCGAACCTGGCGACTGCCCTGCCCGAGGAACCGGTGCAGGAGGGTGACTTCTACACCATCACGGTGGCGATGCAGCCCAATGCGACCTGGAGTGACGGCAATCCGATCACGGCCCAGGACGTTGTTTTCACCATGACCACCTGCCGTGATCTGCAGTTGACCTCGAACTGGCCGAACCAGTGTCGTCCGGAGGTCATCGACCGGGTGGAAGCAGTGGATGACTTCACCGTGAAGTTCTTCTTCACCGCGATCCCCGGCCTGGCGCAGTGGCAGTTTGGCGCCGCCCAGGGGGCGATCCTGCCCAAGCACTTCTGGGAAGCTACGGTTGCAGAGGCTAGCGCCGCCATCGAGGGCGTGACCGCCCCTGAGGCAGAACGGCCTGCCGACTGCGCGGCCTCTGGGCTGAGCGCGGACGACACCGCCGCCTGTGCGGCTTGGGAGACCTACGACACGGCCTTCAACGACGCTCGCACACTCTTGTATCAGGCCGACCCGACCGGAACCCCGGTGGGTGGCAAGTACGAGACCCTCAAGTTCGAACCGGGGGCCTTTGTTGAGCGGACCGCCAATGCGGGCAACCTGTTCGCCGGAGCGCAGATCCAGGAGTACAACGATGGGACCTGGGTCATGACCCTGACCAATGGTGAGGTCATGCAGCTCTACGGTGAGATGGGCGGGGAGAAGACCCTCGACTTCGTGAGTGGTCCGTACAGCGACAACGTCGTCTTGTCGATCTACGGTTCGCAGGATGCTGCTTTCCTGGCATTGGCGAACGGTGAGATCGACTATGTGATCAACCCGTTGAGCCTGGCCCGCGGTTTGCGCGAGCAGGCGGAGTCAGGTGAAGGCATCGACACCTACACCAACTCCGACAACGGGCTGTTCTACCTGGCGTTCAACATGCGCAAGCTGCCCTACTCGCTGCCCGAGTTCCGGCAGGCGGTGGACCTCGTCATCGACAAGGAGTTCGTGGCGGGTAGTGTTCTGCAAGGAACAGTAACCCCCACCTATTCCGTCGTCCCACCAGGGAATGCCTTCTGGTACAACGGGGATATCGAGACCCCCACAGTCGGACTCTCGCGTGAAGAGCGCGTGAACCAGGCGGTGGCGGCACTCGAGGCGGGCGGCTGGACCTGGACCACGAAGCCAGTCTGGAACGAAGAGCGGGTAGACGTCGATCCTGGCGAAGGCCTTCGGATGCCCAACGGGCAGCCGATGCCGGACACCACGATCCTCGGTCCTGGCCCGGCCTACGATCCACAACGAGCCAGCTTCAATCAGTGGATCTCGGAGTGGATGCGCGAGCTTGGTATGCCGGTGACCTCCGAACTGACCGGCTTCAACACGATCCTGAATCCGGTCTTCGTGGAAGCCAGCTTCGACATGTATATCCTGGGCTGGAGCCTGACGCTCTACCCGGACTACATGGTTGACTTCTTCCACAGCAAGAATGACACCGCGACTACAGGCAACTCGAACACGCCTGGCTATAACGATGCTGCGTTCGATACGGCCGCGGATGCCTTCTTGGCAGAGACCGACATCACCCGAGCGCAGGAGAAGGCGCGTGAGATGCAGGTACTGCTTGCTGAAGGCAGACCGTACATCCCGCTCTTCGTGCGCCAGTCGATCGACCTGATCCGCAACAACGTCGTTCTGCCCTACACTGACGTGCTGGGTGGAATCGCAGATCTGTTTGGGAATCAACCCGACGCGCGGGTCTTGTCGAAGTAGCCGTCCTGGTTTTCATGGCTACCTGAACGTGCAAGTCGAGGAGTGGGCGGGTAACTGCCCACTCCTCGTTGTATCACCTTTTGATCATTGATCTTTTGTCCTTTTGAAGCGTGCCTGGCGGTGTGCGAATTGGGCCGTCACGGGACATGGTTCGCGGTGTTATGAACGGGTAGGCAAAGGAGAGGGCTCGAGTATGTACAAATTCCTTGGTAAGCGCGCCCTTCAAATGGTCATCACTTTCTTCCTCTTCCAGGGTGCTACCTATTTCCTCATCGACGCCCAACCGGGCGACATCGCAGACCTGCTGATCAACAACCCAGAAATCCCTCCTTCCGAGCGAATTCGACTGCGACGAGACCTCGGTCTCGATCAGCCGCCGATGGAACGGTTTTTCACATACATCGGCAACTTCTATCGGGGCAACTTGGGGGTCTCGTTTGGCCAGTATCCACGACCGGTCATCGATATCATCCGGGAGCGGCTGCCGCGCACTGTGGTGCTGTTCCTGTCGGCCTCTGTGATCTCCTTCTGGGCCGGTTTCATCACCGGGAAGGTGCTGGCCTGGAAGCGGGGAGGTTTCATCGAATACGCTTCAACCATCGGAGGCGTGACACTGTACACGGTGTTCTTACCATGGTTCGCCTTGATGATGATCTGGTTATTCGCCGTCCAATTACACTGGCTGCCCACTGGGAAGTTCCTTGACCCGGTGAAATGGCTCGGGGTCGATTTCAGTGCCAACGATATCTTTCTTCGGATGATCTCCGGCGTTTTCGTCGCAGTGGTAATTGCCCTGGTTGGGTTCCTGCTCTCCAATCGGGTCGACCGGCGCTACCGGCTCCCCCTGCGATTGGCAAGCATTGTTCTACCGTTGCTCGGGGTGCTCCAATATTGGGCCGCCAGCGGGCAGGGCGTATTTGCGCTGGACATCGCCAGTCACACCGTGCTGCCCGTCCTTACGCTGACCTTGGTCGCCTACGGCGGCGAAATGCTGCTGACCCGGACCAGCATGCTCGAGACTCTCCGGGAAGATTACATTTTGACTGCCCGGGCCAAAGGATTGCCTGATAAGGCGATCCGTGATCGGCACGCGGCCAGAACCGCCCTACTGCCCGTTTGGACCGGCCTGGTTTTCAGCATCGGAGGTTCGGTCAGTGGAGGCATCATCACCGAAAGCATCTTCTCCTGGCCAGGCCTCGGCTCGACCCTGCTGGATTCGGCAGCCAACGCCGACATCCCGGTAGCGCTGGGTTGCCTAACGGTGGTTGGGGTCATTACCCTGATCAGCCACCTGGTTGCAGATATCGGGTATGCGTTTATCGATCCAAGGATTCGCTATGCGTAATCTATGGAAGGCAATCAGATGAGCGCCACAGCCCAGCCTGAACTGCTCGTCTCCGGGACCGGATACGTGCCGCTCTGGCGGGTCCGGCTCAGTTTGGCCTGGAAATCGCTGCGGGCCAACTGGGCGCTCTTTACGGAGAACCCGGTTGGGCTGGTTGGCCTGGGGGTCATCATCTTCTTCGGCCTGTTAGCCGCAGCCCATCCAATCTTGATGGCCACCGTCTGGCCGGAGAACGTCTACGACCCGGTCACCGGGATTGATCTGGAGGCCGGTTTTCACCCTGCGGGGCCCAATGCACGACATCTGCTCGGGACCGATCCGCTGGGCCGGGACGTGCTCAGCCAGCTGATGTACAGCACCGGCTTCGAATTCGCCCTGGGAATTCTTTCTGCCGTGATCACGGTCTTGATTGCCACCACCATCGGATCGATCGCAGCGTATTATGGAGGTTGGCTCGACGCGGTACTGATGCGCTTTGCCGACCTGGTGATCATGGTCCCCATCCTTCCGATCCTGATCGTCATTAGCGCGATTGTTGCGAACTTCGGAATGGTTGAGCTGGCTCTCGCATTGGGCATCCTCGCCGGATTCGGGGGTACGACCATCGTCATCAAGTCGCAGGCCCTGGCGGTCAAGGTGAAACCATTCGTCGAAGCTGCCAGAGTCGCCGGTGGAAGCGACCGGCACATCATATTGCGGCACATGGTCCCCAACCTGATGCCGATCTCGCTGCTTTACATGATGTTCGTCGTGACCAATGCGATTTTCATCGAGGCGGTGCTTTCGTTCTTCGGGCTGACTGAAATTGAAATGAGCTGGGGGTTGATGATCAACACCACTTCGGTGTTGGGTTACTTGCTGCGGTTCGACACCTGGTATCTGCTGTTCCCGGCCAGCATCGCGATCACCATGTTGTGCTCCGCTTTTTATCTGGTGGGCCGGGCGCTGGACGAGGTCGTCAATCCCAGGCTGCGCCAGCGCTGAGCGGGGACACGCCGGCCTTCAATCCTGTTTGAGAGGTCTGCTTTGGCCACTACAGATGTCTTGAGCATTAAGGATCTAACCATGCACTACAACACCCGCCGAGGGCCGGTGTATGCGGTGGATCAGGTCAGTCTCTCGCTGAGGCGGGGGGAGTCAATTGGTTTGGTCGGCGAATCGGGGTGCGGCAAGACCTCGATCGCCATCTCGCTGCTCAAGCTGCTTCCGGAGAACGCCAAGATCTTGACCGGCGAGATTCGGCTCAACGGCACGGATCTCGTCCCGCTGACCGAATCGCAGGTTCGTAAGTACCGCTGGCGAAACATCTCCATGGTGTTTCAGGCCGCGATGAACTCGCTCAATCCTGTCTATACCGTGGAGGAACAGATCCTAGAGGCGATGCGCGAGCACCTGCCGCAGCTTTCCGACAAGGAGATGCGGTCGCAGGTAACCCATCTCTTTGAGTTGGTGGGTCTCGACCCGAGCATCAAGACCGAGTATCCCCATCAGTACAGCGGCGGGATGCGGCAGCGAGCGGTGATTGCAATGGCCCTCTCCTGTCACCCCGACATCATCATTGCCGACGAGCCGACGACCGCTTTGGACGTTATTGTCCAGGACCAGCTCCTGAAAAAGATTCGGGAGGTCCAAGAGCAGCTGGAGATGGCGATGATCTACATCTCCCACGACATCGCAGTCATCGCAGAGGTTGCTGAGCGGGTCGGAGTGATGTACGCCGGGAAGTTGGTGGAGATGGCCGCCTCGAATGAAATCTTCCACCGTCCACTCCATCCCTATACGATGGGTTTGATGTCATCCTTCCCCAGCATCATCGGTGAAAAAACCGCCCTTGTTACCATCCCGGGTGAGCCGCCGGACTTGCTCGCACCTCCACCCGGCTGCCGATTTCACCCGCGCTGTCCATTCGCGACAGAGATTTGCCGGACCGACGTGCCGGAGTTCAAAGAGCACGTCAGCGGGCATTGGGCCGCATGTTGGCATCCTGGAGGGGAAGGATGATGGCGGAAAACAACGTTCTCCTCGAGATCAAGGATCTCTCTAAGCTATATCCGGTGGGCAGCGGCGTTTTCCGGCAAGGACGCGACTTCATTCACGCGGTCAGCGGACTCAATTTGACGATCCGCCGCGGCGAAAGCGTCGGATTGGTCGGCGAATCCGGCTGCGGTAAGACCACCACCGGCAAGCTGCTTTCTCGGTTGATCGATCCGACAGAGGGCAGCATCATTTTTCACACCGATGACGGCGCGGTAGACCTTGCGGGCCTGAAGGGCAAGGAACTCAAGGCCTTCCGTCGGCGGGTTCAAATGATCTTCCAGGACCCCTACGAATCGCTCAACCCGCGCCTTACCATCTACGACACGGTGGCCGAGCCGTTGGACGTGCAAGGGATTGGCAGCATCCCGGAACGGGAAGCCAGGGTCGCCGATCTGCTGGAGACGGTCGGCCTCACCCCGGCGACCAGCTTCATGTTCCGCTACCCGCATGAGCTGTCCGGTGGGCAACGCCAGCGAGTGGCTATCGCCCGGGCGCTGATCGTCGAGCCGGACTTTGTCGTGGCGGACGAGCCGACCTCGATGTTGGATGTGTCGGTCCGCACCGGCGTGATGAATCTGATGCAGGAGTTGGCCCAACGGCTGGGAGTGACCTACCTGTACATCACCCACGACCTGGCGGTGGCCCGTTACATGTGCGATCGGTTGGCGGTGATGTATTTGGGCAAGATCGTTGAGATCGGCCAGACGGAAGAGGTGCTCCACAACCCAAAGCACCCCTACACTCGGGCCCTGCTGTCGGCAGTACCGGTCCCGGATCCCACCTACACTCGGGAGCCGGTCGTGATCAAGGGCGGCATCAGCAAGCCGATCAACCCCCTCCCGCAATGTCGTTTCCTCGAACGTTGTCCCATTTCTCAACAGGTCTGCCTGGATCAGCCTCACCCACCCCTCGAGGAACGGAACGGGGATGGGCAGTTTGCGGCCTGTTACGTCGTCAACGGCCACAAGGGGAACTACTGGGCAGAACACTCCCTCGCGAAGGTCGCCCAGGGTAGATCTGGAAGCTGACCTGGCGGCTGGTCCACGGTCTGACTTGGATCGGTCCGGCCCTATCTTCGGTCTCACCATTCCCACCGTAATATGACCCGCTTACCTTCCTTGTTCCCGAAAGGAATGTTGCGATACACGGGTGGCCGGCTCGCTCGGGCGCTGGTCAGCCTGGTGCTCTTCCAAGGTATTCTCTTCGCGCTCATCCAGGCCCTCCCCGCAGCTCACGCCGGTCTCTCGGAAGGCGAACTGATGGCGCAAGTCATTGGACAATCGCCAGCTGGGCCGGCACCGGAGAGCGGCGAGCCACAGCAATCGGCTCAACCTGTCGCACCACCGAGCTCATCCGGCGATCCATTCGCGCAGCTGCGGGAGTCCGGGTCCCTAGAGATGGTCGCCCTGTTGGACGAGGCGGCAGTAATGGAGGAGAACTTCGCGCTGCAGCAGGCAGCCAGCCAGCCGCCGGCCGTCGAGTCAGCCCCGGCCGAAGGCGAGACATCCCCGGCCGAGAGCTCTCCGCCGGAGACAGCCTCCCAGCCAGCCCTTCCCGGCTCAGAGGGCGATTCTGCGGCCGCGCTGAGCGGCCCGATCTCTTACGAACAAGGGGTAGAGGCGATTCGGCCCCTGGAAATCTCGGTGATGCAGCGGTTTTTCAAGTGGCTGGTTGCCTTCTTTAGCGGAGATCTGGGAGAGTCGCTGGGTCCCGATGGCGGTAAGGTGATCGAGATCCTCAAGGCCCGACTGCCGACCACTCTGTTGCTCTTGCTGCCTGGGACCACCCTCGGCCTGTTGTTTGGTTTGTGGCTTGGCAAGCGAGTTGCCTGGCGCCGCCGCAGCTGGGTGGACTGGGCCGCGACTTTGGGTGGAACCGCGTTCTACACCGCGTTTCCCCCCTGGTTGGCCTTCATCATGGTGGCGATTTTCGCGGTCAATCTACGTTGGTTTCCGGTGGATCGGCTGAGGAATCCACTCGCTTGGGTCGGGGTCGAAGCCGATTTCAATCAGATGCTGGTGGGAATTCTGCAGACCGCGGGCGCGGCAGTGCTCGCCTACTTGGTTCTCTGGCGGGTTACCCGGGGGATGCGATGGAATCGGTCGCGGGTACGGGTGTTGGTCGGAGGGCTCATTTTCGTCCTGCTCGGGCTGCCCTGGATCATTTCCGGGAACGGCACCCTGGCATTGGACATCCTCAACCACATGGTCATTCCAATGGCGACCCTGATCTTGCTCTCGTTCGGTGAAACCATGCTGATCATGAGGGCCACCATGGCCGAAGTCATGGATGAGGGTTATGTCACCCTGGTGAAGGCAATGGGATACTCCGATGCGCGGGTGCGGGACCGCCACGTGGCGAAGGTCGCCACCCTGCCCGTCCTCACTCGATTTATCGTGCACCTGCCATTCGTGATTGCAGGCAGCTTCTTCCTCGAGTATGCCTTCCACTTGGAGGGGGTCGGAATGCGCTTGGTCGAGGCCGCAAACCAAATCGACTTTCCGGTCGTGCTGGGTGTGCTCTCGCTGGTTGGGGTGGGAATCCTGCTAGCTCATCTCGCTTTGGATGTGGTGACTGCCTGGTCCGATCCCCGGCTGCGGATCATGACCCGGACCGGAGCCGGATAGATGGGTAGAGCCAACCCGGTACCCGGGCTGCTCAATCCGCAGGTGGCCTACGAGCGCGGCCTGCGCGGCTGGACCCGCCTTCGATTGGCTTTGATCCGGCGCCGCCTGAAGGGCTGGCGGCGAGAAGCGCGGCTCTTTCTGGGAAAGCCGCTGGGGGTGCTTGGGTTGGCAAGCATCAGTCTATTCGGGCTGTTCGCCCTCGGGCAGCCGCTGCTCATGGCAACCGTTTGGCAGGATCAAATCTACGATCCGGAGCTCGGCTACGACATCCAGATCTTTCCCCACCCGGCCGGCCCGTCCTCCAAGCATCTCCTGGGAACCGATCCCCTGGGCCGAGATGTCCTGAGCCGGCTGGTGTACTCGACTCGGACCTCTTTTGGGGTCGGTCTTTCGGCTGCCGTGGTCGGCTCGCTGCTGGCGACAACGATCGGTGTGTCGGCGGCCTATTTCGAGGGTAAGCTCGACACGATCCTGATGACACTGGCCGACGCGTTCATCTTGCTGCCCCCGGCGGTTGTGTTATTGATCGTCGGACTAATCTTCGAAATGAACTGGCTGCAGCTTGGAGTAATCTTCGGGGTCTTTGCCGGAGCCGGTTCGCTGGCGTTGCTGGTCAAGGCTCAGGCCCTTTCCATCAAATCGAAGCAATTCGTAGAAGCAGGCCGGGTGGCCGGCGGCGGCGGCTGGCGCCTGATCCGGACCCACATTCTGCCCAATCTGATCTCGCTGCTCTCGGTGAACATCATGTTCATCGTCACCGGCTCGGTATTGATCGAAGCCCTGATGTCTTTCCTGCACAGGACCAATCTCCGCACCAGCTGGGGGATGATGATCTGGCTGGCCCTGGAAGACAACATGAGCGGGTTCGATCTCCTGGACGAATGGTTCGTGATCGTTCCACCGGCGCTGGCGATAATGCTGTTCTGCGGCGGTTTCTATTTGATTGGGCACACCTTAGACGAAGTGACCAATCCGAGACTGCGGGCCCGCTGACCGGCCGGGGGCCCGCCCCTGGGACATGCGGGCAATTGCCTCAAACCTCCGTTTTGCTAGAATCCGGCTATGCCCACGCCTCGGATCCTGATCGTCGATACCGATCACCAGGTGAGCAACACCCTGCGCTCCAGCCTCTTGCTCTCCGGTCAGCGCACGACGATCATTGAGGCTCCCTCCGGAGAGGAAGCGCTGTTGGAGGTCCATCGGGGAGGCATCGATTTGTTGGTGACCGACCTGAATTTGCCGGGGATGTCCGGACTCGAGCTGCTGGAGCGAGTGCGCAAGGCGAATCCGGACGCTCGGGCAATCGTGGTCACCGGGCGGCCAACCGAGGAGGCCCGCCGGCGGGCCGCCGAGCTGGGCGTGATTGCCTTCTTGAACAAACCCATTCGGACCAGCCACTTCCTGGAGGCGGTCAGCAGAGGGCTGAGCCTGGCAAGCGGGAACGGAGCAGAGGCCGCCGAGTCGGAGCGCGAGTTTGTCGCCGAGTGGCTCATGGCCATGCAGCGGGAACTTGGCGCCGAGGCTACCTTCCTGCTGGATCAGCGAGGCGGGATCGTGGTCGAAGCCGGCCAGATCGATGCGGTGGACCTGCGTTCGGCAATTCCAGCGCTGATGTCGGCCTTGGCCGCCGGATTGAAGATCAGTGAGTTTTTGAAGTCCAAGTCCCCCACAAACTTCATGTACTTTGATGGAGAGCGCTACGACGTGTACCTGACCAGTGCCGGAACCGATCATGCCCTGGCGATCGTGTTCGAAGCCATGAAAGGCGTGAAGCAGATTGGAGCCGTGTTACAGTACAGTCGGCAAGCTGCTAGTGATCTAGTCGCTGGGCTGTACAGTGTGGGGGAGGTGAGCATGAAGGGCTCAAGAGGGGGATCTCCCGGTGAGAAGAAACGGGTGCCGCCGCCGAAGGAGACACCCACTAAGGACTTGCAACCTCCCGACCTGGAGTCAGTGGCCGGCACCGTCAACAAGCAGGACGCCGAAAAGTACTGGGATGCGGCCTCCGAGAAGACTGGCGACACCGGACCCATCGATGAGAGCACGCTGAGCTACGACGAAGCCCGCCGCCGGGGCCTCTTTCCCAAGTCCTCCGAAAAGTAACCCCCCCACTTCACGGCTCCAAGGGGCTGGGATGATACAATGGCCCCCTGTCCCTTGGGGCGTGGTGCAACGGTAGCACACCGGACTTTGGATCCGAGGATCCAGGTTCGAATCCTGGCGCCCCAGCCTGTGTACTAAGCTCGCAATTCTCCATGTCCGACGACGATCCAGACTCGATGTCCCCGGAGTTCTCCGCCAAGACCCGTATTGGGTAATTCCGCTGGAATCAGCCGGTGTCACTGATGGTTACTAAAGCTCTGATCCTGGCGGCCGGGCGGGGGACCCGAATGAAGTCCGGCGTGCCGAAGATGCTCCAGCCGCTGGGCGGGTGGCCGCTGATCCGCTGGTCAGTCGAGGCCTGCCGGGTGGCAGTCGGCGAGGCACCCACTGTCGTCATTCCGTCTGAAGCAGATCAGCTGAGAACGGCCGCCGGCGGCGAGGCCCTGTTCATTGTCCAAGCCGAACCGCTGGGTACCGGCGACGCAGTTTCCCAGGCGGCGATAGCCCTGAACGGGAATTCTGAGCTGCTGATCGTCACGAATGCAGACATGCCCCTGCTAACCGCAGCCAGTTTGAAGCTGCTCGTCCGGGCGCAGCAAGCCAACTCCGGTCCGCTGACGTTACTGATTGCCGAGAGTCAGCAGCCGCGCGGTTTCGGGCGCATCGCCCGCGATGCCTCGGGCCGCATTATTGGCATCGTAGAAGAAGCGGAAGCCAGCCCCGAGCAACTCGCCCTCACCGAGCTCAATCTCGGCGCATACTGCTTTCGGGCCGAATGGCTCTGGCAGCAGCTTCCCAGAATCTCCAAATCCCCAAAGGGGGAGTACTACCTGACCGACCTGGTGGGGCTGGCGAATGCCGGTGGGTCGCCAATTGGCGAGCTGAAACTGGAAGACCCTGATGAGGCCATCGGGATCAATACTCTGGAGCACCTGGCGGCCGCCGAGGGGGCGATCCGCCGCCGGATCAACCGCGAGCTGATGGGCAGCGGGGTGCGAATGCTGGATCCCGCCACCACCTACATTGATGCCGGAGTCAGAGTCGGCCCCGACACGCTGCTGCTGCCTGGGACCCATCTCCAGGGCGACACGGTCATTGGATCTGGCTGCCAGGTTGGACCGAATTCCATCCTGCGCGATACCCAGGTCGGAGATGGTTGCCGGATCGAAGCCTCGGTCCTGGAAGGGGCGATCTTAGAAGGGGACGATGAGGTCGGGCCGTTTGCCCGTTTGCGCCGCGGGACCCGGCTGGGTCTTGGAGTCCACGTCGGCAACTTTGGCGAAATCAAGAACAGCACCCTGGGTCCCGGAGTCAAGGTGGGCCACTTCTCGTACCTGGGGGACGCGACGATCGGTGAGGGCGTCAACATCGGCGCGGGTACCATCACCTGCAACTTTGATGGGGAGCACAAGCACCCGACGACGATTGGAGCGGGAGCATTTATCGGCAGTGACACGATGTTGGTGGCGCCGGTCACAATCGGGAGCGGCGCTCGGACCGGAGCCGGAGCGGTCGTGACCAAAGACGTCCCGGCCCATACCCTGGCGGCCGGGGTTCCCGCCCGCGTGATCCGCAAGTTGCTGCCCAATGGCTGACCCACTGATCGGATTGCCGATCCTGCTGGCGGTTGTAATTCTGGAGGCCATCCTCGCCAGCACCCGCAGCGCGCTGGTGCACAGCCGACCGGCCGAGCTGCAACGGCTGGCGCAGGAGGGCATCTCCGGCGCGGGGTTGGCAGCCCGGCTCGGCGCTGAATCTAGCCGGTATCTCATGTCGATGCGGCTGGCGTTTGCCGTTGTGCGATCCTTGATGGTCGGCCTCTCGGCGGTGATCTTGGTTGCTCTGGCGGCCGCCGGTCTCCGGCTGGCAGTCTTGGCAATCTCGCTGGCTGGGATTGGGCTGGCGATGAGTTTGATCGAGCTACTGGCCGAGAACTTGGTCAGACAGGAGCCGGAGCGCTGGGCCGCCAGGTTGGCGCCGGTGGCCGCGCTGGTAGTAGGCGGACTGGCGCCGCTGGGTCGGCTTATTTTCCGGCTGGTAGAAGCGCTGGCCGGTGTGCCGAGACGGGCAGGTCAGCTGGTCGTGACCGAGGAAGAGATCATGACGATGGTGGACGCGGGTGAGGAAGGCGGCTCCATCGAGCAAGTCGAGAAGGCCATGATCTATTCCATCTTTCAATTGGATGACACCCTGGCCCGCGAGGTGATGGTGCCCCGGATTGACATGCTGGCCTTCGAGGAGCAGACCACCCTGTCGGAGGCGACCGACCGGCTGCTGGAGACTGGCTACTCTCGAGCACCGGTGTATCGGGTTACGATTGATGATGTGATCGGATTGGTCTTCGTCAAGGACTTGCTCGGAGCCTGGCAGGAAGGCGAGCACGGACGGACGGTCGGGCAACTCAAGCGAGAAGCCTACTTCGTGCCAGAAGCCAAGAAGGTGGATGAACTGCTCGAGGAATTGCAATCGCGCCGAGTACATATGGCAGTCGTGGTGGACGAGTACGGCGGCACGGCCGGATTGGTCACGCTCGAAGATATTGTGGAGGAGATTATCGGCGAGATCCGGGACGAATATGATTTCGCCGAGGAGGCCAGCTTCCGCCAGTTGGAAGACGGAGAGTACATCTTCAGCGGAGGCATCGATCTGGACGACGTCAACGAGATCGCCGGGTCGGACTTGCCAAAACAGGCCGACGAGACTTTGGGCGGATTCATCTATAGTGAGCTTGGGCGGGTTCCTTCTCCGGGCGACAAGCTCGAGTCAGGCGGATTGGAACTGGTGGTGGATCAAGTGGTCCGGCGTCGAATCCGAAGAGTACGGGCCCGCAAGTTGTCGGTTGGACCGGTACTCGAGGCTCGCGGCAACGGACAGGGAAGGCAGGATGGAGCCGAGCGACGCGGCGATCGCTGAGCTGGTAGTGCGCGCTCAAACCGTCCGGCGGAGGGCGTACGCCCCATACTCGAATTATCCAGTCGGGGCTGCCGTGCTGGGTCGTTCGGGTCAAATCTATGAGGGGGCCAACGTCGAGAATGCAGCTTATCCCACCGCGATGTGCGCCGAGCGGAGCGCGATCTTCCGGGCGGTGTCGGACGGGGAGCGGGCGTTCGAGGCCCTGGCGGTCGTCACCGAGAATGGGGGGGCCCCCTGCGGCGCCTGCCGGCAGGTGCTCTCCGAGTTCGGCAGCGAGCTGCTGGTCATCATTGCCGACGCTTCCGGGAAGATTCACCGAAAGACCCGCCTGGCCGACCTCCTCCCCCACGCCTTCGGACCGCAAGATCTAGTCCTCTCCTAACCCTAGCAGCCCAATTCGACCCGATTGGTATAATGCCCCGGGTGACCGAGCGAGGTCGAGTCTATCGCACGGATGCGATCGTGCTTCGCCGGATGGATCTGGGCGAGGCCGATCGGTTGCTGACCCTGTTCACTCCCCAGCATGGGAAACTGCGGGCGGTGGCGAAGGGGGTACGCCGCCCGGGGTCGAAGAAGGCGGGTCACCTCGAGCCGTTCACCTTGGTCAACCTGCTGCTGGCCCGCGGCCGGGAGCTGGACATCATCACCCAGGCCGAAGCGGTCCGGACCTTTCCTCAAATTCGCACCGACCTGCTGAGACTCGGCCTGGCGGCCTGGGTTGCCGAGCTGATCGATCATTTTGGCGTCCAGGAGGGCGACTCACTCGGCCTATTCAGGCTGGCGGCCGACACCTTGGACCGCCTCGATCGGGAGGCGCTCCCGGAGGTCGCACTGCGGTACTTCCAGATCTGGCTGCTGGACCTGGTGGGATATCGGCCGGAGCTGTTCCGCTGCGTAAGCTGCTCCAACCCGGCCCGGCCCGTGGATCAGTTCTTTTCACTATCGGAGGGTGGGTTGCTATGTCCAAGCTGCGGACCGCAGCGGGATCAGGCCCGGCCGCTGACCCTTATGGCGCTAAAGGTCCTTCGCCACACCCAACGCAATTCCTACCCGCAGGCCGCCCGACCGAAACTTAGCCCGAGTGTGGCGCAAGAACTCGACGGATTGCTGGAGAGCTACTTCAGCTATTTGCTCGAACGAGAGTTGAACGTACCTGGCTTCGTGCGCCAGGTGCGGCGACTGAAGGAGACAAGCGTCTATTCCTAGCCGAACGCCGAGCAGGCGAAAGCGGAAGACCAGCACTCGGACTCGCCCGGCGGCCCCCAAACCCGGGCTGACGTTCCAGCAGGCGGTCTCCGCACTTGAACGGTTCTGGGCGAAAGAGGGCTGCCTGATCTGGCAGCCCTATTACACCCAGGTTGGGGCCGGGACCATGAACCCGGCGACCTTCCTGCGGGTCCTTGGGCCGGAGCCGTGGCGGGTCGCCTACGTAGAGACGACTGTGCGGCCGGACGATGCCCGCTATGGCGAAAATCCGAACCGAATGGGAATCTATTACCAGTATCAGGTGATCCTGAAGCCCGACCCGGGAAATCCCCAGGAGATTTTTCTCCGCTCGCTCGAGGCCTTGGGGATCACTCCCCGTGAGCACGATATCCGATTTGTCGAAGACCGCTGGGAGGCTCCCCCGCTGGGAGCTTGGGGATTGGGTTGGGAGGTCTGGCTCGATGGCCTCGAGATCACTCAGTTCACCTACTTCCAGCAGGCCGGTGGGATGAGCCTGGACCCGGTATCGGTGGAAATCACCTACGGCCTGGAGCGAATCCTGATGGCCGTTCAGCGGGTCGGCCACTTCTCGGAGATCCGTTGGGATGGCCGCCGCAGCTACGGTGACCTGCTGCTCACTGCAGAACAGGAACACAGCAAGTACTTCTTCGAGAGTGCGAATGTGGTGCGGCTGAAGCAGATGTTCTCTGATTTCGAGCAGGAGGCCCAGCTGGCCCTGGAGGGCGGCCTGGTATTTCCGGCCTACGACTATCTGCTCAAGTGTTCACACACCTTCAATGTCCTGGACGCCCGCGGCTCGATCGGGGTTACCGAGCGAGCGTCCTACTTTGGGAAGATGCGCGGGATTGCCCGGCAGGTGGCCCGAGCTTACCTGGCCGAGCGCGAACGGCAAGGGTTCCCCTGGCGCGAACCGAGCAAGCCGCGATCCCATGCGGCGCCGGTGCGCGGGCGTCCGCCGTCTCAACCGACGTCTTTCGTGCTCGAACTAGGCACCGAAGAGCTGCCGGTTGGGGATTTGACCGACGCGATCTCCCAGCTCGAAGCGAAGCTGCCACCTCTGTTGGAAGAGCTACGGCTCGCGCATCGGGGGATCGAGATCCTGGGGACCCCGCGGCGGCTGGTCGTGCATGTCAGGGGCTTGGCGCCCCGCCAATCCGATCGCACTCGCACCTTGAAGGGACCGCCGGCAAACCGGGCATTCGATGCGGATGGGAAGCCGACTGCGGCCGCCCGCGGATTTGCCAAGAGCGCGGGCGTTCCGATCAGGGCGCTGCAAACTCAAGAGCTCGAGGGCGGCCACTACGTCGTCGCCGAGGTTACGGAAACCGGACTTGCCGCCTCTGATGTCTTGGCGGAGGCGCTCCCCGGCTTGCTCGCCTCCCTGCAATTCGATCAACCGATGCGCTGGGATGCAAGCGGGACCGCTTTTGCCCGCCCGATCCGATGGCTGCTGGCACTGCACGGCAGTTGCCTGGTGTCGTTTGAACACGCCGGGTTGCAGAGTGGTCGAAGTACCCGTGGGTTGCGAACCTCCCCGAAGGAGCAGATCCGAGTGCGGGCGCCGGCAGACTACTTTGACCGCCTGCAGCGGGCGGGAATCCTTCTCGACCGACAACGCAGGCAGGCAGCGATTTCCCGCCAGATCCTCAGGCTAGCCTCCGCGGTCAAAGGCAAGGTCGTTGACGACCCCGAACTGCTGGAGGAAGTAACAAACCTGGTTGAAGACCCGGTCGCGCTGCGGGGCGGGTTTGACCGCTCTCATTTGGACCTGCCGCGGGAAGTCCTGGTCTCGGTCATGAAGGTACACCAGCGCTATTTTCCGGTGGAATCCAAGGGGCATCTGCTGCCGTACTTCATTGCGGTCGGGAATGGGGTGGGGGGTCGGCAAGTGATCCACGGCCATGAGCAAGTCATTAGGGCCCGCTTTGCCGATGCGGCCTACTTCGTCGCCCGAGACCTCCGGCTGCCGTTGAAGGATTATGTTCCCCGCCTCGAGACCCTCACCTTTCAGGCCGAACTGGGATCGATGCTGGACAAGTCGCGACGGATCGAGCGGCTGGTCGAGCGGCTGGCGGATCGCTTTGGATTGACTACCGGCGAACGAGGGACCGCGCTTCAGGCTGCCCGGCTGTGCAAGGCCGACCTGGCAACCCAAATGGTCAAGGACATGACCTCGCTCCAGGGGGCCATGGGCCGTTACTACGCGCTCCAATCCGGAGAACCGCAAGCGGTAGCGGAGGCGATCCTGGAGCATCATCTGCCGCGCACCACCAGTGATGAACTGCCCAAGAGCGGGCCGGGCGTGGTGTTGGCGGTGGCAGATCGGCTCGACACCCTGATCGGGTTGTTTGCAATAGGGGTTCAGCCGACCGGCACTCGAGATCCGTATGCCCTGCGCCGGGCCGCCCTCGGGGTTGTTCAGATTCTCACCGCCCAGCGGCAAGACTTTGATCTGCGGATCGGTCTCGGCTGGGCCTTGGAAGGCCTTGGCCGAACAGCCTCGGAGCAGGCGCTGCCGGACTGCCTGGATTTCATCTCCGCCAGACAGCAGCGCCTGCTGCTGGGTGAGGGGTGGCCGCACGAGGTCATCGAAGCGGTGCTGGCCGAGCAAGGCCACAACCCATACGCCGCGGCCCAAGCGGTCGAGGCCCTGACGGCTTGGGTCAAACGGCCTGATTGGCCGAAGATCCTGCAGGCCTACGCTCGCTGTGTCCGAATCACTCGGGACATTCCGGGTCTCCCGAGCTTCTCTCCGGATCGGATCGTCGAACCCGCCACCCTCCAATTGCATGCGGCCATCCTGGCCGCCGAGCAGCAGCCGCGCCGGACCGGCTCAGTGGTCGATTTTGTTGCGGCCTTTCTCCCGGTGGTTCCCGCAATCGACCGGTTCTTCAAGGATGTGCTGGTGATGACCGACGAGCGCGCCTTGCGGGAAAACCGGCTGGCCTTGCTGAGGCGGGTCGTGATTCTGGCCGACGGCGTCGCCGACCTTTCGAAGCTAGAAGGTTTCTAGCCAGCAGGATTTCGGCTATGATTCCCAACCTGACCCCGAGAGCGTGAAAATCGGCTTCCGCTTGAGTTTGTGCGGGCCCGAAGTTGGCCACCGATGAGCGTCGTTGAGGAAGTCAAAGACCGAACTGATATTGTCGAGATCGTCGGCCAAACAGTCCGGTTGAAGAAGTCCGGGAAGAACCATACCGGATTCTGCCCATTCCATCCCAACACCCGCACGCCCGCCTTCGTGGTCTTCGGCGAGACCGGCACCTGGCGCTGCTTTGGCGCCTGTAATGAAGGCGGGGATGTCTACAAGTTCCTGATGAAGAAAGAGGGTTGGGACTTCCCACAGACTCTCCGCTTCCTGGCGGATCGGGCCGGGGTGGCGCTGGAGACCCGCTCATCGGAGCAAGCGGCACAGGAAGACGCGCAGGCCGGCTTACGCGATCTGCTTGAGGCGGCCGCGACCTATTACCGGAACAACTTGCTTCACAGCCCGCCTGTCCTTGAGTATTTGCACAACCGGGGTCTGCAAGACCCGACTTTGGAGAGTTTCGGGATCGGCTATGCCCTCCCCGGCTGGGAGTCGACGACCAATTACCTATCCGGGAAGGGGCACCGCCAGCCGGATCTGGTCGAGGCCGGCCTGGCCATCGCCCGGGAAGCCGGCGGACACCACGACCGCTTCCACAATCGGATCATGATCCCAATCCGGGACGCCCGAGGAAGGATCACCGGCTTTGGGGCACGGGCGTTCGATCCGAAAGACGAACCCAAGTTCCTCAACTCGCCTCAGACCGGTTTGTTCGACAAGGGTCGCCTGCTTTTCGGATTAGACAAGGCCGGCAAGGCCATCCGGACTGCCGAGCAGGCAACCGTGGTAGAAGGCTACTTGGATGTCTTGGCTTTGCATCAGGCCGGCTACCAGAACGTGGTCTCGCCGATGGGCACCGCCCTAACCGCTGACCAGCTTCGGATCCTGAAGCGCTACAGCCGCAACATTGTTTTGGCGCTGGATGCCGACACGGCTGGAGACCGGGCCACCCTGCGCGGCCTCACGATTGCCAGGGAGGCGATGGACCGTGAGTCAGATCCGGTGTTCGACTCGCGCGGGCTGGTGCGCCATGAAGGACGCCTGGATGCCAATATCCGGATCGTCTCCTTGCCGCAGGGCAAGGATCCGGATGAGCTGCTTGCCGAAGACCCCGGCAGCTGGCCAAAGCTGGTTGCCGCAGCGAAGCCGGTGGTTGAGTATGTCATGGACCGGTTGCTGGCAAATCTGGATCTCGAGGATGCAAAGGCGAAGGCCCAGGTCGCTCGCCAGGTACTGCCGCTGATCGAAGATGTGGCCGACTCGGTTGAACGGGAGGCTTATCGCCAGAGTCTGGCCCGCAGGCTCAGGTTAGACGAGCGGGTCCTGTTAGGACTGAGAAGTCCTCCCGGCCGCGCCGGGCGCAGGTCTCAGCCGCCCGAACTGCCTCCGATATTCCGCACCCGCTGGACCGCGGCCGAGCGGTTCTGCCTCGGATTGTTGTTGCGAGATCCAGAGCTCACCTACTGGATTGACCGCAAGCTGCATGCCTTGGAGCTGGAGGGGCTTTCGCCGCTGGACTTCTATTCGACCGACTCGCAAATCATTTTTCAAGCCCTTCGGTCTTCCCTCGCCCAGGTCGATGAGGAGCCGAGCCAGTATTGGCGATCCGTTCTGGACGGCTCGACCCTGGCGCAGGCGATCTCGATCGTCGACCAGGTTGAACAGGTGGACTTCGACCGGCCGCGGGTGGTTGAAACGGTATCTGCGGACTTCCTTCGATTGCGCAAGCGGCGGGTGGAAAGTCTGCTGGAACAACTGAGTTTCCAACAACTGACGGTGCAGGAATCTGAAGAGCCCGCCGATCAGATGCGTTATCTGACCCAGGAGGCCCAGCAGCTGAGCTCCCAGAAACGCCGGTTGGAGGCGGCGCTAGCGGTACGAAGCTAGCCTCCATGGCCAACCCGAAGCGAAATCGTCTGCAAGACGACGGCCTCGAGCCGGACGACGAACAAGAGCTCGAAGAAGGCCAGGGGTCGGACGAGGCCCTGGACACCGTCGAAGGGGAAGTAGTCGACGTCGAGCCGGACTTCGACGAGAGCGAAACCAGCGACGCCGAGCAGGTCCTGGCCGAGCTGCCGGAGACCGGGCCGCTCTCCATGCCGGCCGAGGGCACGGATGATCCGGTCCGTCTCTATCTCAAAGAGATTGGACTGGTTGAGCTGCTGAGTCCGGACCAAGAGCTCTGGCTGGCCGTGCGGATGGCGGCCCCAGCCCGGCTGGACGGTGGGATCCATGCGGAGGACAACTCGTCGGAAACGAATTCAATCCAGGCCTCCCACCTGGCGATGTTCGAAAACATGCGAATTGCATGGAAGCGACTGGTGGAAGACGCCCGCCGGAGCAAAGAGTCCGCCCCAGATCTGATTCTGATTGTGGAAGAAGCCTCCGAGCTGTGGGATGGCTGGGAGAACGATGCTCCCTCGTATTTGAGGGCCTGGCTGGATAATGGAATGTGGGGCACCGATCCAGCTTGGGAAGGAGTCGCACGGAATGCGCTGGAAGCCTTCACTGCTCTCTACGCCATGCCTCAGGCGATGAAGGCCCGGCTCATTGATCGCTTGGAGAAGACCAAGACCATTCCGGTCGCCCGGACCTACCAGCGCTGGCTGCCGGACGCAAGGGCGCTCCTGGCAGAGCGCCAGCGGCTTACGGAGCTGGCCAAGGAGTCCCAAAAGGCGCTGATTCGGGGCAACCTGCGCCTGGTTGTCAGCGTAGCCAAGCGCTATATCGGGCGCGGGATCGCCTTCCTGGACTTGATCCAGGAAGGCAATATTGGTCTCTTAAGGGCGGTCGAGAAATTTGACCCGGCCAAGGGCTTCAAGTTCAGCACGTATGCGACCTGGTGGATCCGCCAGGCGATCAGCCGGGCAATTGCCGATCAAGCCCGCACGATCCGGGTCCCAGTTCATATGGTCGAGACGATCAACAAACTGACCCGGGTGCAACGAATGCTGGTTCAGGAGCTCGGTCGCGAGCCAACCTCCGAGGAACTCGCATTGGAGATGGAATTCTTGGAGCCGGCGGATACCACGGCCATCCGCATCGCGGAGATTGAGGGTTCGGCGCTTGATCCGGCGATCGACCGTCGCTGGCAGCGAGCGGCAGGCAAGGTCCGGCGCATCATCCGAATCGCCCAGGAACCCATGTCGTTGGAGACCCCGGTTGGATCGGAGGAATCCAGCCAGCTGGCCGATTTCATCGAGGACGAGACCCTACCGGAACCCGTAGACGCGGCTTCCAAGCAGTTATTGAAAGAGCAAGTGCAAAACGCACTCTCGGTGCTGACCGAGCGCGAGCGGCAGGTCCTGGAGATGCGGTTTGGCCTGCACGACGGGAAGGACTACACCCTGGAGGAAGTCGGTCGGTTCTTTCAGGTCACCCGCGAGCGGATCCGGCAAATTGAGGCCAAGGCGCTCCGCAAACTGCGCCACCCGACCCGCAGTCGCCACCTGCGAGACTACCTTTCCTGAGGTTGGCTTGCCGCCCGATCTGTCGGCCGACCCTCGAGTCGGCCTTTTCATTTGGGGAGCCCCGGCTGTGATATAACGTCTCCCGCGCGGCTCACCCGTTCTACAGTGCGCCGCGTTTCACATAGATCAGCCATGCGAAGAGAGCGGTACTGAGGAGATCGGACCGATGCCAGTTCCAGGCCTTGAGCCATCTGCACTATGCCAGCGCTGCGATCCGAATCAGTTCAAGTTCGAGACTACCGAAGAGCTCGAGCATCTGGGGGACTTCATCGGGCAGCCCAGAGCGGTCGAGGCGATGAAGTTCGGTGTCGGGATCCGGCAGAAAGGCTACAACATTTTCGCGCTGGGTCCGGAAGGGATCGGGAAGGGTAACTTGGTCCTGAAGACCTTCCAAGCCGCGGCGGCCAATGGGCCGGTCCCCACCGAATGGTGCTACGTATACAACTTTGAACAACCAGGCACCCCCCGAGCCCTGCAACTCCCCTCCGGGCGGGGGGTCCAATTCCGCCAGGACATGGAACGTTTCGCAGAAGACTTGAAAAATGTCCTGCCGGCGACATTCGAGAGCGAGGAATATCGGACCCGGATGCATGAAGTGCAGGAGTCGCTCAGCGAGCGGCAGGAGGGAGCGCTTTCGGAGCTGCGCAAGGAAGCTCAAGCCCGCGAGCTGACCGTGCTGCAAACTCCGGCGGGATTGGCCGTCGCGCCGGTGCGCAACGGGGAGGTGATCTCCCCTGAAGAATTCCAGGGGTTGCCTGAGGAACGCCGGGGGAAGCTTGAAAAGGATATCGCAGAGCTTCAGCAAGAGCTTCAGAAGCTCCTGCTCAATGTTCCCCGCTGGCAGCGAGAACTGCGCGAACAGATCGACGGGCTCTACCGCGAGATGGCCGATCTGGCGGTTGGCGCGCTGATCCGCGATCTCACGGCCCAGTATGAGGGCCTTCCGGAGGTCCAGCAGCATCTGGCGGCGGTCCAACAGGACGTCGTTAAGAACGTGCGGGAGATTATCGACGAGGGCGATCCGTCCCAGCTCGGGCAGATGCTTGGCGCCAGAGGGCTGGTGCCGACTGGCCAGACCCGACCTGCCCTCCGCCGCTACCGGGTAAACCTGCTTGTTGATCACGGCCGTGCCAGCGGTGCGCCGGTGATTCAGGAAGACAACCCGACCTATCAAAACCTGCTGGGCCGGGTGGAGTACTCGCCTCAGATGGGGGCCTGGATAACCGATTTCAATCTGATCAAGCCGGGCGCGCTCCATCGGGCTAACGGCGGGTACCTGATCCTGGAGGCCCGCAAGCTGCTTGCGGAACCGTTCGCCTGGGAGGGTCTCAAGCGGGCCCTGCGTTCGGAGCAAATCAGAATTGAGACCCCCGGGCAGGTGCAGACCTTCGTGAGCACCGTCTCGCTCGACCCCCAGCCGATTCCGCTTCAGGTGAAGGTGGGGTTGCTGGGAGAGCCGATGCTGTACTACCTGCTGGGGGAATATGATCCCGAGAGCCGAGAACTGTTTCGAGTGGCCTCTGATTTCGACGATCAAATGGACCGGGATGAGCCGAACGAGCAGCTATACGCCCGCTTGATTGGGAGCCTGGCGAAAGTCAACGGGCTCAAGCCGCTCGATCGTCAGGCGGTGGGGCGGGTGATCGAGCGCAGTTCGCGGATCGTCGGAGATGGTCGGAAACTGTCGATTCAGATGAACTTGATCACCGACCTCATACGGGAGGCGGACTATTGGGCTGGAGCAGCCGGGCGCCAGGTCATGACCGGGGAAGACATTCTCACGGCTACCGAGGCGCAAATCTACCGATCCGACCGCTTCCGCGAACGGATTCAGGAGATGATTCAGCGCCGGATGATCCTGATCGATACCGAAGGTGGCCAGATCGGCCAGGTCAACGGATTATCGGTTACCCAATTCGGCGACTTCACTTTCGGCCACCCCAGCCGCATCTCCGCCCGAGTCTGGATGGGTAAGGGGGAAGTGATCGACATCGAGCGGGAGGTTGAGCTGGGTGGACCCATCCACTCCAAAGGGGTGCTGATCCTGAGTTCTCTCCTGGGTTCCCGATATGCGACCGGCCGCCCGCTCTCGCTCGCTGCCAGTCTTGTCTTTGAACAAACCTATGGCGGGGTGGAGGGTGACAGCGCCTCTTCGGCCGAGCTTTATGCATTGCTCTCGGCGATCGCCGAGGTTCCGATCAAGCAAACCTACGCGGTCACCGGATCGATCAATCAACACGGCCAGGTCCAGTCCATCGGCGCGGTCAATGAAAAGATTGAGGGATTCTTTGATATCTGCAAGTTCCGTGGCCTTACCGGAGAGCAGGCGGTGTTGATCCCAAGCTCCAACGTCGAGCACCTGATGCTCAAAGACGAAGTCGTGCAGGCCGTGGCCGAGGGGAAATTCCATGTCTACCCGGTCGAGACCGTGGATCAGGGAATCGAGATGCTGACCGGCATGCCGGCGGGGGAGCAGGATGAGCAGGGGAATTACCCGGAGCAGACAATCAATGGCCTGGTTCAGGCCCGCTTAACCCATTGGGCCGAGGAACGAGCAGCCACCGAGGCGGCCGGCGAGCGTGAAGACGGGAACCCCTCCGGCGCCAGCGATCAGGACGAGAGCGAGCTCCCGGATCTCATCGCCGGGCAATT
>CAZPZD010000002.1:2892-69440 GCA_964590515.1 uncultured Anaerolineaceae bacterium | reverse complement strand
GAGCGGACGATGGCCCGCCAACTTCGGGGGCGGGCGCTGCGAGCCGAGCGGGAGCTGGCCCAGGAGGCGGGGCGGAGGCAGGTGCGCTGGTCGTTCTCGGTCTCGCGGGGAACGGTCGGGGCGGAACTGGGGGGTGCGGCCTCCGAAGCCGATCTGGTGGTAATGGGGCGGGCCGGCTGGTCTTCCCGGCGAATGGCGGGCTCCAGTGTCCAGGCTGTGTTGACCTCCGGGATGCGCCGCACACTGGTGATCGGAGCCGGGGCTAGCTTACAGCCGACCTGGCTGGTGGTCTACGACGGCTCCGAGATGGCCGATCGAGGGCTGGAGAGTGCCCGGATGCTGGCTAGGAGCAAGGGGGGTTATCTGACGGTGGCGATTGCCCGGCCGAATCCCCAACAGGCCCTGCAGCTGCAGCGGCAGGTTGCAGAGCAGCTTCGGCCGTATCGGCTGGAAGTTCGCTATCGGTGGCTCCACCGTTCGGACAGCCGGGGCTTGGCGGAGCTGGTGGCGACCGAACAGCGCTGCGTCTTAGTGTTGCCGGCGGACGCCCCTCAGTTGCAAGACCGCCCACTTCCGGAACTCTTGGACATAATCAACTGCCCGGTGCTGATCGTGGGATGAGCTATCGCAACATGATTGGTCAGACCAGGACCGCCTCCGCCAGCGCGGCCAGACCGTCCAGGTCATCCAGTTCCAGCCACTGCAGCATCACCCGCTGAACACCGGCCGCCTGGTAATGCCCTAACTGGTCAACGATCTGTGGTCCGGTCCCGTGGATGACCCCAAACTGGGCGAGCCGGTCTGGGGTCAGCCCCCTGGCCTCGATTTTGCGCCGAACTTCCCGGTCGTCTCGGCCGAAGATCGTGGTGTTGGCGAGTGACCGGCGAACTTCGGTCGGCTGGCGGCCGGCCTGCTCCAACAGTGTGTTCAAACGCGCGTTCAACTTGGCAAAGACCTCCGCGGAGCGGAAGTCACAGTTCCACTCGTCTGCAAATTGGGCGGCCAATCGCAGAGTGCGGTTCCTGCCTCGACCCCCGATCATGATCGGCGGGCGGCCTACCCGAGCCGTTCGGGGAAGGAGGCTCGCCTCCTGCAGCCGACTGTATTTCCCGGCGAAACTGACCGGCTGCGGCTCGCGCAGCAGCCGGTAGATCACCTCCACCCCCTCTTCGAATCGATCGAATCGCGGCTCAGGCTCCAAGAGGTCAAATCCGAATATCTCGTGTTCCCGCTCCTGCCACCCAGCGCCAAGCCCCAACGTAAGGCGCCCGTTAGACAGTTCGTCCACGTCTTTCGCGGTTCGAGCCGTGAGCACCGGATTGCGGAAGGAAAGCGGTGTGACCAGCGGACCGAATTCGATCCTGGAAGTGTGGTCGGCCAGCCAGGCCAGCGACACCCACAGCTCCAGCGAGTCGATGTCGGGCGGCTTCATGTTGGTGAAGTGGTCCGAGCGGTACAGCCCGACGAAGCCCAGCTCCTCGGTGGTCCGCACGATTCGCTTCCACTTCTCCCAATTCAATCCATTCTGGCCTTCAACAAAGATCGCAACTTCGATCACCCGGCTGTCCTCTCGGTCTAGAACTTATAAAGCTGCAGGATTCGCCGTTCGTTCTCGGTTTCCAGTTGGGCAACGACCTCGACATAGGGGGCCAGGGTCGAGTTGGCCAGCTTGCGCTTGAGCAACTCGTCCACTTGAAAGATGCCGGCCGAGTTATTGAGAGTGATGTCGATCCGGACCGGGTGGTCGGTCCCCTTCTCGATCTTCACCGATTCCACCGCTTGGGCGGAGACCGAGTGGATATTCACCTCGCCGGCTTCGAACGGGATTCGGGTGCGACCTTGGGTCATATCCAATGCGTCGGCGACCTTGAGCACTCCGGCCTCGATGGTCAGCGGTTTCACATCCGCCCGATGTGAAATAACTGCGTGCAGGACCTCACTCACCACGGTGGTCAAGACTGGATCCTGGTACAGGTGCCCGAGCAGTTGGCGCGCCTTGGGGTAGCCAATGATCAGGCTGAAGCTTTCGTGGTTGTCCCGGTGGACCGCCATTCCAATGTCGTGCAAGCAGGCGGCAGTGACCACCACCACCTCCGCATCCTGGGCCGTCAGCCCGTGGTCAAGGACGATCGAGGGCTTCACCCCGGCCTCGACCAATAACCGCAGGATCTTGACGCAGGCATTGGCGACGATCTGAATGTGAACCGGCCCATGGTCGCTCATGCCCAACCGGCGCACTGCGTTGTTGTTCGCCGTCTCCCAAAGCTGGGCAAGTTCTTGATCCTGGTTGATCGCTTCCAGTAAGGTTGTGAGCTGCTGGTTACCCTTGGTGCTGACTTTCAAGGTGTGCTCTCCTCATTAGCCTGTGCCTCGGCTGGAGGCCGAGTCGCCAAGCAATCCGCGCAGCCTGGGCATGGCTTCGAGCATGGCTCGCTCGCCGGCTTGGATGACTTGCGCCACATGCCGAAAGCCCGAAATCGTGTTGATCCCGGCCGGGATCGGAGGTCGGAGGACCAGCTCTGGTCCACTCTCACGGATCCCCGCCTCGGTCTGCTGGGTGATCATGATAGCAAACGAGCGCCAGAGATGCTTACTGATCGAGGGCATGCGGGTCTTTTGCCAGGAGGCCTCATCCCGTGGGTCGAGGGTGACATCAACGGCCAGCACGATCGAAGCTCCCATCCTGCGGGCCAAGCCGACCGGCAAGTTCTCGAGTACCCCGCCGTCCACCAGGAGCTGCTCCCCGATCCGGACCGGTGCGAACACTCCGGGCATCGCGATGGTGGCCCGCACTGCTGGGAGCAAGCTGCCCGAGGCGAGCGCCACCCGTTGCCCCGATCGCAAGTCCACGGCTGCAAGCGAGAGCGGAGTTGAGAGGGTCTCGAAACTCTCGTGAGGGGCCAGGAACTCCCGCAGCAGCTTGGACAGTCCCTCGAGTTTGAGCAGACCCTGCCGCGGGAGGCCAATTCCCGCGAGCCGCAGCAGCTGGCCAAGGCTGCTGAGCTTGGAGGCGTACGATTCCATCTCGTCCGTTGACCGGCCAGCCGCGTAGCCGGCCGCAACTAAGCCGCCCATGCTGGTGCCGGCCAGGTATCCGGGGCGAATACCCTCCCGATCCAGCACCCGTAACACACCGATATGAGCCAGGCCCCGCCCAGCACCGCCGCCGAGCGCCAGACCGAGTTTCGAATTCATGGGTCAAGCGGGCCCTTCGGGTCACGGCGTATGCAACTTGCCTTGCCGCAGAGCGCCGACGTATTGTATCCCGGCCCAAAGGGCGAAGAATCCCATTGTGATAGAATGTACATAGTTTATTGAGGCAGGCCTTTAGTAAATCCCGTCTCCATTTTGCTTGCAACCGATGCCTGCTGACTACCTCCCGATCACTGTCTTGCTCGTCCTGTCCACCGGACTGGCGTTCCTAATCGTCGGAGTCGGGCACCTGTGCGGGCCGCGCCGAAAGAACCTCCGCAAAGGGCAACCGTACGAGTCCGGAATCCTTCCGTACGGCTCTGGTCAACGGCGGATGCCGGTCCATTTCTACCTGGTCGCCGTTCTCTTCATCCTCTTTGACATCGAAGTGGTGTTCCTGCTCCCCTGGGCGGTCGTATTGCGTGAACTCAAGCTGGCCGGGCTGATCGAAATGCTGGTGTTCATCCTGATCCTGCTCGTCGGTTTTGTGTACGCCTGGAAGAAGGGGGCGTTGGAATGGGAATAGAGCAGAAGCTCGGCAATCTCGGGGCGGTCACAACCACCCTCGAGAAAGCCGTCAACTGGAGCCGCACCCGAGCCATGTGGCCGCTGCTTTCCGGCTTGGCGTGCTGCGCCATCGAGATGATGGCGACCCAGGCTGCGGACTATGACCTCAGCCGCTTCGGGATGGAGCTAATGCGGGCCAGCCCCCGCCAGAGCGACCTGCTGATCGTGGCTGGGAGGGTGAGTCGCAAAATGGCACCGGTGCTCCGGCGTTTGTACGACCAGATGCCGGAGCCCAAATGGGTGATCGCGATGGGGGACTGCGCCGCCTGCGGTGGAGTGTTCAATAACTACGCCATCGTCCCGGGAGTGGACGAAGTCATGCCGGTGGACGTTTATATTGCTGGTTGTCCACCTCGCCCGGAAAGCCTGATCCACGGCATCCTGACCCTGCACGACAAGGTGATGGGGGAGAAGTCGCTGCGGGTCGAGGCATAGGTCAATCGCGGGTGGAAAGGCCAGCTGCTTGCCTCGCCACAGCTTCTATGGGTAGCTTGAGAAAGTGAGTGATGGAATCGCCTAGGAAACTGGCAAGCGAGCTGACTGAACTCCTGGCAGACAGCCTGATCGAGCTCCAAGAGTTTCGCGCCCAGCTGACCTTGGTCATCCAGCCGGAGACGGTGCTGGCCGCCTGTCAGAAATTGCATGCGGCTGGCTTCGACCTGTTGGCGGCCTTGACCGCGGTAGATTATTGGCCAAAGCAGCCGCGCTTCGCGGTCGCTTACCAGCTGTACTCACTCGAGCGAAACCAGTTTGTTGGACTGAAGGTCTTGTTGGCGGATGAGCGGGTCGATTTAGCCAGCGTCGAACCGGTGTATCCCAACGCCAACTGGCATGAGCGCGAAGTCTTCGACATGTTTGGCATCCGATTCCGGGGCCATTCGGACCTGCGCCGAATCCTGATGCCCTATGAGTGGGAGGGACACCCGCTGCGAAAAGACTATCCGCTCGGGTATGAGGAAGTGCAGTTCAGCTTCAATTTCGACGAGATCCAGCGCCGCAAGAAGTACGTCAAGGACTGATCCCGCGGGCGGTTCGGGGCAGACCCACCGCCGACTGAGAACCAGCCATGCTTCAACCCCAGATGGAAATCACCGTTGACGAGCTGAGACACCTGGTCTCAGATCGGGCCGTCCAGGGCGACACCATGCTGCTCAACATGGGACCTCAGCACCCGAGCACCCACGGCGTGCTGCGATTGCTCCTCGAGCTCGATGGGGAACGGATCATCAACTGTGTGCCCGATCTTGGGTTTCTGCACACCGGCATCGAGAAGAACATGGAGGCCAAGACTTACGAGAAGGCCCTGGTGATGACCGACCGGATGGATTACCTGAACAACCTCGGCAACAACCTGTGTTATTGCCTGGCGATCGAGAAACTGGTCGAACTCGACGTTCCGCCCCGCGCCCAGGTCGTGCGGGTGCTGCTCACCGAACTGCAGCGCATCGCCTCCCATCTGGTCTGGCTCGGGACCCATGCGCTGGACCTGGCCGCCTTGTCGGTTTTCCTGTATTGCTTCCGAGAGCGAGAGCACATCCAGGACATTTTTGAGCTGTGCTCCGGGGCGCGGATGATGACCTCCTACTTCCGTCCGGGCGGGCTGTGGCGTGATCTCCCACCCGGCTTCGATGAGGCGGTCCGGCAGTTCCTGAGCTACTTTCCGAAACGACTTCAAGAATACGAGAGCCTGCTTACTGAGAATCCGCTGTACCTCGACCGCACCAAAGGGATCGGCGCCATTTCTTCCGAGCAGGCTCTGCAAATCGGGCTGACCGGCCCGCCCTTGCGCGCCACCGGGCTGGCTTTTGATCTGCGCAAGGCTCAACCCTACAGCGGATACGAGGAATACGAATTCGAGGTCCCGCTCGCCAGCAACGGGGATACCTATGACCGGTACATCGTCCGGATGGAAGAGATGCGCCAGTCGCTGCGAATCGTAAAACAGGCGCTCGATCGTCTGCCGAAGGGGCCGGTGCGCAGCAACAACCGAAAATTCGTTCCACCGCCGCGCTCGGAACTGGGCCACAGCATGGAAGCCGTGATTCACCACTTCAAGTTGTGGACCGAAGGGTTTCCTGCCCCGGCGGGATCGGTCTACCTGCCGGTCGAGTCGCCGCGCGGCCTCTTGGGCTGCCACTTGGAAGGCGACGGCGGGCCGAAGCCACTCCGAGTTCACTTTCGGACCCCGAGCTTCGCCAATCTGCAGGCCATCCCGATCCTATCCCGTGGGCATCTGGTAGCCGATCTGGTCGCGATCATCAGCAGCCTGGATCCGGTGCTGGGCGACGCGGATCGCTAAACCCAGATGACGCTCGCCGAGAAGCATAGAACCGAGATCCAGGCCATCCTGGCCAAATACCCGCCGGAGCACAAGCGTTCGGCGGTCATGGCGTTGCTTTACCTTGCCCAGCGCGAGTATGGACACCTGGACCGGCAAGCGATCACCGAGGTGGGAGCCTTGTTGGACCTCGAGCCCACCGAGGTCGGTTCGCTGATCGGCTTCTATACCCTCTACCACGATCGGCCGGGTGCCACCTATCGGCTGCAAGTCTGCACTGACCTGCCGTGTGCGCTGCGTGGTGCGGAACACTTTGCCCGGGAGCTGCGCCGTAGCTTGGATGTCGCGGAAAGTGACCCGACCCGAGACGGGCAATTCATGATTGAGGAGGTCAAGTGCCTGGCCGCCTGCGACCGGGTGCCGGTCTTCCAGCTTCAAGAGCCTGGAGGGATTCATTATTACGAGAGCCAGACGATAGAAACTGCACTGGCCGTCGTCGAGGAAATCCGAGGCCGTACCGCCCATGGCTGAGCTGATCGTGCTGCGCCACCGGACGCTGCCCGGGCTCGACCGGCTGCACGTCTACCGGCAAAACGGTGGCTACCAGGCTTTCGAGAAGGCGGTCCGCTCGCAATCTCCCGCCGAGGTGATCCAGATCGTCAAGGACTCGGGGCTGCGCGGGCGGGGAGGAGCGGGTTTTCCGACCGGGGTCAAATGGAGCTTTCTGACTCCCGGGGTGTTCCCGCGCTACGTGGTCGCCAATGCCGACGAATCGGAGCCAGGAACCTTCAAGGATCGGGAGATCATGGAACGCAATCCTTTCCAATTTCTGGAAGGGGTCTCAATCTGCGCCTACGCCGCCCAGGCGAATGTGGCCTATGTCTACTGCCGGGGGGAGTTTTGGGATCTGACCGGCGAGCTCGATCGGAAGATTGCCGAACTGGAGGAGGCCGGGCTGCTGGGTGAGCGTCTCTTTGGGACCGATTACTCGCTGCGAATCCACACCCATCTCGGGGCCGGGGCCTACATCTGCGGGGAAGAGACCGCCCTGCTCGAGTCCTTGGAAGGAAAGCTCGGCCAGCCGCGGCTCCGCCCTCCTTTCCCGGCGGCCGAAGGTCTATACGGGAAGCCGACGGTCGTGAACAACGTCGAGACCCTGGCGAACCTTCCGCCCATCCTGGAAAAAGGGGCGGAGTGGTACCGATCGGTAGGGACCAAGCAGAGCCCGGGGACCAAAGTGTTCTCGCTCTCCGGGCATGTGGAGCGGCCAGGAAACGTTGAGCTGCCGCTCGGTGCGACCTTCAGGGAACTGATCTTCGAGCACGGCGGCGGGATCCCTGGCGGGAAGGCAATCAAGGCGATCCTGCCGGCCGGAGCCTCCGCCCCGATCCTGCCCGCCGCAGACGACGTGCTCGATAGCGGGATGGATTACGAGTCATTGGCGGCCCTCGGATCGGCGCTCGGTTCGGCCTCGATCATTGTGCTCGACGAGACGGTAAACATCGCCTGGGCGGAGGCCAAAATCACCGATTTCTTTGAACACGAGTCGTGCGGCAAATGCACACCCTGCCGAGAAGGTACCTATTGGATGAAGCACATCCTCGGCCGGCTGATCGGGGGGGAGGCGCGGGCGGCGGATATCGAGCTGCTGCACACCGTCGGAACCGGGATCCGGGGTAAGTGTCTGTGTGCCCTTGGCGATTTCGCGGCACTGGCCGTGACGTCCGGGATCGAGCGGTTCGGGACGGACTTCGAAATCCACGCGGTGAACGGGCGATGAACTCCGAGGGAATTCGGCTCACGATTGAAGGTACGGAGGTCAGCTTCGCGCCCGGGACCCTGCTGGTCGATGCCGCCAAGCGGATTGGCATCGACATCCCGGTCTTCTGCTATCACCCGAAGCTGAAGCCGGTCGGGATGTGCCGCATGTGCCTGGTAGAGATCGGCCGCCCGGCCCGCGACCGCGCCACCGGAAAACCGGTCTTGAATGAACAGGGAGAACCAGTCATTCAGTTTGGGGCGAATCTCGAAACCGCCTGCACCACCACGGTAGGCGAAGGCTGGCAGGTCCGGGTCTTCAGCGGCAAGGCGAGCGAAGGCCGGAAGGCGATCGTCGAGTATCTGCTGACTTCTCATCCGCTCGATTGTCCGATCTGCGACAAGGGTGGGGAGTGCCCACTGCAAAACCTCACCATGGAACACGGACCCGGCCTCAGCCGTTTCCTGTTCGATGAGAAGCTTCACCTGGCCAAGCACCTGCCGCTCGGCGAGCTGATCTACCTCGATCGAGAACGTTGCATCCAGTGTGCCCGCTGCACCCGTTTCCAGGATGAGGTGGCGGGTGACCCAGTCATCAGCCTCTCCCAGCGCGGGCGGCGGCTAGAGATCGTGACCTTCTCGGATCCCGGCTTCGATTCCTATTTCTCGGGTAACTCGACCGATATCTGTCCGGTCGGAGCACTGACCACGGCCGACTTTCGGTTCGGGGCCCGACCCTGGGAGCTCAACGCGGCCGCCTCGATCTGTCCCCACTGTCCGGTCGGATGCAATCTGACCCTCAATACCCGCCGGGCGGCCGGCACGGACGGACGGGAGACCATCAAGCGGGTGATGCCGCGCCAGAATGAGCAGGTCAATGAGATTTGGATCTGCGATAAGGGCCGCTTTGCCCATCACTACGCCCACAGCGCCGACCGGCTCTCCGGACCGCTGGTTCGGGAGAACGGAACTCTGGTCGAGGGGTCATGGGAAGGCGCGCTCAACCGCGCCGCCGAGCTGCTGGGCGGGCTAGGACCAGGATTGTTGGGCCTGGCGGGAGGCCGGCTTTCGAACGAAGACCTCTTCAATTTCCGGGGGTTGATTGAAGGGCTGGGAGGCACACCGGTTTTGGACGATTGGATGGCCGGAGGGGACCTGGTGCGGCAGTTTGGGGTGTCTCCCGGGACCAATCTCGGGACGCTGGGTGAAGGCGACGCGGTCTTGGTGATCGCGAGCGATCTCCATGAGGAGGCCCCCATCTGGTGGCTGAGGATCAAACAGGCCGCGGAGCGCGGGGCTGAGCTGATCGTCGCCAACGCCCGCCAGACCCGGCTGGATTCGTACTCGGGCCATCAGCTTCGCTACGCCCCGGGTGAGGCGGTCCGGGCCGCACTCTCGCTGCTCGGCGGGTTGACGGGCGAGACTGGCTTGCGCAGCTACAGTCCGGATCCGCCGACCATTGGCGCCGTCGCGGCCCTTCACAGCGCCAAGAATCTGATCGTCCTTTTTGGGAATGAGGGGCTGGACTATCACGGCTCCGAGGCCCTGGCCCGGGCGTGCGCCCGATTGCTCAGCGCCGGCAACCGCCTTGGCCGGCCCAACAACGGTCTGATCGCAGTTTGGCCGCGGGCCAACACGCAGGGAGCCTGGGATATGGGCCTGCGACCGGCGCCGGCGGGCCTGGCGGGCAGCCTTGAACAATGCGCCGGTGCCTACATTGTGGCGGCGGACCCGGTCGGGGACGATCCGGCGATCGGGAAGCTTCTAACCAGGCTGCGAGGGCTGGTAGTACAGGATCTGTTTTTGAGTCCCACGGCCGAGCTGGCCGACGTTGTGCTGCCCGTTCGGTCGTTCGTGGAGCGGGAAGGGACCTTCACTTCCGGTGAAAGGCGGGTTCAACGGCTGTATCCGGCGGTACCGGGACCGGTCGGGAGCCTGGCGGACTGGAAGATCCTCGCTGAGCTGGGGCGCCGATTGGGATTGGAGTTGGAGGGTAGCGGTGCAGGGCAAGTCTTTGCCCGGATCGCTGCCCAGATTCCAGACTATGCCGGCCTGAGCTATGCCGACCTGGCCGCCAGCGCCCGGCAATGGCCGGAGGTCGGCGGGGAGGATCTCTATTACGGCGGAACTGCCTACGATAACCGGCAGGGGTTGGGGGTGCAGCTAACCCCTCGGCCAAGCGGGGGACCTCCGGAGTGGTTGGCGGCCGCCGAGCGCAGGTCGGGTGGGGACTTGCTCTTGATCCCGATCAGCAGATTGTATGACCGCGGGGTCACGATGCTGGCTTCGAAACTGCTGAGCCTGCGGCTGGCCGAGCGAAGGCTTGCCATCCATCCAGACGATGCCGAACGGCTTGGGCTGATTGGCGCTTCCCGAGCCGAGCTTTCCTGGGACGGACGGGAGAGCACGGTCGAATTTTCGATTGAGAAGGACGTGCCGCGGGGGGCTGGCCTGGTGGCAAGGAGCACCGGCCTGCCGCTCAACCGGCCGACCGAAGTTCAGGTGAGGCCGACAAGCCCGTGATCGACCTGCTGGAGTGGGCCCTCGAGTCGATGGGGATCATCACCATCGTGCTGGGCGGTTTCGCCTACCTGACCCTGTTCGAGCGCCGAGTCATGGCGCGCTTCCAGAGCCGGATTGGCCCGAACCGGACCGGACCGCAAGGATTGCTGCAGCCGATCGCCGACGGGATCAAGTTGATGTTCAAGGAAGAGCTGATCCCCGACCAGGCCGACAAGCTGTTGTTCGTGTTGGCCCCGGTGATCACGGTCGTGCCGGTCGTGCTGTTGATGGCCGTGATCCCGTTTGGACCGGACCTGACTATCCTCGGGCGGCGGATCACTCAGGGTCTGGCGCCGGAGGTGGATGTTGGAGCGCTGTATATCCTGGCGATCGCTTCGATCGCGGTCTACGGAATCGTGATCGCCGGCTGGGCCTCCAACAGTAAGTATGCGCTGCTCGGCGGCATTCGTTCCTCGGCTCAGATGGTCAGCTATGAACTGGCACTGGGACTGGCCTTCATCGGGCCCATACTGCTGGCCGACTCCTTGAATATGGCCGAGATCGTACGGGCCCAGCGCGGGATCTGGTTCGTGTTCTTGCAGCCGATTGGTTTCTTCATCTTCCTGATTGCCTCGATCGCCGAACTCAATCGGGCTCCCTTCGATATGCCGGAGGCGGAGCAGGAATTGACCGCCGGCTATCATACCGAGTACTCCGGGATGAAATTTGCGCTGTTTTTCATGGCCGAGTACGGCAAAATGATCGCAATCAGTTTCATCGCCGCGACCCTCTTCCTGGGCGGATATTGGGGCCCGTTCGTCGACCGGCTGCCGATCCTGGGTCCGCTCTATCTGAGCGTTAAGGTGGTGGTCCTGCTCTTCCTCATGATCTGGCTTCGGGCGACCCTGCCCCGGCTCCGCTACGATCGGTTGATGGCGTTTGGCTGGAAGGTCTTGCTGCCGCTCGGTTTGCTGAACGTGCTGGTGACCGGCGGCTTGATTGTGGCGCTAGGATGATCGGGATGAATCCACTCCAAATCCTGCGCGGGATGTGGACCACGTTTCGGGTACTCCTCGAACGGCCGGTGACCTACCAGTATCCGGAGGTCAAACGCCCGGTGCGCGAGCGGTTCAAAGGGAGGCACGAACTCAAGCGCTACGACAACGGCTTGGAAAAGTGCATCGGCTGCTCGCTTTGTGCGGCGGCCTGCCCGGCCGACGCCATCTTCGTCGAGTCGGCCGAGAACACCGACGTAGCGAGGTTTTCGCCAGGCGAGCGCTATGCCAGCACGTACGAAATCAATATGCTGCGCTGCATCTTCTGCGGCTACTGCGAAGACGCCTGTCCCACCGAAGCGATCGTCCTGGAACACAACTACGAGTTGTCGTTCACCGATCGCCGGGGGGCGATCTACACCCGGGAGATGCTCTTGGTCCCGGTGCCGCCCGAGGGCAAGCCGACTCCCCAGCAGGTTCCCCCCGGCGCATTCGACCGGTCTATCCCCGACATGCAGGATCCGGATTGAGCGAGTTCAAAACCTGCAAGCCACAGCAGTTCCGCCGGTCCGGGACTGAGTGGACCCGGTGCCATTGGCTCGGGGGCTCGTGACTGCCGAGCTGGCGCTCTTTTTCGGGCTGGCAATCGTGGCGGTCTTTTCGGCCGGTGCGATGCTAATCAGCCGGAACTCGGTCTACTCGGCCCTGTTCCTGGTTATCAACTTCATGGCCGTGGCTGTGCTCTACCTGCTGATGAACGCAGCCTTCATCGCGATGGTCCAAATCACAGTGTACGCGGGGGCCATCATGGTACTGTTCTTGTTTGTGATCATGCTGCTAGGCGCAGAAAATGTAGAGGTCCGTCCCAGCCTGGCCTGGCAGCGTCCGGCCGCGATCGTGCTTGCGATTGCGTTGGTGCTGCAGTTTGGGTTCGTGCTGTTCGGCAAACCGGCCGGGGGCGGGATCGAACCGGCCTTCAATCCGGAGCATTTCGGCAGCCCGGCGAGTGTTGGGGGGCTGCTCTTCGAGCAATATCTGATCCCATTCGAGGTGACCTCGATCCTGCTGCTCGCCGCGATGGTGGGCGCCATTGTGCTTTCCCGGGCGGAACGGCGCTCATGAGCGGAAGCATCCTGGCTCAAGCAGTCCGGTCGCATGGCCGAGGGAGATCCCGATGACAGTTCCAGTCGAGTATGTGGTCGCCCTGTCCGGCGTGCTCTTTGCCCTCGGAGTCGTGGGAGTACTCGTTCGGCGGAACGTGATCGTCATCTTCATGTCGGTCGAGCTGATGTTGAATGCCGCCAACTTGGCCTTTATCGCTTTCGCCCGGGCTCGCCTGGCGCTGAGCGGCCAGGTCTTCGTCTTCTTCGTGATCGCGGTCGCCGCGGCGGAGGTGGCAGTCGGGCTGGCATTGCTGGTCTCGATCTTCCGTTCCCGCCAGAGTATTGACGTAGATCGGGTCAGCAACTTGAGAGGGTAGGGGCCACCGCGCCTAGAAACTTGCTTGTGAGGAATTTCACGATCAAGCCCACTCGCGCGGGGCTGGCCGCGAGGCTCGTATGATGGGACCGGCGACCGCCTTCGGATTGGCCCCGCTCGTCATCGGGTTCCCGCTGCTGGCGCTGCTTGTCAATCTCCTGCTTGGGCCGCGGCTGGGTCAACGGCTGGCCGGCTGGATCGCCAGCGCGGCGGTCGGTCTGGCTTTCCTGGTGTCGGTGCTGCAGTTCATTGCCCTGCAAGCGGTGCCGGAGGGGGCAACCCTCGAGTTGGCGCAATGGATAAGCATCGGCTCGCTTCAAGTTCCCTGGGCCTTGAAGCTGGACTCGCTCTCGGTGACCATGATGCTGATGGTCACCGGAGTAAGCACCCTGATACATATCTACGCCATCGGCTACATGCGGGCGGATGTCCGGTTCCAAGGAGATCCAAGTCGGTACCCGCGATTCTTTGTGTTCTTTAGCCTCTTCGTCATCTCGATGATGGTCCTGGTCGTGGGTGACAGCTTCGTGACCCTTTTTGTCGGATGGGAGGGGGTGGGCCTGTGTTCATACCTCCTGATCGGGTTCTGGTACGAGAAGGGCGCCGGAGGAATCGGAAACGCGGTCGCGGGGAGAAAGGCCTTCGTTGTCAACCGAATTGGAGATCTGGGGTTCCTGATTGCCATGTTCCTGGCCTTCTGGCACTTTGGCAGCTTGCGCTTCGAGCAGGTCTTCGAGCGGGCTGAAACGTTAGGGCCGGCTGCGGCCGGTGCCGCCACTGCCATCACTCTGGCGTTGCTGGTAGGCGCGACCGGCAAATCGGCCCAGCTGCCGCTGTTCGTCTGGCTGCCCGACGCGATGGCCGGCCCGACGCCGGTCTCGGCTCTCATCCATGCCGCGACCATGGTGACCGCCGGGATTTATATGATCGCCCGCAACGCGGTCCTATTTCAACTGGCTCCGATCTCCTCCGGTGCGGTCGCGCTGGTCGGGGCCGCCACTGCGCTCTTTGCCGCGAGCATCGCAGTCGCCCAGTTCGACATCAAGCGGGTGCTGGCCTATTCCACGATCAGCCAGCTCGGCTTCATGATCGCGGCGGTGGGGATCGGAGGTTACGTTTCCGGGATGTTCCACCTGGTGACCCACGCCTTCTTCAAGGCCCTGTTGTTCTTGTCGGCCGGATCGGTAATTCAAGGAATCGAACATGGGCATCATCGCGCTCAGGGCCAGGAGCACATCGACCCCAATGACATGCGGGCGATGGGAGGGTTGCGTTCCCGGATGCCGGTTACCTTCGCGGTGTACCTGATCGGCGGGCTGGCCCTTGCCGGCATTCCACCGCTGGCCGGCTTCTTCTCCAAGGACGAGATCCTGACCGATGCCTGGCATACCCACCCCCTGGTGTTCGGGCTGCTCAGCGTCGCAGCGGCACTGACCGCCTTCTACACGGGGCGCCAGCTTTGGATGGTTTTCGCCGGTCAGCCGCGTTCGGAGGCTGCCGCGCTGGCCCGTGAGAATCCGCCGATCATGTTGGTACCGCTGCTTGGGCTGGCGGGATTGTCGCTAGCCGGTGGGCTGATCAATTTCCCGGGGCTGCACCCGCTCGGCTCTTTTCTGCGATCGAGCCTCGCACACGCCCACCTTACCGATTTCGACCCGGCCGTGGCGGGCCTCTCAACCGGGCTGGCTCTCTTGGCGTTCGGAACGGCCGGCTGGGCGTACGGGCGCCGCCCACTCACCCGGGAACGGCCGGAACCGGCAGGCGGGAGATTGTGGATCGCCTTACATCGCAAATGGTGGGTGGACGACCTGTACGACCGGCTGATCGTGCGGCCCTTCGTCAGGCTCGCTGGGTTCTTGGCTGACCGTATCGACGGTCAATTCTGGCACGACTGGGTCCACGACACGCTGTTGGCCCGTGGTTTCCGCCAGACCGCCGGCTGGCTGGCGCTTGGTTTCGATCTGCGGGTGATCGATGGAGCCGGCAACGGGCTGGGTCAGCTCACCCGCCAGGCGGCGCTGCGCCTTCGAGCGCTGCAGACCGGATATGTTCGGAACTATGCCATCTCATTCACCCTTGGGTTGGTTCTGATGGTGGGGTACCTGCTGCTGCGATGAGGAATACATGGAATCCTCGATACTTAGCCTGCTGACCTTCTTCCCCACGATCGGAGCGCTGCTGCTGCTGGCGTTCCCCAAGAACCGCGATTCCTGGATCCGCGGGACGGCCCTGGCGGTTGCGCTGATCACATTTCTGTTGTCGCTCGTCCTGCTGGCCGGTTTCGATCGGTCCGATCCGGAGCTTCAAATGGTGATCAGGCTCCCGTGGATCCGAGTCTCTGGATGGACGATCGAATATCACCTTGGGGTGGATGGCCTCAGCCTGCTGCTCATCCTGTTGACCACCTTCCTCACGCCGATTTCGATCTTATCAACCTGGAGCGCCATCCAGGAGCGGGTCAAGGAGTTCATGGTCTTCTTCCTGCTGCTGGAAACCGGCATGCTCGGGGTGTTCCTGGCGATGGACTTGTTCCTGTTCTACGTCTTCTGGGAATTTACCCTCGTGCCGATGTATTTCCTGATCGGAATCTGGGGCGGCGAACGGCGGATGTACGCGGCGATCAAGTTCTTCCTGTACACCATGGCCGGGTCGATCCTGATGCTGTTGGCGATCGTGTGGCTGGGGCTGCGGGCCAACACCTTCTCGGTCCCGGAGCTGATCGCAACCGGTGCCATACCAGAAGCGATTCAACTGTGGCTGTTCCTGGCCTTCGGCGCGGCCTTCGCAATCAAAGTGCCGATGTGGCCGCTGCATTCCTGGCTGCCCGACGCCCACGTGGAGGCCCCCACCGCCGGCTCGGTGATTCTGGCGGGAGTGCTGCTGAAATTGGGGACCTATGGCTTCTTGCGGTTCAACCTGTCGTTGTTCCCGCAAGCTTCGCTGCGGCTGGCCCCCTGGATTGCCCTATTGGCAGTCATCGGGATTCTTTATGGCGCGATCGTCTCCTATGCCCAACGGGACGTGAAGAAGCTGGTGGCCTACTCTTCGGTCAGCCACTTGGGATTCGTCATGCTTGGCTTGTTTGCCCTGAACCCCCAAGGCATCCAGGGGGCGATTCTACAAATGGTTAACCATGGATTGAGCACCGGGGCCCTGTTCTTACTGGTCGGAATGCTTTACGAGCGGCGCCATACCCGTGAGCTGGACGCCTTCGGCGGGATCTGGAAGGTGATGCCGGTCTATACCGCGATTACCCTGGTCGTCACTCTCTCCTCAATGGGCCTGCCGGGCCTGAACGGGTTTGTGGGGGAATTCACCATCTTGCTTGGGTCGTTTGGCTCCCCGGCGATCGGTTCGGCCTGGTTCGCTGGTCTGGCCGCGATCGGGGTGATCCTGGCCGCAATCTATCTGCTGACCATGTTCCAGAAGCTGTTCCTCGGACCGCTGGACAAAGCGGAGAATCAGGGACTGTCCGACCTCAGCGCCCGCGAGATCCTCACCCTCGCTCCGATACTTGCCCTGATCTTTTGGATCGGCCTCTACCCGCGGCCCTTCTTCGATCTGATGGCCCCCTCGGTCGGAAAAGTGATTGCCCTGGTCAACACTGCCGCGATCGCGATGCGATGAGTCTTCCCGATCTAGCCCAAATCTCTCCGTTCCTGATCGTTTCGTTCTGGGCGATCGCGCTGTTGGTTGTGGACTTGTTCCTCGACCGAAAAGGGACCACCGCCCTGCTTGCTGCGGCGGGGCTTCTGCTTGCGCTGATCGTCATCATCGTCCGACATGGAAGCAGTCAGGTCGTCTTCGGCGGGATGATCGTCGCGGATACGTATGCCAGTTTCCTCCAGGCCCTGTTCTTGCTGACGGGAGTGCTAGGGATCGCGGTGGCGCACGACTATTTACACCGAATGGGAATTGAGCGGGGAGAGTATTATCCGCTGCTGCTTTTCACGGTCAGCGGAATGATGCTCATGAGTCTGGCGGGAGACCTGATCGTGGTGTTTGTCGCACTGGAGCTGCTTTCTCTGCCGCTCTACGTGCTGACCGGGTTCGCCCGACCCAAACCCGAGTCCGAAGAGGCGGCCATGAAGTATTTCCTGCTCGGGGCCTTTGCCTCGGGCTTCTTGGTATACGGGATCGCGCTAATATTCGGGGCGACCGGGACTACGAACCTGGCGGGGGTAGCCGCAGAACTTAGCGGTGGAGCCGGCCTGCTGCTGGTGGGGGCGGTATTGGTTCTGGTGGGGCTCGGCTTTAAGGTGGCGGCGGTGCCCTTTCACATGTGGACCCCCGATGTCTATCAAGGTGCCCCGTCGGCGGTCGTAGCCTTCATGTCAGTGGGAGCCAAAGCCGGTGGCTTCGCGGCGCTGCTGCGGGTCTTCATCGCGGCCCTGCCTGATCTGGCGGCCACCTGGGCTCCCCTGACGATCGCACTGGCGGCCCTCACCATGACCTGGGGGAATGTCGCCGCGATCGTCCAGGGCAACATCAAGCGGATGCTGGCCTACTCAAGCATCGCCCACGCCGGCTACATCTTGATGGCCCTGCCGGCCGCCAGCGTCGCGGCCGTGGCGCCAGGTGCGGTGAGCGCGGCGTTGTTCTACCTGTTCGCCTATCTATTCTCGAATCTGGGGGCCTGGGGGGTGGTGTTGGCGGTCGAGCGAATCGAAGGCGGCGGCCTACGAATCGACGATTACGCCGGATTGTCTCGACGCCGCCCTGGTTTGGCGTTGGCGATGGGGCTGTTCATGCTGTCACTCACCGGCCTGCCTCCGACGGTCGGGTTTGTCGGAAAATTCTTCATCTTCCGGGCGGCGCTGGATGCCGGGCAGATTGGTCTGGCCGTGGTTGGGGTTCTCACCTCCGTGGTCTCCGCCTACTACTACCTGCGAGTGGTGGTTGTGATGTACATGCGCTCAGGCGATCCGGAGACTCGGTCCGAAGGCTGGCTGAATGCTACGATTGGAGTGGCCGCGCTGGCGACCTTCGTATTCGGGATCCTCCCAGGACCGGTATTGGCCCTGGCCGAGAACTCGGGGATATTGGGAGTACTTCGCTGACCGCCCCCAGCAGCTCCAGGTAAGAGAAAGAGATGCAAACCAGCCAGGTCCACGCGGTGATCACCGGCCAAGTGCAAGGGGTTAGTTTCCGGTACTACACCTACCACGAGGCGCTCAAGTTGGGGTTGAAGGGCTGGGTGCGGAACTTGCGAGACGGCAGTGTAGAAGCGGTCTTCGAAGGCGAGCAGCAATCGCTCGAACGAGTGTTGGCCTGGTGCAAATTGGGCCCGCCTGCAGCCAGGGTCGAAGCGGTCCAGGTTGAGTGGCAGACCCCATCCGGGACGCTGGAAGCGTTTCAGGTGCGCCCGACCGCAAACCTGGGTGAGCCGGCCTGAGTATTTCGTCCGCAGAATCAAGAGCGCCGGCAACCGACTGCCGGCGCTCTTTTCAATTCGACGGATTGCTGATTAGTTGAGACTCGCGCAGGAGCAGGCGCCGCCGCAGGCGCAGCCGGCACCATTGCTGGCGGGGAAGCTCCGGCCCTCCGAATGAGAAAAAAAGACCGATAACATCCGCGAGGTGTGCTCGCTTTCACAGTCCTCGCACACGATTGGCGCATCCGCCTTGGCCATTGGGCGTAGTGCGTCGAATACGGTATTGCAGTCGAGGCAGACGTATTCGTAGATTGGCATCGTTCAGCTCTACCTTGCGATTCTACCCAGCTGGCCTGGATCGGTCAAATGCCATCTGCAGAAGCCGGCGGGCCTCCGCTCGGCCAACGGTGAGGGTCGGGCTCAGTCCGCTCGCTTGATTTGAAACCGGTCGAAGTCGCGCACCACTGAAACATTGGGGAAGATGGGCTGGGCTTCTTCCAGCACCTCTTTTTCGCGGTAGCGGCGAGAGATGTGGGTGAGATACAACGACCCGACCCCGGCTGTACTGGCCAACTCGGCTGCTTGCCGGGCGGTCAGATGGCCGAATTCGTGAGCCAGATCGTGCTGGGCCTCAAGGTAGGTCGCTTCAATCACCAACCCATCGGCATCCCGGCAGGCTTCAAGCAATCCTTCGGTAGAGGCTGCGTCGCCAATATGCACGAGCCGAGTGCCGCGGCGGGGCGGCCCCAGGACCTGCTCGGGCTCGACCCGTCGACCGTCGGATAGGGTGACGCTTTGGCCTCTTACCAGTTCGCGCCGGGCCGGTCCCTCCGGGACCCCGAGTTGGGAAGCCTTCTCGGGTAGGAAGGGTCGGTGGGAGGCCTGCTCGAACACGAAACCAAAGCAGCCCGGGCCGCGGTGCTCGACCGGGAATGCCTCCAAACGAAAGTCCTCGTCCTCGATAAGGTTACCGGCTTCGATCGGGAGCAGGTCAATCTTGAGTGGGGGTTTGGCCCCGCGCAGCACTACCCCAAAGAGCAGGTCGTGAATCCGCTCCAGCGCCCAGGGACTCGCCCAGATTTGCAATTCATCCACGGCCTCCCAGCGGGCAAAGGTGGAGAGCAGACCGGCCAGCCCGAGAATATGATCGAGGTGGCCGTGGGTAATCAATATCCGATTGAGCCGCCGAAAACCCACCCCGGCCCGCAGAATCTGCCGTTGGGTGCCTTCGCCACAATCGACCAGGAAGCGGTAATCTCGAAAACTTACGATCTGCGCGCTAAGGCCGCGGTGAACGGATGGAGCGGAGGCAGAGGTTCCGAGGAATAGAAGCTCGAACACGCGTGATCCAGGACTGGGTGGGGAGAATCGGGCCGGTCATTGTACCTCACTCGGGTGGGGGCCGAGCTCCCGGCAAGCTATGCGGTCACAGTCCAGACGTCGGCTCGGGTTTGGTTAGTTGGATTTCGATCGCTCGAAGCCTGGAATCCTCAGCGAGGTCCCGGAAGACGCCGCCGAAGCGGCCAGCGCAGAGACTGCGATCATCAGCGGAGCGGTTGGCGATCCAGCCATTGCCTGGGTTATCCCCCAGAGAGCTGCTAGCGCCATTACCCCGGCCAAATAACGATGGCCGAAGCTTGGCCGCCAGAAAGGGGCGGGGACCCAGATCGGGCGAGCCGCGGCCACCCCCGCCGCGAACATCGCGGCGGCAAGCAGGGCTAGCCTCGACCAAGCCGGCCAATTGGTGACGGTCAGGACGAATACCGAGGCTGCCGCGAAGAGCAAAAGCGTGTATGCGGCGGCCAAGAGCCGATCCCAGCGGGGCTTGCCCTTGGCGATTGCCTGCCGAATGATGGCTCCGAGCGCCCCAGCGATCGCCAGGTACAAGCCGACGATCCCAGACCAGAGTGAAAAGTGTAAGACCATCGCTGCCTCCGAATTCCTGCCTGGGCTCGATGCAAGTTGCATGCCCATTGCGGAGGGCAGGACGGCTCCAGATCAGACCGTGCGGGCAATCGCGGTGAAGGCCAGCACGGCGATCCCAAGGGCCAGGTTCAGCCGCGACAAACGATCCTGTCGGCGGAGCAGCGGCCCATGGTCGGCCTGAGGCGTTCTGGCTTCGAGGATGGCCATCCGAACCAGCGCCGGCTGGACGACCCAGGTCTGGTAGACCCCAACCGTGACCATTAGCCCAATCGCCAGATGTTTGGCCAAGATCGCTCGCGACCAGGCATTCTCAAAAGAGAGGACCCCGGTGTAGTTCGGATTGGCCGCCATTTGAGTCAGACCGGTGCCGATCAGCACCGCCAGACTGAGCCAGGCCAGCGGCTGAAAGCGACGGCGAAGGTCTTCCAAGACCCGGCCGCGGTCTGGCAGCCGGCGCAGCGCCGGTGGCAGGACGAACGACTGGAAGAAGAGGCCTCCGATCCAGACCACGGTCGCCGCCATGTGCAGCCAGAAGGCCAGGGTGAGGGCCCAGGATGGCACGGGTGCTCTCTTACCCCTCGGGAGTCGAGGTCTCGGTCGGCGTCTCTAGCGGGGTTGGCGTCGCCGCGGGAGGCGGTGGGGGGGCGGTTGCCGTCTGGCAGGCGTCGTGGACGGCGGTCGCGGTGGGGGCGATGGATTCGTCCGGCAGCACTTCCAAAGAAATCATCATCAGCTCCTCGGCGAGGCAAGGATCCCCCTCCGCTGCCAGCTGCAGTCCGTACATGCGAAGCGAAACCGCGTACTTCCAGCTCACGTCGCCCCGGATCCCGGGGGCTACGGTGGACACCAGTTCGAAATAGAAGGCGGCCTGCTCCCAATTCAGTCCGAAGTAGCTGTTGGCGGTCAGATAGAGCTGGGCCCAGCCGCGCCAGTTGCTGGCCTCTTCGTCGAGTGGGGCAAAACTTCCCGCCAGACTCAGATCGTAAATCCCCTCCTCCAGGAGATGGTCCTGCGAGATGCGGTGAATCCCGCGATTGCGGAGCCCGGCGTACAACAATCCATCCACCTCCACCGATCGGTAGACGGGGTCCTTGGCCCTCAACGCAAGCAGGGTCTCGATGGTCGCGGTCCATTCCCCGGCGGAAAACATCGCTTGGGCCTGCCCGAACATCTCTTCGATCGGAGCCAGATTCGGGGTGGGAGTGACAGCCGGGGGCGCCGGGGTGGGGGGCGGATCGCGCAGGCCAAGCAGGGCTTCAGCCAGCTGCTCGGCTGCACCGGGGAAACTCGGATCGAGGTGGATGATGTATTCAAATCGCTGCCGGGCGATCTCAAATCTCTCGTGGTCAAGATCCAGGAGGCCCAGCGTGTACTGCTCCTGAATGATGCGCTGAATTTCCGCTCGTTGGGTCCGCTCCCGCTCGGCGTCGCCGACCAGGTACCCCACCGCGGCTGCCAGGGCCAGCAGCAGGACTGTGAAGGGACCGATCCACCGCAAGGCCCGCCTGAAGGATCGTCTCGGTGCGGTCGGGCCGGAGAGGGCGGGTCCTGCCGGGAGCACGGGCGGCATTATACCGTAGCCCCCCTTTCGCCCCCTTTCGAGCCGATCCTGCTCGGTGGAAAAACTGGGTGTGGTAACATCGAATACCCCCATATGTATCTAAGCGGCAGTAAGTGGAATACCCGTGCCTACCGCCGTCGCCGCCGCACCAGCCCCTGGCGAGTGATTTGGCTGGTGATTCTCATCGCAGGGGTGGTGTATTTTGAGCGTACGGTGGTGCCTCGCACCCCGCCGCTGTTCGTCCCAACCACGATACCTACCCGCAGCCCGGGCTCGTTTATCCTGGAAGCCGATAGCCTCTTCCAAGCCGGCAAGCTGGATCAAGCGGAAGCAGCTTACCTGCAGGCCATTGCGGTCGACCCCCAAGCGGTGCAGTACTATACCGAGCTGGCCCGAGTTCAGGTGTTCTCGGGGAAGTATGACCAGGCGGTGACGAATGCCAGCAACGCTTTGTTGCTCGATCCAAACTCGGCCATGGCCCATGCAGTTCTGGGGTGGGCGCTGGACTTCCAGGCGCAGGCCGACCCCACGGCCGCGACCACTCTGGATGCCCTGGAGAAGCTGGAGCGGGCCATCGAGTTGGATCCGAATTCTGCCCTGGTGCGGGCCTATTACGCGGAGGTCATCATCGACGATGACGTCACTGCCTTTCAGCTGGCCCGTGAGCAAGCAGAACTGGCAGTGCAATTGGATCCGAACCTGTTCGAGTCCCAACGAGCGCTCGGGTACGTATGGGAGCGGACCAGCAACTACGAGCTGGCCTTCGAGGCTTACCAGAGCGCGCTGCGGATCAACCCGAATCTAGCGCTGATCCACATCGCGATTGGGAATATGTATTTCACCCGCGAGGAAACCCGCCTGGCGATCGACAGCTACGTGCGGGCCATGACTCTCGCTCCCCAAGATATCGTCCCGCTGCGGCTGATCGCCCAGGCCTACGCCCGGGACGGCGAGTTCGGCAAGGCCAGCCAGTACGCCATGACCGCCTTGAGCCTGCAGCCCACCAATCCGCGGCTGCACGGCGACCTTGGTCGGATGTACTACAAGAATGGCGACTATGAGGCTGCGGTCCGCTCGCTGACTCTGGCGATTCAAGGCGGTCCCAATGAGCAGGGAATCCCGGTGGAAGGGCTTCCGCTGGATCCGGGCGACCCGCTGGTCGTCGATTTCTACTCGATGTACGGCCTGGCGCTGGCCAGACAATCCCAGTGCAGTCTGGCGATTGAGGTCGCGCAAGCCCTGGTCATCGGAGTGCCTGACAGCGAGATCGCCGCCGGAAATGCCCAAGAGATCCTGATCCTTTGCGGTCAGATCGAAGCCCCGCCAGAAACCGAGTCGTAGCACCGGAGTGCGCCCGTGCAATTGAAAGGTGATCGGATGCCGTTCGGCGGCGAGAGCCGCTCGCGTCCCATACGGGTCGTGCTGCTGCTCGCCCTGATCGCAGGCGGAATCTTGCTGACCCGGCTGGTCGAAGCGGAGCGGGTCAAACCGCTCTTTTTGCCTACGGCCACCCCGACCCGGACTGCCTTCTCCTTCCAAGAGGAAGGGGAGGCTCACTTCTCTGCCGGGGATTTGGATAAGGCGATCAAGGCCTATCAGCAGGCCGTGCGGGAAGAGCCTGAGAATGCCGAGCTTTGGGCTCGGCTGGCCCGGATCCAGACCTATTCGAGCGCGCTGATGCCCACCGAGCAGGAGCGAACCCTCCGGCTGGAACAGGCCAAAGAGTCCGCCGATCGGGCGGTAGAGGTGAACAGTGATAGCGACCTGGCCTGGGCGATCCGGGGCCTGGTCTACGACTGGAACGCGGGCGTTCAGGAGGAGGACCATCCCCTGCGGGATGAGTACTTCACTACTGCGGAAACCTCCCTCTCGCGCGCCCTGCTGCTTAATCGGAACAACCCATTGGTGCTGGCCTACCAGGCCGAGCTGGCCGTCGACCAACTGCGTTATGCCGAAGCGCTGGACAAGGTTGTAGCGGCACTGGCGCTCGATCCTCAAAGCCTTGATGTTCAGCGGGTCTATGGAACGGTGCTGGAGGCCACTGGTTACTACGAAGCTGCAATCGAGGCCTATGAGGCGGCGGCCAGGTTGGCCCCCAACCTCACTTTCCTGTACTTAAGAATCGGTGCCAACTACCGGCAGCTAGCCGGAGAAGCGCCGGCGCCTGCCGACCGGCAACAACTAATGGAGAAGGCCTTGGGTTCTTTCGAGAGGGCGGCGCGCATCAACCAACAGCTGAAGATCCAGGACCCGATCCCCTATCTGGCAATCGGCCGGACCTACCTGCAGGACGGCGAGTTCTTCATCGCGGCTCGCAATCTGGAACAGGCGGTACTGATTGACCCCGGCAACCCCGAACTGTTAGGGTTCCTGGGGGTCATCTACTTCAAGGCCCGGAACTACGAGAATTCGGAGGCTACCCTGAGCTGCGCCGTCGATGGCTGCGACGATGCGCAACACGCCTTACTGCTGTGTGAGACGCTAGCTATCTTGGACTGCTCGGAGGAAGGAGAGAGCCTGCGAGCCTCAGGTGTAGCTGGGCTTGAGTTGGATGGCGAGAGCCTTGAGTATTACTACACATTTGGGTCATTGCTTGCTTTCGAAAGAAAGTGTGAGGCGGCCGAAGCTGTTTTCTTGGAGCTTGAATCGGACTATCGTACCGATCCAATTGTGGGGGCGATCATCTCGGAAGGCCGCGCAATCTGCGCTGGGAGGTAGGCGGCAATCCAAGCGATTCTCGCTTCCGAGGGCCGCCCGCGATCGTTCTTGACAACCAGTGAGGCTCTTTGGTAGACTCACGTCGCTGGTTAGCACTCTGACCTGCTGAGTGCTAACTGGCGAATCGTGTATCAGACCGAATCCTAATCCTGAGGGAGAACCCATATGAAGATCAAGTTCAAACCGTTGGCTGACCGCTTGGTGGTCAAACCGCTCGAGGAGGAGGAAGTCACGGCCAGCGGCATCGTGCTCCCCGAGACCGCCAAGGAGAAGCCCATGAAGGGCGAGGTGCTGTCCGTTGGGCCGGGGGCCCGCGACGAAGACGGCAAGCGGATCGAGATGGATGTCAAGGTTGGCGACCGAGTCCTGTTCGCCAAGTATGGTGGTACCGAAATCAAAGTGGATGGCGAGAAGCTGCTGATCCTGCGCGAGACCGACGTGCTCGCCATCATCACCGACTGATACTCATACACCAAGGAGGGAATTCAAACGCATGACTGCAAAACAACTTGCATTCGGGGAAGACGCACGCCGCCGCTTGAAGGACGGGGTGGACATCTTGGCCAACGCGGTGGCGACCACCCTCGGGCCGAAGGGACGCAACGTAGGCTTGGATCGCAAATTCGGCTCGCCGACCATCACTCACGACGGAGTGACGGTCGCCAAGGAAATCGAGTTGGACGACCCTTATGAGAACATGGGGGCCCAGCTGCTCAAAGAGGCGGCGACCAAGACCAACGACATCGCCGGCGATGGCACCACGACTTCGACCGTTCTGGCTCACGCCATCGTGACTGAGGGGTTGAAGAATCTGTCGGCCGGTGCCAACCCGATGATGCTCAAGCGCGGCATCGAGCGGGCGGCCAAAGCAATCGCCGACGCGATCACAGCATCGGCCATCGACGTGACCACCAAGGAAGAGATCGCCTCGGTGGCGGCCATCTCGGCCCAGGACAATGACATCGGCAAGCTGATAGCCGAGGTGATGGATAAGGTCGGGAAAGACGGAGTGGTCACGGTCGAGGAGTCGAAGGGCCTCGAGTTCGAGACCGAGTATGTGGAAGGCATGCAGTTCGATCGGGGCTACATCTCCGCCTACTTTGTCACCGAACCGGAAAACATGGAAGCGGTGATCGAAGCCCCTTACCTGCTGATCCACGACAAGAAGATCTCCGCCGCAAGCGACATTGTCCCGCTGCTGGAGAAGCTGGTCCAGGTGGGCCGCCGTGAGCTGGTGGTGATCGCCGAGGATGTGGACGGCGAGGCGCTGGCCACCCTGGTGCTCAACAAGCTGCGCGGCATGCTCAATGTGCTGGCGGTCAAGGCTCCCGGATTCGGAGATCGGCGCAAGGCCATGCTGCAAGACATCGCTACCCTCACCGGCGGGACGGTGGTCACCGAGGAGCTGGGACGCAAGCTCGAATCGGTCACCATCAACGACCTTGGCCAGGCCGGTAAGGTCACCTCGAACAAAGAGGACACTACCATCATCGAGGGTAAGGGCGACCCGGCCAAGATCAAGGGCCGGATCGAGGAAATCAAGGTCGAGATCGACAAGTCGACCAGCGACTACGACAAGGAAAAACTGCAGGAGCGCCTGGCGAAGCTGTCCGGCGGGGTAGCAGTGATCCGGGTCGGCGCGGCCACCGAGGTGGAGTTGAAGGAAAAGAAGCACCGGGTCGAGGATGCACTCTCGGCCACCCGGGCGGCCGTGGAAGAGGGGATCGTTCCAGGCGGCGGGGTCGCGCTGATCAATGCCCGTGACACGATCGCCAAGCTCAAGGATCCGGACGAGGACATCAACACCGGGATCAACATCGTTCGGCGAGCGCTGGAGATGCCACTACGGGGCATCGTCCGCAACGCCGGAATGGACGGGGCGGTGGTGCTCGAGTCGGTGCGCCGTCAGCAGACTGAGAAGAAGAACAAGAACATCGGCTACGACGTGATGGCGGGCGACTATGTGGATATGGTCGTGGCCGGCATCATCGATCCAGCCAAGGTTACGAAGGGTGCGCTGGAAAACGCCGCCTCGATCGCGGCCATGATCCTCACGACCGAGGCCCTGGTGACCGATGTTCCCCAGGAAAATAAGTCACCCACCCCTCCCATGCCGGACTATTAGTCCGCTCGGGATGCAAATCAACAGCCCCTCCGACCAGGAGGGGCTGTTTGTGTTAAAGCCGTGAACTGCGCCGCTTCAGCCCGACTCAGCCCAGCCAGCCGGCGACCCCGCCAATGACCACCAGCACCGCGAGGCCCAGGCAGCCAAGGGCGAATAGACGCATTGTGATCCTGAGCACAAATCGAATCGAAATCCAAGCCGCGACGGCAGCCGCCACGATGAGAACCGCCCGGACTCCGAGCGGTGTTTCAGTCCAATCCATCGGTCCTCTCAGCCACGACGATTTGACCTTTCTTGATAACCGTCGATACAAGGTTCGTGCCAAACCGGTAACCAAGCTGGCGGTAATCGGAAACACCGAGCACAAGCAGGTCGGCGTCTTTACCGGGCTCGAGACTGCCGACTCGCTCGTCCCGGCCAATAGCGGCAGCGGCGTTGATAGTGGCTGCGGCGATCGCCTGGGCGGGGCTGAGCCCCAGGGTTCGACAGGCCAAGCTGATCACAAACTGCATGTTCTCGCACCAGGCGGTCCCTGGGTTGAGGTCCGTTCCGAGCGCCAGGATTCCACCATGCTTCAAGATCGCCTGAGCCGGAGGATAAGTCGGCAAGCCAAGGCCAAATGGCGTAGCCGGCAGCGCCACAGCCACGGTATCCGATCCCGCCAACCGCATGAGATCCGAGGCCGGGGTTTGGAGCAAGTGGTCTGCGGAAGTGGCCCCGAGTTCGACCGCCAGCCCGGCCGCTCCCAGCGAGTTGAATTCGTCGGCGTGAATCTTGAGCGGGAAACCCAGTGAACGGGCGGACTCGAGCACCCGGCGGCTGAGCGCCAGGTCGAAAGCCCCAACCTCGCAGAACACATCGACAAACGGAAGTGGGAGTCCTCGGCCGTGGCGGGCCCACCAGGGAACCAGGGCCGGCAGCATGTGATCGCAGATCAGCTCCACATATTCAGCGGGCTGCCAGCCTTCCGGGACGGCGTGGGCCGCCAGAAACGTAGGCACCAGGTCGACCGGTCCCTCGGAACCCAGCGCCAGGATTGCATCCAGGAGGCGCAGCTCGGCCTCGAGTTTCAGCCCGTAGCCGGTCTTGGCCTCGGCGGTTGTCGTTCCATATTCCAGCATCTTGCGCAGCCGCGGCCGGCTCTCCGACAGCAAAGTCTCGAGGCTGGCGAACCGGGTCCGGCGAACCGTCGAAAGGATGCCACCTCCGGCCTCCAGAATCTCCAGGTAGCTCGCGCCCTGGACCCGCTGTTCAAATTCGGCGGCGCGGTCGCCGGCCCATACGAGGTGAGTATGCGGGTCGACAAAGCCGGGCAGGACCACCCGACCAGCCGCGCTGAGTTCGCGGGATGCTGAGTAAGAGCGGCGGAGCTCCTCGGTCGACCCGGTCGCTACAATGAGCCCGGCCCGAATCGCAACCGCCCCGCCCTCGATGAGCCCGAGGGTGCCCAGGGCGGGCCCGCGCTGCGGGCCGCCGGCGCAGGTGAGCAGCTGAGAAGCAGAGTGGACCAGCAGATCGACTGACGGTCTTGGTTCCATCTTCATTGACCTCGTTCCTTCACCAGGCCGAGCAGCAAGCCCAAGGCAAGCAAATTCAAGGCCGCTGCGGCTGCTGCATTAGCCTGCATCCCGAGGGCGAACAGTGGAGCTCCGGCGAGGGCTCCCACACTCCGGCCGAGCGAGAGGGCGGCGATGTTGGTGGCTAGCAGGGTCGCCCTGGCCTGCGGTACCTGCTCACTCATCAATGGCAACGTACCGACGATAGTGGCCTCGAAGCTCAAATAGAACGCGAAGAGACCAAGCAGGCCCACCCCGAGCGATCCGGCAAGCAGGGGAAGCAGCAGGGTGGTAAGGCAGCAGGCCATGATTCCCACCGCAACCAGTCGGCGCTTGCCAATCCGATCGGCCAGGCCCGCCACGAGCCCTTCGCCCCCAAGTTCGGCAAGGCCGATGACGGCTGTGGCCGCACCTAACGCTGCAATCCGAAGGTCGAAGGTCTGCTCCATCCAGAGACCATACACGATGTTGATCATCTCGTTGGAGGCCGAGATCAGCAGCCCGACCGCAAGCCCGGCGAGGGCCGACCTCCTGAGCAGGATCGCCGAGAAGCCGCTGCCGAGCGAGGCCCCTCGGCCGCCAGAGCCGGAGTTCCCGGGGAGAGTGATCCAGATCCAGATCCCCCCTAACAAGGCGAGGCCTGCCAAGGCCGGGAATGGAGCCACCCATCCGGCGGCGCCCATCAGCAATCCGATTGCCGGTATCCCAATCAAGAACGCACCCGACCAGCTGAACTCAACCAACGCCATCGAGGTCCCCCGCCGCTCGAATGGCACCCGGTCACCCACGTGGGCGTACAGGGCCGAGTCGAACAGCGCCTTGGACAGGCCGACCGAGAGCAACGCCAGCACCAGGGTGGGGTAGCTTGGGTGCAGGGCCACCATCAGGCCGCCGGCGATAAAGATTGCCACCCCCGCCAGCAACGCCGGCTTGCGCCCGATCCGATCGGCGAGCGCTCCCAACAGTGGAGTCCCCAGACCGAGGGCCGAGCGTGCCGTCACTCCCAGGATGATGGCCGCAGGTGCAACGGCGAGGCTGCGGGCGATGATCGGCAGGAAGGGATAGACCATCCGATAGCCGGTATTGATGACCGTCCGGGTCAGGATGAGGGGGACCAGTTGAACAGAGAATCTCAGGGCAATGGATCCTGCCAGCGCTCAAAGGAGACCAGCTGAGAGAGCGCCTTTCGGCCGCCCGGGTGCGGCGAGGCAGTAAGCTCGCCGGGGTCGGCAGGGTACCCGAAAGATAACATCACTCGCAGATGCAGTTCCGCCGGGAACCCCAGCCGCCGGCGAGCCTCTTCGCCCTGGTAGATGGTCGCGGGACAGGAACCAATCCCCAGCTCAAGGGCGGCCAATTGCATGTAGGCCGCGGCCTGCCCGGCATCGAACATAATTGACCATCGTTCGTCGGGGTTGGGGGTCAGGATGCCGATAGCGGCGGCGGCCCCCGATAGGTGGGCGGCGTAGGTGCCAAGCTTGGCTAGCTCCGCCAGCGTCTCCCGGTCGCGGATGACGATAAAGTGCCACGCCTGGCGGTTCTTGGCCGACTGGGCCCTACGGCCGGCGTTCAGAATAGCCTGCAAGGCCTGCTCGGGAAGCGTCTCGGCGCCAAAACTGCGCACTGCACGCTTGAATCGGATGGCCTGATTGACTTCCACGGCGCCCTCCAGGGGATGACAGGGTTGATTTTACGCCAGGTAGGCTCGTGGGCGGGGTTGCATGGTATTATTGCCGCCCCCTCCAGGAGAGTGCTCTTTTGAAGAATCTGACGGTGGTCGGGGTCGGCCATGTCGGCTTGGTGACCGGAGCGTGCTTTGCCGATCTCGGGAACCGAGTCGTGGCGTTGGACACCGATCAGGATCGGATCTCAGGGCTGCAGCGTGGACAGCTGCCGATCTACGAGCCGGGGTTGGAAGAGCTGGTTGGGCGTAACCTGGCGGCCGGACGGCTGCGCTTTACTACGTCGTATTCGGAAGCCGTCGCCGAGGCCGAATTTGTCTTTATCGCCGTGGGTACGCCTGGGGGCGCTGAGGGGGAAGCCGACCTGAAACACATTCGCCAGGCTGCTGAATCAATTGCCCAAGCCATGATCGCCCCTCTCATTATTGTCAACAAATCGACTGTCCCGGTCGGCACCGGGGACTGGTTGGCGGATACCGTACGCTCTCACCAACGGGTTTCCATCCCATTCTCGGTCGTCTCGAATCCGGAGTTCCTGCGGGAGGGGGCCGCCATTACCGATTTCATGCACCCGGCCCGGACAGTCTTGGGCTCCACCGACGCCCGGGCTGCGGAGAAAGTGGCCCAGCTCCACCTGCCGTTGCGGGCTCCGATCATGATTACCGACCTGCGCACCGCCGAGATGATCAAGTACGCCTCGAACGCGTTTCTGGCCACCAAGATCTCTTTCATCAACGAGATCGCCAACATCTGTGAAGCGCTTGGGGCGGACATCAAGGAAGTGGCTACCGGCATGGGGTACGACCCCCGAATCACCCCTCATTTCCTGGAAGCCGGTCTGGGCTACGGGGGCTCGTGTTTTCCCAAGGATGTCAAGGCACTGGCCTACATGGCGGCGGAGAAAGGACGTCATCCGCAGCTGCTGCAGGCCGTGATGGAGATCAACGACGATCGGCGCTCGCTGCTGGTTGACAAGACCCGTGAACTGCTCGGGGATTTGCGGGGCAAGGTAATCGGTCTGCTCGGTCTGACCTTCAAACCCGATACCGATGACTTGCGCGAAGCGCCCGCTCTGGAGGTTGCCCAGCTGTTCAGCTCCGAGGGATCCCGGATCCGGGCCTATGATCCGGTTGCCATGGAGCGGGCGGCTGCCCTCTTCCCCGAGATCCAGATGGCTTCCGACCCGTACAGTTTGGCGGCGGGCTGTGATGCGATTGTGGTGTGCACCGAGTGGAATGAGTTCATTCAGTTGGATCTGCAGCGCATCCACGATCTGATGCGCCAACCGGTCATCGTAGATGGTCGCAATATCTACGATCCGAAGCAGATGGCGCGGTTAGGGTTTCGCTATGTCGGGTTCGGGCAGGGGTACGGCCCGGATGGGATGCCGCTCAGCGAGCCAGAGACCGCTCGTCAGGAGGAGCGCAGCCTGTGAGTGAGGCGATGCTGCGAACCAAGCTCCGAAATGGCCTGGAGGTCCGGCTCAAGGAGATCCATACCGCGCCGCTCATCAGTACCTGGGTCTGGTATCGGGTGGGCTCCCGCAACGAACGGCCCGGGATCACCGGAGTTTCCCACTGGGTCGAACACATGCAGTTCAAGGGGACGCCAACCTTTCCGGCAGGCACCCTGGACCGAGCGATCTCGCGGGATGGAGGCTTGTGGAACGCCTTCACCTGGGTCGATTGGACGGCCTATTTCGAAACCATGCCGCAGGACCGGGCCGACCTTGGCCTGCGGATCGAGGCCGATCGAATGGCGAACAGCCTGTTCGAGGCGAAGGAAGTCGAGTCGGAGCGGACCGTGATCATCTCCGAGCGGCAGGGAGCTGAGAACGATCCTTCCTTCCGACTGTCGGAGGAGCTGCACGCAGCGGCCTTTCGGATTCACCCCTATCAACACACGGTCTTGGGCGATATGACCGATTTGGAATCGATTACCCGGGATGATCTGTACAACCACTATCAAACGTACTATGTGCCCAGCAACGCGGTCCTGGCCGTTGCGGGCAATTTCAAAGCCGGCCCAATGCTCGAGCGAATCCGGGAGCTCTTTGGGCCGCTCCCCAAGGCGCCCCGCCCGGTGCACAAGCCTCGGCCGGAGCCGGGCCAGCCGGGAGAACGGTGGGTGGAAGTCGAAGGACCCGGCGAGACGGCCTACCTCGAGCTGGCCTACCATGCACCAAGCGCGGGGGACGGTGACCTCATTCCTCTGGGTGTGCTGGACAGCGCGCTCAGCGGGGCGACAAACCTCGGATTCCTTGGCGGAGATATCTCGAACAAAACCTCCCGGCTGTACAAGCGACTGGTCGAGGGAGAGCTGGCCGCATCTGTCTCGGGGAGCCTCACCGCGAGCATCGACCCCTATCTGTACTCGATCTCGGTGACCGTCCGGCCGGATAGCACCCCCGAAGCTGTGCTGGCTGCCTGTGACGAGGAGATCACCAAGCTGCTCAACGACCCGGTCCGGGAGGAAGAGGTAGCCAAGGCCATCAAACAGGCCCGGGCCCTCTTTGCCTTCGGCACGGAGAGCATCACCAACCAGGCTTTTTGGCTTGGATACAGCGAAATGTTTGCGGGCCACGAGTGGTTCGAGACTTATCTTGACCGGCTGGCGCAGGTCACGCCTGAGACAATCCTCGAAGCGGCCCGCAAGCGGCTGGTCCCGTCGAATCGGACGATAGGGGTGTATCGACCCAATGGCCGAGTTTAGGCAGCTCGATCTTCGCAGTCTGCCCGGACCCGAGACGATCCGCAGGCAGATCCTGCCGAACGGGATCGTATTCCTGGGACGCGAGAATTTCTTGAGCCCGTCGGTAGTGCTCTCTGGCTATCTGTGGGCCGGCGCACTGCAGGAAAAGCCTGAGCGGGCCGGCCTGGCCGCCATGACTGCAGCCAGCTTGATGCGAGGGACCCAGGAGCGGACCTTCGACCAAATCTATGAATCCATCGAATCAATCGGCGCCCGGCTGGGCTTTTCGGCCGGCAAACACAGCACCTCGTTTTCGGGCAAGGCCCTGGCTGAAGACCTGGGGATGCTCTTGGACCTGCTGCTGGAAGTGCTCCGACAGCCTTCCTTCCCAAAGAGGCAAGTTGACCGGCTGCGGGCCGAGATGCTCACCTCGCTGGCGATTCGGGATCAGGAGACCGGGGCCCGCGCCGACCTGGCCTTCAATGGGTTAATCTACCCGGGCCATCCCTACTCCGTCCCGACTGACGGGTACAAAGAGACCGTCACCAACCTTACCGCGGCTGACCTGCGGGCATTCCACCGGGCACACTATCGGCCAGGTGGAATGGTGATCTGCGTGGTGGGGGGAGTGAAAGCCGAAGAGGCCGCGGCGTCGGTTATGGAGCGGTTCGAAGGTTGGAAGGGAAATGGTAGGGCTGTTCAGCTCGAGCTGCCGGGGATCGATAAGCTGAAAGGACTCCATCGCGATCACGTGACCTTGGAGGGCAAGAGTCAGACCGATGTGGTCATGGGCGTTCCGGGCCCGCCTCGATCGGATCCTGATTTCCTGGCGGCCGCACTGGCCAACAACATCCTGGGCCGGTTCGGGATGTACGGTCGCATCGGGGATGTGGTGCGGGAAGAGGCCGGCCTGGCTTACTATGCCTACAGCAGCCTGGTCGGCGGACACGGCCCCGGCCCCTGGGAGATCGTGGCAGGGGTCAGCCCGAAAAACCTTGACCGAGCGATCGAGCTCATCCGGAAGGAAATGCGCAAGATGAGTACCCGCTCGCCCAGTCAGGGAGAGCTGGAGGACAACCAGGCCAATTTCATCGGGCGGCTCCCCCTACAGCTGGAGACGAATGAAGGAGTTGCCGGAGCGATCGTCAACGCGGAGCGCCACGCCCTCGGATTGGACTATTATCAGCGCTACCCGGGCCTGGTGGCGAGCTTCGCCGCCAAAGACATTTTGAGAGTCTCCAGACGTTTCCTAGACCCGGACAACATGGCCATCGCCAGCGCAGGCTCAAATGGGAGGCCGGGATAGCGGTGCTGCGGTCCGGCGTGGATGTCATTGAAGTGCAGCGGATAGATCATGCCATCTTGCGGCATGGTGATCGATTCTTCGAACGCTTCTATACTCAACAGGAGTTGATCGACTCCAATGGGCAGACCCCTGCCCTGGCGGCCAGGATTGCCGCGAAGGAGGCCGTTGCGAAGGCGCTGGGAACCGGGATCGGGGACATTGCCTGGAAGGAAATCGAAGTGGTCAACGGTCCGCGCCGGGAACCTCAGCTGCGCCTGCACGGCCAGGCTCATGAGTTGGCCGTCTCCATGGGCCTCACCGATTGGGCGATCAGCCTGAGCCACACCGAGCAACACGCGGTGGCGGTGGCTGTCGCATTCAACACTTCCGCGAGCTAACCGTCGAGTATGATATACTGCCGAGCGCTCCCGCTCACGGCTGTTAGCAGCCCGGCGGGAGAGTTTCTGCCCGGCGGGTGAGCTTCGAACTCGGGTCCGGCAGCGGCTCGAGCTGAGTTTCGCGGTTTAGCTGCCGAACCCTTGGAGGCCAGATGCCAGTCGTGAACATGAAGGAGCTCTTAGAGACCGGGGTGCACTTTGGGCACCGCACCCGCAAGTGGAACCCGCGGATGAAGCCCTTCATCTTCACCGAACGCAACAGCATCCACATCATCGACCTGCAACAGACTCTCGACTCGCTGGATGAAGCTTACGCTCTGATCCGGGAGACGGTGGCTAGCGGAGGTTCGGTGCTCTTTGTGGGAACTAAGCGTCAGGCTCAGGAGTCAATCGAACAGGAGGCCATCCGCTGCGGAATGCCATTTGTCAATTCTCGCTGGCTGGGTGGGACCCTCACCAACTGGCGCACGATCCGCAGTCAGATCGACGAGTTGGATGAGCTGGAACGCAGGCGAGACGAGGGCGATTTTGAGCGGCTAATCAAGAAGGAGGCCCTCACTCTGACCCGTCGGATTGTCAAGCTCGCAGGGCGGCTAGGCGGGATTCGCAACATGAAGGCGATCCCCCATTTGCTTTTCGTGGTGGATGTGAAGCATGAGGAAACGGCGATCCACGAAGCCAATCTTCTAAGCATTCCGGTGATCGGCCTGGTTGACACCAACTGCGATCCGCGGGGAGTGGACTACGTCATCCCCTCCAATGATGACGCGATCCGGGCCATCAAGCTGCTGTCGGCGACCGTCGCTAACGCGGTCTTGGAGGGAGTCGAGCTGAGGAAGGACCTTCCCGGGATGAGCGAGGCAGGCGAACCCGCCCGCGAGCAGATCCCAGTGCCGGAAATGGCAGACGAAGAACTGCTCGGGGAGGCCACCTTGGCCAAGCTCATGAGCGGCGATTTCGATGAGGAGCGCGAAGCTCTAGCGGCGAAGGCTGCCGCAGAGGCACAGCCGGCCGCCGACGTCGCCCCTGAAGTCGTGCCGGCGGAGACCAAAGCGCAGGAATGAGCATTTCGGCCGAACTCGTCATGCAGTTACGCCAACGTACCGGCGCCGGGGTCTTGGATTGCAGGAAGTCTCTGGAAGAAGCCCAGGGCGATATGGAGCGAGCAGAGCAGATCTTGCGGGAGCGGGGATTGGCCAAGGCCGCCAGTCGGGCCGGCCGGGTCGCCCAGGATGGGATCGTCGACCTGTACAGCCATGGTGACGGTCGGCTCGGGGTGATGGTGGAAGTCAACTGTGAGACCGACTTCGTGGCCCGCACTGAGGAGTTTCGCCACTTCGCACATGAGATCGCCCTGCAGGTCGCAGCCAGTGCCCCGCGCTGGCTGAGTTCAGCCGAGGTGCCGGCTGAAGTGCTGGAGCGGGAGCGGGAGCTCGCCCGCCAACAGGCCATCGGAGACGGGAAACCGGAGAAGGTGATCGACCAGATTGTGGAAGGCCGGTTGGAGAAGTTCCTGGACGAGCATTGCCTGCTGCGCCAAGCCTATGTGCGGGACGAAGAGAAGTCCATTAACGAGATGGTTCAAGCGATGATCCTCTCTACCGGGGAGAATGTGACCATCCGGCGGTTTCAACGCTGGGAGGTTGGAGAGGCACTGGGCTGAGCACACGGGCCAACCAAGGGTTGGCCCGCTTCATGAATCAGACTGGACCCGCGGAATGACCGAACCAGCCTACAAACGAGTGCTCGTGAAGCTCGGAGGGGAGGCGCTGGCGCCTGCCGAAGGCTTTGGGGTAGACCCGAAGAGGGCGGAAGCGGTGGCCAAGAAGATCCAGGACGTGAAAGCCCTCGGAGTGGAACTGGCCATCGTGATCGGAGCCGGCAATATCTGGCGCGGCCGGGTCGGGATCGAACGCGGGATGGAACGGGCTACCGCGGATTACATGGGGATGCTGGCCACGGTGATCAATTCGCTGGCCCTTATGGACGCGCTGGAACGAGCCGGCACCGTCACCCGGGTGATGAGCGCAATTGAGATGCGAGCGCTGGCCGAGCCCTATATTCAGCGCCGCGCCAGGCGCCACCTCGAAAAGGGTCGAGTGGTGATCATGGGGGCCGGAACCGGCAACCCGTACTTCTCCACCGATACCGCCGCGGCCCTGCGGGCCATGGAAATCGGCGCAGAAATCGTCATCAAGGCCACCAAGGTGGACGGGGTATACAGCGCCGATCCGGCCAAAGACCCCACTGCTAAGCGCTTTGACCGCCTGACCTATATCCAATCCCTGAATCTGCGCCTCGAGGTCATGGACGCCACGGCCATCTCCCTATGTATGGACAACAATCTCCCGATCCTGGTCCTGGACATGTGGCAGCCAGACAGCCTGGTCAGGGCCGTGCTGGGAGAGCAGGTCGGAACGATGGTCAGCGCATAGTTTCGGCCCATCCTGCTGCGGCCGGTAATCGAGCGGTCCCCCCAAGCTGAGCCTGCTTCGCAAAACACTCGTTTTGGGCTATGCTATCTTGAACTCACAGGCACTGGCGAACAGATCGGAGCCGGCGGATGATCAAGGATGCCTTGGCGGAGGCCGAATCTCGGATGGCGGGCGCAGTCCGTGCGCTTGAAGAGGATCTAGCCGCCGTCCGGACCGGGCGCGCCTCACCCGCCTTAGCGGAAAAGGTCCTGGTCGACTACTATGGGAACCCGACCCCGCTCATCCAACTCGCCACGATTTCCGCCCCTGAAGCGCGCTTGCTGACGATTCGGCCCTTCGATCCCGGCAGCATCAAGGAGATCGAGCGGGCGATCCTGTCCTCCGACTTGGGTCTCACTCCAAGCAACGACGGTAAATTGATTCGGCTGAGCATTCCTCCGCTCAACGAAGAGCGCCGGCATGAATTGGTGAAACTGGTGCGGGCCCGGGCCGAGGAGGCCCGGGTGGCGGTCCGCAACGTCCGGAGGGACGTCCACAGTGATCTGCGGGAGTTCGAGCAGGAGAAGGTGATCTCGAAGGACGACCTTCGCCGAGGCGAGGAGCAACTTCAGAAAGTCACCGACGGCTACATCGATCAAATCGGCAAAACGAGTGAGCGCAAGGAGAGCGAAGTCCTCGAGATCTGAGGATCGCCAGATGGACGAAGGCTTACCGGAAGTTGTCCCTTCCCACGTCGCGATCATCATGGACGGAAACGGCCGGTGGGCCCGAGAGCGGGGATTGCCTCGGCTGGCCGGCCACCGGGCGGGGGTCGAGAATTTGCGCCGGGTGCTGCGGGCGGCGGCCGACTTCGGAATCGGCTATCTTACGATCTATGCCTTCTCCACTGAGAATTGGGAACGCCCGACCGGAGAGGTGCGAGGGCTGATCAACATTCTCGAAGAGGTCATCGATCGGGAGTTGAAAGAGCTGCACGGGAATGGAGTGCAGCTCCGTCACATTGGCCGGCTGGAAGGTTTGCGGCCCGAACTGCAGGAGAAGGTTCGTCAGGCCATCGAACTCACCAAGCAGAACACCCGACTGGTGCTGAATGTCGCCTGGAACTACGGCGGACGGGATGAAATCATCCAGGCGATCCAGCGCATGCTGGAAGACGGCCTCGACCCGCTCAGTATCGATGAGGCAGTCGTCAACCGCTACCTGTTCACCGCCGACAGCCCCGATCCCGACCTGGTCATTCGCACCTCGGGCGAGATGCGGGTCAGCAATTTCCTGATCTGGCAGAGCGCCTACTCCGAGTGGTGGTTTACCCCGACCTATTGGCCGGACTTCGGCCCAGAAGAGCTGCGGCATGCGCTCTGGGCTTACGCACAGCGCGAGCGACGATTCGGCACCGTCCCTGCTTTCCGCTAGATGCTGCGCCAGCGGCTCGTCGTCACCCTTCTGCTCCTCCCAATTCTGATACTGACCATCGCCAAAGGCGGTTGGTTATTTGCCGGCACGGTCGCACTGGTCCTGGGGTTCGCGGCGGCCGAGTACGGCCAGCTCTTTCGGAACGCCGGGCTGCGGCCGACGCTGCAGCTGCTGGTCATTGGCGTCGCACTGCTGGTCCTTGTCCGAGTCGACCGGCCCCTGGAATGGCAGGCCCTCACCCTGACCGGGCTGACCCTGATCGCGCTGACCTGGCACCTGTTGGATTATGAACGGGGCGCCCTCCATTCAGCGACCGACTTTGCCGTCAGTCTTTCCGGAATCGTGTACCTGGGATGGATCGGGGGTTACCTGGTCTTGCTGCGTTCGCTGCCCGAAGGCCAGTGGTGGATCCTGATCGCCTTGCCGGCGGTTTGGATTGCCGATACGGCGGCCTACCTGGTAGGCAGTTGGAAAGGGAAGCGCCCGTTGACTCCTCGGCTGAGCCCAAAGAAGACCTGGGAGGGCTACCTGGCCGGGGTTGTGTTTGGCGGAGCAGCCGGCGCCGGCCTGGCCGGGTTGTGGAGCATCGCGGCCGGACCCGATTCAGGCCTGAGCGCAGTCCGAGGCTTGGTCCTGGGGGGCCTGATTGCAATATTGAGTCCCCTGGGCGATTTGGGGATCAGCATGATCAAGCGTGAGATGAAGGTAAAAGACACCGGCACCCTCTTCGCCGCCCACGGAGGAGCACTGGACCGATTGGATTCGTGGCTGTGGGCCGGCGTGTTGGGGTATTACACGGTTAGCTGGCTGACTCGGGGAGCCTGAATGGGCGAGAAACCCTCTCGGAACTTGGCGCTCGAGCTCGCCCGGGTAACCGAAGCCGCTTCCTTGGCCGCCGGCCGACACATGGGGCGGGGTGACAAAGAAGCCGGCGATCGGGCCGCGGTAGACGCGATGCGGTTGGTGCTGAATTCGATTGACATCGACGGCGTGATCGTGATCGGGGAGGGCGAGAAGGATCAAGCCCCGATGCTCTACAACGGCGAACGGCTGGGGAACGGTGGCGGGCCGCAGGTCGACATTGCGGTCGATCCGATTGATGGGACCCGCCTGCTGGCGCTCGGCCGAGGAAACTCCATCGCAACGGTGGCCACGGCCGAGCGGGGAACCATGTTCCGGCCCGGCCCGTTCGTTTACATGGACAAAATCGCAGTCGGGCCGGTGGCGAAAGGCCAGATCGACCTGGACGCACCGATCGAGGACAACCTGAAGGCAGTTGCCCGGGCCAAGGCGGCGGACGTCGGTGATCTCACCGTCATGATTCTGGATCGGCCGCGCCACGAACAGTTGATCGGTGCGGTCCGGAGGGCCGGGGCCAGGATTGCGCTGATAACCGATGGGGACGTCGCCGGCGCCATTATGACAGCCTGGCCGAACTCGGGAATCGACGTATTGGTCGGGATCGGAGGCGCGCCCGAGGGGGTACTTGCCGCCTGTGCGCTCAAGTGCATGGGAGGCGAGATTCAAGCCAGGTTTCAGCCTCGATCGGCGGATGAGGCGGAGCTGGGCCGCCAGCAGGGGTACGAGCCCGACCGGCTGCTGGGGATTGACGACCTGGTAGCCGGGGAAGATGTGTTCTTCGCCGCGACCGGGATCACCGATGGCAGGCTGCTGAACGGGGTCAAGTACAGCGGGACGGGCGCCACGACTCACAGCCTGGTGATGCGTTCCCACAGTGGGACAATCCGAGAGATTACTTCGATTCATAAGTGGGAAAAGCTGATGAGCTTTAGCCAGATCGACTATGACCCTGGAACCTAGGTCCGCTTGCGCCGGATTGGCTCGGGTGCTATAATCTGGCTGCACAATTCGTGCTTTCCCCAGCATCGCAATTGAGCCCGGTTAGCAGCTAGCCCTCATTCGTTAGATTCTGTCGCTTATTCTGAAAAACCCGCCAGACAGGGGTTGATAACTTCCCCTAGGGAGAAAATCCATGAATATCGGAGAATTGGAGGCCTTGACTCTTTCTGATCTGCGCGAACGGTCCAAACAAATGGAAATCACCGGTGCCACGCGCATGAAGAAGGAGGACCTCATCCTGCAGCTGATGCAGGTCGAGGCGCAGCGAAAGGGACTGGAACTGCGCGGCGGGGTCCTGGAGATCATGAATGAAGGCATGGGCTTCTTGCGTGCCGAGCACTACTTACCGGGGCCGAACGACATCTATGTTTCCCAATCGCAGATCCGACGATTTGGCTTGCGGACCGGGGATATGGTGATCGGCCAGATCCGGCCTCCCAAGGACACCGAGAAGTACTATGGCCTGCTGCGGGTCGAGACCATCAACGGATTCGATCCAGAGCAGATCAAGGACCGTCCCAAGTTCGAAGCCTTTACCCCAATCTTCCCAGAGGAGCGATTCGATCTCGAGACCGACCGGCATGCCCTGGCTAACCGGATGCTGAATCTGATCGCCCCGATTGGCAAGGGCCAGCGGGGGCTGATCGTCTCGCCGCCCAAAGCGGGGAAGACCACCGTGCTCAAGGGGGTGGCCAACGCCATCTCCACCAAGTACCCCAAGGTGCATTTGATGGTGGCCCTGATCGGGGAGCGACCCGAGGAAGTCACCGATATGGATCGCTCCGTCGACGCCGAGGTTATCTCATCCACCTTTGACGACCCGGCCTCCTCCCACGTTCGGGTCGCCGAGATCGCCCTTGAGCGGGCGAAGCGATTGGTTGAGTGTGGCCGGGACGTGGTGATCTTGCTCGACTCCATCACCCGGTTGGCTCGGGCCTACAACCTGATGGTGACGCCCTCCGGGCGTACCCTCTCCGGCGGCCTGGATCCGGCGGCCCTCTATCCCCCCAAACGATTCTTCGGCGCCGCCCGCAATCTGGAGGAGGGCGGATCGCTGACGATCATCGCGACCTGCATCGTAGACACCGGCTCGCGGATGGACGACGTCGTCTATGAGGAATTCAAGGGCACCGGAAACATGGAGCTGCATCTGTCCCGCCGCCTGCAAGAACGGCGAGTATTCCCGGCCTTTGATATCGAACGGTCGTCAACCCGGCGGGAAGAACTCCTGTTGGGTCCGGACATCACCCAGCGGGTGTGGCTCCTGCGCCGCATGTTCTCGCAGATGGTCACCGCGCCTCCCAATGGGGCAGGCCAGGACTTGGTAAACGCTACCGAAGCGATCCTCGACAGCATGCGGCGGACCGAGGACAACCAGGAGTTCCTCGAGTCGCTCATGGAGCAGAATTAGTAAACGAACCAAGCCAGCCACTGCCGCCCCCGCCCGACCGGGAGCGTAGACCGCTTGGCAGGAACGCCGAGCATCTTGGTTTCTTGCTGGTCGTCGCGGCTGGACTGATCTTGGCCCGGGTCGGTCTGACCGGTCTTCCCCCCGAAGCTGAATCCGGTCCGCAGGTAGGGGCTATAGCGGCCGAGGCCGCCGAGCTCGCCCTGCCCGAATTCGAGTTCGGACCCCGCGTGGGAATTCAGCGCTTACCTGAACTGATTACTCTCATCCCGACCCGTCCCCGGTTGGATGTCTTGAAATACGTGGTCCAGCCGGGCGACAGCCTCTTCGGGATTTCCGATCGGTTCGGGTTGAAACCTGAAACCGTGCTGTGGGGAAACTTCGAGGCCTTGGAGGACAATCCTCACAGCCTGGTCTCCGGCCAGGAGCTCAACATCTTGCCGCTCGATGGCACCCTCTACTCCTGGACCGCGGGAGACACCCTGGTCTCGGTCGCGGGGTTCTTCGGGGTCGCCCCCCAGGACATTCTCGACTGGCCGGGAAATCGGCTGGCCCAGAACCTCGATCTGCTCAATCCGGACATTGCTTCCGGGACCGTCCTGGTGATACCCGGCGGACAGCGGGAAACCGTAGACTGGCGTGCGCCCCGCATCACTCGAGCGAATCCGGCCTCGGCCCGGATCCTTGGCCCAGGCTACTGCGGCTCGGTTGTTGACGGGCCGGTCGGATCCGGGTTCTTCATTTGGCCGACGCCCAGCCAGTACATCTCGGGGTATACCTATGACCCGGTGGTTCACCCGGGCGTCGACCTCGGCGGGAGCCTGGGTAACGCCCTTTACGCGGTGGATGCCGGGGTCGTGGTTTACGCGGGCTGGCATAATGGTGGCTACGGAAACGTCGTCGTGCTCGATCATGGCAACGGCTGGCAAAGCCTGTATGCCCATATGGACACGGTGGCGGTCGGTTGCGGCGACGGCCTCTTCCAGGGCAATGTGATGGGGGGGATGGGCTGCACCGGGAATTGCTCTGGAACCCACGTACACTTTGAGCTGATGAGCGACCTGTACGGAAAAGTAAACCCGCTCAGCTTCCTCCCCTGAACAGGTGGACCGTGAGCTGGACCGATTCACCAAAGAGTTGGGTTTGAGACGGCCAGCCTTCAGCCTGGTGGCCAGCCTGGCGGCCGTGGCACTGGCCGCCGCGGCGATCGGTGCCCGGGCGCTGGAGCGCCCCGCTCCGGCTCCGACCGAAATCCCTGCGGGGCCGGCGGCCCAATTGCAGGAGCTGCCACCCTTCCTGATTCTCGACAATCCGCAGGGCGAGATAGCTCGGCTCAGCGACGTTCATACCAACATCCCCTCCCGGCCGCGAACTGGCTTGCTGCAGTATCAGGTCCAGCGCGGGGATAGCCTCTTTGTGATTGCCGAGAAATTCGGCCTCAAGCCAGAATCCATCCTATGGGGCAACTGGTACGAGATGGGGGGGGACCCACACGCCCTGCAGCCGGGCCAGGACTTGTTCATCCTCCCGGTGGATGGTGTCCTGCATCGCTGGACCGACGGCGAGGGTTTGAACGGAATTGCGGTGTTCTACGGAGTAACGGCCCAAGACATCATCGACTGGCCGGGCAACGAGCTCGATCCGGATATCGATCCCACTCGACCGGAAATCGCGGCCGGAACTGAACTGATCGTTCCGGGTGGCCGCCGCGAGGCGCCCAGCTGGCAGCAGGTGGTGATCACCCGTTCCAATCCGTCGGTCGCCAGCATCCTTGGGCCAGGGGCCTGCTCGGCAATCAGCGGGGGGTCTGTCGGCGACGGAGTCTTCGGTTGGCCGACCGCCGGCCAATCGGTCTCGGGTAACGGCTATATTCCGGGTGCCCATGAAGCGATCGACATCGGCGGAGGCGCGGGGAGCAGCATTTACGCCTCCGACGACGGGGTCGCGGTCTACGCCGGCTGGAACGACTGGGGCTACGGCTACACCGTAGTGCTCGACCACGGAACCGGTTGGCAGACCCTCTATGCCCACCTGAGTCAGATCAACGTCGGTTGTGGGCAGTCTGTCTCCCAAGGCAGTGTGATCGCCGGAATGGGCTGCACGGGGAACTGCACCGGCACTCACCTGCACTTTGAGGCAAGGAGCGACTCTTTCGGGCGGGTCAATCCGCTGACCATCCTGCCTTAGACCGGCAGGCCAGCCTGCGATAGGGAACTTCGTGACCTCCGTTTATGACACCATCGTTGTGGGTGCTGGACCCGGTGGCTCTGCCGCTGCGCTGCAGCTCGCCCGGCAGGGTCGGCGGGTTCTGCTGCTCGACCGGCAAGAGTTCCCGCGCGATAAAACCTGCGGCGACGGGCTCTCTCCCCAAGCGGTGCGGATCCTTGACCAACTGGGCCTGGTGGACCTGCCGCTACAACGCGGCTACCGGATCGACGCCATGTCCGTCACAAGTCCCAGCGGGGCGAGTTTTGTCGCCGCGTTTGACCCCAATGGCCAACCGGGCTACGTGGTGCCCAGAGTCGTGCTGGATGATGGGCTACGGGCTGGGGCCATCGCGGCGGGTGCCGAGTTCATTGGGCAGGTGCGAGTGACCGAGATCCACGAGCAGGAGGGGCTAGTCGCCGCGGCCGGACCAGGCTCGAATTACACCTGGCGGACCCGTTCGGTGATTCTGGCAGTCGGTGCAAACATGGCACTGCTCAAGCCGCTGGGATTGCTCCCGACCCGACCCTCCTTCGGATTTGCGGCCCGCCTCTACGTGGACGAACTCCCCAGGCAGCGGCATCAAATCCAAATCCGTTTCGACGGGATCCCGCTGCCAGGCTATGGCTGGATTTTCCCGACCTCTGGCACGAGCGCGAATGTCGGGGTTGGAGTATTTGGAGAGGTGCGGACCAGCGCCTACCAGCTGCTCGACCAATTCTTGGCCCATCCGCCGATTACGGACCTGATCGGCAGTGGGCGAGCGCAGCCCCCAACGAAAGCTTACCCGCTGCGAGTCGACTTTCACCGATCCCCGCTGAGACGGGGTCGGTTGCTGCTGGTGGGGGAAGCGGCCGGGTTGGTCAATCCATTCACGGGCGAGGGAATCGATTACGCCCTGGAATCGGGGGTCCTGGCCGGAGAGTGCCTGGAGCACTGTCTAGAGTTGGGAGATTGGTCGGAGCGGGTGCTGTCGCAGTATGAACGGCGTCTGCGCCGCCGCCTCCAACGGGCCTTTCAGCTCACCTACTGGCTGCGCCGAGTATATATGACCAATGTCGTGCTGAACGCGTTTGCCCGAGCCTCCGCCCGCTGGCCGGATTTGCCGCAGCTCTTCATGGAGATCATGCAGACTCGCCAGACCCCGCTGATGGCCTTCTCACCGCGGGTGATTCTGCGTCTGCTGCGCAGCTTGCCTTCCTCACCCTAGCCGATCCAAGCGCTCCACCAGAAAGCGGACCGCCCACCAGCGATCTTGGTGGGCGGTGAGCGCGCCTAGCAGGATTCGAACCTGCGGCCTTCGAGTCCGCAACCCGACGCTCTATCCGCTGAGCTATAGGCGCTTGGGTGTCCTGCTGCCGAGCCACAGCCACAGCAGTCGAGGACGGGCCAAAGGCGGGGAGGGAGGGATTTGAACCCTCGGTTGAGGTTTTAAGCCCCAACAACCACTTAGCAGGCGGTCCCGATCGACCAGGCTCCGGCACCTCCCCGGGTAAGAGGCGGAGGGAGAGGGATTCGAACCCCCGGTGGGTTGCCCCACAGCGGTTTTCAAGACCGCCGCCTTAAGCCGCTCGGCCATCCCTCCGGGATTTCGAGCTTTCCCCTCCAGGGCGGCCGAATTGTATCATGCAGGCCGAGCGGACGCCGATCGCCAATGGGTAACACAGCGCGAACCACCGCCGATTCAAAGACCGGGGTCGGGTTGCCATCGCTGGTACAGCCCAAGGCCCCCATCCGAGTGATATTGCTCCAGGACCTGGAAGCCGGCCTTTTCGGACAGCCCATGCAGTTCCTCGCTCACAAAGTGATGCACATAACGCAATCCACTGCCTCCGTGACGCCAATCGAGTAGGAAATCCGCCGGGTCGACCTCGTCCGCACTCAATCCGGCCTGCGGCCAGGGGACGATCCGGCGGCGCATCCGGGCGCTATTTGGAAAATCCCAAACCGAGAAGGCGAGCGAACCGGAGGGCATGAGCAGCCGCCGGATTTCCGCCAAGACCGCCAAACGCAGCTCTTCCGTCGGCAGGTGATGCAGGACCGCGAAGGCGAGTACCCGCTCGAAGGGGCCGCCCAGGGCGGCGATGGCTTCTGGCCAGGCTGGATCGGAGAGGTCGGCTCGGCAGAACTCATAGGTTGGGGGCTGCAGGCTCGCGGCTCTTCGGTCCAGCAGGGCCTGGCTGTGGTCCAGGCCGACGTAGCGGCCTTGGAAGCCGTGACGATGAAGTTGAGCCGCGAGGGCTGCATGTCCGCACCCCAGCTCGAGTACCCGGGCATCCATGGGCAAGTCCTCAATCGCCTGCAGCACGCCGGGCTGCAATCGATCTCGCTTGTCGACGAAGGGTCCGGCGAAGCTTTGGTAGAATTCGCGGTTGATCTCCAAGAGACGATCTCTGACCTCCTTACGCATGCGCGGATTATAGCGGTCATGACCAACCAGACAGATTGGCACGCAGCCCGCCGCTACACGCCCGAGCACCTGGCCCAGGCCCGCCGGATCCTGGAAGAGGTCCGGGCGGGGGGCAGGGTCTCCAAGGCCGTGCGTGATTACCCACTGGCGGGCGGAGGCTACGTGGCCAAGCATGTCCTGGTCCATGCCTACCGAGTGCTGACCGAGGCGGGGGAGTGGAATCCCGAGCCGCAGGTGCTGCGCCGGATCCGGATGAAACCCACCCGCACTCTTTCCGGGGTGACGACCGTCACGGTCCTGACTAAACCATATCCCTGCCCCGGCAAGTGTGTTTTCTGCCCGACCGATGTCCGGATGCCGAAGTCGTACCTCCCGGACGAGCCTGGGGCGATGCGAGCCCTGTACCACGACTTCGATCCGTACCAACAGACTGCCGCCCGGTTGGAAGCCCTGGAGGCCATCGGGCACCCCACGGAAAAGATTGAGCTGCTCATCCTCGGAGGGACGTGGAGCGCCTACCGAGTTGATTACCAGGAGTGGTTCGTCCGGCGCTGTCTTGACGCCCTGAATGGGTTCGAAGCGGGCTCATTGAGTGAGGCCCAGGCCGCTAATGAGAATGCCGCCCATCGGAACGTGGGCCTGGTCATCGAGACCCGCCCGGACCATATCGACCTGCCCGAGTTGGCCCACTTGCGCGCGCTGGGGGTAACCAAAGTTCAGCTCGGAGCGCAGAGCCTGGACGATCGGATCCTTGGCCTGAACGCCCGCGGCCACACGCTGGAGCAGACCCGAGCTGCTGCCCGCTTATTGCGAGCAGCGGGCTTTAAGTTTGTCTTGCATTGGATGCCAAATTTGCTCGGGGCCACCCTTGAGTTGGATCGGGTGGATTTTGCTAGGCTGTGGGCCGACCCGGACCTGCGGCCGGACGAGATCAAGATCTATCCCTGCCAGCTCTTGGCCAATGCCGAGCTGTACAACTACTGGCTGCGAGGCGAGTACCACCCCTACACGACCGAGGAGCTGATCGATTTGCTGGCAGAGATCAAACCAACGATCCCTGCCTACTGCCGGGTCAACCGGGTGATCCGGGACATTCCCTCGACCAATGTGGTCGCGGGAAACCGACGCACGAGCCTGCGGATGGACGTGCACCAGGAGCTGAAGCGGCGCGGGACCCGCTGTCGTTGTGTCCGCTGCCGGGAGGTGCGGGGCTTGGACGTGGATCCGGCCCGGCTGGTCCTCGAGGACCTGGTCTATACCGCGGGCGGTGCGGAAGAGCACTTCCTCGCATTCGTGACCGAAGACGATCGCCTGGCGGGGTTCCTACGGCTCAGCTTGCCGGCGCTCGACTCAGCCGGGACCGACCTGGCGGATTTGCCGGGGGCCGCACTGGTGCGCGAGCTGCACGTCTACGGCCAGTCGTTAGAAGTCGGGTCCGGCCAGATCGGAGCAGCTCAGCATATCGGCCTCGGGATGCGCTTGATGAAGACCGCGGAGGATCAGGCGGGTCGCCGGGGCTACCACCGGATGGCGGTCATCTCGGCTCTGGGAACTCGGGGGTACTACCGGAAGCTGGGCTACCGCTTGGGCGAGACTTACATGCTGAAAGAGCTGTGAGCTCGGCTGCGGGCGGCTGACCGAAGCCCTCAGCCGCTGAACACCCAGAAACTGGTGACCCGGATCTGATGGTTGTCCGCCCAATCCTTGGCCTTGGCGGCCAGCGAGATCGGGGCGACCAGATAGAACGAGCCCTCACCGTCGCGGGCCCTCCGGGAAATCGAGTCGCAGACTTCCTTGGACAGAGTGGACGACAGGCCATCCTTGTTCAGCACGTACCAGAAGGCTTCCCGCCACTTCATTGATTTCCACTCCAAGGCAGACACGTGCGGCCGGACCCCGTTGAGCGGGTCGGGCGGCCCGGCCGGCCAATCCTGGGGGGTGGCCCGTACGTCTAGAAAGTTCGACGCCTGTGCGATACGCTTAGCGACTTTCTGGACCAGCTGATCAAGCTCGGTCTTGGTCGAATTTGAAATCCGCAGCGCTGAGTTCAGCGTTGCCATATCAGTTCCTCCGGCAGCCCCACGGTCATAGTACCCCTCGTAGAGGGGTGCGGGAAATAGGACTTCCTTCCCCCACATCTAGCGGAAACAAGTGTTCGGGCCGTATGGTACCCAGGTAGGTATAATGCCAACCCAGTCTAAGAGTTAAGGAGATCGAGTGTTCATCCACGGCGGGGGCGGTAATTGGTTTTCTTTCATCCGCTTCGACGAAGAGCAGGATCGGCCGCAGATCAGCCGCGGCCTGCTGCGCCGGGTCTCGCGTTTTGCTCGGCCCTATTGGCGCTGGGTGACGATGATCTTGCTCACGATCATGGGGATCTCGCTGCTCAGCCTCCTGCCGCCGCTCCTAATCCGCGATCTGTTGGATACGGCAATTCCTCAGCGCCTCACGAGTCGGCTCAACCTTTTGGCACTCGGCATGGTCGGGGTGCCGCTGATCAACGGGCTGCTTGGGGTGGCCCAGCGCTACGCCAGTTCTACGGTTGGGGAGGGACTAATCTTCGACCTCCGCAGCGCGGTCTACGCCCACCTGCAGCGAATGAGCTTGCGGTTCTACACCCACACTCAAGTGGGCGAGCTAATGTCGCGCCTGAACAACGACGTAGTCGGGGCGCAGCGTGCGATCACCGGTACCTTTGTGACTCTGATCAGCGACTCGGTGTCGCTGATCGCAACCGCAGCGATCATGATCGCTCTCGACTGGCGATTGACCCTGGTGAGCATCGCGATCCTGCCCCTGTTCATCCTGCCGGCCCGCCGGATCGGAGAGACCCTGCGCAGAATCGCCCGCGAGCAAATGGATCTCAATGCGCGCATGAACGCCTTGATGAATGAAACGCTGAACATCAGCGGGGCGCTGCTGGTGAAGATCTTTGGACGCTACGGCCTGGAGGTGCAGCGATTCCGGGAGCGAGCCTCGCAGGTACGCGATGTCGGGGTCCGGCAGGCGATCATTGGCCGCTGGTTCTTCCTGGCGCTCGGCCTGGTCAGCGCCATCGGCAGCGCACTGGTCTTCTGGTTGGGAGGACACCTGGTGCTGGGCGGGGCATTCACGATCGGGACTCTGGTCGCTTTCACCGGCTACCTGGCCAACTTATACGGACCGTTGATGGCCCTCACCAACGCTCGGGTGGACTTTGCCACCTCGATGGTGAGCTTTGAACGAGTATTCGAAGTTCTCGATCTTCCGGTAGAGATCCAGGACAAACCGGAAGCGCGCGCCATCCAGACTGTCCAAGGGGGGATCCGGTTCGAGAAGGTCTCGCTGAGTTATCTGTCGGAGGGTGCCAATCCGGTCAGGCTGGAGGAGGTCCGTCGCTTCGGGTGGGGCGGCGGGGGAACGGTCATCCCGGCGGGTAAGCCCATCTTGCGCCGCGACGAACAACCCGCTCTCCCGAGCGTAGATGGCAGGCCGCCCGGGGCGGATCAGCGACGCTGGGCGCTGCGGGACGTCAGCTTTGAGATTGCGCCGGGCCAGGTCGCGGCACTGGTTGGCCCGAGTGGGGCCGGCAAATCGACGATCACCTACCTGCTTCCCCGGTTGTATGACCCGACCGAAGGGCGGATCCTGCTGGATGGAGATGACCTGCGGGACATTGCGCTCGAGTCGCTCTCAGAACAAGTCGGAATGGTCACCCAGGAGACCTTCTTGTTCCACGACACGGTCCGCAACAACCTGCTGTATGCCAAGCCGGACGCCAGCCAGGAGGCGGTCGAACGGGCATGCCAGGCGGCCAACATCCATGACTTCATTGCCGGGCTACCCGATGGCTACGACACGCTGGTCGGCGAGCGTGGTTATCGGCTCTCGGGAGGCGAGAAGCAGCGGGTGGCGATCGCCCGGGTAGTGCTCAAAGATCCGCGGGTCTTGATCCTGGATGAAGCCACCAGCCATCTCGATTCGCAGTCCGAGGCGCTGATCCAGGAGGCCATGGAGCTGGTGATGAAGGGACGAACGTCACTGGTCATCGCCCATCGGCTGAGCACTATCATCGGTGCCGATCTGATCCTGGTGCTCGAAGAGGGACGGCTGGTCGAACAAGGCAACCATCGGGACTTGCTCGCCGGCAGTGGGCTCTACCGTCGGCTCTACGAAACCCAATTCAGGCCCGAGCGTCTCCCGGCCTGAGCTGGCCCCCTGCAAGCCGGCCTGCACCGTCCGCCGTTTCCGAACGCCTCGCGACCTTTCCCCCCACACTGCGTAGATCCTGATGAGATCGCAGCTTTCAATGGAGCCGAAGGAGGAGGGCCGATGGATCGCCGCGGCGCAGGGCGGAGACGACTTAGCCTTTGCCAGGTTGGTGGAGCACTATGCGAAGCCGGTCCACAACCTGTGCTACCGCATGCTGGGCGATCCGGCCGATGCCGAGGATGCTGCCCAGGAAACGTTCCTCAAGGCCTATCAGAAGCTGAAAAGCTATGATCCGCTCCGATCGTTTCCGACGTGGCTGCTCTCCATTGGCGCCCATCACTGTATTGATCAGCTGCGCCGCAGGAGGTTCAAGTTGATCTCACTGGATGCAGTGCATCGAAGGCCGGCCGGTCGCGCTTCGCAGCCGGAGAGGCAGGCCGAGCACGCCCGGGAGCAGGCGCTGGTGCAGGCCGAGTTGGCAAAACTCAGACCCCACGAGCGGGCCGCGATCGTCATGCACTATTGGTACGACTTTTCATACCCAGAGATCGGCGCGGCGCTTGGGCTTTCGGTCAGCGCGGTTAAGAGTCGGATGCATCGAGCGCGGCGCATTCTGGCGGCCCGAGCCGAGACGGAACTGCGAGCCGGCGGAAGGGAGCCTGGTAGTGTCACGACCACTTGATCCTGCGCCGCTCGGCCGCCCGGCTTCAGTCCTCCATGCGTCTGATGCCGCGTGGGAACTCATCGAAGCCAGGCTGCGGGGAGCCCCACAGTTTGGACCGGCCGTGGGTTTCAGCCGGCGCTGGTTGGCGCGACTGGAACAGCGTAGGGAAGCGCGGCGACTGCGACAATTGCAGCTCATGTTGGGAGGCCTGTTACTTGGGGTACTGCTCTCGCTGGCGGTGGTAGGGCTCGAAGCTCTTCGGCTCCTCGGATCGCCGGCCGGGTTAGCCGCTAGCTGGATCCGGGCGGGGCTGACAGCCCGAGGGACGCTGGAGGCCAGTTACCTGTTCTTGAGAGAGATTGGGGGCGGACTGCCTGCGGTTTTTGGCGGCTTGGCCATTGCCCTGACTATCGGATGGGTGAGCGCGGTATGGTTCGCCGCACTCTATCGTTACTCTTTTGCACACTTGCAGAATGGAGAAACAAAATGAAAAGATCGGTTGGCGTATTGGTTCTTGTGTTGGCGGGCATGCTGGCTTTCCCATCGAATGCCTTCGCCGGAGGGCCGGAGCAGGGTCAAGTCGTGTTCGGAGGCGACTTCACCCTGGAAAGCGGGCAGGTACTCGAGGGCGATCTGGTGATCTTCGGCGGCTCGGCCGACCTGGAAGAGGGGTCACTGGTCGAAGGCCATCTCTTCCTGATGGGAGGGAACGCGGTAATCGACGGGCAGGTGACGGGCGACCTGATGTTGCTAGGGGGAAACGCCGATCTGGGGCCCAAGGCTTCGATCGGCGGTGATGTCGTGACCCTGGGAGGGAATCTGGATCGGGCACCCGGCTCGACGATAGCCGGGGACGTCGTTGCCGGTGATCAATTCTCTTTCCCCTTCAGCTTCAACTTCCCGTCTACGACCCGGGTCGTGCCGTTGAACGATTTCCGGATTCGGTTTTCACCGGTGCTCGGCGTGCTTTGGTTCGGGCTGCGCAGCTTACTGGTTGCGGCATTAGCTACGATCGTAGTGATGTTCTGGCCAGAGCCGACGGCCCGCGCCGCCCGGGCAGTGGTCGCTCAGCCGCTGCTGTCCGGTGGGCTCGGGCTGCTGACCTTCGTGGTCGCGCCAGTGCTGTTGATCGTCCTGGCCATCACCATCATCTTGAGTCCGGTCAGCCTGGTGGCCGCCGTCCTGCTGGTCGTGGGAGGGGTGTTCGGTTTCATCGCGATCGGCAAGGAAGTGGGCGACCGGCTGGTCAAGGCCTTCAACTGGGACCTGCATCCTGCCGCCTCTGCCGGACTGGGTACCTTGGCGCTCAGCCTGGTGGGCGGTGGAATCGGCCTGATCCCGTGCGTAGGGTGGACGGTTGGATTCGTCGTTGTGGCTATCGCTCTGGGAGCGGTGCTGCTGACCCGTTTCGGGTCTCGGGAGTACGCTCCGGCAGCCGCAGCGCCCCCCGCCCCCGCGCCGGCGGCACCGGCTCCGGTCGCGCCGAAGAAGAAGAGGGCGGCGAAGAAGACCTCCAGCAAGTAGCCGGGAAGATTCCCACAAACAGAAGCGGTTGCACTCGAGAGGCACGATTCCCGTGCCTCTCGCTCATTATGTTCTGCTTTGAGTCGGGCTCGTTCGAACGAACCTTAAAAGTTGACCCTGAATCTATCCACTTCTGGCTCCGGCAGCCGGGCTCCGCTATAATCGCCGGGCTCATTCCCTGGGGGGAAATGTCCTTCGTCCATCTCCACGTCCACTCCGAATATTCACTGCTCGACGGCTTGAGCTCGATCCCGGCGCTGGTAGGCCGCGCTAAAGAGCTTGGCATGCCGGCGGTTGCTCTCACCGACCATGGGTCCATGTTCGGAACTATGCTCTTCTATCAAGCCGCCCGGAAGGCCGGGATTAAACCACTGCTTGGAATGGAAGCCTATCTGGCAGCCCGGGGCATGGAAGATCGGGATCCCGAGCTGGATGGCCAGGCCTTCCACCTGCTCCTGCTGGCGGAGAGCGAGACCGGGTATCGCAACCTGCTCAAGATCGCCACCGCCTCTCAACTGCAGGGCTTCTACTATCGCCCGCGGATTGATCGGGACTTCCTTGCCGCTCACAGCGAAGGATTGATCTGTACGACCGGCTGTCTTTCCGGGGAAGTACCCCGCGCCTTGTTTCAGGGGCGCGAGCAGCATGCCCGCAAGTTGCTCGATTGGTACTTTGAGGTCTTTGGAAGAGATCGATTCTTCTTCGAGCTGCAGCAGCATGCGGTGCCGGGCCTGCAACAGGTCAATCAACTGCTGATCGATCTGGCGCCTAAATATCAGGCCCGCCTGGTGGCGACCAACGACGTCCACTATATCAACCCGGAAGAGGCCGACCTCCAGGACATCATGCTGTGCATTCAGACCGGCTCGGTCCGCAGCGACCCGGACCGAATGCGCATGAGCGACGCTTCCTATTACTTGCGGTCACCCGCCGAGATGACGGAATTGTTTGGGCACGTGGAAGGTGCGATCGAGAACACCCTCTGGATCGCGGAGCGGGCTCAGGTAGATCTGGATTTTGAAGGCTACCGCCTGCCGCCCTTCGCGGTCCCAGAATCCCACACCGGACAAAGTTACTTGCGAGAGCGGTGCTTGGAGGGCCTCGAGCGGCGCTACGGCACTCGGGCGGGTGAGCCGCACCTGCGGGAGCGCCTGGACTATGAACTGGGCGTCATCCATGAAATGGGCTTCGACGCCTACTTCTTGATCGTGTGGGACCTGTGTCGCTTCGCCCGCGAGCAGGGCATCTGGTACAACGCACGCGGCTCCGCCGCCGGCTCGATCGTGGCCTACTGCCTCCGGATCACACTGGTAGATCCGATAGAGCACGGTCTGATTTTCGAGCGGTTTCTAAATCCAGGCCGGGTCTCGATGCCGGATATCGACCTGGATTTTCAGGACGACCGGCGCTATCTAATGCTCGAATACAGCGCCAAGAAATATGGTGAAGACCGAGTCGCCCAGATCATCACCTTCGGCACCCTCGGCGCCCGGGCAGCAATCCGAGACGTCGGGCGGGTGATGGACATCCCGCTGCCGGAAGTCGATCGGCTGGCCAAGCTGATCCCCAACATTCCCGGGAAGCCGGTAACCATCCCGGAGGCGATCGAGAGCGTTCCTGCCCTGCGGGAGGTGATCGAGGGGAATGGCTATCTCAAAGAGCTGGTAGAGACCGCCTCCAAGCTCGAAGGCGTGGCCCGCAACGCGGGTACCCACGCCGCAGGAGTGATCATCAGCGACAGGCCCATCACCGACTACATCCCGCTGCACCGCCCGACCAAGGGATCCCCGGAGGACAGCCCGGTCCGAGCGGTTACCCAATTCGAGATGGGCGTTTTGGAATCGCTGGGATTGCTAAAGATTGACTACCTGGGGCTGTCGACTCTGACCGTAATGGCCCGGGCCTGCGACCTCATTCGCCGGCGGCATGCGGTCGAGCTGGATATCGACTCCATTCCCCTGGATGACCCCAAGACCTTCGAACTGCTCGGCAGCGGAAACGTGTTGGGTGTGTTCCAGGTGGAAGGCGCGGGCATGCGTCGCCACCTGGTGGACATGCGGCCGACCAAGCTGGCTCAGGTGACGGCCATGGTGGCGCTCTACCGTCCGGGACCGATGGAATTCATCCCCGCTTACATTCGCCGAATGCACGGAGAGGAGGCAGTCACCTACCGCCACCCGGCCCTCAAGCCCATTCTGGAAGAGACCTATGGGATCACGGTCTACCAGGAACAAATCATGTACACCGCGATGCAGCTGGCTGGATATTCGGCGGCCGAAGCCGATAACCTGCGCCAGGCGGTGGCCAAGAAGAAGGCGGGGGCCCTGCGCCAACAACGCCATAAATTCGTGCAGGGGGCGGTGGCTAACCGCATCCCGGAGGACACCGCGAACACGATCTTCGATGATTGGGAGGCCTTCGCTCGCTACGGCTTCCCCAAGGGCCACGCGGCAGACTACGCGGTCATTTGCGTTCAAACCGCTTACTTGAAGGCGAACTACCCGATCGAGTACATGACCGCCCTGCTCTCGGTGTTCAAGTCGGTGACCGATCGGGTTGCCCTGTACAGCGCCGAGTGTCGGCGAATGGGAATGGAGGTCTTGCCGCCCGACGTAGCCGCGAGCGGACTCGACTTCGAGATCGAAGACCGCCCGCCGGCCGCGCCGGGGCTCCGGTTTGGATTAGGGGCGATTAAGAACGTGGGCCAGGGCGCGGTGGAAGTCATCCTGGCGGCGCGGGCCGCGGGACCCTTCGCGGACCTGGAGAGTTTCGCCCGGCGGGTCGATCTGCGGCAGGTGGGCCGCCGGGCCCTGGAAAGTCTCATCCGGGTGGGAGCTGCAGACCGGCTTGGCCCGCGGCTGGATCTCTTGGAGTCGTTGGAGCGGATCATAAGCTTCTCGGCGGCTCAGTTTCGGGCCGCCGAAATCGGCCAGCTCTCCTTGTTCGGCGGAGCAACGGGGGTGGCCGAGCGGCTGGAACTGCAGCCGGCTGCGGTCGAGATCTCGACCCGCAAGCAGCTCAGCTGGGAACGCGAGCTGCTCGGATCCTATGTCTCCGACCACCCGTTGACGGCTTATATGGACAGCCTGGCGAAAGTCGTCACCCACTACAGCGGAGAGATCAACGAATCGACCGATGGCCAGTCGGTCTGTGTGGCGGGGGAGATCAGTGCGTTGCGGCCCTACCTGACCCGCAAAGGCAACGAGATGGCTTTCCTCTCGCTCGAGGATGTGCAGGGGACGATCGAGGTCGTCATCTTTCAACGTCTTTGGGAGAGTCTGGCCGGGCAACTGAATCTGAACGAAATCGTGCTCGTCAAAGGCCGAGTGGATGCCGCTCGCGGCGAAGCCAAGCTGCTGGCGGACGAAATCATCAAAGATTTGTCCCAGGCGCAGGCTGCCCCGAGTGCCGCGGAGCGGGCTCCGGTCCACCAGCCCAGCATAGCGGAGGACTTGATGCCGCCACTCCCCTCCGTGATTCCCGCTCAGCCCCTCGCGGTACTGGAGAGTTGGGACGAGTCGCGCACCCATGAGGTTCTCGCCCACGATCCCGGTGCCCAAGGACTCCTCGCCCAAGAGCTGCTGCCTAGTTGGTGGGAAGGTCCTGAGCCGTGCTTGGTCACCATCCTGCTGCGATCGAGCGGGGATCGGCTGCGGGATGCAAGGCGAATGCGCCAGATCCACGGGTTGCTGGCCTCGTTCCCCGGCAGCGACCGTTTCGCGTTCAAGGTGTATGAGGCCTCTCGGCGCTACAACCTGGATTTCCCGAGTTACACCACTCGTTATTCCCCCGAGCTGCACCGCAATTTGCTGCGCATCGTCGGCGACCAGAGCGTTGAAGTGTCGCCGCTCCGCATGCATTAAGCCACCCGGTCGCTACGATGCGGATCGGAATCCTGACCGGCGGTGGGGATGTCCCTGGCCTGAACGCCTGCATCAAGGCATTTGTGACTCGGGCCGAGGACGAGCGGCACGAAGTGGTTGGGATTCGCAGAGGCTGGGCCGGCCTGCTGTATTGGCAGCCCGGAGATCTGGCCAGCGAGGCTGGCTTCATCGTTCCGCTTGACAAGCAAACCGTGCGCACCGTTGACCGGACCGGGGGCACGTTTCTGCACAGCTCGCGGACCAACCCCGCCAAGGTTGGGCCCAAGGACGTCCCGGAGTTTTTGAGTTCAGGCTCACCGGCCGACGGCCCGGTCGACCTCACTCGGCATGTGCTGAAGCTGATCGAACATCTGGCGCTGGATGCGCTGGTCCCGATTGGGGGCGATGACACCCTTTCGTTCGCCCTGCGGCTGCACGACGAGGGCGTACCGATCGTGGCGATCCCCAAGACCATGGACAATGATGTCCACGGCACGGATTACTGCATCGGCTTCTCGACCGCGGTGACCCGCAGCGTACAGTTCATCCAGGACCTGCGGACGAGCGCCGGTTCCCACGAGCGGATCGCGGTGATTGAGCTTTTCGGACGCAACAGTGGAGAGACCTCACTGGTGGCGGCCTACCTATCAGGGGTCGACCGCGCAATCATCTCTGAAGTACCCTTTGACCCGAACAAGCTGGCCGGCATGTTGATTGCGGACAAGCGGTCCAATCCCAGCAACTACGCCATGATGACCATCTCGGAGGGTTCCAGGATTGAGGGTGGAGACCTCCTGATGCGCGAGCGGGAAGATTCCTTTGGGCACCGGAAGCTGGGGGGGATTGGAGCGGTCGCCGGCGACCTGCTGCGCGAGATCACCGGAGAGCACATCATTTATCAACAGCTAGGCTACCTGATGCGCTCCGGCCGGCCTGATTCGCTCGACCTGATGGTGGCAACCAACTACGCCGTGATGGCCGCCGACCTGGCGTCTGGTGGCCAGACCGGGAGGATGGTCGCCCTGCGCCAAGGGATCTACACGGACGTTCCACTGACCTTGACCCGGGAGGGGGTCAAGCGGGTGGACGTCGACGCGCTGTACGATGCGGAGAACTACCGGCCCAAGGTCCGCCAGGTAGCCGGCACCCCGATGTTCCTCTATTGACGCCGACCTGCGTCCTGTGCGACGGCATAGAAAGGCCGACCGCAACCGTCCGCGCCTGGAGGTGTTTGGCCTAATGGATGCAGGTGCTGCCAATGTGTCACTGCCCTCAGCCGGCTTTCCGAAATGGGCGGGTGACCGAATCATTGGCACCTGAAGGAGAGTCGCTGTGAAGAGTGATAGTCTCAATAAGTTCGGAGGTCTGTGTTCCATCCTGGTTGGCGCCTTGTATGTCCTCCTCGGCGCCACGTACGTGTTGCTGCCGCCAGAACAGCAAGCCGGGGGCGCCCCCGACGCCTTTTACCGGTCCTTCGCCCAAAGTTCGACGCTGAACATGATCAATTATTGGGCGTTCGCCTTGGCCGCGGTGTTCGCACTGGGGGCGCTGCCAGCCATCACCGAGAGCATACGGTCGGTCAATGAGGGCTGGGCCCGCTGGACCAGCAATCTCGCCTACCTGGGTTTTGCCGTGACCGCGATCGATTTCTTCCGAAACATTGCGCTTCAGCCGGATCGAGCCGCAGCCTACGTTTCGGGAGACGCCTCGGTTCAGGCCGTGCTCGCGGCGCCGACGTTTCTGGCCGGCCTGGATTCCCAAGGCTGGCTGGGCTTCGGGGGAGTCGGGCTGTGGGTCCTGATGACCAGCCTGTTGGCGATGCGGTCGAAGCTTTGGCCGAGCACACTTGCGTATGTTGGGATCGCGGCCGCAGTGCTGTACTTTCTGGTGGTGGTGAGTTTGGTGTTCAACCTCGCGACCCTGCTTCAGATCGTTGCCGCCCTTGGCGGCGTCGTTGCTGCGCCGATCTGGTACATCTGGGTGGGGATGCGCCTGAGGAAGGCCGCTCCGATGGCTGCCGGGGGCATGTAGCACCTCCGCCCGTCCAATGCGCTCGAAGGGGGCGGGCCGGTAATCCTGCATTTTGAAGGCAAGGGCCCTTGGCTCATCCATGCCAAGGGCCCCTCATGTCTGGCGATGCGTAAGGTGGGGCGGCTTAAATCCAGCTGGGCTCCTGGTATGTGCCGAAAACTTCCTTCATCACGCCGACGATTTCCCCGAGCGTGGCGGAAGCCCGCACCGCGTCGAGGATGAAGGGCATGGTGTTTGCGGTCCCCTGGCAGGCGATCCGCAGGCGGTCCAGTGCCTGGCCCATCGCTCCAGCGTCCCGGGTGCGACGCAGTTTGGCGAGCCGCTCCATCTGCCGGCGGTAGCCGTCCGGGCTGATCTCCAGGATCGGAATTGAATACGGAGAATCATCGCTGAATGCGTTAACCCCCACGATGTAACGATCCTCCTGGTCGATCTCCTGCTGATAACGGAAGGCCGCATCCGCGATCTCGCGCTGAAAGTAACCGATCTCGATAGCAGGAAGCACGCCGCCGAGTTCGTCGATCCGCCGGAAGTAATCTCGAGCCTGGGACTCAATCCGGTTGGTCATCGCCTCGACAAAGTAGGATCCGCCGAGCGGGTCCACGGTGCTGGCGACGCCCGACTCTTCGGCTAGGATCTGCTGTGTGCGCAGTGCCACAGTAGCCGCATGAGCGGATGGCAGAGCCAACGCCTCGTCCATCGAGTTGGTGTGCAGCGACTGAGTACCGCCTAGCACCGCGGCGAGGGCCTGGATGGCCACCCGCACGATGTTGTTCTCCGGCTGTTGGGCAGTCAGGCTTACGCCGGCAGTCTGGGCGTGGAACCGCATCAGCCAGGAACGCGGCTGCCGGGCGCCGAAGGTCTCCCGCATCTCGCGAGCCCAGATCCGGCGGGCGGCCCGATATTTGGCCACTTCCTCGAAGAATCCATTATGGGCATTGAAGAAGAATGAGAGCCGAGGGGCGAAGGCGTCGATGTCGAGGCCTCGATCGAGCGCCCAGCGCACATACTCCATTCCGTCGGCCAGGGTGAAGGCCAGTTCCTGGGCCGCAGTGGAACCGGCTTCTCGGATGTGATATCCGGAAATGGAGATCGGGTTCCACTGGGGGAGCTGCCGCATCCCGTACTCGATCGTATCGGTCACCAGCCGCATCGAGGGCTCGGGAGGGAAGATGTATTCCTTCTGCGCGATGTACTCCTTGAGGATGTCATTCTGAAGGGTCCCTCGCAGCTGGGTCGCAGGGACGCCCTGCATTTCGGCCGCCGCGATATACATGGCCCAGATTACCGCGGCCGGGGAGTTGATGGTCATGCTGGTTGAGACCTTGGCCAGCGGAATCCCGGCCAGCAAGGCCTGCATATCCTGCAGGCAGGAGATCGCCACACCACATTTTCCGAACTCGCCCTCGGCCTCCGGGGCATCGGTGTCGTACCCCATTAGGGTGGGTAGGTCAAACGCGACGGACAGTCCGGTTTGCCCCTGGCCGAGCAGGTATTTGAATCGCTCATTGGTTTCTTCAGCGGTGCCGAAGCCGGCGAACATGCGCATGGTCCAGGTCCGGGCCCGGTACATCGTGGGATGAATTCCGCGGGTGAAGGGATACTCGCCCGGCAGGCCGAGATCCTGCAGGTAGCTCATCTCGGCGATGTCGAGCGGGGTGTAGAGGCGGTCGACGGGCTCAGAGGAGGTCGTGACGAACTGTTTGAGCCGCTCCGGCCTGTTGGCGGCCGACTGCTGGAGGGTGGTCTCTTCCCACTTCTCCAGCGCCTCGCGCAGTTGTTCGAGCTCCTCTGGATCAAACATCCGGCTGCTCATTGGATCGGCGCGGGATTATAGCATTCGGCCTTCACACGATCCGAAGCGGGCCGGGGGCCGGCCGCACGAGAGCCGAATGTTAGAATCACCACGAGGACAGATCAGGTGAACGAGGCGGTAATCGTGCAAGCGGTCCGTACCCCGATCGGGGAGCATGGCGGTGCCCTCAGAGACGCCCGGCCCGACGACCTGGCCGCCCTGGTCGTGGCGGAAGTCGTGGCGCGGGCCGGGATTGAGCCGGCCAGTGTGGAGGAGGTGTACTTCGGCTGCGCCAACCAGGCCGGGGAAGACAACCGCAACGTGGCCCGGATGGCCAGCTTGCTGGCCGGCCTGCCGGCCTCCGTAGCAGGTGTCACATTTAACCGGCTGTGCGCCTCGAGTCTGGCGGCGGTGAACGCGGCAGCCCGGGCAATCAAGGTGGGGGAAGGCGAGGTCTACATCGCCGGCGGGGTGGAGTCGATGTCCCGGGCGCCCTGGGCGGTGCCAAAGTCCGATCGGCCTTTTCCGCGCGGCGACCTGACCGCCTACGACACGACCATAGGATGGCGATTCCCTAATCCGGTCCTCAAAGCGAAATACGGGAACGAGAGCATGGGAGAGACTGCCGAGAACATCCAAGCCGAGCGCCCGATCAGCCGAGCGGAGCAGGACGCCTTCGCTCTGCGCAGCCACCAACGGGCGATCGCCGCGATCGATTCGGGCCGTTTCGCCGAGGAGATCGTGCCGGTGACGGTGCCGCAACGGAGGGGTGACCCACTCACCGTCGCTACCGACGAGCGGCCCCGCCGGGATACTTCAATGGAAGTCCTGGCCAAGCTCAAACCGACTTTCCGAAGCGATGGAACAGTGACCGCCGGGAATGCGTCCGGTATCAATGACGGCGCGGCGGCGGTGCTGCTCATGTCCAGCCAGCGCGCCGCGCAATTGGGAATTCGCCCCTGGGTCCGGGTGGTGGCCTCGGCTGCAGCGGGAGTCGAGCCGCGCACGATGGGTTACGGCCCGATCCCGGCAACCCGCAAAGCGCTTGGGCGGGCTGGGCTGTCGCTCGATCAGATCGGCCTGATCGAGCTCAATGAGGCCTTTGCCGTTCAGGCGCTGGCGGTTATACGCGAGTTGGGGATGCGGGAAGAGATCACCAACGTCAACGGCGGTGCGATCGCGCTTGGCCACCCGCTTGGCTGCACCGGGGCCCGGATGGTCTGCACCCTGGTCCATGAGATGCGCCGGCGGGCGCCGAGTGAGCCGCGCCCGTACTACGGGTTGGCTACTTTGTGCGTCGGGGTGGGTCAGGGAGAGGCCACCATCTTTGAGTGGGTCGGGGACTGACCAAGGACCCTGACGCTTTCCCTGGACCAAAGCGCCGCCCATGCACCGTCTTGACTCAACGCGGTTTCGGCGCGACGATATAACCTAGAGACCGACGTTCTGTCCACAGAACGGTCGAAGCTCTGGCCCGGATGTCTGCTCCCGTACCAGCAATCGAACGTGCGATGCGGATCCTCTCAGCCCTGGCGGATGGCCGCGGCGAAATCGGAGTCTCCGAGCTCAGTCAGGAGCTTGACCTCAACAAGAGCACCGTCCACGGGATCGTCAGAACCCTCTCGGACCACCGCATTTTGGAGCAAGATCCTACCACCCGGAAATACCGACTCGGACCCGGGCTCATCGAATTGGGCTACCTGGCGAGGGGGTGGCGCGACGTACGCTCGGTGGCGAGTCCCTACCTCAAGGAATTAGTGCAGTCCACTGAGGAAACTGCCCTGCTGGGAGTGTTTGAGCAGGACGGGATCACCATTATTGACAAGGTCGAACCCGCCCGCCAGCTCAAGATCACGTCAGCCGACCGGGAGCGTCTGCCCTTTAGCGCGGGCTGCTTTGGAAGGACCTTCCTGGCCTGGTTACCGATGAAGGAAGTAGACCGGCTGATCGCGGCGCATGGACTGCGGCGGTTCACCGACACATCAGTTATTGATCCGGCCGAATACAAAGCCCGGCTGGGGCGCGTGCGCAAACAAGGTTACGCCATCGACGACACCCAAGAGTACCTGGAGGGGGTGTGGGCAGTATCCGCCCCGATTTGGGGTGTGGATGGGCTCACTGCCGTAGTGACGGTCGTGGGCTTCATCAGCCGCCTCACGCAGAAGGCAAGGCGCGCCGCGGTCCAGGCGACCATTCAAGCGGCACAGGCGATCTCCTGGCGGATGGGTGGCCCACAAGCGACCGGAGGAGCTGGACCCGGATGACCGCAGGGCGAGCCGCTTCGAGCAAGCGACAGTGACACCCTCAGCCATGAAACAACTGATTAACCTGAACGTGAACGGCGAGCAGCGGGAAGTGTGGACCTCGGTCCATAAGACGCTGCTTGAGGTGCTGCGCGAAGACCTGCAGCTGACCGGCACCAAGCATGGCTGTGAACTGGGCGAATGCGGAACGTGCTCGGTGCTGATCGATGGCCAGCCGGTGCTGTCTTGTCTGATCCTTCCCATTGAAGTGCAGGGCAGCGCGATCCTCACCGTGGAGGGCCTGGCGGAGAACGGGCGGCCGCATCCCTTGCAAACTGCCTTTGCCGAGTTGGGAGCCGCTCAATGCGGATACTGCACGCCAGGCATCTTGGTCAGCGCCAAGGCGCTGCTTGACCGGACACCCCAACCTGACGAGCGGCTCATCCGGGAGACGCTGGCCGGAAACCTGTGCCGCTGCACTGGTTACAGCAAGATCATCGAAGCCGTGGGACTGGCCGCGGCCCGCATGGCAGCCGAGGCGCTCGAGCAGGTCTAGGAGGAGCACGGTGGAGTCAGGCGATGCCGAGTGACGATCCGTTGAAGGTGGTCGGGAAATCCTGGACCAAAGTAGATGCGATGGCCAAGGTGACGGGAGAGACGGTCTTTGCCGACGATCTGTCCCTGCCGCGCATGTTGTTCTGCAAGATCCTGCGCAGCCAGCACCCACACGCCCTGATCAAGCGGGTTGACGTACGCCCGGCGCTCGAATGCCCGGGCGTGATGGCGGCCATCACCGGCCAGGATCTGCCCATCAAGTTCGGCATCCTGCCTGTGAGCCAGGATGAAGAGGCGCTCTGCTTGACCAAGGTGCGCATGGTGGGCGATCCGGTGGCCGCGGTGGCCGCCCTCGATGAAGAATCGGCCGAGGCGGCCCTGGAAGCCATCCTGGTCGAATACGAGCCGCTGCCGGCCATCCTGACCATTGACGAGGGCCTCGAGAAGCCGGCGGTCCAGATCCACGAGTACGCCCAGGAAGGCAACATTCACAAGTTGGTCTCGCTTGAATTCGGCGACGTGGAAGAAGGCTTCGCCCTGGCCGATCACCTCCGGGAGGACCTGTTCTACTACGAGGGCAGCAACCATCTGCCGATGGAGCAACACGCCGCCGTCGCGCAGGTTGGCGCAGACGGTCGACTCACCCTCTGGTCTTCCACTCAGACCCCCCACTACGTCCACCGAGCCCTGGCCAAAGTGCTGGAGCTGCCTGCCAGCCGGATCCGGGTCATCGCTACTCCGGTGGGGGGCGGGTTCGGCGGCAAGACCGACCCCTTCTCGCACGAGATCGTGGTCGCCAAATTGGCGATGCTCACCGGCCGGCCAGTGAAAGCCACTCTCACCCGCGAGGAGGTTTTCTACGCCCACCGCGGCCGCCACCCGGTCCTGATGTGGATCAAGACCGGGATGAAACGCGACGGAACCATTACCGCCATGCACTTCCGCTCCTACCTGGACGGGGGAGCCTACGGAAGCTACGGAGTGGCCAGCACCTACTACACCGGCGCGCTGCAGACCATCACCTATCCCATCCAGCACTACAAGTTCGAGGGGCTGCGGGTCTTCACCAACAAGCCGCCTTGCGGCCCCAAGCGGGGGCACGGCACACCCCAGCCGCGCTTCGCCCTCGAGGTGCAGCTCGACAAGTTCGCCGAAGATCTGAATCTGGATCCGGCGAGCCTACGCTTGCGCCATCTGGTGCCGGCGAACAGCATGAGCGTCAATCATCTGAGCGTCACCAGCATCGGCTTGAGGGAGTGCATCGAGAGGGTGGTGGAGGCCTCGAGCTTCACTCAGCGTCGTAGGAACTTGCCTCCGGGCAAAGGGCTGGGCTTGGCCTGCGGGGCCTACCTTAGCGGCGCCGGCCTACCTATATATTGGAACGAAATGCCTCACTCCGGCGTGCAAATCAAGATTGACCGCGGCGGGGGCGTGACCGTCTTCTGTGGCAGCATCGATATCGGGCAGGGATCTGATTCGGTGCTCGCGGCGATCGTGGCCGAGGTGCTCGGCATCAGCCTCTCGCGCGTGATTGTGGTCACCGCGGATACCGACCTCACCCCCGTGGACCTCGGCAGCTACTCCAGCCGGGTCACCCTCATGACCGGAAATGCCGCCATTGCCGCTGCCACGCCGCTGCGAGAGAAGATCCTGGCTGCAGCGGGAGAGCAATTGGAGCTGTCGCCGGAAGTGTTGGTGATGGCAGAGGATCGGGTGTTTTGGACCGAGGACTCCGCTCGGGGGCTCTCCTTCGACGAAGCGGTCCAACTGGCGGAAGCTAAGTTCGGCACCCTGGGGTCGGTGGGGAGCTATACCCCGCCGCGTCGGGGCGGGCCATACAAGGGGTCCGGTGTCGGCCCCTCCCCGGCCTATAGCTACACCGCCTGCGTAGCGGAGGTGACCTGCGACCTGGAGACCGGCATCTATGAGGTCGACAAGCTGTGGCTGGCACACGATGTGGGCAAGGCCATCAATCCCCTGCTGGTGATCGGCCAGGTGGAGGGCAGCGCCTACATGGGGCTGGGAGAGGCCATGATGGAGGAGCAGATCTTCCGGCGTGGTCTGCACAAGATTCCCTCCATGCTGGATTACAAGACCCCGACTACTATGGAAACTCCTGAGATTGAAACTTTCCTGATCGAGACCATCGATCCGGAGGGCCCCTATGGCGCCAAGGAGGCCGGTCAGGGACCGTTGCTCCCGGTCGCGCCCGCGCTGGCCAACGCGATCTACAACGCCACCGGCGTACGGGTGGACGAGGTGCCCATCACCCCGGAGAAGGTGCTCAAAGGCCTGCTGAAGAAGGCCCGCGGCGAGCAGGCGCGGGTAGGGCCGCTGCGCGCCCCAGAAGTGAAATTTCCGGAACCCATCCGAGTCCCGCCCCCGGAGCAGGTCCCGGTCCCATGATCCGCCTGCCGAAATTCCGCTATCTGGCGCCGCGTACGTTGGAAGAGGCCGTGGCGATGAAGGCCGAGCACGGCCGGGAAGCGATGTACGTAGCGGGCGGTACGGATCTCTTTCCCAACATGAAACGCCGCCAGTTCGAGCCGACAGTCCTGATCGGCCTGCGCGGTCTGCAGGAGCTGCGGGGGGTCTCCAATGGACGTGGGATTACGATCGGTGCCGGGACGACCCTCAGCGAAGTAGCCAACCACCCGCAGGTCCGGGACCCGTACCCCTCCCTGGGGCGCGCGGCTGGCCTGGTATCCTCGCCGCCGCTGCGCAATATGGGCACGATCGGCGGCAACCTGTGCGTGGACACCCGCTGCACCTACTACAACCAGAGCCAGGCCTGGCGCAAGGCGCTGGGGTTCTGCATGAAAAAGGACGGCGATGTCTGCTGGGTGGCGCTCAGCAGCCCGGAGTGCCTGGCGGTCTCTTCGTCCGACTGCGCCCCGGTGGCCATCTCGCTGGGAGCCCAGGCGCGGCTGGTTGGGCCGCAAGGCGAACGCATGATCCCGGTCGAAGCGCTTTATGGCAACGACGGAATGCACTACCTGAAGATGTGGCCCGACGAAGTGCTCGTGTCGATTCACCTGCCGCCGATGCAGGGTTGGCGGACCAGCTATCTGAAGCTGCGCCGGCGGGGTTCGATTGATTTCCCGATCCTAGGGGTGGCGGTCGCGCTGCGATTGGAAGAGGACGGCACCTGCACCGAAGCGCGAGTGGTGTTGGGTGCCGTGGCTTCGCAACCGGTCTCCGTAACGGAGGCGGCCGCCCCGCTGATCGGTCACCGGATCACTGCGGAACTGATGAACGAGGCGGCGGAGATGGCTGCCCGCCGGGCCAAGCCGCTCGATAACACCGACATGGGGCTGAGCTACCGCAAGAAGATGGCGCGGGTCTACGTCGCCCGCGCCCTAGCGGAGGCGGCGGGAACGTGATCTGGGCGACTTGAGGGGAGGCCCGAGCGCTCGACCGGGCTGCTTGGGATCCGGACCGCGCCTGGCTATTCGTAGCGAAGCGCGGCCACGATATCCAGCTTCGCCGCCTGCCGGGCAGGGATGACCGCCGCCAGCGCGCCAAACAACAGTCCGATCGCCACCGCCAACACGGCTCCCATCCACGGGAAGGAGGCCCGGACCGGGTAGCCGGCGGCTCCGAGCGAGTCCACCGCCAGGCGAGCCAGGTATAACCCGCTCAGCAGTCCGAAGGCCGTCCCCAGGGACGCCAGAATCAGCGCCTCCAGCACGACCATTGTCCGGATCTGCTTTCGGGTGGCTCCCACTGCGCGCACCATTCCGATTTCCCTAGTTCGCTCGATGACCCCGATCGCTAGGGTGTTCAGCATCGCGACCAGCGAAGGAACCGCCAGGAACACCAGCACCACATATAGACCGAGGAAGGCCGCGTCGAAGATCCGCT
>CAZPZD010000002.1:0-2792 GCA_964590515.1 uncultured Anaerolineaceae bacterium | reverse complement strand
TATAGACCGAGGAAGGCCGCGTCGAAGATCCGCTTGTTCTCTTTGTAGTATTCCTGCCCAGCGATCAACCGGAACTGCGGATATTGGGCTGCCAGCCCCTCGATCTCGGCGTCCGCCTCCTCTCGGTTAACGCCAGGCTTGAGATTGGCCTGGAGCATGACATCCTCGGTGATGTGGAAGTCGGTCGCCATTGCGTCCTGGGAAATATAGGCAGTGCTGATCTTGGCGTTGAGGTAGTCATTGGCCACAGCCACGACCCGATACGACTGCTCGCCGCCGGCTGTAAGCAGCCTGATCTCATCGCCTGGGCTAAGCCCCGCGAACGCGGCCAGGGGACCATTGGCGATGACGCTGCGGCCTGCGGCCAGCGAGCCATACGCCGTCTCCGGGTCCCCCTGCTGAAACATCAATCCACTGACCTTCGGATAATTCTCGGGGTCGATCCCCAGGACCGTGAGCGGAAGCTCGCCGGCCAGCGAGGTTGCGACTCGGAGGGTACTGACGGGACCGATGCTCGGAAGCGCGCGCAGCTCATCGGCCAGGGCGGGGGCCGCACCGACGTTGTTGCCCCAGACGCCGATCGCCGGGGGAATGAACAGGTAGTCGCTTCCCAGGCTGCGCTCCAGCGCATCGAGGAATCCGCCTGAGACGCTGCTCAACAGCCCTCCCGCCATCACGATCACCGCCAGCCCGATCATGGTTGCGCTGGCCGTTACCGCCGCTCGGGTCGGCTGACGGGTCAAGTTGCCCTCTGCAAGCTGGACGATGCCCTCTTGCTGGGTCAGCCTGGAGAGCAAGGCGCCGAAGGCATTGGCGATCGGCCGCACCAGCACCGGCCCTGCCAGCACCAGCCCGATGAGGAACAGGATTCCGCCCAATGCGAGCAGACCCAGATTACGGGATAGCAGGCTCGCCAGCGCCAGGCCGATCAGGACTGCCCCAATGATGAACGCCGCCCCCTCCGCCCGAGCCGAGCGGACTTCTGCGACCGGCGGCCGCAATGCTTCGATCGGCGACACCCGGCCGGCTTTCAGCGCCGGGAGCAGACCGGCGACCACGGTCAGGCCGACGCCAATTACGACTGCCGCGACCAGCAAGGCCGGGCTGACCACCGGAGCGCCCACCCGCACGTGCACGTACTGCTCATAGGTCCGCCCGAGCAATCCAAGCACTCCTGCCCCGAATCCATATCCCAAGACGAGACCTACCGCTGTGCCGACGAGCCCCTGGAGCACACTCTCCGTTAGGATGAGCCCGGTAATCATCCTCCGATCCGCGCCCAGCGAGCGCAGCATCGCCAGGTCGCGGCTCCGCTCGGTCACGATGGTGCGGAAGGTGTTGAAGATGATGAAGCCCCCCATGAAGAGGCCGAGTGCACCCAGGACGTTCATCATCGCCTGGCCGATCTGGAGATTGGTGAGCAGCTCGCTCCCAGAAGACAGACCGCCGAAGTGGAAATCGGGGCCCACGGCCGCCTCGACCGCATTTTGAATCTCCGCCCGCTGCTGCTCATCCAGTGTATCGAAGTTCAGATCGAGGGCGTTGATCCGGTCGGGTTGATCGAAAAGGCGTTGAGCTTCGTTCAGCGTGACCAAGACTTCTTCGTTTCCCGGCAGGGTCCGCGCCGGTAGGATTCCGACGACTGACAATTCTGCCTGCCCCTGGGTGGTCGGCAGGGCGAGGCGGTCGCCGACCCGCAGGTCCAAAGCCGCGGCTAGAGTACGGCTGATGATGGCCGCATTGGTATCGCCCTCCTGGAAAAAGCGTCCGGTGACCACCGGGTAGGCGCGCAAAGTCTGGGCCGCATTCGGATCGATTCCCACCAGGGACAGAGCGGTTACCTGATCGCGCTGATCGGGATTGCGATCGAAGTAGTCGACCGGGAGATTGACCACCCGGTTGAGAGAGCCGGAGACCGCGAAGATGCCTTCGAGTGCCCGCAGCCTGTCCAGCACTTCGGTCGAAAAGCCAGCGCCGACCTTGTGAGTCACGGTCAAGTCGACCTGGCCGGCGACCGCCAGCAGATTGGCCCGGAAGGCTTGGGAGATAGCGGGCAGCACCGTGTTGACCCCAAAGATCAACAAGACACCGAACACCACTGCGAGGGTAGTGAGGACCGTTCGCAATCGGCGGCCATCCATGTACCGAGCAGCCAGCGTCACTTGAAGGTTCATGGCTATCCTACTGAGCTGTGAGACAGCTCAGCCTCCCAGGCGTTTGATCCGGTCGGCGACGATATCGGCATTGCGACCGTCGGAGCGATCGAGGACGACCTCATCGATCAGCTTTCCGTCCTTGAGGAACAGGATCCGGTCGGACTGGGCGGCAATCTGCGGATCGTGGGTGACGATGAGCACCGTGCGGCCCCACTCCTTAGATACACGCCCGAGCAAGGCGGCGATCTGCTCTCCGGCTAGCGAGTCGAGGTTGCCAGTCGGTTCGTCGGCCAGAATCAATGGCGGCTCTGCGACCAGGGCGCGAGCGATGGCAACCCGCTGCTGCTGGCCGCCCGACAGCTGGTCTGGACGGTGCTGCAGGCGGTCGCCCAGGTCGAAGCGTTCGAGCCATTCGGCCGCCGTCTTGCGGGCCTGCTCGGCTTCGACTCCATCGAGCAGGAGGGGGAGGGCGGCATTCTCGAGCGCCGACAGCACTGGCAGCAGGTTATAAAACTGAAAGACGAACCCGATGTTGCGCCGGCGGAGGCTCGAGATGGCTTCGTCGTCGATGGTGGAAAGGTCTTGGCCGTCGAGGACGACCCGGCCCTCGGTCGGCTGGTCGAGTCCGCCGACCAG
>CAZPZD010000001.1:0-113352 GCA_964590515.1 uncultured Anaerolineaceae bacterium | reverse complement strand
CTGATCAGCCGGGTCGCCATGCGGCGGCGTTCGGTGGCCAGCGCGGTGATGATTGGGATAAAGACCCCGGCGATTGCCAGTATCAGCGCGGCGTCCAGCACCGTGATGCTGGGGGTCTCGAGGCGGGACTGGTCGGCGGCCGAGTCGTAGGCCAGGGTGAAGCTGCCGCCGTTGGTGACGTTGTTGACCTCGATCTCCACCCGCAATTTGCGGAGATCGGTCGAAGTAAAGCTCTGGGCCGCCGCGCTTCCGAGTGAAAGATTCAGTGGATCGGCGGTCCCGGGAGTGATCGTCGTCGAATTGCTCACAATCAGCGTCGCGTCGGTGCCGTCCGGCCGGGTGTGGTGAACGCGCACGGTCACGTCCACAGAAGGAATCCCCTCTTCCGATCCGGTCACTACGCTGGGTTCCGGGCTCACGTAGTCCCGGATCTCGAACCAATCCGTGCTCTGGAAGGCCCAGTGCTGGTCGGTGTAGACCTCTCCCCAGTACGACCAGAAGTCGTCTGCGGCGTTCTGGACCGAGGTCCAGGCAATCGGGCTGGTCTGAGTCAATTCCGTTCCGCTCAGGTCGCGGACTATGACCCACCAGTTGGCTCCCGCGCTGATCAATTCGATCACTCGATAAGTGTTGAGCGGCCACCAGTTGGTCCATGGCGTGACAGTCGTCGTCCAGGCCGCACCGTCCCAGTAGTGCAGCGTATCGGTCGCGTCCAGATACGTGATGTAGACATCCCCGGTGTCGGCATCATGCGTGACCAGGATCCGCTGGCGCAGGCCTTCGGTTGTGCTGTCAGTGACTTGCGGCTCGAACATGCTTTCGACCACCGCCAGCAGCCTGGCCTCGGAAGGCGCGCAGCAGCCAGAGGCTCCGCTTTCCAGCTTGGTGATGGTGCGGATCGCGAAGCGGCGGTTGAAGGGCAGTGAGCTGTCGGGGATGATGATGGCTGCATCGGCGTCATCCGACCCGCCATCGATGATGGCCTCCCCAAAGGCTTCATAGACTGAGACGGCTCCGTTCGTGGAGACTAAGAACTGGACCGACAAGGTCCCGTCTTCGAAGTCGTCGGCCAGGTTGAAGATCGCATTGAGGTCGGCGGGCGGAGCGCCGGCCGCCGGGTTGCTGTAGTAGAGGTAGTAGTTGTTGTCGCTGCTGCTGGGCAGGATCGCGCCCGCCAGGGCGAACCACAGTTTGGTACTCGCCGAATCCCAGGTGGTCAGCGGATCGCGCACCCGATCGAGCTGCACCCAGGAGGATCCATTGAAAAAGGCGAGCCGGACATCATCTCCGGAACTGAGCGACTTGCTGGCAGCCACGAGGGCGGCGTGGTCAACGGTAACGGCGACTTCGTGCCCGGTGGAAACACCCACTGCGCCGGTCGAGATGGTGAGCTGCTGGCGGAGGGCGTAGTTGGCATCCCACCAGCTGCCGCCTGGCAGGGCATCGAAGTAAAGATTCATCGTGTAGGCGCCGGCGTCCATCGTGGAGTCGTCGCCTCCGGCCGGGTAGTTGAGACTCGAATACCAGCGGGCTGTCTGGCCGGGCGTGTTGAATACCTTAGAGGCGGCTCCCGAGCCGGTGGCGGTGTCCATTGCCTCGCCGCCGTTTAGCGGCGGGGTGTGCAGGTAAAAGGCATCCGGCGCGGCGGAGACCACCGAGATCCCGCCGGCCAGGATGGCCAGCAAGACCAGCAGCGCCGCCAATCCAGAAGCGACCCGCACGCCCAGGCTGATCCCACGTGCCCGCCGGCGAATGGGCTCCGGGAGCCGGGCCGCGATCCGGGCGGCCGGATTTCCAAGCCGCCGAGCCAGGTCAATCCCGCCAGCCTTGCTCTTCTTCTGCTTGGGCAGCAGCCGGCGCATTCGCTTGCCCAGGCCGAGCTTGTCCACGATGTCGGTGATGACCCCGGTCTTCTGGGTCCGATGCCAGCCGCCCTCATTCGGCTCGATCAGGCCTTTTAGCGCGGCGTAGGCTTGATAAGGCACCAGCATGAAGGTGAGCAGAACGAACGAGAGCAGCCCGCTCCAGTTGCGGCGGACGCCGCGCTCCATGAACAGGCCGGTCAAGTTCATAAGGACCAGTGAGAGGGCGTTGGTGAAGACCAACGTCCAACCCAAGGTGGCCGGCAGCATCGGCAGCCGATAACGAAACACCATTTCGGACAGCAACCAACAGAGAGTGCCGAATATAAAGAAGACCGATTGCAGGTAATACGGAGCAAAGTAGATGAACTCGAGCTTCTCTGGGAAGCTGATGTTGGGGCTGGACATGACCTGGGTGAAATACTTCTTAACGTTGAAGGTGTGCCCTTCGGCCCACCGCATGCGCTGGCGAGCCAGCTGCTTGAACGTCGCCACGCACTCCGAAGGGGCCTGAATGAACGGGGTGTAGAGGACCTTATAGCCGCTGAGATAGAGCCGCAGGGTGAGCTCCCAGTCCTCGGTGATCGAGGTCTTCCACCCATGCTGCCGCAGCACGTCGGCCCTGATCATGAACACCGAGCCCGAAATCATCTTCATCGCGCCAATCAGTTCTTGGCTGGAGCGCTCGATCACATAGGAGCCGGCGAACTCGGTGCGGATGCCACGGGTGATCCAGTTTTCTGAAGCGTTCAGGATATGCCACTGATAGCCCTGGACCACTGCCAGCCGATCATCGATCAGCGTCGGCCGCTCGGATTCCGGGTGGCCGTTGCCATTGCCGTTGATGCCGTAGAAGTAGGAGAGGAACTGCTGCAGGATGTCCGGCGGTGGGATGAAATCGGCATCGAAGACCGCGATGAACTCCGCCCGCGGATCGGTAACCTGCAGGGCCTGCTGCAGCGCCCCACCCTTGAAGCCGGCCCGGCTCTTCCGGCGGGAGATCTTCACCCGGCTGAGGCCAGCCCAGCGCTGGTCCAGGATCCGGGAGGTCTCGTCGGTCGAGTCATCGGCAACCACCACTTCGTAGTTGTCGTAGGCGAGCGAGGTGCAGGATTGGAGCAGGCGATCGACGACCGCCGTCTCGTTGTACATCGGGAGGTGGATGGAAATGAAGGGATGGTAAGGCAGCTTGTGCTTGTCGCCGCCGTTGCGGGACAGGCCCTTCAGGCCATGGCCGTTCCCGTTGCCATTCTTGTGGCCATTCCCGTTCTTGTGGCCATTGCCATTCCCGTTGCCGTTGCCGTTCCCGTTTGTGATCAGGATCAGCGCCATGCTGACGTAGTACTTGAGGGCGTAGAGGAAGAACATCGCCCCGAAGAACAGCGCGACGAATGCCAACAGCTTCGAGGCGGATGGCGGTTCAACAAGCAACACGGGCATGAGCGCCAGCGCGGCGGAGTTGGTCCAGGACCAGTCCGCCCTGTGCGCCCGGGAAGAGAAGATGGTTGACTTCATGCGTCGTCTAGTCGAGTGCAGTCCTCCAGACATCCGAGATCCGATTCGCGCATGAACGCGTATAGGCGGCTTCCGCTGGAAGAGAGCACCGCCAGCGAAAGCCGTCCGTGCCTTCCTTTCGAGAGAGTCCCTATTACCCGTATATCCAGGTCATCATAGAACTTGGCCCAGTCGAACGAGTCTTCATTCAACTTACAATCGGAGAGAGTTCCCGCGTCTGCCATCTGCCTTCCCTTCCCGATCAAGCGCCCTTCTGCTCGTGGAATAAAAAAACGCCAGCCAGACGGAGTCCGTCTGCAGGCGTTTCCACTCAAAACGTAAGGAGATTATTTCACGAGCAGCCGCTCAGGGCATCCGCAGCGCGAACGGAACCCGGGAAGCACAAAGGCCGAACATGGGTTCGGCCTTTCGGTTGAGGATCGGGAGGTGGAGGTCGGGCTTAAGTCCTAGGCCTTAGTGCAATTCCACCAAGCCTTCGCGGATGGCATAAAGCATAGCCTGGGCCCGGCCCCCGACCTGCAGTTTACCGAAGATGCTGCCCAGATGAGTTTTGACGGTCTTTTCCGAGATCACCAGCTCCTTGGCGATCTCGTCATTTGACAGTCCACGTGACAATGCGAGCAGGACCTCTTTTTCGCGGGGGGTCAATTCAGAGTGAGCCGGCTCCGGCCGCTGCTCGCGCTGGGCCAACTCATCCAGCAGCTTGCGCAGGAGCGAAGGTGTCATGTGCGACTCCCCCTGCACGACTCGGAGAATGGCGCTCTTGACCTCATCTGCACTGGCGTCTTTCAAGAGGAAGCCTTGGGCCCCGGCTTCCACGGCGTTGAGCAGCACTTCGTCATCGCCGAATCCGGTCAGAATGAGGACGCCCAGCTTCGGCTGACTTTGGCGAAGCAGGCGGGTGGCTTCGACCCCGTCCATCCCCTCCATTCGGATGTCCATCAACACCAGGTCGGGCTCGAGCTGAGCCGCCAGTTCCAGCGCCCGCTTGCCGTCGGAGGCTTCTCCGACAACCTCGAACTCCGGCTCCATTTCCAGCATGACCCGGATCGCCTCGCGGACGACCAGATGGTCGTCGGCAATAATGATTCGGTACGTCTTGTCGGTCATCGGGGAGATGGCGGTCCGCCGTCACGAAGTCGGGTCACCAGCTGCCGCAGCTGGTTCAAGGTGGAACGGGTTTGGTCTTTCATTCGTTTCAGATCATGGCTAGCTGCTTCAGGATCTTTCTGAAGTCGCCGCTCATAAGTCTCCATCTGCAGCAGCAGGGCGGAAAGTTCCTGAATCACTCCGTCGTGGAGCTCATTCGCCAGAGTGGTCGGATCAGGGGGTGGCATGGGCGTGGCTCGGTGGGTAGAGCCGGCCGAGTATACCGTCAAACCGAAACCGGCCGCAATGCGACGGTAGGACTGCCTGCCCGGTAGGCGCACTCCCTGATTAAGCGAAACTTCCCGCCTTCAGGCGGGAAGCGCTTTTCGACCCTGCGAGGTGCCCCCACGGGGATTCGAACCCCGGTTTCGGCCTTGAGAGGGCCGCGTCCTGGGCCCCTAGACGATGGGGGCGAACCGGGCGGATTGTATCACCGCAGAACTTCAGCCAGGGATCTTGAAGAATCCCATCAATTTCATCGCCAGAGACAGGTCCCCCTTCAACTTGATCTTCCCTTGGGCGAAGGCGGACATGGCCTCCAGCTTCCCGGTCACGATTGCTAGATAATCGGCGGCCTCCGCCGTCAGGGCCAGGCGGGCGGCTTCGATCACACCGGGCCGGACGGCACAGCTGCCGTCTCGGATCGTCAGAATCCAGTCGCCCCCGCCTTCACCCTTCAGATGAAACTGGACCTCGGCGGTCACTCCGGCAGCCTTCTCAGGCAAGAACGCGCTGGGCATCAACTCCATCAATTTACCGATCGTGAGTTCGTTTGGCATGCTCGCTCCTCTGGTTATTTCGGTCGGGCCGGCCCGGCTGTCATCAGTTCAGGTTCTCGAAGATCCCTGCCGCGCCCATGCCCCCGCCGATGCACATGGTCACCAGGCCATAGCGCGCCCGGCGACGCCTCAGCTCATACACCAGCTGGGTCGTGAGCTTGGCGCCGGTGCAGCCCAGGGGATGACCGAGGGCGATCGCGCCGCCGTTGACGTTCACCCGATCGGGATCAAATTCGAGCTCGCGCATCACCGCTACGCTCTGGGAGGCAAAGGCCTCGTTGAGCTCGATCAGCTCGAGGTCCTCCAGCTTAAGACCGGTCCGCTGCAGTACCCGAGGAACCGCCTTCACGGGGCCCACGCCCATGATCTCGGGCCGAACGCCGGCCACGTTGAAGCCGACAAAACGAGCCAACGGCTGCAGCCCAAGCTGAACCGCGGTGCGCCCTTCCATTAACAAGATCGCGGCCGCACCGTCGCTGAGAGGCGACGAGTTTCCGGCGGTCACGCTGCCGCCTCGCTTGAACACCGGCTTGAGCTCGGCCAGGCCCTGGAGGCTCGTCTCCCGGCGCAAATGCTCGTCGTGGCTCAACACCCGCGGTTCTCGGAGCAGGGCGCCATTCTCTGCGAGGGAGACCTGCTCGAATTCAACGGGCACGATCTCGTCGTCGAAGAGGCCGGCATCCACCGCTTGGCTTGCTTTGCGCTGGCTGAGGTAGGCAAACTCGTCCTGGGCTTCACGCGAAATCTTGAACTCCTCGGCCACCCGCTCGGCGGTCAGGCCCATGCTCATGTAGACCTCGGGGTTGTTCTCGACGATCCACGGATTCAGGCTGAGGTGGTATCCGATCATCGGAACGGCGCTCATCGATTCGACGCCGCCCGCGATCACGATATCCGCTCCGTTGGCCAGGATTCGCTCCGCCCCAATCGCAATCGCCTGCAGACCGCTGGAGCAGAACCGGTTGATGGTCTGGGCAGGCACGTCGACCGGCAAGCCGGCCAACAGCCCGATCGGGCGGGCCGGGTTCAATCCTTGCGCTCCTTCGGGGTAAGCGCAACCAAGGACGACATCATCAACCCGAGCCGGATCCAGCTTGCCTTCCGTGCGGCGCAGCAGCTCGCGGATGACCGCCGCGGCCAAGTCGTCAGGGCGGACATCTCGAGTGGTTCCTTTGTGGGCGCGCCCCACTGCGGTCCGGACCGCGCCGACAATCACAGCTTCGCGGGTCATGAGCTTGCTCCCTGCCTGTAACCGGCATCCGCGGCTCTCATTTGGCTATGCGCAACGTGGAGTGAACTCATCAGTTCCGCAATGGCTTTCGATGCTGGAGCATGTGCCACAGCCGGGCATGGGTCTTGGGTTCGGCGCTGAGGGCCAGGAATGCCTCACGCTCCAGCTCCAAGATGTGCTCCTCCGGAACCCAGCCCGGCCGGCTCAGGTCTCCACCGGTGAGCACCTGTGCCAGCCGACCGGCGACGACTGCATCGTGCTCGGTGGCGTAACCAGCCTCCCGCATACTCCAGATCATCTGGTTGAGGTTTGCCAGTGCATCCCGCCCAGCGGCCCACACCTTCCCGGCCGGCTCCGGGCGGTAGCCGGCCGCGACCATCGCCAGGGCCTCCCGCTTGGCTTCTGCCAGCAGGTGATCTGAATTCATTACGATCCGGTCGGCCGACCCCAGGAAGCCCATCTCGCGGGCCTGCTCGGCGCTCTCGGAGACTTTGGCGAGGGCGATCAGCTCGAATACCTTCTGAAGATGGGGCAGCCCGTCGGCGTTCGGGGTGGTCATCACTGGGCCGAGCACCCGGCGCAGCATTTCCTTGCTGCCCGATCCGGCCGGAATAACCCCGACCCCTGCCTCCACCAGCCCGATGTAGCTTTCGGCGGCCGCGATTACCCGGGACGCACCCATGACTACCTCGGCGCCTCCGGCCAATGCCATCCCGTGGACCGCAGCCACAATCGGCTTGGGACTGGCCCGCATCCGCTGCAGCAGGGTTTGGAAGCTCCGGGTGCCCTGCTCGATCAGGTCCCGCTCTCCTTGCTGGGCGGCGACCGCTACGGCGAACAGGTTGGCCCCCGCCGAGAAATGGGTGCCTTGGTTGCCGATCACCAGCGCTTGCCATTCGTCCCTTGCGAGTTCCTGCAGGGCCTGTTCTGCCATGCGCAGAATGTCTTCGTCCAACGAGTTGGCGGGGCTGTGAAACTCGAATAGCAGCACGCCATCGCCGAGGTCGACCAGGCTGGAACTGGCGTTCGCCTGGAGCTCCTTGCCCTCTGCTTTGAGATCCCGAATCGCAATCACCCGCGGATCGCGGACCAAAGGTTCGACTTTTCGAGCGAGGGGATCGTAGCAACCCACGGCCCGGTCGCCCTCCCGTTGATAGAAGCTCCCAATGCCGGCCCCAAGCATCTCCGTCACCCAGGGAGCCACGGCCATGCCCTCGGACTCCATTCGGCTCACGGTGCGCGCGACTCCCAAGGCGTCCCAGCGCTCGAACGGCCCGAGCTCCTGCATGAATCCCCACTTCATGGCGTTGTCGATCGAAACCAGATCCGGCGAGACCTGCGGCACCAGGCTGGCCGCGTAGCGCAGCGCGAAAGCGGTCGTTGTCCACAGGAAAGTCGCGGCCCGGTCCTTTTCCTCGACGAGCAGCCTGAGCCGCTCTCCGACCTCGGCGACGTCCTTGTGCTTTCCGACCGAGTCAAATCGGGGCCGAGTCGGGGCTCGGTACTCGAGGCTCTCCGGGTCGAGCCACCAGAACTCAGGTCCCTCCTCCGTCTGGACTCGCCGGTAGAAGCCCTGACCGCGCTTGCGACCCAGCCAACCCCGCTCGATCAAGGCCGCCGCGAGCCGCCTGACCTTCTCACTTTGGAATACTTCCCGGAAGGGATCCCCCGCCAGGCGGGGGTACAGGTGATTGGTCACATCGGCCATGATATCGATGCCGACCAGATCCAGCAGCCGGAAGGTAGCAGTCTTCGGGTTTCCGATCAACTCGCCGGTGAGCTGATCGACCTCTTCGATGGTGTATCCGTTCTCCAGAGCGACGTTGAGGGTAAAGGCGTTCGTGACGCTGAAGAGGCGGTTCGCAATGAAGTTGGGAGTGTCTTTGCACAGTATGGTCCCCTTCCCCAGTCGCTCGGCAGCAAATCGCCGCATGAAATCCAGGATCTCCGGCTTGGTGTGCTCGCCTGGAATGAGCTCCAAGAGCTTGAGGTATCGGGGCGGGTTGAAGAAGTGAGTGCCCAGGAAGTGGGCCTGGAATTCTGCGGATCGGCCCGCGCCAATGTCCCGGATCGGCAGGCCGGAGGTGTTGGTGCTGACAATGCTTTCCGGGCGGCGCAGGACCTCGATCCGAGCCATGACCGCGAGCTTCGCCGGCAGCCGCTCTACCACGGCCTCCAGGATCCAATCGGCTTCTGCTATTCGAGGGAAGTCGTCGTCGAAGTTGCCGAGTGAGACCAGCTCGGCCCTGCGCTCGCTGAACAGGTTAGCCGGGCGGGCCGCCAGGCAGTGCGCCCATCCCTGGCGCGTCACTCGATTGCGCACCGCTGGATCTGCCAGGGTCAGGCCCTTCGCTCGTTCTTCCTCGGTCAATTCGGTCGGGGTGAGATCCAACAGGAGGACCCGGATCCCGGCATTCGCCAGGTGAGCGGCGATGGCCGCTCCCATAGTCCCGGCGCCCAGCACGGCCGCCCGCTCAATCTGATAGGTCACACGACTCTCCGACGGCGGCCACTAGTTCAGTTCTTTCCGACCGTAGCCCAGGATGCGCCGGGCCACGATCAGTCGATTGATTTGGCCGGTGCCCTCGTACAGGTCGTTGATCTTGGCATCCCGGAACCACTTCTCGAGCAGGTGGGCCCGGGAGTATCCCATCGGCCCCAGGAGCTCGACCGCCTTCTGAGTGATCCGCACCACCGCATCGCCGGCCTTGATCTTGGACATGGAGGCTTCGGCACTGATCGGCACCTGGTTATCGGCCATCCACACTGCCCGAAGGGTGAGCAGCCAGGCCGAACGCAGCATGATCTCCATATCGATCACTTCCCGTTCGAGGTTAGTCATCCGGCTGCGGGGCAGCCCGTAGCGAATCTCGGCGCCCTGCTCGTCCAGGGCCTCCTTTAAGAACTCAAGGGCGGCTCGGGCGACCCCGAGGGCGGAGGCGGCGACCAGCGGGCGGGTGGCCGCAAAGGTTCGCAGCACCCCTTTGTAGCCTTCGACCGATCGATCCTTGGCTTCAAGGCTCCCGAGCAGGTTGTCGAGGGGTACCCGGCAGTTAGTCAACAAGATCGCCGCCGTGTCGCTGGCCCGGATGCCAAGCTTCTTCTCGAGCTTGGTCACCGTGCAGCCCGGGGTCCCGGCCTCCACGACGAACGACCGAATCCCCTCCCGGCCGGCCGACGGATCGATCGTCGCCCACACGACCACGAATCCGGGAGTATCTACCAGCGATTTCTGTCCGCCGGTGACAAAGATTTTCTCGCCGTTGAGCACCCAGTGGTCGCCGTCCCGAACGGCGGTGGCCTTAATCGCCGCCGTATCGGAGCCGGCCTGCGGCTCCGTGATCGCCATGCAAGAGAAGATCGGCTTGTCGCCGTTGAACCGTTCCAGAAAACGAGCCTTCTGCTCCGGAGTTCCGGTCGCTGAGACCGCAGCAGCCCCCAGGCCGCCACGGGGCGTGCACAAGTAGAGTCCGGCGTCTCCCCAGGAGAGCGCTTCAATGTAGTGCGCCAGGCGCTGATAGTCCTCTCGGGGTGTTCCAGCCTCGGTCGACGGACTGGGGGCCATGGTCAGCCCCCCGGTGGCCTTGAGTGCGGCGTGCATGAAATTGATGTAGTCCCACGGCGCCTCGTGTTCGTGCTCGTCGTAATAGCGGGCTGCCGGCCGCATCATCTCGGTTGCGACCGACTCGATCATGGTCACCGTTTCCAGGATCGACTTGGGGGTCTCGAAGCTGATCATCTCGGGCTCCGTTCGCCGCTCATACCATGGCCAGTCCGAGGAAGGTTTGAATGCCGCGAGCGTCCCTCATCCAACGCTCGACCGGATGTTCCCGAATGTACCCGTGCCCGCCGAGGATTTGCACCGCCCGGTCGGTGACCATCATCGCCGTGTCGGCCGCGGCGAGCAGCGCCAGGTACGCCGACCTGGCAGCGGGGATCCCCTGATCCAACTGCCAGGCTGCCTCCCAGACCATGAGCCTGGCTCCATCGATCTCGGTCGCCATCTCTGCCAGCATGAACGCGATCGATTGCTTCTGGGCGATCGGACCGCCAAAGGCCTCCCGCTGCTTAGCGTATTGCAGCGCGTATTCAAGGGCAGCCCGGCTGACACCCATCGCCGCGGCGGCGATCGCCACCTGAAACGAGGCCAGGATCAATGGAAAGTCGAGGCGGGCCAAGCGGCCCTCGGCCGCGACCCGGACGTGATCGAGAGTGATCTCGAAGAGCGGGAGCGCGTGGAGCCCGAGCAGCTGCTGCCGATTGCCGATCTGGAGGCCGTCGGCCGGGCGCGGCACCACGAAGGCCTGCGGTGAACCGTTCAGGTCGGCGAAAACCAGAAGCTGCTCGGACTGGGCGGCGAAGGGCACGTGAATCTTTCGGCCGGATATGGCGTATCCGCCATTCGTCACCGTAGCTACGGTGCGCATCTCGCCCGGAGTGAAGTCGAAATGCGGCTCGAAGAGCGCGGCGGCATGCGGTCGCCAGCCCGAGCCGATTACTTCCGGGATCCAGTTCTGTTTCTGGTCATCGTTGCCGCCCATCAGCACCGGCAGCACGAAGGCATTGGGGTTCAGGATCGCCAGCGCGCCTGCCAGATCACCCCAGGCCAGTTCCTCCGCGGCTAGCACGCCGGTCACGGCCGAGCGGTCCCCGAATCCGCCGAAACGCTCAGGCACGCTCGCCTGCAGCAACCCCAGTTCCCACCCTTTGGCGATCAGGCCAGGTGGAAGCTCACCGCGCTCGTCTGCCTCGTGGGCGGCCGGACGCAGATCGGTCGTGGCGTAGCGCCGGACCGCCTCGACCAGCATGCGCTGCTCTTCGCTCGGCTCAAATCCGTAAATTGGGCTCTCCGATCTCAGCCGACGCAGCTGCGAGATCGAGAACCTGATCGGTCTCGCCCTCCAGCCGTTGATATCGAACCGGGCCGGGCTGCTCCTGTTCCATTCGTTCGAAATCCGGGATGCCGAGGGACCCGCGCTGGTGCAGGTATTCCACGTAGGCGCCGGCTTCTTCCAGGGCCAGCAGTCGATGGTATCCACCGGTCGGACCGAACAGCTCCTTGGCGATCTCGGCCACGGTGCGAGCGCTGGCTGTGAGCTCGAGCACTCGGGCCAACCTGCCACGGTACAGTTCCCCGATCTCATCTACCCGACCAGCCAGATCGGTGAAGGGCGGATTGTGGCCACCAAGCACCAGACGCGTTCGTTCGGCCAGCGGACGGGTCCGCCTAAGGGACTCGAGGTAGTGACCGAGCCCGGTGTTGAGGCTGAGCCGCTCCGGCGCGACGTGGGGGCTGATCTCGGCCAGGATGTGGTCTCCGGACAACATCAGCTCATCGAGCAGGATCAAGACCTGCCCCGGCGAGTGCCCGGGAACGTGAACGAATTCGAGGGGACCCAGAACCATCCCGGCCGCCGCGTAGGTAAATTCCACCGGCATCGATGCATAGAGCTGCTTCCCCAATTGATGGAGATCCATGAGGTCGGTCTGTTCTTCGGTCTCGACGCCGGCCTCCGCGAGGAATCGCCTGAGCCGGCTGGCGACGGTGGCCAACCGTTCCTCGTAACCGGTGATCACCCGGCGGTCTAGTTCGTGTATTCCGATGGGCGCGGCGGTCCGCGTGCGTACGTACGGCAGCCCGCCAAAGTGGTCGATGTGAGCGTGAGTGATAAGGATGTGGGTTAGATCGGACCAACCTATGGGTTCGCCGTACTGAGAGCGCAAGCTGGCCAGGCCGGCCTCCAACTGCTCATTGGAATCACCGAAACCGGAACCCACGTCGACCAGGGCAACCAGCTGGTCGGTGACGACCACGTGCGCAAATCCTTCGAGTTGAGGGAACAGCTCCAGCGGGATCCGGTAGATTCGGGCGCCCGCCCGAGTGATGAATGCCTGAGGCTGAGCTTTCATGCGGACTTGGTATCCTGTGCCAGCCCGGTGAGAAAGAGTTGAGTGAATTGGGCTGCCAGCTGATCGGGGTGGTACCGCCCGCCTTCCTGGTACCAAGTGATCAGCCAATTCTGAACCCCGAGCAGGGCGAAGGTGACGACCGACTCATCCATCGGACGAAAGTCGCCGCGGCGGATACCTTCGCGGACGATCTGACGCCAGAGAGATTCAAATCGGTCCCTGCGGGCGATGTGGGCTTTGCGAAGGGCGGGCTGCAAGCTTCGGTGCTCGAGCAGCAGGACGGCTGCGAGGTCGGAGTTGCGGGTCATGCGGGCGATGTAGGACTGCATTGCGGCCCGCAGCTTCTCGCCCGGCGGGCGATCCGAGTCAGCAATGGGCTGCAGATCGGCGATCAGCGCGTCCAGGGCCCGATCGAGGATTTCCAACAGCAGTTCCTGCTTGCTGTGGATATGGTGATAGAGGCTGCCCTTCTGCAGCTGGACGGATTCGGCGATGTCCTGCATGGACGCGGCGTGGTAGCCCTTCTGCCGAAAGACTTGGGCGGCCGCAAGAATGATGTCCTCCCGCTGCATCGGCCGAGGACTCCCCACTCCTTTCCAACCCTACCGAACGGTAGGTAGGGTCGATGCTATCACAAGTCTTATGGATGGGGCTGCGGCGATGAAGGGTCCGGGGCGCCGGGGGTCCGCGATAGTGAAATTCCTCACGAAGTGTGCTCGACAGCTCCGACCGAAGCGGTCACCACCAGACGTAAAACGAATCGCGGGTGAGGGCGAAAAGTCCTTCGAAGACGACCGTGTACTCCAGCGCAATCCGAGTCCCCGGCAGCTGGCTTTCAAGCGTCAACTCCAATTGGGCCACCCCGTTGCGGTCGGTCAACGGCATCATTTTGAACTCCAGCCCATCCGGCAGGTACACGGTCAGCAGCGCGGCCGCACCGGCTACGGGCCGGTTATTCTGATCACTGACGATCAGATAGGCGCGCTGGGTTTCTCCGGCCCCTAGGAGCGGATTCAGAACGGAGGCGCTGGTTTGAAGCGCAAGGATCGAATACAGCCCCAGGTCAGCCGGATCCACCGGCGCGAGCAGATCGGGTGAGTAACCCATGCGGTCGAAGTGCGCCCGGCCGAGCGCTGCGATCCGGATTGGCCGCCCATCTTCGGCCTCCGGGTACCAATCCAGCCGGAAATCGTGGAAATACTGAACCACCCGCGCCTGTTCGATCCGGAATTCGCTGATGGGAAGCCCGAATACCCCGGCCCCTCCTTGGCGCTCATAGAAATCCAGGAAGGCGTGGCAGACCTGATGCCCGGAACCCTCGTAGAATCGGCACCCTGGGGAGTTGCCGATGGGAAACCGGCTGGCCGGAATTGGGAGATCCCATCCGCCGATCAAGACGCCGAGATCGGCGACCCGCACCTGCAGCTCTTCCGAACTGGGGTCCGGGGCCAATTCAAGCCGGGCATTCTCCAGATACTGAACCAGCAGACCCGAAAACGGATCGACGAAGGCCTCGGTAATCGGAAAGCCGAAAGTCGCCGGGCCTCCGCGGGTGTCGTAGAAGAGCTCGAAGGTCGCGCTGAGGGTGTGCCCGGTTTCAGAGTAATAGCGGTCCGTGGTCTGAGCCCGCGCCGGGGCAGCGGGCGCCGTCAGCGCGGCCAGCAGAATCAAAAGCGCCATTCCCTGTGCCCTTCTCGAGCTCATCCGGTGCTGCAGCCAACCACGACCAAGAATCTTACTTTCCGTGTTGCTTTCCGCAAGTCGCTCGACGAGAAGCAAGCAGGGCGCCGGTCACGGCGCCCTGCTTAGAACGACCCCCGAGCTCACCGTTAGACCGCCAGGTCTCGCCTTTGAAACCCAACCAGGGCGACCGCCAGGAACGCGATCACCAGCCCAGCGAGCAACGCAGAGTTCCCCAGCGAAAGACCTTCGCTGAGCGCCGCTCCGCCGTCGTAGTAATACCAGGGGCTCATGCGGCGCAATATCTCGGGTAGATCGGCCAAGGGACCGAGGGTATTGATCAGGAAGGTAATCGCCGCCACTCCCGCCCCGATGCCGGCCGCTGCTCCCCGGCGCAGCCCCACCCCGGTGAGCGCCAGGCTCAACGTGGCGAAGAGTAGGGTCAGCAGCCAGATGCTCAATACCGCCGCCCCCAGATTGCCGATGTCGATGGCCTCATCCACGATGAGAGTCCCGAGGATCAGGCCGACCAAGCCGGCGCCGATCGCGATTCCACTGAACACCGTGACCGCGGCGAACTTTTCCAGCAGCAGGCGCCAGCGGGGAATCGGGAGGGAGAGCAACAAATCCAGCGTCCCGCTTTCTTCCTCGGCACCGATGGTGCCGGCTCCGGCGCCGATGGCGAAGGCTAGGGTGAGGGCGGGCCAAAAGAATGTGAACAGCTCCACGGATAGGTAACCCTCGATCGTGGCGAAACTCGCCGTGTCACCCAATAGTGCGGCAAAGCTCGGCGGCAGATTCTGCAGATACTGATCGAGGGCCGAAGCACTCTCTCGAATCGCTGGAAAGAAAGTAACGAGCCAGAGGTTCATCAACAGGATTGAAATCGACCACCCCATCAACCCGCGGCGCATGTCGTAGAGGTTCTTGCCAAAAACACTAGAGAGCATTGGGCACCTCTCCTTCGTAGAAGGTCAGGAACACTTCCTCCAGACTCGGTTCATAGCTGATTACGTTCTGGACTGTGTGGCGGGCCGCCGCTTTGAAGATCGAGTCCAGCGACCCTTGCACGGTGAAGGTCAAGCGTCGATCGGTCACACTCACATCCCGCACTCCGGCGAGGCCTGCGAATTCGGCGACCGGGACGTGGTTGTCAAACACGATCTCGATTCTGCGCAGCGCCTTGGCCTTCAGGCTGCTGATCTCCTGGACCGCGACCAGTGCGCCCTCCCGGATGATCGCGACCCGATCGCACACGCGCTCAACCTCAGGAAGGTTATGGGATGAGAGAAATACTGTCGTGCCGGCCGCCCGCAGCTCACGCAAGATTTGGTAGAAGGCTTGCTGGACCAGCGGATCGAGTCCGGCGCTCGCCTCGTCGAGCAAAAGCAGCTCGGGCCGGGTCATCAGGGCCACGATCAAACCCAGCTTTCGCTTGTTCCCGCTGGAGTACGCTCTGGCGGAACGCTTGAGGTCGAAATCAAGCCGTTCGGCGAGCTGGTTGACCCAGGCCATGTCCGCCCCTCCCCGCAGCGCCGCAAAATGCTTGATGGTCTGCTCGCCGGTCAACCGGGGGTAGAGGGCCAGCTCCCCAGGCACATAACCGATCCGTCGATGGACCGCGATCGGCTCGGCCTGACAGTCCAGACCGAAGATCCAGGCTCGACCCGACGACGGGCGGATCAGATCGAGCAGCAGGCGGATCGTGGTCGTTTTGCCCGCGCCGTTGGGGCCTAGATAGCCAAACACCTCCCCAGGGTGGACTTCCAAGTCCAGATTAACCACTCCGCGTTGTTTGCCGTAGGACTTGCTCAGCCGTTCCAGCCGGATTGCATCGGTCATTCGGACCGCCTCTCTCGATTGGGCAGTGGCCCAAAGCGATATATTCTATGCCAAAATTAAGATTTAGGCAAGACTAACATATCCTACGCGGGGAGGTCCAGTTGTTAGCTTCTGGATTGTCGAATGGAAAGAGAGGGGTGAGTTACAGGCGGGAGCCTATCGAAGCCCGTTCGGTGACGGGTTTGGGCGCCCGGTGTGCTTGGCGCCTGGAAGGCCGCCGGGGCGCTAATCGGTCGAGCTCGACCGCCAGCTGCGCCAAGCTCTCCAGATTGTGAATGGGCAGGAAATCATCCACGAAGGGCAAGGCTGCCTGCAGCCCCAGGGTAAGCGGCTCGAAGTGAGGAGACCCCAACAGGGGATTCAACCAAATGAGGCGGTGGCAGCTGCGTTGGAGGCGGGCCATCTCTCGGCTCAGCAATTCGCTGTCGCCTCGGTCCCAGCCGTCGCTAATCAGCAGCACCACGGCTCCCCTGCCAAGTACCCGGCGGGCCCATTGGAAGTTAAACGTCCTCAGCGACTGACCAATTCGGGTTCCGCCGGACCAATCCGGCACGTTCCGCGTGATTTCCGCCACGGCCCGCTCCACATCCCGGCTCCCCAGGTGGCGGGTGATGTGGGTCAGTTGGGTGCTGAACACAAAGGACTCGATCGGACGAGCCTGGCTCCTGGCTATCCCACAGATGAATCGCAGCAGCAGGCCGGAGTATCGCTCCATCGATCCGCTGATGTCGGCGATAACCACCAGGGCCCGTGGTTTCCACTTCGGCTGGCGCCCAAACAGCTCGATCAACTCTCCTCCCGCGTGCACGCTCCGGCGGATGCTGTAGTGCAGGTCGGTTGGATACCTGCCTCCCTGGCGCCAGCGGCGACTGCGGCGGGCTCCGAGATCCAGTACCAGCTCCGCCATCAATCGTTTGACTTCCTCGAGCTCGTCGGCCGATAGTGATCCGAAGTCTTTCCGGCGCAGCAGCTCCGCCGCGCTGTAAGTGTGCGAAGCGTGCATGGTTTGCGACTCTTGCTCGGCCGGGCCAGCAACTTTCGGCGGACCAAGTGATAAGGCCTTGGGATCGACGATCGAAAGTCCGCCCGCAGCCGGCGACTTCCGCCGAGGAGTGAGTGAGCCGTCTCCGCCGATCGGAATGCGATTGCGTTCAGCCGGGGCCCGCCAAAACAACTCGAATGCCCGGTCGAAAAGTGAAATCTGCTCGCGTCGGGTGACCAGCAAGGCGCGAGCCGTGTAGTAGACCTCACTCCTTCTTTTGATTCCCATCAGGTCAAGCGCCCGTACCAGATCCATGACGCCGGAGGGATGGGCGTCCATGCCCACGGCACGCAGCAGCCTGGCGAAATTGACGAGGTTGGCTACCAGCTGGCCCGCGACAGGTTCGACCAGGACAGGAGCGAACTTCATCCCTCAATCTTCGCTTTAACGCAGTTGAAGAACTCGCCGGTCAGCCGGCGGGTCATGCTTCCCATCACGCGGGAAGCCAGACTCGCGATGGTCCCGAACACTGCTATCTCTGCGGTCCAATCGATGTCGGTGAAACCGTTCGGCAGATCCCTCAGGATCATCTCACTGGACCCCTCGACCGCACTCCCTGGAGCGGAGCCCCTACCCTTTATCTTGCCCCGGTTCGGCGGATCGAGCTCGAGCCACTCGACGTCCATGTTGAACTTGACTCTGACCGACCCGAACCCCACCGAGGCGACTGCCTTGAACTGTTTGTCGGGGATGATGATGTCGAGTGATTCGAGCCCCGGGGCGCACAGGCTGACCGAGTGCGGATCGGTGAGGAATTTCCACACCTGAGCCCGCGGCGCCTCGATGGTCACCGTCCCCGCGAATTGCAATCGTTTACCCTTTCATCAGGTACACATCGGGCTCAGCTTCGAATCGGTGCTTGCAACCCACTGATTTGGTCCGCGGCCGAACGGGCCTCGGAATCAGGTGGCGAGGGGGAGATTTGAACTCCCAACCAAGGGCTTATGAATCCCCTGCTCTGCCATTGAGCTACCTCGCCACGATTGCTGCAGGGTGAAGCGGCGAGGGCGATTATATCAGCGGGAGTTTTGACCGATCATCTGCAGATCAGGGCTCGGCCGAACGAAGCATCGGCATTTGGATCCCATTCCGGCGGGCGGCCTCGATTGCCTCGGGATAACCGGCGTCGGCGTGGCGCACAATCGCCAGGCCCGGATCAGTTGTGAGCACCCGCTCGAGTCGGCGGCCCGCCTCCGGGGTGCCGTCCGCCACGACGACCTGCCCGGCGTGTTGGGAAAAGCCGATTCCGACCCCACCCCCGTGGTGGAATGAAACCCAGGTCGCCCCGGCCACCGCGTTGAGCATGGCGTTGAGCAGCGGCCAATCGGAGATCGCATCGCTGCCGTCCCGCATCCGCTCGGTTTCTCGATTGGGACTGGCCACTGAGCCCCCATCGAGGTGATCGCGGCCGATGACGATCGGAGCGGTCAGCTCCCCGCTGGCGACCATCTCATTGAATCTCAGCCCGGCCGCGGCCCGCTCGCCATAACCCAGCCAGCAGATCCGGGCCGGCAGCCCCTGGAATTTCACTTTTTCGCGTGCCAGCCCCAGCCAGCGGTGGAGATGCCGGTCCTCCGGAAACAGCGCCATGATCGCTTCGTCGGTGCGGTAGATGTCTTGCGGATTGCCGGAGAGGGCGACCCAGCGAAACGGCCCTTTGCCCTGGCAGAAGAGCGGCCGGATATAGGCGGGCACGAATCCCGGATAGTCGAACGCGTGGCTCACGCCCGCCTCATAGGCCCGCTGGCGCAAGTTGTTTCCATAGTCGAAGACCACTGCCCCGCGCGCCTGAAAGGCCAGCATCGCCTCGACCTGGCGGGACATGGAGTGGGCGCTTGCACGCGTGTAGGCCGTCGGATCCGTAATCCTCAGCCGGTTAGCTGCCTCTAAGCTCATCCCGTGCGGGACGTACGAAAGCGGGTCGTGGGCCGGGGTCTGGTCCGTCACCACATCCGGCGTGACCCCCCGAATCACGAGCTCGGCGAAGATGTCGGCCGCGTTGGCGATCAGTCCCACCGATTTCGGCTCGCCAGCCTCCCGGGCCTCCTCCAGCACGGTCATCGCTTCTTCCAGCGTGTCGACGACCTGATCGAGGTAACCGCTGGCGAGCCGCCGCCGCGCCCGGTCTGGGTCCACCTCGACGATCAGGCCCACGCCCTCGTTCATCGTGATGGCCAGTGGTTGAGCCCCTCCCATACCGCCCAGCCCAGCGGTGAGAACCAACTTGCCCCGTAGGCTCTCCCAGCCTTGCTGTGCTGCGAGAGAACCTAGGGTCTCATAGGTTCCTTGCAGAATGCCCTGGGTACCAATGTAGATCCAGCTGCCGGCGGTCATCTGGCCGTACATGGTCAAGCCCTTGGCCGCCAGCTCCTCGAAGTGTGCTTGAGTCGCCCAATGCGGGACCAAGTTGGAGTTGGCCAGCAGGACCCGCGGCGCGTCCGGGTGGGTACGGAACACCGCGACTGGTTTCCCGGACTGAACCAGCAGGGTTTCGTCGCCTTCGAGTGAGCGCAGCGACTGCACGATCGCCTCAAAGGCCTCCCAGCTGCGAGCGGCCTGGCCGCGTCCGCCATACACGATGAGATCGTCGGGCCGCTCCGCCACTTCCGGGTCGAGATTGTTCATCAACATCCGGAGGGCGGCCTCTTGCTGCCAACCCTTGCAAGATATTTCTGTCCCGCGAGGCGACCTGACCGGTCGCGGACCGGCAGCCTTTCCAGTGCTCATCGGGTCGTCGCCACTTTTATCGGACTGATTCGACCGCCTGAATCAACTGCTCCGAGCTGATGAGCTCGGCCAGGGTCTCGATGTCGGGACTGAGTGGCCGGTCGTGTTCCAGGAATGAGACGGTTTGCCGCACGACTCGATGGGCGGCCGCTGTGCCACGGCCAAGCCGGGAGGGTCCCTCGGGGCGCAGGTCAATCGCCTGGGCAGCGGTGAGCAACTCGACGGCCAGGACCAGCCGCACATTCTCGAGAATCTCCAACGCATGCCGCGCCGCGTTGGCCCCCATGCTGACGTGGTCCTCCTGGTTGCCGCTTGAAGGAATGGAATCGACCGAATCGGGATGGGCCAAGGTCTTATTGTCCGAGACCAGGGCCGCCGCGGTGTACTGTGGCATCATCAGCCCGCTGTCCAAGCCGGCATTGAGGACCAACATCGAGGGGAGTCCTTCGCTGAGTTCCGGGGTCGTCATTCGAAACGTTCGCCGCTCGGAGATCGTCCCAAGCTGCGCCGCGGCGATCCCCAAGAGATCCAGCCACATGGCCAGCCCCTGTCCATGGAAATTTCCGCCCGAAATCGCGCCGGAGTCCCCGAAGAAGAGGGGGTTGTCGGTCGCGGCGTTGATGGCGCCGGTTACTCGCTCACGAAGGTATCCCAGCACGTCGCGGACCGGCCCGAGGACCTGGGGAGTGCAGCGCAGGCTGTAGGCGTCTTGGACCCGGCCCGGGCGAGAGTCGACGAGTCGGCTTCCGCTCAGCAACTGCCGAAGCGCGGCCGCGGTTGCGATCTGACCGGGCTGGCTGTTGGCCTGATGGAGTCGGTCGTCCAGGGCGGAAGTAGTCCCGAGCAGCCCCTCGAAGCTGAGCGCAGCCGCGACTTCAGCATGCTGCAGCAGGTTCTCCGCGTCATAGACCCCCAGCGCGGCGGCCGCGGCCATGAAGTTGGTCCCGTTGGTCAGCCCCAACCCTTCTTTGGCCTCGAGCACTACCCGTTCGATCCCGGCCTGCTGCATGGCCTCCGCCCCGCTCAGCAACTCCCCCCCAAACCAGGCCCGGCCAGAGTCTAGGTCCCCCGGCTGGTCAGGGTCCTTCGAGAGCACCGCCGCGATGTGCGCCAGCGGGGCCAGGTCGCCGCTCGCCCCAAGCGACCCTTTGGCCGGGACATGAGGGGTGACCCCGGAGTTCAACATCCGGATCAGAGTGTCTGCCAGCAGCGGCCGGACTCCCGAGAGGCCCTTGGAGAAGGTGTTGACCCGAATCAGCAGCATGGCCCGCACAATGTCCGTTGGAAGGGCGGGGCCGACCCCGGCCATCGAGGAGAGGATCAGATTGCGGGAGAGCCGACGGGTTTGCTCAGGCTGGACCCGGACCTGGGCGAGAGGACCGAAACCAGTCGTCACGCCATAGATCGGGGCCGCGTCGCTGCGAACCGCCTGCTCGACCCAATCTCGGCTGGCGCGCATTCTTTCCAGCGCCCGATCGGGCAGGCCGTTGACCGGCTCTCCCTTCCTGGCGACGGCCACAACCTGCTCGATGGTCAAATCCTGTCCGCTCAGCTCCAGCATGCGAATCCCATTCTAGTGCCGTGATTGCCAGGAACACAGAAGGGCCGCCCATTTAGGGCGGCCCCTGGTCAATTCAGGTAGCGGGGGCAGGATTCGAACCTGCGACCTTCAGGTTATGAGCCTGACGAGCTGCCACTGCTCCACCCCGCAGCGTGTGCGCCTGCTCGTGGCGCGGGGCGGAGTATAACACGCGAATCGCCCTCGGCGCACCGCTAACCACCCACCAGCAGCGCCCACCAAATCTCCCACGTGCTTGGGGCATCCTGCGCAAGATCGGGGGCGAGTGGTTGCTCCTCCGCGGGCCCTTCGGCCGGGAGCGGAACGACCAACCGTTCACCTTCCAGGACAAGCTTGGCCTCGGCCCGTGCCCAACGGGCAACGTTGGCCTCGTCGCCGGCTTGGGCGATCTGGGTTTCGAGGTCCGAGTTGGCGGCCTCCAGATCGGTGACTTCGGTCGCCAGCATCCGACCATCGCGCTCCATCCGGCGGGCATCGGTCATCCTGCGGGTGAGGTCGCCGAAGATGAGCACTCCGACGATGAGTGCGATGAGCAGCCAGATACCGGAGATCGGGGACTTTGTCTCTTCCATGGGGCCGGTGATCTTAGCGGAGCGGCGCACCCGCCGCAAGCCGCCCGCCCGGAGAATCGTTGCAAGCCTCGGGCCAGGAGAAGAACCGGCCCCTCAAAGGGGGCCGTCATGCCGAAGGAGAGATTTGAACTCTCACGAGCGTATGCTCACTGCGCCCTGAACGCAGCGCGTCTGCCAATTCCGCCACTTCGGCGAACTGCTATTCTACCGCGGGGCCGGCAGCTGGTGGGAGGCCCGGCGCGAGTTAGGCCGCGATCCGGTCCTCGACTTGATCCAGCCGCAGGCTGATGACATCGCTCGAATTATCTCTACCGAGGCTGATGCCGTAGAGGACTTCGGCGGCCTGGATCGTTTGACGATTATGGGTGATGACCAGGAACTGGGTTCGTTCACTCAGCTCGCGCAGGATCAATCCAAATCGCTCGACATTGCGTTCGTCCAGCATCGCGTCTACTTCGTCCAGCACGCAGAATGGAGTCGGCGACAGTCTGAGCAAGGCAAAGACGAGGGCCACCGCGGTCAGGCTGCGTTCGCCGCCCGAGAGCATGGCCAGACCCTGATTGCGGCGGCCGGGAAGCTTCACCTGGATATCAATCCCCGACTCTCCGAGGTAGTCCAGCCGGGCTGATCCGCCGGCAAACAGGCGAACGAAAAAGCCTTCAAAGGCCTCTGCCACTGCCTCGAATGTCCGGCGGAACTCCTGGGACATCAGCTCGTCCAGCTCCTTGATCACCTGGGTCAGCTGGCCCTCGGCCTGAACAAGATCCTGAATCTGTTCCTGCAGGAAGTCGTGGCGGCCTTTGACCTCTTCGAACTCTTGTTGGGCTGCCGGATCGACTGACCCGAGTCGACGCAGCTGGCCGCGCTTCCGATTGAGCTCGGTTTCCAGCTCGGGAGGCAGTTGATCGACCGGTACCAACTGGTCGACGAGCCCCGCCATGCTCAATGGAGTTGGATCAGAGCCCCAGGCCTCCAGCTCAGAATTGACGAGACTGAAATCTTCCAGGATCCTCCGCTCCATGTCCGAGGCGTGCTGCTGCATTCGGGCAATTTCGATTTGAGCCTGAGTGTAGTCATCCTCCGCTACCCGCCGAGCCTCCCGGCTCTGCGCCTCGTCGGCCTGCAGCCCGGTCCGGCTCGCCTCGATCTCGGCCATCGCCGCGTTGAGCTCGCTTACTGCGGCCGAGGCGGCTGAGAGTTCAGTTCTGACCCTTCCAAGTGTGCTGCGGCCATCGTAGATCTCCAAGCGGGTCTTGCTCTGGGCAGTCTGATTCCTTGACAACCTTTCACGCTGCCTGGCCGAGGTAACCTCCGTTTCACGATATTGCTCCTCCAAGCCTTCCACTTTGGCCATAGTTGCCTGCAAGAGCTCCTGCGAGAGTCGCGACTTCCACTCGCCCTCCAAACTCTCCCGCTGCACCGACGCTGCGCGGCGCTCGGCTTCGAGCTGCTGCGTGCGCAACATGAGCTCCCGCAGGGCAGCCCGGGCTTGATCGGACGAATTGGAAGACCTACCGTTGACCGGGACCAGTACCTGGCCAGCGGGATAGAACACTTGTCCGGACAGGGTCACGACCCGGGCATCCAGGGGGAGCGCTTGCAATATCCGTTTGGCCGAGCCCCGGTCCCGCACAACCAGGGTCCGCCCCAACAGCAGCTCCACCGCTCCTTGAAACTCCGGCGGGACCCGCACTAGGTCTGCGGCCCGCCCCAAGCAGTCGGGGTCGGCAGGGACTTCCAGCTCCGGCAGCTCGCGTTCGCGGGACTGTGGAAGCAGGGCCAGCCTTTCTTTCGAGTCCTCGCGGTGTAGCCAATCCAAGGCTTCGTCAATCTGTTGTCCACCGCTAAAGACAATCCCCCCACTGAAGCCATCCAAGGCAGCCGAGATCGCGGACTCATGAGCCGGCTCCATCTCCAGCTGACCATTGAGTTCGCCCATCCAGCCGGAAAGCAATCCACGCTCGACGGCCTCCCGCAGCCGACCGGCAATGAGGTTCGAATTCTGGGTCGGACTGACCTCCAGCTTAAGCCTGGCCTCAGAGGCAGCCTGCTGTTGAGCCAACTGGCGGGATTCTCGATCGATCGATTCAATCCGCGCGAGCACTTCCTTTAACTGTTGCTCGACTTCGTCCTGAGGCCGGCCCGCATGGACCGTTCGATCGGATAAGCCGGCTGCCTTGCCTTCGGCCTCGGCGCGAGCCGCGCCCACTCGCTCGGCCAGCTCGCCCCGGACACTCTCCAGTGCCAGCATTTCGCGGTTGAGGCTCTCTTCTTCATCTTCGAGCCAGCGCACTCGCTCTTCCGCCACCGCCTGGCTGCGTTCGAGGTTCTCCCGATCGGAAGCACGGGCGCGGTACATCGCTTCGGCCTGATCGATCTCCGCCCGCAGCGCGGCCACTCGGGCATCGGTCGCAATCAAGGTTTGGTGGGAACTCTCACCGTGGGCGAGGACTTCGTCCCGGAGGGCCGCCGATTGGGAGGCCCGCCGCTCGGCGGCCTGCAGTTCGGCCTGCAATCGGTGCCAGTGGAAACCGTACCAACCGCGCAGGGCCGCGCTCAGCTCCTCCCGCAACCGATCGTACACGGAGGCGCGTTCGGCCTGCTGGGCGAGGCTCCGCAGCCGAGGTCGGATTTCGGTCACGATATCCTTGGCTCGCTCGAGATTGCTCTGGGTCTTTTCCAAACGCCTGATCGCCTCGTCCTTGCGGATGCGATGAACCGTGATGCCGGCTGCCTCTTCGAATAGCTTAATCCGCTCCTCTGGGCGGAGCGAAAGCACCGAGTCGACCAGCCCCTGGCCGATGATGGTGTAATTGCGCTCGGCCAGTCCAACGCTTCCCAGCAGATCTTGAATGTCGCGCAACCGTACCCGCTGCCCGTTGAGCAGGTATTCGTTCTCGCCGTCACGATGGGCTCGTCGGCTGACAGCCACCTCGCTGAATTCGATGGGCAGCCAATTGTCCCGGTTGTCAAAGGTGATCGTGGCGGTCGCCATGCCGGCCCGGGGTCGGGCCTCCGACCCGGCGAAAATCATGTCCTCGGTCTTGCGACCGCGCAGGGTGCTGTAGGCTTGCTCTCCGAGAACCCAGCGGATGGCATCGGCAATGTTGGATTTCCCGCTGCCGTTGGGGCCGACGACTGCTGTGATCGTATCTCCGAACTCGAAGACGGTCTTGCCGGCAAAACTCTTGTAGCCGTGCAGTTCAAGCGATTTGAGCCTGCGAGCCCCATTCAGTTGACTCATTGGGCGAGATCCGGCTTCCTTCGAATCGTGCCTAGGGCCAAGCTGGCGGCTGCTTGGGCCGCTTCCTGCTTGCTGCGACCCACCCCGCGGGCGCTGGGCCCTCGACCAATACTAACTTCCACTACGAATTCACGAGCGTGGTCCGGACCGATCGCCTCTACGGTACGATAGCGCGGGGTCTCGCCGAGCTCAGCCTGGGCCCAGATTTGCAGCAGGCTGCGAGCGTCGAGCAAGCTCTCGTCCTGCATGACCCGTTCCACAGCCTGGCTGAAGCGTGGTTCAAGGAATTGAGCCACCGATTCGAGCCCGGAGTCCATGTAGAGCGCTCCGATCAGCGCCTCGAAGACATCACACAGCAAGGCCTCCCGCTCCCGTCCTCCGGAGGCCTCCTCGCCTCGCCCCAGCAGCACCGCCTCACTAAGCCGGATCTGCTCGGCGAACTCGGCCAACTGTTCCGTGCGGACCAAAGAGGACCGCAGACGGGTGAGCTGTCCCTCGTCCATCTCGGGAAAGTGCTTGTACAGCCAGGCCGCGCTCAGGAAATCAAGCGCCGCGTCGCCCAGGTATTCCAAGCGTTCGTTGTCCTCCAGAACATCTGGATTTTCGTTGATGTACGAGCTGTGGGTCAGCGCCCGACGGACGAGTTGGAAATCCTTGAAGTGAAGTCCAGCTTGGCGGGCGAATTCCTCCGGAGTCAATTCCCCACCCCCCAGGTGTCACGGGGCGGGATTTTAGCCGGAGAACGCGCGGAAAGCTAGGACCGCGTTGTGCCCACCAAATCCAAAGGCGTTCGACAGTGCGACCTGGACCGGGCGACGGCGAGCTTCGTTGGGGATGTAGTCCAAGTCGCATTCCGGATCCGGGGTCTGCAAGTGAATCGTCGGAGGGACAATCCCGTCCCGAATGGCCATCACACAGAAGATTGCTTCTAAGGCACCGGTCGCCCCCATCATGTGACCGGTCATAGACTTCGTTGAGGATATGGGGACATCGTAGGCGGTCTCACCCAGGGCGGCCTTGATGGCCCGGGTCTCGGAGACATCGTTGAGGCCGGTGGCGGTGCCGTGGGCATTGATGTAATCGACCTGTTCGGCATTGATCCCGGCCAGCTGGAGCGCGCCCGCGATGGCTGCCGACCCGCCCGCGCCGTCCTCGGCCGGAGCCGTGATGTGGAAAGCATCTGAGGTCGAGCAGTAACTGACCATTTCGGCCAGGATCTCGGCGCCGCGGGCCTCGGCATGCTCCAGACTTTCGAGCACCAATACTCCGGCTCCCTCTCCCATCACCAAGCCATCCCGGTTCTTGTCAAATGGAGCCGGGGTCATCGAGTAATCCTCGTTGTGCCGGGACATGGCACCCAGGCGATCGAAGCCACTGACCCCAATCTTGCTGATCGTGGCATCCGACGCTCCGGCCAGGGCCGAGTCGACAATCCCTGACCGAATCAGCAGCCAGGCCTGACCAATCCCGTCGGCGCCGGAGGCGCAAGCCGAGGCGACCGAGAAGGCGGGTCCTTTAGCCCCGAAGCGAATCGCGACCAGTCCGGCAGCCCCGTTGGACATATACATCGGAATCAAGAACGGGCTCACCCGCCGCGGTCCCTCGCCAATCATTGCGGTTACGCCCTCCTCGATCGTCGATAGGCCTCCAGTAGCGGATGAGATAATCACTGCAACCCGAGCTGCATTATCAGGTTTGATTTTCAATCCAGATTGTTCAAGTGCTTCTTGGGCGGCTGCTGCAGCAAGCTGCTCGAACCGATCTTGCCGGCGAGCGTCGCGGGCCTCCATAAATTGAACTGGACTGAAATTCTTGACCTCGGCCGCGATCTGGACCAAGAACTCCGATGCGTCGAACAGGGTGATGGGCCCAACCCCGGACACGCCGTTCACCGCGTTTTGCCAGGTCTCGGAGACGGAGTTACCGATCGGGTTCAGCGTCCCCATTCCAGTCACTACAACACGGTTCATTTTGTTAGACTCCATTCCAGCCCGACTTGTACCCGGAGCCGGTGAGGGCTGCCACGATCGGCTCGGGCAAACCGGGCAAGCGGCGCAGCAGCGCCGGCCAAATCACAGCTGATGTCGGTTCAACGAAGAATCCGCGCTCTGCGAGGGCGCGCCTCCCGACTGGGATCTCGGACTCCTCGACGACTTCGAACCCCCCAGCCGTCTCCTCTACTGCTGCCAACACTGCATCTCCTCGAAGCGGGTTGAGGATCCGGATCCCTTCGGCCAATGTCTGCCCCTCCTGCACCCACCCCAAGCCGGCCATCCCGGCCTCATGCACGGCCCACAACGGAGCGCAGGCCCGGGCTTGGACCCCAATGAGCTGGGGAAGCTTCTGGATAAGCTTCTGGCGGGCCAGAGCTTGAAACCCAAGGTGGGCTCCCAATAGCAGGGTGCCCTGCCCCACCGGTAGCACCAGTGCGGCGGGCGCCCTGCCCAACTGCTCCACCAGCTCGAACGCGAAGGTCGCCATTCCTGTCAGGATCTGGGGCAAGTAGGCGTGGCTCGCATATACCGAACCCGCGACTGCCGCCCGCACGACTGCCTGGGCGGCTTCGGTGCGGGGACCCAGAATGGGAACGACCTCCGCACCATAGGCCTCGATCTGAGCCCGCTTGGGGCCTGAAGCCGAGTCCGGCATGAATACCTTGGCCCGAATCCCAGCCCGCGCCGCGTATGCGGCAAAGGACGCCCCGGCGTTGCCGGATGAGTCTTCGATGGCTTCCACAACGTGGGCCGCCGCAAGGGCTGAGATCAGCACGGCTGTGCCTCGGTCCTTGAACGATCCGGTAGGATTCAGATATTCGCACTTGAAGTAAACCTGTTTGCCATCCAACTCCTGGCCAACCAGTGGCGTGCCCCCCTCCCCAAGGGAGAGCAGCCGCGCTCCCGGAGGGAGCGGGAATGAATTTCTGTAACGCTCCAGTCCGGCCAGCGGGATTGGCGCGTACTGCAGCGGATGGGCCAGGTCATAGTGGCCACCGCAAACCACACATCGAAACGGAAGCGCCTCCCGCGGGTAGTCCCGACCGCAGCTGCTGCAGCGGAATGGCCAGGACCAACCATCCGGCAACTCTACCTGCTCTGGTCGCTTGATTGGGGTTGGTACGTGCCTTCGACCCAGGCCTCACCCCCCGGGCCGACCTCTTTCTTCCAGATCGGGACGATCTGTTTGAGACGATCGATCCCATAGCGAGCCGCTTCGAAAACCCCGCTGTCCCGATGGGGCGCGCTGCAGGCAATGACCGCTGTCGGCGTACCCGGATCGAGATGGCCCACCCGCTGCACAATGGCGATCCCTTCGACCTCCGGCCAGCGCTCTCGCATCTCGGCGGCCACCTGTTTGAGCTTCGCTTCGGCCATCGGCCAATAGGCTTCGTATTCGAGGAAGCTAGTCAGACGTGGTTCCCCTCGAACGGTTTGAGCCCGCACTAGCCCACTAAAGATGCAAACCGCGCCGGTCGATGCTCCGGCGATATCTTCGACCAGAGCATTCAAATCGAGTGGTTCTTCAGTGACCTTGAGGAGAGTCGGGTGTCCTCCCCCGCTCACCGGTGGGAACACTCCCACTTCATCCCCCTCGTTCAGACCTTCCTCTGGGAAGGCAAACTCGTGGTTCACCGAAAACAAGGCACTCCCGAGCGCCAGAGCCAGTCGATCCCCCCGCTCGCTCAGGCGGTTCTTCAAATCCCCAACGGTCGAGTCTTCAGGGAGGCTGAGCTGCTCTTTCCGGAGACCGGCCAAATCGCGCAGCGTGGCGAAGTAGAGAATCTCAATCTGCACGGGTCACTCTGCTACGTAATCACCGGAGCGTCCGCCGTGCTTCTCGACCAGCCGGATGTCGGTGATCCTGGCTCCTCGGTCGAGTCCCTTGATCATGTCGTACACCGTCAGCGCCGCCACCGACACGGCGGTCAGGGCTTCCATTTCTACCCCGGTCCGCGCCAGCGTGCGGACGGAACTCATTATCTCCACCCCTGGCAGCTCTTCCGAAAACTCGATTTCCACTGCGACATGGGTGAGCGAAAGCGAATGGCAAAGGGGGATAAGCTCGGCTGTCCGCTTGGCCGCCATCACGCCGGCAAGCTCGGCGGTGGCCCGCAGATCGCCCTTCTTGAGATCGCCGGCCCGAGCCGCGATCAATGTCTCACGCGACATCCGGACTTCGGCCCTTGCGATCGCGCTGCGCTCGGATTCCGGCTTTCCGGCGACGTCCACCATTCGCGCTCGCCCGCGGCTGTCGACATGGCTTAGACTCACGGCCCGATTATACCGAATGTGCCTCGGACCATCGTTCCTTGGGCGCGAAACGCGCGTGCCTTGACACCGCGTTTGGCGACGATATAATGAACCCGCCTGCCCATTTGGCAGGCGATCTTCTGTATAAGCACCCGAGGGATCTTATGCCGCCTCTGCCGAAGCGAAAACTCTCCCAAGGAAGACGCAACCGCCGGCGAGCTCACGATGCGCTGCCCAACAGGCAATTGCTCACTTGCACCAATTGCGGTGAGAAGCATTTGCCCCACCATATTTGCCCGAACTGCGGGCATTATGCCGGCCGGGAGGTCATCGAGATCGAGCACGCCTAACCCAATAGGCGATGGCGTCCAACTCCCAAGTCGCCGCATTCCTTTTCCCGGGCCAGGGTTCTCAGGAAGTTGGCATGGGCAAGGAACTGGCGGCCCGCTTTCCAGCAGCCGCCAGGGTCTTCGAAGAAGCCGACGAGATCGTCGGCTTTGCGCTTTCGCGGCTGTGCTGGGCCGGACCGGCGGAGGAGCTCAACGACACCGTGAATACCCAGCCAGCACTGCTCTGTCATTCGGTGGCCGCGCTGCGCAGCTTGCAGTCCATCCGGCCCGATCTCCGGGCGAGTTGGCTGGCCGGGCATTCACTGGGTGAGTTCAGCGCCCTGATCGCGGCCGGGGCAATGCAATTTCCGGACGCGCTGCGCCTCGTCCGTACCCGCGGCGAGGCGATGAAGGCGGCCGGGGCCCGCAGCCCGGGAGGGATGGCGGCGGTGCTCGGCCTGGAGCTGCAGGCGGTTGAGGCTGCCTGTGCGGCAGCCCGGGCGGCCACCGGAGAACCTGTCCAGATCGCCAACGACAACTGTCCCGGGCAGCTGGTCATCTCAGGGTCCCAGCTGGGGCTGGCTTCGGCCATCGAACGGCTGCGAGCGGCCGGGGCACGCCGGGTCGTTGAGCTAGCCGTGAGCATCGCAGCCCACTCGGCACTGATGGAGCCGGCCCAGGCCAAGCTGAATCGGGCGATCGAGTCCACACCGATCTCGGCTCCTGCAATCCCAGTCATCGGAAACGTAAGCGCAACCCCGCTGGCCTCGATCGCTGAAGTCAGGGAAGAACTTCGCTCACAACTGACCTCTCGGGTGCGTTGGACCGAGACCATCGGCTCGATGCTCGCCGCGGGGGTGACCCAGTTCATCGAACTTGGCCCGCGGGATGTGCTATCCAATCTCGTGAAGCGGATCGAACGCGGGGCGAACGCCGCCACAGCCGGTGATCCGGCCGGAATCGAAAGGCTTGCCGGCGGGCGGCCCTAACCGCATGCGCAGACTGCTGTTGGTCGTGCTTTTCGCGCTCGGGGCTGTCTTTCTCTTCTCGCGCTTCGATGAATTCCTACAAGTGCTCCAAACCCTCCAGACCGGTGACCCGCGCTGGCTTGCTTTGGCTGTAGCGGTACACCTGGTCTGGATCCTGACCACGGCCGGGTCATTCAAGTCGATTTATCGAGCGCTGGGGATCGACGAGCAACTCCGCCACCTAGCGCTGGTGACCGCCGCGGTCCAATTCGTCAGCGTGGTCGCGCCAAGCGCCGGGATGGGGGGGATGGCGATCTTGTTGGCCGATGGACGGAAGCGGGGATTGCCGGTCGGTCGGTTAACAACCGGAGCCGCACTGTTCGTTTTCGGAGAGCAGCTGAGCCTCCTGGCATTTGTCGGGCTGGGTCTGCTGGTCCTTTTTCAACTCAATCACCTGAGCGCCGCGGAGGTGCTGGCCGCGCTCCTCCTTGGAGCAACCGCCCTGGTCAGCGCGGCATTGCTCGCCCTGGGAATGGAGTCCCCTGATCGGTTGACTCGCGGTCTGTATTGGGCGGGCGAGCGAGTGAATCGTCTGCTCAGGCCGCTCATTCGCAGGGATTTCTTCGATCTGTCGCATGCGCACAAGCTTGCGCATGATATCCATGAGGGGCTCCAGGAGGTGCGGCGGACTCCGCAGGCCCTCTTGCTCCCGGCGGCCCTGGCGGTGAGCAGCAAGTTTCTGCTGCTCACGGTCCTCGCTTTGGTTTTCCTCGCCTTCGGCCAGACCCCCTTCGCCGGCACCCTGCTCGCCAGTTTCAGCGTGGGCTACCTCTTCTATATTGTGTCCCCTACTCCTTCCGGGCTCGGATTCGTGGAGGGAGCGATGACCCTGGTGTTGACCTCCCTCGGGGTAGCGTTTGGCCGTGCGGCGGTGATCACGCTTGCCTTCCGGGGGATCACCTTCTGGTTGTCCATCCTTTACGGCATGGTGGCAGTGCGCTGGATCGGCCTTCAGCCCCGGCCGGAACCCCAGTAAGCGACCCTCCCTCAAACGGCTCATCAAGGCCTGCGTGCTATAATCCCCGGCCGACTTTCGGTCGGACCATCCAATGTCCGAGGCGCTGCTCGCGGGTCGCCTGGCCTCCCACCTGGCGGTCGCCACCGCCTTTGCGCTGCTCGTCGGGGTCGCGACCGCACTCCCTCCACGTCCTGCCAACTTTCGCTGGTCCACCGCCGGTGTTCCGGTGGTCGGCCTGCGCCTGACGTTGGTTGCCCTCCTTCTGATCAACTCGTGGGGGATCTTCGACACTCGCCAGCTCGTCGCCTGGCTGGAGTGGTTCGCGGCGGCGGCCACCGCCCTGGTTACTGGATGGGTGTTGCTCCTTCCGCAGCCGCACCCGCGCTGGGACCCCTGGCTGTTGGCAGTCAGCACGGTGCTGGTGGTCGGGCTCAGCGTGGCCGTCGGCATTGAGCAGCTGGCGGGGACCTCCTGGTCGGTCGAACTGTGGAGCGGATTGGGCCTGCTCAGCATGAGCGTATTGCGGTCGGCTGAAGCGGTCTTTTACCCGGTAGTCGCGCTGCTCATTATCCAGAAGCTGATCCGGGCAGGTCTCGAACAACCTGGACCTGGGACGAAGCCCGAGATCGAAGCAAGCCGCACGAGCAAGCCTGAGGCGGTCGAGGCCTGGGCCGAGAAGTTCGGTCACGGGATCGGAGGCGTCGCGAGGCGCTCGCCGAGCCCCGATCCCCACGATCAAACGGAGACCCTCAAGGCGGAACTGCGGCTCGCCCTGGAGGAGCTGGCGGAGGTCAAGCGCCAGCTCGAGCCTCAGAAACCGATACCGGTGGGTTCATTGACTCCGCCGATCGAGGAGCGGGCAGACGTGATCGCCTCGGTGGAAACTGCAGTCGCTCAGGTCGCCGGTAATCTCAAGGAGCGAGATCAATCGCTTCACCTCGATCTAGCTGGGAGCCTTCCCTCGGTGAACGGCGACCCGGACGAGTTGCGCCAGATCCTGGTGACCCTGATCGAATACGCGATACAGGCCTCCCCGGCCGGAGCGGTGATCCCGGTATCTGCACTCGCCACCGATTCAGCCGACGGTGCCTGGGTGAGTCTCTCCGTCACCGACTCCGGGGGCGGGATTCCACCGGAGGACCTGGGGCGGGTTTTCCACAGCCCTGAGGCGGGGCGCGGAACTGAGAGCGGACTCGCTCGGGTGAAGCAGCTGGCGGAGGGAATGGGAGGGAGAGTGTGGGTCGGCAGCGAAGTCGGAGGGGGCAGCACGGTCACTGTGCTGATTCCGGCCCGCTCGGAATGAACCAGTGGTGACTCGGGGCGGGCTTGCCTCGCTGTTGTTGTTGGCTGCGGCCTGCGTTCCGGCCTCTAAAGTCGACCCCGGCGCCCCGCGGCTGCAGAAACCAACTGCTCAGTCTTCCGCTGCTGCGCCGTTAAGCACTCCGACGCCGGAAAGCCGGGCCACTCCTCAGCCGATGCCGGACCTCGGGTGGCCGGCGCCCTTCACCTATGGCAATCCGCCCTCGCCTCCCACCCCGATCCCACCTCCGGCTCCGCAGGTGGGCTTCGATCGAGCAGTCATAAACATCCTGCTGCTTGGATCCGATCGACGGCCCTCAAGCACTAGTTTCCGCACCGACGTCCTGATCATCGTATCGATCCACCCCGAGAAGGGGGCGGTGGCGATGCTCTCGATTCCGAGGGACCTCTACGTTTACTTGCCCGGTTACAGCATGCAGCGGATCAACACCGCCTTCTCACTGGGTGAGACCATCGGATATCCAGGAGGCGGGCCGGGCCTCTTGGTCGATACCATCCGCTACAACCTTGGAATCCGGATCGATCACTTCGCCCGGGTCGAAATGGACGGGTTCAGCCGCATCGTGGATACCCTGGGCGGGGTCGAAGTTAGCGTGACTTGTTCCTACCGGGACTGGCGCTTGAAAGAACCCTACTTGGACCCCAACCTCGCCCAGAATTGGCGCCTGCATACCGTTCCCGCCGGAGTCATCCAGATGGACGGCGATCTGGCTCTTTGGTACGCCCGCTCGCGCAGTTTGTCATCCGATTTCGATCGCAGCCGGCGACAGCAGGAAGTCCTGCGCGCGATTTACCGGCAGGTCTTGAGCTTCGATCTGATTCCGCAGCTCCCTGCCTTGTACTCAGAGCTCCGCGAAACTCTGACCACCGACCTGGGGCTGGGCGACTTGCTCACGCTCGGGCCGTTGTCGGCTCGGATTAGCAGCGCGGATATCCGGAGTCGTTTCATCGGACGGGATGAAGTCACCAGCTGGCGAATCCCGGTCAGCGGAGCGCAGGTGCTTGTGCCCAGGCCCGAATCGCTGCAGGTCTTATTGGCCGCGGCCTTCGACTTCGAGGCTCCCGACGAGCTGGTCCCTGAGGTTGCCTTCACGGTCGAAGTGATCAACTCCTCCGACGACCCGACCTGGGGCCAGCTGGCCGCCGAGCGGCTGAACTATGCCGGATTTGAGGCATTCGTCGCTCCGGCGGCTTCCGCGCCCGTGAACACGACCCAGCTGATCGATTTCGGTCTGGCGACCGCTGAGGCAAGCCGGGCGATCCTGCGAGCGTTCGGCTTCGGGAGTGGACGCCTGGTCAGCTCCCCTGACCCGTCGTCACCCTTTGTCTATCGGTTGGTGATCGGGAACGATTACAACCCCTGCTTCGACCCGACCCGCGGCCAAATCGGGTCGTAGTTAGCCAGCCCTATTTGACTTTTCGCACCCTCGAGTCTAGAGTCCAGCCCTTGGCTATGCGAAGCAGGCTCTGTTAGCGATGGGCGCAACCCGGGACCAGCTTCCGCTCTTCTCGCGATCCCGGCGAGAAAACCGCTCCAACCAGGGCCGTCCCCGCGGACCCGTCCGGCCGGATTCCAGCCTGAGCGCCGCGATCCAGGCCTGGGGGGAAGACTTGGAAACGGCGGGCCGCTCGATCCACACCGTCAAGGCCTTCACCAGTGACCTGCGGCTGCTCGCCCGTTTCATGGGCGCCGGCCACTCCATCAATGCAATCGGTCAGCACGACTTGCGTAACTTCCTGGAATGGATGCTCAATCGTCGGGGAGTGCCGTGCAGTCCCAAGACCTACTCTCGGCGGGTGACCTCGCTCAAGGCGTTCTTCCGCTGGCTCAAGCAGGCCGGCGTGCTGATCGAGGATCCAGCGGCGGCCGTTCCGCAGCAGTCGGTCCTCAGCCCGCTGCCTGAGGTTCTTACCCAGGATGAGGTCCTGGCCGTGCTAAAGACGGCCGAACAGCTGCGGCGGAAGGATCCGCCGGATGCGAGGCCGTACGCCCTGGTCGGTTTGCTGTTGAGCACTGGGGTGAAGAAAGGCGAGTGCCTGGGGGTTCACCTCAAACACATTGACCTCAAGGCTGTGGACGGTCCCATTCTGTGGATTCGCTACGGGGACGTCCGAAAACGCTACCGAGAGCGCAAGCTGCCGCTCGAGTCGGCCTGGATTCCGGCTTACCGAGAGTACTTGGGACAGTATGCCCCGACCGAGCGGCTTTTCCCCTACTCTCCCCGTCGGTTGGAGTATCTGCTGGAGGAGATCGGAGCCGCGGCCGGATTGAAGAAGAAGCATCTCTCCTTCAACATGTGCCGCTGGACGGCCGCCCTCACCGATTACAAGGCCGGGATCGCCAAAGACAATCTGCGCCAGAAACTCGGCGTTTCCAAGATTCAATGGCGCGAGGTCGGTCTCAAGCTCGACCGGCTGGCCGCCTGAACCCTACATCTTCTTCACGACGATATCTCCGATGACATTAGCGGCGGCATCCCCCCGATCTGCCGCGTTGGATAGGTGGCGATACACCTCGCGCAGCTTGAGCATCTCGACAATGTGATCGACGTCGCGGGGCATGTGGAACAAATCTGAGATCGCCTCCCGATAGACGGTCTCCATCCGGTTCTCAAGCGCCTTGGCCCGCACGGCGTGGTCGTTCGCCACGCTCGGATGATCTTCCAGTTGCATCACCCCCATGTGGATCTCCCGAGCCGCTTCGCTGAGAAGCGAGACCATCCGCTCGAGGAACGGGGTCGGCTTGATTTCAAACATCGCCATCTCTTCGAGGGTTGAATTTGCATAGTCCAACACATCGTCGATCGTCAAGGACAAGGTGAAGATGTCCTCCCGGTCGATCGGCGTGATGAAGGTCCGATTCAGCTCGTCGATCAGAATCCGGCGCACTTCATCGGCTTGTTTCTCGAATTCGGTGAGCCGGCGAGCCAGGGATTCGTCCTCATTCTTCACATACTGCATCAAGAGCTGCAGGCCTTCCGACGTGTGTTCGGCCTGCTTGGTCAACAACTCGATGAAGCGGTTGGGTTTCTTTCGTCTCGAGAACAATCCCATGCCTGCGCAGCCTCCGGCCTGCTCGGCCGTGGACAATCCGAGCTCCGAACGGGGGCTATTATAGCGGTTGGAGCTGAACCGAACAGCGGCTTGACACCCTGCCGACTTGCTCGGAGAATTCCGGGGTGAGCAGCGAGCATCGGGCCGGTTACGTCGCGGTGGCGGGGCGACCCAGCGTGGGGAAATCGACCCTGGTGAACCGGTATCTCGGCGAGAGCATCCTGCCAGTTTCCCCCCGGCCGCAGACCACCCATCGGCGGCAGCTTGGAATCCTGACCCTACCGGCCGCTCAGGTGGTGTTCGTCGATGCCCCTGGAATGCACTCACCCCGGCATCGGTTGGGAGCGGTCCTGGACGAGCGCGCTCATGAGGCGCTCCGAGATGCAGACCTGGTGGTGTGCCTGTTCGATTTGAGCCGCGGGCCTTCCCCCGACGACCGGCGGGTAGCTGGCGCGGTAACCTCCAGCCAGAAGCCACACCTGGCCGCATTCAACAAGATCGACTTGATCCGGCCGGCCGCCCTCCAGGCAAATTGGGAGGCCTACGAGCAGCTGCTGCCTGCCGCTCCAGTCTACGGTGTCTCGGCCACCCGAGGAGATAATCTCGATCAACTCCTGGAGGGAATCGTCGCACGGCTGCCCGCCGGCCCGCCCTTCTTTCCGGACACCGAGCTCACCGACAGCCACGAGCGCGAGCTGGCGGCGGACCTGATCCGAGCGGCTGCGTTGCAGGTGTTGCGGCAGGAAGTCCCCCATAGTATCGCCGTCCTGATCGATGAATTCCAGGAGCGGAATGGGCGCGGGGCCTGGATTGCTGCCACCCTGTTCGTAGAACGGGAATCGCAGAAGGGGATCGTGATCGGGAAGGGTGGACACATGCTGCGGGAGATCGGAATCCGGGCGCGGAAGGATATTGAACGAATGTCCGGACGAAGAATCTATTTACAGTTGCGGGTCAAAGTACTCCCAAAGTGGCGGAACGACGAACAGGCACTTCGCCGGCTGGGTTATCTTTCGCACAGTTCCGGCCGCAGGTCCTGAGGATGGCCGCTCGCAAACGCACTCATACCAGCAAGTTCGGCTCCGGTGGCCGCTCGAGCCATGATGCCTCCTCGTTCTATTCCAGCCGGCTATACTCGGATCGGCCGCCGAAGCCGCCCACCGAGGCGACAGAGCGGAGCCTGCCTCCAGAACTGCACGACCGGCTGTACCTGAAGTCTTCCGAGCAGATGCCGGAGCTCCCGGACAGCAGCATTCACCTGATGGTGACCTCCCCGCCGTACAACGCCAGCAAGGAATACGATAAGGATTTGTCGCTCGAGGAATATCGCGGCTTGCTCAGGCGGGTGTTTTCGGAGACCTACCGGGTGCTGGTCACCGGAGGGCGAGCTTGCGTTAACGTGGCCAACCTCGGCCGCAAGCCCTACATCCCGCTGCATGCCTATCTGATTCAGGACATGTTGGAGCTCGGATTCCAGATGCGGGGCGAGATTATTTGGGACAAGGCGGCCAGCGCGGCAGCCTCCACGGCCTGGGGATCGTGGCGGGCAGCGACCAACCCGGTCCTGCGCGACGTCCATGAGTACATTCTGATCTTCTCAAAGGAGGCGTTCGCCAGAAAGGCGAACGGCCGCGAGAGTACGATCGAGCGAGATGAATTCTTGGAATGGACCAAGAGCGTCTGGCGAATCCCCGCCGCCTCCGCCCGCTTGGTGGGCCATCCGGCACCCTTTCCGCTGGAGCTCCCGGAGCGGCTGATCAAACTCTACAGCTATCGGGGGGACGTGGTGTTGGATCCGTTCGTCGGCTCGGGGACCACTTGTGTGGCGGCCCTGCAAAACCGACGATCCTATGTGGGCTATGAGACCGACCCGGCCTATGTCCAACTTGCAGAGCAGCGAATTCAGGCGGCCCTGGCCGAGCTTGGTGGCTGAGCCCTTCTCGCGGGGCCGAGGGTCGCAAGCCCAGCCCGGCCGAGCAGCTCGCGGGCGCGCAGAATGTCTCTTTCGATCTGATCGACTAGAGTTTCCGGCCCCGAAAACCGTCGTTCATCCCTCAAACGCTCTATGAAGACCAGTTTCAAATCCCGATCGTACAAATCGCCGTCGAAGTCGAGCAGGTGGGCCTCGACGACCGGCGTGGTGAGCGCCTCCTCGAAAGTCGGCCGAAACCCGATGCTGACCACAGCCGGTTTCCGCTCCCCCTCCAATTCTGCCAGGCAGGCATAGATCCCAACTCCCGGAACGGCGCGTTCCTCCCAGACTTCCAAGTTGGCCGTCGGTATGCCTAGCTGCTTGCCACGCCCGGCTCCATGCGTCACTCTACCCGGGAGTTCGAAGGGCCGTCCAAGGTAGCCGGCGGCTCTCGCTACATCGCCGGAGCGCAGGGCTTCGCGCACCCGAGTTGAGCTCACCACCTCACCTTCCTGCAGGAAAGGGAGCACGAGGTGGAACCGGAATTCCCGTTCGACACTCACCTGGGTCAGATAGTGCCGGTTGCCACGGCGCTCATGGCCCAGGGCAAAGTCCTCCCCGGCCCACAGGTCTTGAAACCCCAGCTGAGCCGTCAACCGGTCAAGGAACTCGGGCGCTTCGACCCGGGACAATTCGAGATCGAAGGTCTGGGTGATGACGAGGTCGATCCCCAAGTCTTCCAGCAGGCTGGCCCGTTCCTCGGGCGAGGTGATGTAAAAGGCCGGCTTGCGGCCCCGCAGCACTACGGAGGGATGCGGATAGAAAGTCAGCACAACCGAGGGAAGGCCACGGCCCCGGGCAGCGGAGAGCATTCGGCCCAGCAGATCCTGATGGCCGCGATGCACGCCATCGAACGATCCGATCGTCAGCGCGGAGCCATCGAGCTGGACTTCGGCGAGATCGTGGACGTGCTGCATTCAGACCAGGAAGACCTTGCGCGGGTGCCACTGCTGGCTGCCATCGATCGCTTCGAGGATCGCGGCCAGCTCGCCGTTCGGGGCCAGACCCCGGGCCAGACCCTGTGGAACGGTTTGGGTTGGAATCATCAGCCCATTCCGAACCAACTCCAGTTCCTCCGGCTCGAGGTTGACAATCGGAAGGTCAGGAAGCGCATCGGCTGCCGGGCGAAGGTATGCCGGCCATGAGCCGTCCGCCATCGCACGCTGCAGCGTAGGCAGCCCCACCGCCTCATTCAACGTGTACGGGCCGGCTTTGACTCGACGCAGTTGCGAAAGGTGCGCGCCACACGAGAGCAGTTCCCCCAGATCGTGCGCAAGCGACCGAATGTAGGTGCCGGCTGAGCACTCAACCCACAGGATGAGATGTGGGGGCTGATACTCGAGCGGCTCCAGTTTGAAGATGGTCACGGCGCGCGGCTCCAGCTCCACCGGCTTCCCCTCCCGGGCCAGCTGATAGGCCTTCTTGCCCATCACTTTGACCGCGCTATACGGAGGTGGGACCTGCTGGATGTCTCCGCGAAATCCCGGCAGCGCACTGAGAATGTCCTCGAGGGCAGGCGACTTGCCGGTGTCCTTGACCGCGGCGCCCTCTCCGTCGTAAGTCTCGGTCGATTTGCCAAATTGGACTTGGGCCTCGTAGCCTTTTGTCGTACGAGAGAGATACTCACTGAGGCGGGTCGCCGGGCCGAGGCAGAGTACGAGAACTCCGGAGGCCCGCGGATCGAGGGTGCCGGCGTGCCCCACTTTTGACACCCCCGTCCCCCGGCGCACTGCGTCTACCACGAAGTGGGAGGTCGGACCGACCGGCTTGTCCACGACGATAATCCCGAACGCGGTCATGAGCTCGTCTGCTCGATCGGCCGGATTGCGGCCCCGGTAGCCGCCAACACCTGCTCAATTACCGGCTGCAATCCACCCTTAATAATGGCGCCGGCGGCCAGGGTGTGGCCGCCTCCCCCAAATTGGGCGGCCAGCCGGGCGACATCGACTCCCGGACGGCTGCGCCAGCTGACCTTGACCTGGTTCTCCGACTGTTCAACGAATATGACGGTCACCCGTGCTTCCTGGATGCTGGTGAGCAGCTCGATAAGGTCCGCGTCATCGGGGCCCGGATATCCCACCAACTTCCGGTCGGCCAGGCTCAAACTGGCCCAGACCAGCTCGCCCCGGCGCTCCAATTTCGAGAGGCCCTGGCCCCAATAGCGGACCGCCAGGAATGTTCGCTCGACCAAACCCTTGCGATAGGCCCGCTCGAGATCCGCCCCCGCGTCGATCAGATCGGCGGCCAGGCGCAGGGTGTCTGCCGTGACATTGGGCGTACGAAAGCCGATCGTATCGGTGAGCAGCCCGGTGAGCAGGTTAGCGGCCACTGCAGGCGTGATCGGCAGTCCGAGCTCGGGTGCCAGTCGATAAAGCAAGGACGTTGTGGCCGGGGCGTCAGGGTCCACCAGGTTGACCGCCGCGTAATATGTGTTGGTGGGGTGGTGGTCGAAGTTGATGTCGACTTGCCGTACATCTGGAAGCCCGATGCGGTCCAATTCAGCGGCATCGACGGCTACCACCAGAATCTCGCCCTCGGGGATCCGGCGCTCGACCTCGCCCGCCCCGGGCAAAAATGCGAAGCGACCGGGCAGGCCGCCCGCTAGGACGGCGTGGGTCTGCTTTCCCCGTTCGCGCAGGCTGAGGCAGAGCCCCAGCATCGAACCCACTGCGTCGCCGTCGGGTCGTTCGTGGGCCACGACCGCAATTCGGGCCGCACCGTCGAGCAGTTGCTTGGCCCGGACGACCTCACTCCTCATCCGGGGTCTCCGATTTCAATCGAGCCAGGAGTTCATCCACTCGGGCGCCCCGATCCGGTGAATCGTCCCAACGGAACCTCAGCTGGGGGAACGCCCGCATCGGGATACGGGCCGCGAGCTGGTGCCGCAAGAAGCCCCGCGCCCGCACGAGAGCCGGCAGCAACACCTGCTCGGGCGCTTGGGCCGCGACGTAAACCGTGGCGAAGGCCAACTCGCGATCGACCTCCACTCCGGTCACGGTCAGCCCGCTCAGTCGCGGATCCGCCACTTCACGTTGAAGCAGGATCGCCAGCTCCCGGGCAATCCGGTCGGCGACCCTGCGGGCACGCATCTCGCTTGGCACTTTCGGAGACCTACTCGACCGCGACCATCTCCTCGGTGAAGGCGACCAGGGTGTCGCCCTGCTCGAAGGCGTCGAAGCCCTTCAGTCCAACCCCGCATTCAAACCCCTCTCGAACCTCTCGCACGTCGTCCTTCTCATGCTTGAGTGAGGAGACTGAACCTTCGTGCAGGACCTCGTCAGCCCGAACCACCCGGATCTTCGCGTTGCGGCGCAGCTCCCCCGAGGTCACTCGGGAGCCGGCAATATTGCCGATCTTCGGAATGCGAAATACCTGCAGCACTTCGGCCCTTCCGATCTCGGTCGTTCGCCTCTCCGGCTCGAGCATGCCCTTCAGCGCCTTCTCAATGTCCTCTGTCAGCCGGTAGATCACGTCGTAGACTCGAATGTCAACCCGGCGGGTTTCGGCCAGGCGCTTGGCTGGAGTGTCCGGTGTCACATTGAACCCGATCACAATCGCCTCAGAGGCGGCCGCCAGCATCACGTCGTCTTCGCCGATGTTTCCGGTCGCCCAATGCAGTACGTTGATCCCAATGTCGCCGACGCTCAGTGCGTTCAGCGACGAGATGATCGGTTCGAGTGAGCCCTGAACATCTGCCTTAACGACCAGCCGCAATTCTTTGGCGGCTCCTGCCTGGAAAGCCTCAAAGATCTGGTCCAAAGTCCGCCCGGGTCTGACAGCAGCCACCTCGGTCGGGCTCTCCTGAAGTTTCTTGACCAGCGCCTTGGCCTCCCGCTCCGATTCCACAACATAGAACAGATCTCCGGCATGCGGGACAGCTGAGAGACCGAGCACCGAGGCCGGGGTCGAGGGAGGAGCTTGTTGGATCGAGTTGCCAAGATGGTCGAACATCGCCTTCACCCGCCCGTAGGCCTCACCTGCGATCACGATCTTGCCCACCCGCAGGGTGCCATTCTGGACCAGCAGGCTCGCGATCACACCCTTGGCCTTGTCCAGTTGCCCCTCGACCACGGTTCCCAATACCTTCCCGGTTGGATTGGAGCGGATTTCGGTCGAGTCAGCAACCAGCAAGATCGCCTCGAGCAGATCTTCAATCCCGGTACCCTGCTTGGCCGAAACCGGCACGACCATCGTGTTCCCGTCCCATTCGTCCGGCACCAGCCCGAGGTCTGCCAGCTCCTGTTTCACCTTGTCCTGATTGGCATTCGGCCGATCAATCTTGTTCAAAGCCACGACGATGGGGACTCTGGCAGCCCGGGCGTGGGCAAGCGCCTCCCGGGTCTGAGGCATCACTCCGTCGTCAGCGGCTACCACCAGGACCGCGATGTCGGCCCCTTGCGCCCCGCGGGCCCGCATGGCAGTAAAGGCGGCATGACCGGGTGTGTCTAGAAACGTGATTGAACGATCGTTGTGGCTGACTTGGTAAGCGCCAATATGCTGGGTGATGCCGCCAGCCTCTCCCGCCGCGACTTCGGTCTTGCGGATTGCATCGAGCAGAGTCGTCTTTCCATGGTCGACATGGCCGAGGATCGTCACCACCGGAGGGCGGATCACCAGCGAAGCAGGGTCTTCGTCACCGAGCATTCGCCGCCAGAGGGGAAGCTCGGCCTGCTCAACCCCGGCCTCGGCCTGGGATGTCTTCAGGGGAAGGGCCTCGAAACCAAACTCGGCGATCACGATCGCCGCCGTGTCGAAATCGATCTGTTGATTGATATTGGCCATCACACCATTGGCCATCAATTGTTTTATGACATCGATGGGGCTGGCTTCGATCCGGTCCGCCAGCTCGCGGACGGTAAGGCTCTGCGGGATTTCAATCAGGGTGTGTCCGTTCTCACTCACATCGCACCTCCAACTGCTTGGCCGCGACGGAGCGAGCAGTCCGGCGGCCTAGGGGATTGGCAACCTGCTTACGTACAGCTCCAGTTCGTTTCGATCGGCCGCGGAAAGCTCAACTCGCAGCGCCCGGGCGAGCGAACCTTTGAAGGCGGCCTCCCAGCATTCGCGACGGTCATGCACATAGGCCCCCCGTCCTTGGGCCTTGGAACTCGGGTCAATCCTCACCCCCTGCGGGGTGTGAACGACTCGGACCAGAGATCGTATTGCAAGCACTTCCCGGCACCCGACGCAGGTCCGCTGGGGGACGTGTTTTCCGGTTCTAGGAGACACGACCTGGCAACGATCTCAGGATTTTTCGGGCTCGTCCAGATCCCAATCCAGCTCGCCCCCCGATTTGTGCGTGTGCCTGACCACGGTCGTGTCCAGATCCGGATCATACTCCACGACCTTGGCGCGTTTCTTGGCCTTCTTGGGTTTTTCGGCGCCCTCCAAGACTGCCTCCGCCCCCTCAGGCTCGTCTTCCGCGTCGGGTTCCAACACCGCGCCCTGCAGCAGCTCTACAGCTTCCTCGAAGACCTTTTCTAGCGGCTGGGCGACGGGCAGGGTCTCTGGGACGGGCTGCCCTTCGCTCGGCTCCGAGGTCTCCCCCGCGGTGGCCGGCAGCAGTAAGACTTCCGCGGCCGGCTCCCCTGCGGGGGCTTCCCCATTGGTCTGCACGGCCTCGCCTGCTTCGGTTATCGCTGGCTCGGCCATGACCGCGGGCGGCAGCGGTTCTGGGTATTCGATGGATCTCAGCTTTTCGCCGATTTCCACGATTGCTTTCGGGCCGATCCCCTGAAGGGCTAGGATCTTGTCCGGATCGAGTTCCATTTGCTCCAAAACTTGACCCGCGGACAGATAACCGCCCTCGGTCAGCAGATTGAGCACTCGGTTGCTCAGGCCCGTCTCTGACAATCCGGTCTGATAGGCTCCGACCGGCACTCGCTGGCGGATCAGTTCCAAGTGTTCCTGGATCCGGAGGCGCTCGCTCACTCGGCGGGCCATGACCTGCTGTTCCACCCGGGTCACGAAGGCGGTTAGCTGGTGGTATTCCTCGGGCGTAACAGGACGGGTTTCTTCTTTCTTTGCGAGGATCGCCTTCACTTGCGGCAGGATTTCCGCCTCGGCAGCCGCCATGTCTGCATATGACTCGTCGGTCGCCAGCCGGTTCAGCGCCTCGGTCGCCGCTTCGACCAGGCTCTTGATGTCGATCCGCCAATTCGTCAGTCGAGCTGATAGCCGAGCGTTGACTCCTGCCCGGCCGATCGCCAGGCTGAGCTGATCTTCAGGCACAACGACTACCGCAGTCTTGCCTCGCTCGGGATCGTCATCCAGAAAGACGCCCGATACTCGAGCCGGGCTCAGTGCCTTGGCGATGAACGCGGCCGACTCGGCGTTCCATTCGATGACATCGATTTTCTCGTCGTTGAGGTCGCGCACGATGGACTGAATCCGGACTCCCCGCAGACCAACGCAGGCCCCGACCGGATCCACTCCGTCTCGGGTCGCGGCAACAGCCACTTTGGCCCTTTTGCCGGCTTCCCGGGCGATTGCCTTGATCTCGACCAGACCCTGGTTGATTTCCGGGACTTCCATTTCCAGCAGCCGCCGCAGCATGTTGGGGTGGGTTCGCGAAACAACGATCACCGGACCTCGGGAGGACTTGCGGACTTCGAGCACGAAGACTCGCACCCGATCCCGGACATGAAAGCGTTCTCCCGGAATCTGCTGGTTGCGCGGCAGAATCGCTTCGGCTCGGCCGAGGCCGATCGTGACCGCCTGGGGTGTGATCGAGTGTACGGTGCCGTGGACCAGGTCCCCCTCGCGCTCGACGTATTCCTCGTACTGAGCGTCGCGCTCGGCCTCTCGCAATCGCTGTAAGATGACTTGCTTGGCGGTCTGGGCTGCCACCCGACCGAAGTCCTTAGGAGTCGTTTCGACCAGAGTCATTCCGCCCATCTCGGCGCTCGGGTCGTGGCGTAGGGCTTCGACTAGCGAAACCTCGGTGAGTGGATTCTCGACGGCGTCGACCACTTCCTTCTCCGCGAAGATTTCAACTTCGCCCGTGTCGGAGGCAATTCGGGCCTCGATCGCTTGAGCCGTCGAGGCGTTCACGGAGCGGCGGTAGGCCGACACCATCGCGGCTTGCAGGGCCCCCATCACCGTGTCCCGGGAGAGACCGAATCGTTCTGTGATTTCATTGAAAGCCAACGAGAATTCGCTCTTCATGCTACATCCCCTGCTTTTGTTCGCCGTGGAGTCACTGCGAGCGGGTGCATCTAGCCCATTATTAAGAAAAGTGGGGGTTGCCCACTTTTCGGAACCACACCATCAGGCCGAACAGCTGAATATTATCACAGGCTACCTGCGACTGCAAGTCGCCGGCTAGCCTCCTCCCGGAGGCTCATAGAGGATCCGGTTCGCCCGAGTCGAGCAGGTGCAGGCGGCCACGACGTTGGACCCCTTGAGCAAGGATCCTTCGTAAATCGCATCCCCTTGCTTGGCGACCCAGCCGTCGAGCACGAACGGCACAGCCCCATCGGCCGGCATCCACTCGCCGTTGTAGCGGCGCGCCAGGTGGAAGTGGGTTCCAGTAGCCGTGCCGCCTTCGCAGGAGGGCCGCCCCAGCAGATCCCCGAATTTGACCTCGGCGCCCACTTCAACCCTGCCTTCGGTCGCGATATGGAAAAAGAACAAACTCCAACCGGTCCGCTCGTCACCGTCCAGGTCCAGGTCGAGCACCACAATGGACTCCTCGCTGCGGGTTACAACCCCCGCAGCAGGCGCCGCCACCCATTCCAGGGAAGGTTCGCAACCGCTGAGGACCGCCGGTGGGCCGAAATCCAAGGCGCCGAGCGGCAGGCTGGTGCCCCAGGAATAGTGCGGCCCCCCGGTGAAATCCCAAATGCGATTAGGAAGAAACGGGAGCCCAAGATCAGGTTGCTCTAAATTGGCCGGGATCAAATCGAGGGAGGCCGAGGACGGATCCCCCCAGAGGCTGGAGTAGGTCGCGGCGAAACCTTGCGGACCCACTGCGTCCTCAAATTCCGGGGCATCGAGCAATCCGGCCAGGGCCAGCTGGACCGCGACCGTTCCTGCGTTCTGCCACGCGTCGGGGCGATAGAGCATGCCATCGGCCGTGTCGAACTCGCGCAGCGTCCCGGCCCGCCATCCGTAGTACCCGTCGTTGAGCCGTTCGGCCACCCAGAGCAGCTGTCGGAAAAGACCCTGGTAGCGCAGGTTGTTCAATCCCAGCGGGTAAGTCTCCGCCACTTCTTCCGGAAATGGATTGGAAAGCGCGCCGGTGCGGTACTCAAGCAATGCGAGCAGCAAGCGAGGGTTGATCGAGTAGTTGCGGGCAATAACCTCCACCACTTCCCAAGCCGGCCGTTCTAACCGATAGGCGTAGTCCGACAGATTGGCGCCGAAGCCCGCCCGCGCCTGCATTTCGCGCCGAATATCGAAACCGATCGCCGTCGGGCCGTTGATCACCGCGCTGTCGGGCAAGATTTGGAATGGGGTCCCGGTCAGCGGGAGGTAATAGGCTGGTACCGAAAGGGGCCGACCGGGGGCCAGGGTCGAAATAGTGTCTGGCAGATCTGGGTTCGCTTGCAGGATGGCCTCGACCGAGCTGTTGAAATGCGCCGCGATCGCAGCAAGCGTATCGCCGCTCTGGGCCGCATATGGAACCAATTCTCCAGGTGGATGGGGGCCGCGGGTCGGAAGTGGGGTGAGCTCTGCTCGCGGGGTTGGCGGTGAGGCTGGGGAAGGAGAGCTCAGGAGTGGGCCGGGCGCGGAACAGGCGCCAAGCATAAGCGCCCCCACGACCAGGGGCCAAGGCCTCATCGACTTATGTTGGTCTCTCGGCTGGCGCAGGTACAAGCGATAACGACTTGATCCCCTTTGATCAGTGCCCCTTGATATGGCTTCGAACCCGCCTGTGCGACCCATCCACTGAGCGTAAACGGCAACGGACCGTCGGCCAGGATCCATTCGCCATTGTACTTGCGAGCCAGGTGAACGTGGGTGCCGGTGGCGACCCCACCCTCACAGGAAGGATGGCCGATCAAATCTCCTTGCTCGACCAATTGTCCTTCCTGCACAAGCAGGTCTGCCCCAAGATGAAGATATAAGAGATTCCAACCCGTCTGTTCTTCGCCGTCGGCGTCGAGATCCAGGACAACCACCCCGCTTCCGCTCCTGACCACCAACCCGGCGGCGGCGGCCAAGACCCAGTCATCGGAATCGGTGCATCCGGGTTCGAGCGAGGAGGGAGCGAAATCGAGCGCCGCCCAAGCCGATTCCCGTTCCCAGGCGCCGTGCGGGCCTCCGGTAAAGGCCCAGATTCGACCCTTGAGGAACGGGAGGATCAGCTCGGGCTGCTGGATCCCAACTTCGTATAAGGGGTGAGCGTAGTCGAAGGGATCACCGAACAACCGCCAATAAGTCTCAATGAAGCCCGTCATCGAGACTGCCTCTGCCCATGACCGACCGGAAGTTCGAAGCGAAAAGTAATATTGCAGAGCGACGGTTCCGGCGTTGAGCTCGGGCGACAAGCGAACGAGCGAGCTGTCTGGGAAGAGCAACTCGGTCAGAGTCCCCGCTCGCCATCCGTAGTAGCCCGTCCCCAGCTCATTCGCCAGCCAAGTGAGCTGGCGATACAGGCCTTGGCTCTCTGGGGCAAGATGGCCCAGGGGGAAGTTGAGGGCATTCCCCAGCGGGCGAGCGGGCTGGCTAACCCATCCGGAGTGATACTCCAATAGCGCCAGCAGCGCCCGTGGATTTACACTGTGATCTCGGGCCGCGAGCGCGACCACCTCCGCTCCGCTCCGGCTGCGCTTGGCGACGATCTCTTGATACTCGCTAAGGAAGCCGCCCTGTGACTCGACGAAACTGGAAACATCAAAGTCGCTTGCGTGCGGCGAGTAGACCAGCTCGCTGTTCGGCAGCAGCTGTTCAGCCGGCCCAGTGGGACCTAGCCGACGCGGGATGAACAGGTTTTCGCCCGCCGAGAGCAGCGCGTTATCGGCGAGCCGATTCCCATCTGGGAAGAGGATGTCGGCCGGCAGCACACCAAACCGAACCGCAACGCTTCGCAGCACGTCACCTGGCTGCGTCCGGTACAGGATGTTCTCGCTCGAGGACTGGACCCCTTGGGTAGGGGTGGGTGGGAAAGTGGGGGAGACGATCGGCTCCGGACCTGGGGGCGTCGGAGTTGCCGTGGGTTCCCCTGCTGGGGTCGGCAATACGGTCGGAGGCACCGACTCCACAACCGGGGATTGAACTACGGGTTCGCCGCCCGAACCGGTCCCGCCGGTATCAGGCAAATCCGATCGAGTGCAGGCCAGGATGGCCACGCTCACAGCCGCGCCACAGGCCAACCAGGCTCGCCGGCGCAGGCTGAGGCCAAATCGCGGAAGGCCCTCAGCGCGAGATCTGATTGATCGGGAAGCGGCAGGAGCAGGCTTCAAGGTTGATTCCATCTCGACTCAGAGTTCCGTCATAAGGTGAACCCAATCCGGCCGATACCCAGCCATCCATGATGAACGGCAGATTCCCGTCTGCCGGGATCCACTCCCCGTTGTATTTCCGCGAGAGATGCAGGTGAGTGCCACTCGAAACACCGCCTTCGCACGAGGGGTGGCCGATCCGATCGCCAGCATGCAGCTCGGCCCCCAACGGGACCCGATCGCGAGTCTCGAGGTGCAAGTACTGGATGACCCAGCCGGTGCCTTCCAAGCCATCACCATCCAGGTCTTGAACAACCTCGCCGTTTGCGGATCGAAGGATCCGACCATCGGCGACCGCGACCACCCACTCATTGGACTGCACACAGCCGAGGGCCTCTCCGGGCGGGGCAAAGTCAAGCGCCGACCAGGCAGCCCAGTTCCCCCAGCCACTGTGGGGTCCGCCGGTGAATGACCAGGTCCGGCCGGGTTCGAAAGGAAGCTGCAGCTCAGGCTGTTGGAGGTCGTCCGGGAGCAGCGGATCGGTGGCGATTCCAAAGGGAACTCCGAAGAGAATCTCGTATACCCGATAGAAACCGTTCTCGTCGGATACACCCCGCCAGAGATCTCCCGGATAGAGCTGGGCAAACAGCCCTTGGACCGCAGCCGTCCCGGCGTTAATCCCGGGGCCTGGATCAATGGCGGTGCCATCCGAAAGAATGTACGGGCCGGCCCATCCCGCCCGCCACGAGTAGTACCCCTGGTTCAACTGATCGGCCGCCCAGGCAAGCTGGTAATACAGTCCCTCGTATCCTGGGCGGGCGAAGCCGAGCGGGTAGGTCAGCCGTTCCGGGGCCGGCTCAGGGCGAGTCAGCCAACCGCCCTGATACTCGAGCAGCGCTACCAGCAGGCGGGGACTGACCGAGTATTTTTCGGCCACCCACTGAACGATCTGAGCCCCGCTCTGTTCACTCCCGTTCATGGTCTCGCGAGTGCGGTGAAGGGCCCCATCCCACACCGCGATCAATGGGAAAGTATCGAACGCGGCACCGGTCGGGCCGTTTACCAACTCCGAATCGGGGATGATCTTGAAGCTGGGTCCTGGAGGCTGCGGGATTGGGGTTGGCAGCCAAAGGATCTGGCCCGCGGCCAACAAGTTTGGATTATCCAGACCGTTGGCGACCATGATTTGGCTCATCCCAATACCCATGCGGCCTGCGATTGCGTTCAACGAGTCTCCCGGACGAACGGTATACCACTCCGGAATTTCCTGGCGCTCAGTGCCTGGTCGAACCGGATCCGGTGTCGGAGTCGAATACGGCACTTCAACCACCTCCGGGAACTCGGATCCCCCGAACTCGGTCGGCGCTTTCGCCCCCGACTCTCCCGGCCGGCCGCCAAGTTCGACCCCAAGGATCACGATCGGTTCATCGCTGCGGGCGCAGGCAAGAGCTGCCAGAAGCAGGAACTGCAGTGCCAGCCGCGGTCGCGGCAGCCTCTTCCGGATCATGATTGGTTGACGGTTCACCATTGGAACGGCACCCGGACACGGTTCAAGAACCGTGCCAGGCGTGCTGCTCCGGCATCGGCAGTGCCGCCGCAGACTCTGGCACGGTTCTTGAAAATTGCAAAGAAGGCGGAGGGGGCCGGCGAGGGCTAGTTCAGAGCCATTTCTCCAGCACAATCGCCGGTTCGCTTACTTCGCGGAGCTGGCCAAGGTGGTCCTGGTAAGACCACTCGCCGGGATCCTCCGAAAAAACCTGGTAGTTCAGTCGCTGATAAAGGCGTCTGGCGGAGGTATTTCGCTTGGCAACGGAGATCACGACCCTTCCATAACCGAGCCTGCGCAACTGACACTCCGCCTCCTGGATCAGTTGGGTTCCGATCCCCTCGTTGCGGTGCGGGCCTTTTACCCGGAAGGCATACAGGTAGCCCGAGGCAGTTCCGGAGGAAGAAAAGGCCAACCTGGTGGACAGCTGGACAAAGATTTGGCCGACGATCTGCCCGTCCACCGCAGCGAGAAGCAGCAACCGGCGGCCTCGGCGGGTCTCAGCCATCGCCTTCTTGAACAGGCGACGGTAATGGACGTACTCCCCATCCCACTCCAGCGCGGGGAGATCCGCTTCTGTGGCGAGCCGAATTACTACCGTAGGAGATCTATCCACGTCCGCCATGCTCCTCAATTAACTGATTCAGCAGACGATCTTCCTCGGCCTCGGATCGGATGCGGCCATCCAGCCAGGCCACCCGCAGCTCACTCAGGATCTGGCCGTAGGCTGGTCCGGCGGCCAATCCCAGCTGCCGCAATCGATCGCCGTCGGTGCGCTGCCTCACCCAGCGCCAGCCGGCCAGGAATCGCTCGATGGTCACCCTCGCCTCGGCCCCGGCTTCGAGTGCCAGCCACTCTGCGACCAACGCGTCCTCCGGCACCGATTCCAGGCAGGCCACAATTCGGCTTGGCGAGCTGCCATCCGCCAGCCCGCAACCGTGCCGGCCAGCGGAGACAACGACCATTCGGTCGGCTTGACTGAAGGCCAGTCGGGCGCAGATCAACTCGGCGTCCTGGCGAGGAAGCCGGTAGAGCCAGAGGGCGTATTTGAGACGCTCGGCCGAGGGTCGGCCGGCAAGCCGCCAATTCGTCGGCGGCTCGAACTCGGCGACGGACGTGAAACGAGCCTCAATCCAATCGTCCCATTCGAGCCCCGGGGAGATGGCACGGAGCAGGCCAAGCTCCGCCAACCGGGACATGATCCGGTTCTCTTGGCCCTCCGCCAGGATATCGGCCAGCTCGGCCCGAATCCGCTCTCCACTCACGCTATCGAGCAGCGGAAGAGCATGGCCGATTAACTGCATAGTCCGCGCCTCGATCGAAAAACCGAGCCGTTGTTCGAGGCGGACGGCCCGTAACATCCGAGTTGGGTCATCGACGAAACTCAGCGAGTGCAGCACCCGGATTTGCCGCTCGCCCAGGTCTCGCCCACCCCCCCAGTAGTCCAACAGCTCACCAAAGTGAGCGCCGTCCAGCCGAAGGGCAAGGGTGTTGACACTGAAGTCCCGGCGGTGCAGGTCGAGTTTGATGCTTCCTTCGGTCACCGATGGCAGGGCGGACGGATGGGGGTAGAACTCGGTTCGAGCCGAAACAAGATCCAAGATCTCGGGGAGGCCGGCCGGCGCCGATCCGATCGCAGAAACGAGCAAAGGATGGCCGGAATCGAGCCGCCACTTGGCGGTCCCGAAGCGAGGGTGACTGCTGACTCTTCCGCCGAACTTGGCAGCCAGAGTCGTCGCCAATCGGATGGCGTCGCCTTCGAACACCAGGTCGAAGTCTACCGGGGGGGAGTCGAGCAGCAGGTCACGGACAAAACCGCCCACCAGGTAAAGGGCGGAATCAATCCGCTCGGCCTCGCTGGCGAGCAATTTCAGCAGCGCCAGTCGGCCAGCCGGCAGGGCGCGCTCCAGGCGAGCCGCCAGGTTCACGGACCCATTGGGGTGGATTCCTCCGCTCAGTGAGTTCAACAGGTCGGTCCGGGTCACGATGCCGATGATCTCACCCGACTTCGGGTCGGCAACCGGCACCTGCCCCCATTGGTGTTGGACCATCAGCTGTTGAAGTTGCCGAACGGTATCATCCGGGTGCACGACCAGACTGCCGGCCTCCATGATTTCGGATACGGGCCGGGCTCCCATGCCGTGGGCCATAGCGCGGTCCACGGCCCGACGGGTGAGCAAGCCAACAACCTGACCGGCTTCGATCACCGGATAACCTTCGTGACCAAACCGCTGCATTTGATCGGCCGCTTGGCTCACTCTCAGCGTCGGCCGCAGCAAGTGCGGACCGCGCGACATGATCCCGGCCACGGTCCCGGGGGACCGGGACATGGCCTCCTCCGAATTGAGCGCTGTTCCTTCCAATGCCAGAGGCGGCAATTCGCGGGGCTGACCGATTGGCGGCGGTTTCAGGAATTCGCCGGCGACGGCCAGACTGGCACCCTGCTCGAGCAACCAGGCCGCGGCCCGGGCATCTCGGGCAGTTGTCCCCGGATAGGCGAGTGAGCCGGTTTCTTCATAGATCCCGAGCAGCATCAGGGTTGCCCCTTCGCCGGTCAACAGCACTCCCTTTTCAATCAGAGCTTCGATCAGCAAGGTCGAGGTAGCTCCCACCGGCTCGATCTGCACCGACCAACCCGGGTTCAGCCCCGCGGCGCGTATGTGGTGGTCGATCACGTGGACTGAAATACGAGAGTTGATGAGTGCGACTGTTGGAGGAATTTGGGTGTCAACCACCGTCAACTGGACCAGCCGCGTGAGTTTGAGCTCCTTCAGGTCGGCGAAGGAGTAGTGCTCACCGTACAGGGTCAGATAGCGGTGGACATTCGGATTGAGGAGGCTGGGCTGAACCGGAACGGCTCCCGGGTCTAGCCGAGACACCGCCCACAGCGAGGCCATTGCATCAAAGTCCGCTTGTTCGTGGGTGAAGACCAGGTGCATCCTCGGCCACCTTAAGAGGTTTCGGCCGAGGATTATACATCTGCGAGTTCTTCCAGCGCACGGCGCAGCGCAATCTCGACCGAAGTCCCCTGGACTGCGACGGCTCGAGCCGCCCGCTCCAGGATATCGGCGATTTCTACCGGCGGCGGGTCCAGCGGCCGGGGGACGCCTCCCAGCAGCGCCTGGTACATCTGCCCGTACACTCCGACCAGCGGGAAATTGCCCGCATGAACTGGGAGGTTTCCGGCGCCGACCGGACTGCTAAGCGCTTGCTGCGATTCGGCAGATAGCAGGAAAGTCGCGAACTCCCAGGCGAGCTTGGTTTCGGCCGGATCCATTCCATTCCGAAAGTAGAGATTTTCACCCCACACGAATCCAGCGAGCGGTTCACCCGAAGCCTCATAGATCGGCCATGGATCCACCGCGATTGTTGCCTGGCCGAGCTCCGCGGCGAGGGTCTCGTACAGCTCGGTGCTTTCGATCAGCCAGCCTGCCTGGCCGGACCGAAAGGCTTCTCGGTCGAGGTCTGAATTGAACGTGACCGGACCCACCCGACTCAGTTCTTGAAGCAATGCCAACCAACAGGGCCCGAGGGCTCCTTGCAAATCGGGCAGCGACCCAGGTTGGATAAGCTGGCCTCCGCAGGCGGTTCCGAATGGGACGATAGTCGAGTATCCGTAGTCGAGATTCATCCCGACAACCTGAGTGCCGCGAAACCCGCGGGACGATTCGACCAAGCCCTCAACCGAGGCCGCCGGTACCGGGGACAATTCGCGGTTGCGGTAGAGCACATTTCCGTCAAGCTGGACTGGCAGCCCCAGCACTGAATCGCCATGGAGTACTTGACTCCAGGCCAAGCCGTGGACGATCGCCCGGATCTGATCAACCGGCTGGTCGGCAAGGTCGCGGATCATCCCGCCTTGAAGCAACTCGGGCCCCCACTCGGATGGAGCGAAGAACAGAGAGGGCAGCTGCCCCTCGGCGGCAGCTTGCTCAATGGTCTCCCGGAGTTCATCCGCCCGAACGTAGGCGACAGCGAAACTTGCACCTGGCTGGTCGGACTGGAACGCGCGAATAAGCTCGTTAAGCGCCGTCACTCCTTGCGGGCCCCAAGCCACCCAGATACTCAACGTGCTCGGGAGGTCTTCGACCGCCTCGGTCTTCAGCGGCGTTGTGGTCGGCGCCGCAGTCGCAGTCGGGGTCGGCGCCTGGATGGTGACCGTCGGGACAGGCCCGATCGCCGAACACCCGGTCAGCAGCAGTACCCAGAGCAGGGAGCCGAGGCACACTTGGGAGGATATAGATTGCGGGCTGGTCATGGGGTGCGGCCGGGGCGAGTTCGCGGGCAGTCTACCATACCGGTCCGGTAGGTATAATGCCGCGCATGGCTCAAGATCGCTGGCGCCTGATCAGCTCCCCGCCGGCCACGGGAGCGGAGAACATGGCGCTGGACCAAGCAATCTTGGAGAGGGTCGCGGCCGGCGAGTCTCCCGCTACTTTGCGGCTCTACGCCTGGGCTCCGCCCTGTCTCTCCCTGGGACACGCTCAGTCCATTGAATCGGTCGATCTCCGGAGCTTGGGCGAACTGGGCTGGAACCTCGTCCGCCGCCCGACCGGAGGAAAGGCCATCCTGCACGCGGATGAACTCACGTACTCGGTGTCCGGGGTGGCTGTCGATCCGATCTTCGCCGGCGGGGTGTTGGCAAGCTACAAAAGGCTCAGCGCAGCTCTCTTCCACGGACTCGAGCTGCTCGGGTTAGGGGCTGAGCTGCGATTGAGCCCGAACCGGTCTCCCCCCATGAATGGTTCCAGTCCAATCTGTTTTGAAGTGCCGGGCCCCTTCGAACTTACCTGGGCCGGCCGGAAACTATTCGGGTCTGCCCAGCTGCGCCGGTCGGGTGCCGTGCTGCAGCACGGCTCGCTTCCCTTGGCGGGCGACCTTGGCAGGATTTGTTTGGTGCTCCATCTGTCCGATCGAGAACAGGCGCAGCTATCTGTCCGACAGTCGGCCGCGACGGTCGAGCAGGCGCTCGGCCGGCGGATCGGCTGGGAGTCAGCGGCTCGAGCCTTGGCAGCTGGATTTCGAGAAGCACTGGAGCTCGACCTGATCGAAGGCCAGCCGACTCCCGCCGAAATCCAGCGTAGCCAGCAGTTGTCAGCCGAGCGGTATTCGGTGGTGGGTGAAGTGGCCCACCCATGAATGTGGTGGCACTCACCCTCGAGCTTCATCTCCCGGGCTGCAGCTCTTTAAAGGAAAAGCGAGGCCGGCTGAAGCCGGTGTTCACCGCCCTGCATCGGGAGTTCAACGTGTCCGCGGCCGAAATCGATCATCAAGACGCTCACCGCACCGCAGTGATTGCCTGCGTCGTGGTGAGCAACAGCAACCGGCATGGCGAACAGCTGCTGTCCGGCATTCCAGCCTGGCTTGAGCAGCTTCGGCCCGACCTTCAGATTGTGGACCACCAGCTAACCGTACTCTAACCCTGGCTGCACAATTCAGCCTAAAACACAACCACGCAGCAAACGCTGCGTGGCATTCTGTTGCTATTGGAGAGTCCGCGTTCAGGCAGCCTGGATGTTTGGATTCAGAGCCTTACGCCGAACCAACGTCCGCAGGCGAGAGGCGAGCAGGCTCGCATGGACCGGCTTGATCAGATAGTCGTCCGCTCCCGCATCCAGGGCCCGGGCGACGCTTCCGGGGGAGCCGAGAGCCGATAGGATCAGGATCGGAACATCCGAGAACGACCGAATTCGCTCGCAGACTTCCCAACCGTCCACTTCAGGCATCAGCAGGTCCAGGATGACCACATCAGGGGTCGAATCCGGGTTTTGGACCTTCGAAATACCGTCTTCGCTCGAGAAGACCGCCTTGATCTGGAAGTCCTGCCCGCGCAAGAGAGTGCGCAGCATCGTGGAGAGGTCCGGGTCATCGTCAATCAAGAGAACTTCGATCGCCATCTTGCGCTCCTAGTGCATCGGCAACATTATCCGACAGGAACGTGGGCCTCGAACCTTACAGAGACCTTGCAGTACTACCTTCCACTTGCCGCTCTACCCTGGAGCGGCTAATATACCCGCGAGCCCGCTTTGGTCACGTCTGAAACCCCGGTTGTAACCAGCTCCATCGTCTGCCCGCAGTGCTCCTTTAGCATGCCTGGGGATTCGAGGACTTGCCCCAGCTGCGGGGTGGATTTGGCCCTGCTCGCGCTGCTCGCCGAACGAGCTTATCTGGCCGGCGTTCCAGAGACAGCCCCGCTGACCGACACGCCGCCGGCCTTCATCCCCCGGCTCGGCGACTACCTGGTCCGCAGAGGCTTGTTGACAACTGGCCAGCTCGAGTCGGCTCTGGTCCACCAGAAGGAGCTCGCCAAGAAAGGGGAACGTCGCTTGCTCGGGCAGACCTTGGTGGAGCTGGAGATGGTCGATCGGGAGACGATCGACCGGGCAATCACCAGCCAGATTATCGAGCTCCATGCCGCCCTGCAAGAGGCCAACCGGAACCTCGAACAGCGGGTATCCGAGCGGACCGCCGAACTGCGCCAAGCGCTCGGGCGGCTTCAGGAATTGAACACCCTTAAGACCAACTTGATCTCGAACGTCTCGCACGAGCTGCGAACTCCGCTGGCGCATGTGAAGGGCTACGTTGAGTTGCTGGAAGAACAGGAACTCGGCCAGCTTACCCCGGAGCAAGCCAAAGCAGTCTCGGTGATCAGTCGGGCCACCCTGCGGCTTGAGCACTTGATTGAGGACTTGATCGCTTTCTCCACGGCTTCCCGGGAAGGGCTGGCTTTGGATCTCCGGCCGGCCCAGCTTGCTCAGCTCGCCGAGGCAGTGCTCGAACGATCGAAGGATAAGGCCGCCCTTGAGGGCGTTTCGATTCAAGTCTCGGTCGACCGGGGTTTGCCCCAGGTCCAGGCCGATCTGGACAAGCTCAGTTGGGTCCTTTACCAGTTGGTAGACAATGGAATCAAGTTCACCCCGGCCGGAGGTCGGGTGAAGCTTTGGGCGCAACAGGTTGATCGCTTCGTTACGGTCGCGGTCTCCGACACCGGGATCGGCATCCCCTCCGGCAAACTTGAGGAGATCTTCGAGCCTTTCCATCAACTTGACGGATCGCCGACCCGCCGACATGGGGGAACCGGGCTTGGGCTCGCGCTGGTCAAACAGATCGTGAGTGCCCACGGGGCTTCCATCCAGGTCGAAAGCATGGAGAACTCCGGAAGCACGTTCCGCTTCGATCTCCCACTCGCCACGGAGCCTGCATGACTGGACCACTGGTTCGCCCGGGGCCGTTGACCCACGGCACAGAGCTGAACGCGGTCTATGCCATCGCGCGGATCGTGGCCGAGACCTACGACACGGAGGCCGGCCTCGACGCGGTATTTCGGCTTTCCCGCTCGATCTTCATCTTCGACGTGGTTTCATTGTTTCTCACCAATGAAGAGACCGGTCAGCTTGAGCCGGCTTACGCGCTGGCGCTTGGCCGCGGCCGATCGCGGGAGGCCGACCTGGCCTGGGGCGAACCGGCTGCCGTTGAGGCTTACCGGAGCGGCCAAACGATCCTGCGCCAAGAGGATGCCGGCACCGCGGTTCAAGGCCGGGACCGCCGCCGGGATTACCTGGGGTTACCGATGATGGTGCATGGCCGCTGCGTCGGCGGGCTGGTCTTCGGCCGATTCGGCGGGCCTTCGTATCCACCGGAGCACATCCGGCTGGCCGAGTTCGTCGCCTGGCATGTCGGGCAGCTGTTGGAGAATCGGCGGATGGCCCGGCGGATCGCGACCCTGGAGGCCCAGCGTGAACTGGCCCGCATGCAGGACGAGTTCATTTCAACGATCTCGCACGAGCTGCGTACCCCGCTCGGCTTCATTAAGGGCTATGTGACGACCCTGATGCGCAAAGACGCCACCTGGGAACCTGAAACTCGGATGGAGTTCTTGCAGATCGTCGATGAGGAAGCCGACCGGCTCCGAGAGCTCATCGACAACTTGCTCGATTCCTCGCGACTGGAGACCGGAACCCTGGGGATGACCCGCGAGCCGATTAAGCTCGGGAGCCTGATTCGGGATTCAGTGTCTCGGACTAAGTCCGCTTACCCGGAAATGAAGGTGGACGTCGAGCTTCCTGAGGACTTGCCAAGCGTGTATGTGGACCCGACTCGGGTTTCGCAGGTAATCGACAATCTGCTCTCCAATGCGAATAAGTATGCACCCAACGCGGTTGTTCGGATTCGCTCGCACAGCGAAGACAACCAGGTGCAGATTGAGGTCGAGGACACCGGCCCGGGCATCGCGCCGCAACACATCCCCCACCTGTTTGAACGCTTCTATCGAGTGCCCGAGCAGAATTCCAACGTGCGTGGCACCGGCCTCGGCCTGTATATTTGCCGGAAGATCATCGAAGCTCATAATGGGGAGATCGGGGTCGAAAGCCGGGAAGGGACCGGCACCCGGATCTACTTCACTCTCCCATTGCTGGCAACCCAACCCGTTCCGGAGGCAGAGCATGAACGATAAGACCTTGATCCTGGTGGTGGACGACGAGCCTCGCTATGTTCGCCTGGTCCAGGTCAACCTAGAGACGGCCGGCTACGCAGTGGACTCTGCCCAAGACGGGCAGCAGGCGGTGGAAAAGGTGGCCGCAGCTCAGCCCGGATTGCTATTGCTGGATGTCATGATGCCGGTCATGGACGGCTTCACTGCCACCGAGCGGATTCGGGAGTTCTCCACGGTTCCGATCATCATTCTGACCGCCAAGGGAGAGGAGCGAGACCGGGTGCGGGGGCTGGATGCCGGGGCGGACGACTACATCATCAAGCCATTTTCCGCCCAGGAGTTGCTAGCTCGGGTGCGAGCCGTGTTGCGCCGCGCCGAGCGACAAGCCGACGCCAGCTTCCATGAGCCGGTCTACGCCCACCACGAGCTGCAGATTGACTTGGCCAAGGCGCTGGTCACCTCGAATAGCAAAGAAATTGCACTCACCGCCACCGAGTATCGTTTGTTGCAAACCCTCGCGGCCTCCGAAGGCCGGGTGTTGACGCCAGAGGAACTGCTGACCGGCGTCTGGGGCCCGGAGTATCGGGACGATAAGGAGATCCTGTGGGTGTGCCTCAGCCGATTGCGACAGAAGATCGAGCCGGATCCCAAGAATCCAATTCACATCGTCACTCGGCAGGGCCTTGGCTACCTGATCCCTCCGGTCTCCAATGGCAGGGGTGAGTAGCATTCGGATCCCCATGTACAATTGAGCCGCCCCTGGGCCCCGCAACGCCTTCGTGCACAATCTTCACATGAACGACATGTCACTCCTCCTGAAGACCAAGATGCTCGGCGCGCTGTTGCGGGGAGTCAGAAGACAGGCAGGAAAAAGCCTCAAACATACCGCCGAGGTCGTCGGCATCAGCCGCAGCACGCTGGCCTCCTACGAGTTGGGGAAGAAAGGCATCTCGCTGCCCGAGCTCGAGCAACTCGCCTTCCATTTTGATGTTCCCTTAGGGGGCTTGCTCGCCCGTCGTCCGGAAGAAGCCCAGCGGAAAGCAGTGTTCGACCCCAAGGTCGTGGTCTCTTTCCGACAGAAGATGATCGGGGCCTTGCTTCGCCGGCACCGCAAGGATGCCGAGCTGTCGCTCCGCCAGCTGGGGGAGCGAGTCGGTTTTCCAGCCAGCCGGGTGAGTGCCTACGAACGCGGGCTGCGCCCGGTTCCAGTCCCAGAACTCGAAGCCCTGGCGAAGGCGCTTGGCCACTCGGTCGAAGATTACGTGGACACCCAAGGCCGCGGCCCGGTTGCCGATTGGCATCGCAACCAGCAGGCCTACGAGACCTTCCGTGACCTGCCCCACGACCTGCGCGACTTTCTGGGGAAGCGCGACAGTCCCCGGTTGATCCGGTTGGCCCTTGGCCTCGAAGAGCTTTCCATCGACCGGCTGCGCAATCTCGGCGAGTTGATCTCCGATATCGCCCGTTGAGTGCCGAACCCTCCAGCCTTGTGAGCCAGGCCCTCGAAGCCTATCAACAAGGGAGAATGGGGGACGCGATTCGGCTCTTCGAATCCGCCCTTCCCTTGGAGGCCGATCCGGCAAGGCGGGCCGAGCTGGCCAACAACCTGAGCGTTAGCTACTTGAAAGCCGGGCGCCCACAGGAGGCCCTTTCCATCGTCCGAGGTACAGGGGACCTTTTCTCCAAGCTGGGCGACAACCAACGGGCCGCCCAGGCGACGGGCAACCTGGCCGCCGCCCTGGAGGCGACTGGCGACCTTCCGGCCGCGGAGGGGGCCTATCAGCAGGCTGTCGAGGCCTTCCGTGCTATGGGCGATCAGGACTCGCTTGGTTACACGCTGAACGCCCTCGCCCAGGTTCAATTGCGCCAACATCGGCCGCTCGAGGCGGCCAACACATTGCAGGCCGGAACGCTCGCAAGCCCTCCCCGCGGCCTGCGCGGCCGCTTGCTCAAGCGACTTCTCCAACTACCCGCCCGCCTGCTTCGACTCTGAACCGCGGTCCGATGAGTGGCTGGACCATTCGGCAAACGACGGCAAATGACCGTGCGCTGGTGGACGGGTTATTCCTCGGTTCCCGCTGGAAGCACTTGCATCTGGATTGGCTGGAGCCAGCCGCCCTCACAGACAAAGCTCCGTTCCTGCTGGGTACCCAGGCGGGCCTTCCGGTAGGCTGCCTGGGTTGTCCGCCGGACCTGCCTGGTGTGAGCTGGCTGCGGGGGTTTGCAGTGACGTCCGGGGTCAAGCCTGAGGCGGCCTGGCAGCCGCTCTGGGAAGTGGCGGCCAGCGCCCTGCGCGAAATGCGGGTGGACCGAGTGGCTGCGCTGCCGATTGAGGGCTGGTTCGAATCGCTCCTGGCCGGGGCCGGATATCAGCCCGTCAACGCGGTGATCTTCTTCGAGCGTGAACTGACCCGCTCCTTCCCAACCTCTTCCCAGCGATCCCGACCCATCCAGGCTGAAGATGAAAGGGCGCTGCTCGAACTCGATCACCTCTCCTTCGACCCGCTTTGGCAGCTGTCGACCGATTCGCTTCGGGCCGCGCTCATACAGTCGGATTCAGCCACAATCATCGAGTCGGCGGACGGGCTGGCCGGCTACCAGATTACGACCCGGTCACCCCTTGGAGCCCACCTCGCCCGATTGGCAGTGCACCCCGGTCATCGCCGACAGGGGCTGGGGCGTTCACTCGTCTTGGAGGCCTTGCAGAGCGCCCGCCAGGGTGGCCTGAGTCGGCTCTCGGTTAACACCCAGGCAGACAACCTGGCCAGCCAGCGCCTATATCGCAGTCTTGGATTCCGGGAGACCGGCCAGCGTTACCGAGTCCTCGAGACCCGCCTCCCAAAGCTATAATCCGCACTGGATTCTTAGTCCTGTTCTGCGGATCGGCCCACCAATGCCCCACGAGATGAGATTGCCTCCCGATCGTTCCCTCCCGAACTACCGCATGCGTTGGTTGGTCATGGCGATTGAGGAGCAGATGGGGGCCCACGGACTTCGGATGATCCTCCGCCAATCCGACTTGACCCGGTACATGGAATCCCCGCCGCCGGCCAACGACGAACTCCAGAGTCGGGCGGCCGAATACGCTCGATTGCTGACGACCGTGCGGACTTACTTCGGGACCGGCGCCCGCGGGACGCTGACCCGCATCGGTCGATCGATCTTCCGCAACCAGGTCGCCCAGCGCCCTCTGCTGAATGCGCGCCGAAAGATCATTGGGCCCTTTCTATCAACCCAAAGCAAGTTGGCCTGGATTCTGAACCAGCTGGCGAGTGAGATGGCGGCCCCGGATGGGCAGGTCCGAGTCAGCCGGGCCGGGGAGGGATTCTGGCTTGTCGACGAAACTTTCGACCGCACCCTGGGGGTGGTCGCCGAGCACCCGATCTGTTGGTCGACCGTCGGCGAGTTAGCGGAAGCGGTAACCTGGATGACTCGGGAGGAAGTCCCGATCCGCGAGGTGGACTGCCGGGCTAGTGGTAAAGAAGCGTGCCGCTTCGCGGTCCTTTAAGGTTCGGATTTAGCCAGGGTTGGGGATTCCACACCCGCCTGCCGATTCTCCCAAAGAGCGAGCACGAAGCACAGCGACGACAACCGATTGAGGTAGGCTAGCATGGGCGGATTGTCCAGTTCCCCACCGTGGGCGAGCTCGACAATGGCGCGTTCGGCTCGTCGGACAATCGTTCGGGCCAGATCGAGGGCCGCGCCGGGCGCCGAGTCCCCTCCGACCACGAAACCTTTTGGCATGGAGATTTGATCCCCGATCCGCCTAACTTCAGCCTCCAGCCAGGCGACCCGCTCCGCGCCGAGCTCCCGAAACCGGTGGGCCTGGTCGCGGGTTGCCGCAACTTCGGCCATGATGTGGTAGAGATCCCGCTGGATCGCGACGATCACTTGCCGAGTCTGTAGCCCAGCGGCCAAGGCCCGGGCTAACCCGAGCGCCGCGGCCGCCTCATCGAGCGCGCCGTATGCGGCAGGCCGCGGGTGGAATTTAGGGACCCGTTGGCTGCCGAGCAGTCCGGTGGTTCCATCATCGCCGGTGCCCGAGAAGTAGTCTGGCATCCCAGGTATTATAAGTAGAAGCGCGTGGACACACCCGGGCCGGCCCCAATCCTTCGAAGCACTCGCCAGCTTCTTGCTGGAGTTCTGGTCGGGTTGCTCCTGGGGGGCGTTTACTCCCTGCTGAGCGCGGAGCCAAGAGGGAAGCCGGTCGAACTGCTGCCCCCAGTGCCCTTGCGAGTCCACGTCGCCGGAGCTGTTGTGCGGCCCGGTGTCTACTCTTTCCCGCGCGGATCGATCGTACAAGAGGCGATCACCGCGGCTGGAGGACTGCGAGCCGACGCCGACCTCGCCCAGTTGAATTTGGCCCAGCCTCTTGAAGACGGGCGGCGGATCGAGGTCCCGCTGCTGGTCGATTCGGTGGCCACCTCTGGGGTCCAGTTGGCAGGCAGCGAGGTCCGGCTGTCACTCAACTCCGCCAGCGCGCCGGAGCTGGAGCAGCTTCCAGGGATCGGCCCGGTCTTGGCCAAAAATATCATCGAATACCGGGATCGATACGGTCCGTTTCAACGGTTCGAGGATCTGCTCCAGGTCGAAGGGATCGGTCCGGCAAAGCTTGAGGGCCTGCGGGATTTGCTCGTCGTCCCTTGATTAGGTGGCTCCGGGCGGCGGAGGATACTGGCGCGGCGAGGCTCCGCCGACCCCGCTGTATAATCCGCACCGATGCCTGAACTTCCGGAGGTCGAGACCATCTGCCGATCGTTGCGTAACGGCACGGCGGATGCTCCGTCGCTGATCGGCGAGCAAATCATCGGGGTTCGATTAGGCTGGCCCCGCCATGTCGTCGACCCCTCGCCGGCGAACTTTCGGCGGCGTATCCGAAGGCAGAGCGTTCGGCAGATCGATCGCCGGGGCAAGTTCATCCACCTATCGCTGGACCGCGATTCGCTCCTGGTCCACCTCATGATGAGCGGCGACCTCTTCATCGCTCCGGCCGGAGTTCGCCGGACAGCCCACGATCACACAATCTTTCGGCTCGCCTCGGGTCGGCAGTTGCGGTTCCGCGACCCCCGGAAGTTCGGTCGGGTCTACCTCGTGGCGGACCCTGAAACCGTACTCAAGCGGCTTGGCCCGGAACCGTTGTCGGCCGAGTTCCAAGCAAGGAAGCTCCAGCTGATTCTCAATCGGCACAAACGCGCCCTTAAGCCGCTGCTCCTGGATCAGGCGGCGATCGCCGGACTGGGCAATATCTATGTGGACGAGGCTCTTCATCGGGCCAGGCTCCATCCGCTCCGCAGTAGTCAGACCCTGCAGCCCTCCGAAGTCCGGGCCCTCTGGAAGGGGATCCGCGGCGCACTTCGGGACGGGCTGCGCCACAATGGTGCGAGCATTGATTGGGTGTATCGCGGTGGAAATTTTCAAAACCACTTTCGGGTTTACGGACAGGCAGGGCAGCCATGCCCGGTCTGCGGAACGACAATCGCCCGGTCTGTGATTGGCCAGCGAAGCACTTTTACCTGCCCGAACTGCCAGCCCTGGGGAAAGAACTGAGCATGGATCAGGAGCTACTGATCGGGGTTCTGTTGATCATCGTCGGCCTCGCAGTCGGGTTGATCGCGGTCGCGTTGGTCCTGAATCGCCGGGCCGCGCGGGAAGAGCAGTCGGCCGATGCGCCTGTTCCGCAGGAGTCCGCCGTGGTCTCCGAGGCCGAGGACGCCGAGTCCGAGGTCGCGGACCTTGGGGCGACTGAGCGGGACGAAGGGCCGGTGGGAACCAGGGTGCCCGCTGAGCAGCAGCCGGCACCCGCCGGCTTCGCTGAACGGAAGCTCGTTGCCGAGATCTACCGGGACCCGACCAGCGCAGGGCTGATCTTGCGGGCAGGCGGCAAGGAATACCGAGCAATCTCTCAGATCGAAGACGAGCAGCTCCGGATGGAGCTGACTGCCCTGGCCGCCGATCTTGCAAGTCGATTCGTTGAGGGGCTGCGTGCCCCAGCCGTACCGTCCGCCCCGCGGACCGCCGCCCGGCCGGGCAGCCGGAGCATGTTGGAAGGAATCAACTCTATCTTGCAGCGGGTGCTCGCCGATGCGGGCAACAAGGCCAAGGGCGTACAACTGATCCCTGATGCGGCAGGCGGGGTCAAGGTGTTGATCGGATTGAAGACCTATGCCTTAGATGAGGTGCCAGACGAAGAGATCAGCCGCCTGATTCGAGAATCGGTTGCGGAGTGGGAAGCGGGTCAATAACCGGCCGGGCTTCTTCAACGAGAAGCGCTTCCAGTCGCCCGTCCTGTTCGCGCAGCCGGGCGACCGGCTTAACCGGATCGTGGATGAAGAAAAGCCAGGCCTCTCGTTCCAAGGCCCAGCGCTGCCAGCGTTGCTTGGTCCTGATGTTTTCGAGTGGGTCCACATCGAAGGCAGTCAGCCAGCCAGCCCTCGCCATGTGAACCGAAAACGTAGCCATATCGGAAACAAAGAGACCGGACCAGTCTCCCGACTCCAGCACCACCGACTGATGGCCTCGGGTATGCCCGGGCGTCACCACGCATCGGACGTGCCTCGTAATCGGCTGATCACCGTGCAGTAACCGCATCCTCCCTTCCGAGACCAGCGGACCGAAGTTCTCCGCGAAGTACGTCCCTCGGGTGCGCGGGTCGGGGTGGCTGGCGTCCGCCCATTCCATGCGTTGCACGAGATAGGTCGCGTTGGGAAAAGTGGGCACGAGCTCGCCCGCTTCGAGGCGGGTGTTGCCCCCGCAGTGGTCGGCATGCAGATGGGTGCAGACCACCAGGTCGATATCGGAGGGCGAGATCCCAAGAGCCTCCAGGCTGGTGACCAGCCCGCTGCCGACCCGGACGAGTCCCCAGTTCCTCGCCTCTTTCGGGTCGAGCTTTGGCCCAAGGCCGGTATCGATCAGGATCGTCTTGCCTTCCGATCGGACGAGCATGCAGGTCAGAGTCTGGGGAATCAGGTGGCTTTGGTTCGGTTCAACAATTCGGCGGTAGAGGGCCCGGGGCACCAGCCCGAACGGACCGCCGGGGTCGACCCAGACGATCCCGTCGCTTACGAGGTGGAACTCCAGCTCACCCTGGTGCATCGGGGACCGAGGCAAGTCCGAGCGCCCTCTTCAGGTCGCGCTCCAATTCGCGTTTCCCGCGGTCCGGAATAAAGGCCGCCTGGACGGCGGCCAGGATCAGACCTTTGAGGGTCTCAATCGAGAGACCGAGCTCTGCAACCGCCGTGTAATACTCGTCGCTCAGTCGAATGTTGGAGATTCCGGGGTCGTCAGTGTTCAGGGTGACCTGCAAACCCGAATCGATCATCTGCGGCAGCGGGTGGATCCCCATGTCGGAAACGGCGCCCGAATGCAGGTTGCTGGTCAGACAAACTTCGAACACTGTCCGGGCGGCCCGCGCCACTTGCACCGCCTGAGGGTCTTCCATCACCCGGACCCCGTGGCCGATCCGCGAGGCCTGCATTTCGTTTACCGCGTGGAGGACGGAGCCGGCGCCCGCCCACTCACCGGCGTGCACGGTAATTCCGAGGCCGGCAGACCGGGCCGATCGAAACAGGGAGACGAATGGCTCGGCCGGATACTCATCCTCGTTTCCAGCCAGATCGAGACCGACGATCCCGTCCCCACTCCGAGCCACGGCCAGCTCGACCACCTGCTCCGCCAGCCGAATGGGTTCGTGGCGGTTGACGCTGGCAATCAAGCCGACTCGAACCCCGACCTGCTCGGCAGCCTCGGTAGCAAACTCAATTACCCAATCCACAACCTCGGCTAGTGGGAAATCCTTTGCCTGCGAGAGAGCCACCGGCGTGAAGCGCAGTTCCAAGTAGCGGATTTGGTCTTCGACCGCATCCTCGATTGCCTCCCGAGTCACCCGGCGGATGATCTCAGGCGACCGGTAGATCTGGCGCAAGGTGCGGAATTTGGAGAGGAAGTTTGGAAGGGTCTTGGGCTGTTCTCCCGCGATTTGGACCCGCTCCCTGAGCTCGGCTTCCTCTTTAGGCAGGTCGAGATCCTCTTGCCGGGCGACCTCGAGCAAGGTCTTGAGCCGCAGCGAGCCCTCCAGATGCCGGTGCAGGTCTACCTTGGGCAAGATCGCGAGCTCTTGCTGAAGTTCGAACTGTGAGCCGGGAGGGGACACGAGCGGCCTTAGCGACCCCGACGCCTGCGGCGCCGAGACTTGGTGCCCAGGCTCGGAGCCGGTTGGCCCACTGCGGGTCGGGCCGCGACCGCCGGCTGGGGTGTCCCAAACTGGATCCTGAAAAGGCGGCCAACAATTCCGCCCCGGATATTTTCGAGCAGCGCTCGGAATAGATCGACCGCCCGGCTCTTGTACTGGACCAGCGGATCCCGCTGGCCATAGGCTTCGAGTCCGATCGAGGTCCGCAAGGCCTCCATCTGGGTCAGGTAATCGACCCACAAGCGGTCGCCGACGCCCAGGAACAGTTGTCGATGGATCTGAGCGAGGGTGCTGCTGCCGATCGCCTGCTGCAAGTACTCGCGGGCCCCATCCAGGTGGGCCACGATCGCTTCACTCAGTTCCACCGGATTGCGACCCTTCAGCACGCTCGCGGCGTGATAGGCATAGGAGAGCCGCGGGATGATGACTTCCCTGGCCTGGTGGCTCCGCGAGTCGAACAGGGTCTGCCGGGCATAGCTGAGCTGGAGCAGGGCGCGGGTCTTGAGTGGGCCATCGATCGACTTGCCGCTCTGCAGCAGGGGTTCCAACTCGCGAGAAATGTCGAGCACCGCCTGGGTCGCCTGGCGCTCCTGTACTCGAGCTAAGGCCGAGAACAGCTCGGCTTCGGCCCGGTCCCAATCAATGGGTTCTTGAAGCTGTAGGTTGAGACTCTCGCCGACTCGATTCTCCAAGGTCTGGATCAGCCCGGCCCAGACCCGCAACCCCAGGCTGGCCTCAATCAATTCAGGGACCGAGGCCCGGAAACGGTTCGGGTCATCCCGGATCAGTTGTCGGACCTTCCCGTTGGCCTCCAGCCGTAAGCCGGCGGTTGACTCGACTGCGCTCAAGATCGCGCCCGGGTCGATCGGAGCCTCGGTCTGTTCGGCCTCCAGGTATGCGCCATCGATAGCCATCTCGGCCAAGTCGGTCCGCTCCCGGACCTGGGTTTCCAAGCTCGCGAGGGCTCGCTCCAGCTGACTCTGGGCGGCGCGATTGAGGTGCTCCGCTTGGGCCTTAAGCGAGTCCTCGGCCAGCCTGGCCAGCGCCGGGCCAAGCTCGTCGGCTTGATCAATCGATTCCAGCTGCCCGGCAAGCAGCTTCAGCATGAAGGAGGGATACGGCTGCTCGCGGTCCATGCCCAGCGTCGGCTGGACCTCCTCCAACCACGCCAGCAGCCGCCATGGCCCCTCCGGATCCGCCAGTGCCGCGCTCACGTGCGCCTTGACTTCGGCCTGCAGCATGGTCCGGAGATCCTCACTCAGGTCCTCTTTGATGAAAACTTGGTTGCGCTGGTGATAGAAGATCTCTCGCTGCTGGTTTAGCACATCGTCGTATTCCAGCAGGTGCTTGCGACGGTCGAAGTTTGCACCTTCGACTCGAGTCTGAGATTGCTCGATCGTCTTGTTGACGATCCCGTGCGAAATCGGGGTGGCATCGTCGATATCGAGTCTTTGCATGAGGCCGGAGACTTGTGCCCCTCCGAATAGTCGCATCAACTCGTCCTCCAGGGATAGGAAGAACTGGGACGATCCGGGATCGCCTTGGCGAGCCGATCGGCCTCGCAGCTGATTGTCAATGCGCCGGGCTTCGTGACGTTCCGATCCGAGCACATGCAGCCCGCCGGCCTCTCGGACCAGCTTCTCCTCACCGATGAAGCGGCGGAACAACTCCACTTCGGATTCGTAGATTCCAATCGCGCTCGGATCGGCCCGCTCGAGCGCGGCCTCCCGCTCTTGCAGGTTCAGGGTCTCCGGGTCTTGGATCCCGATCCGCCGCAGCACTCGACCGACCCCCGCCAGCACTTCTTCGGCGATCTCACCGCCAAGCTTGATGTCGACGCCGCGCCCGGCCATGTTGGTGGCGATGGTGACCGCCCCATATGCACCGGCACTGGCGATAATCTGTGACTCTTCGGCATGCTTCTTGGCGTTCAGTACATTGTGAGGAATGCCGGCCTGAAGTGATTTGGCGAGCCGCTCCTGATGTTCCGGCCCCAACTCAAGTAGCGACGACAGTCGCTCCAGATTCTCGGGCCGGATCGGATTGAGGGCGAGTCCGAGCTCGCGGGCGAAGTGCCGCAGGCGCCCGGTGTCGAGGGTATCGAGAGGGGCATAGAGTTCCAGCAGCTCTTCCACCCGTCGGCCATCGTCCGGGATCTCGTGGGCCGCCATATACGCCTCGCGCAGCAGCTGGATCATGGCCAGTCGCTGGAGCAGCTCGGCCCGCAGCCGCCCCGACAAACGCTCGGACAGCTCGACCGAGGTGGTCCCGACCAGCATCGGCTGACCAAGCACATGCCGCCGCAGGATCTCCAGGCAGACCGAACGCAACTTGGCTTCCTCGGTCCGGTACACCAGGTCTGGTAGGTCTTTGCGTCGCCAGAAGACCGGCACTTGCTCCGGGTCGGCTCGCCGCGCAAAGTAACCGAATCGGCCCCCGTTCTCCTTGGCCTGAAGCTCGACCAGCTCGGAGTCCGGCTGTTGTGCGATGTATTCCAGGTTAGTCGGCAGCGGCAGCACGTCGACCTTGTAGATCTTGTTGAATTCCTCGGCTTCGGTGAGTGCGGTCCCGGTCATGCCGGCCAACTTGTCATACATCCGGAAGTAGTTCTGCAGGGTGATCGTGGCGTAGGTGACGTTTTCCTCGCGGATGCGAACGCCTTCCTTCGCCTCCACCGCCTGATGCAGTCCGTCGGACCATCGCCGGCCCGGCATCATTCGACCGGTGAACTCATCCACAATGATTACCCGGCCGCCCTGGACGACGTAGTCCTTGTTCCGCTTGAAGATGAAGTTGGCCCGCAAGCTCTGCTCCAAGTACCCGAGCAGCCGGGCCTGTTCGGGGGTGATGTCTTCCGGGCGCTCCGGATCCCGCAATGGCTGACCCAGCAAACGTTCCACATGGTCTTCGCCGATTTCGGTGAGCGAGATGGCGCGATCCCGCTCGCTGATTTCGAAGTCTTCGGCCTCCAGCTGTCTCACCACCCCGGTCATTTGCTGGTAGAGGGCGGGGTCTTCCTCTGCAGGTCCGGAAATGATCAACGGGGTCCGGGCCTCGTCGATCAGGATGTTGTCGACTTCGTCCACGATCGCGTAATGATGGCCGCGCTGGGAGCGGGACTCCAGGGTGGGGGCCATGTTGTCGCGCAAGTAGTCGAAGCCGAACTCGTTATTGGTGCCGTAGGTTATGTCGGCCTGGTAGGCTACCCGGCGGTCTACCAGTTGCATCTGATACACGTCCTCCTGGCCGGTCATCCGGCTCGGGTCGAACGTGAAAGCCTTTCGACCATGTTCGGTCCGAGCCGCCTCTTGCAACACTCCCACTTCCATCCCCAGGAAGCTGAAGAGGGGTCCCATCCAGCGGGCATCCCGGCGGGCGAGGTAGTCGTTGACCGTGACCAAGTGAACCCCCCGACCGGTCAGCGCGTTGAGGTACAGCGGGAGAGTGGCGACCAGGGTCTTGCCTTCCCCGGTTTTCATTTCGGCGATACGCCCTTCATGCAGCGCCGCGCCGCCGATCAGCTGCACATCGAAGTGACGCAATCCGATGGTGCGAACGGAAACTTCTCGGACGACGGCAAATGCTTCCGGAAGCAGATCGTCCAGAGAGGTGCCGGAGGCTAGCCGGTCCTTGAATTCGGCGGTCTTGGCGCGCAGCTCCGGATCGGCCAAGGCGCGCATTGTGGGCTCGAGCGAGTTGATCCGGCGGGCCAGCGCCTCATAGCGCTCTAAGTCTCGAGCCAGCGAATCGCCGCCCAGCAGCTTCGATAAACCCTTTAACATCGAAATCGGCGGGATTATAGCATCCTGGTCGCGCGGGCCATGCTTCCCAGGTGTCACACCTTCAGCAACTCACCAGAGAGTGGCGACCTAAGCTAGAATCAGGTGGGGCGGTGGCGGAACTGGCAGACGCCGAGGACTTAAAATCCTCTGAGGGTGACCTCGTGTGGGTTCGAGTCCCACCCGCCCCACTCAGCGGCTGCGCTGATGTCCCCAAATCCACGATGGGTGTACAATCGCCCGCCGCATGCCCCAACGATTGTTGCCTCTGCTCGTCCTGGCCGGCACGCTGCTGTCATGCACACTGCCAGGCGCGACCTCTCCCACTCCGTTCGCATTTCCGACTCCCGACCTTACCCTGACCGCGGCTTTCGCCCCGTCGGCGACTTCCCCGGTCGCGACTCGGACCTTGCCGCCGGCCAACACGCCAACCCCCACTCCCACCCAGGTCCTTCCTGGCGCGACCGCCGAGGCGACCGGCACCTCTTCCCCGGCCACCCTCGACACCCGTCCGAACGGTTCCCCGGTCGAAGCCGCTTTTCTCGAGACGCCACCGACTATCGATGGCGATCTCGCCGACTGGACCGACCTGGGCCGTGAGCTGGCGAATGTCGTGTTCGGAGCGAGCAATTGGACCGGCGCCGCGGATGCCTCAGCCAGATTCCACATTGGTTGGACCGAGCAGGGACTGTATCTTGGTCTGCAGGTTACGGACGACAAGCGGGTGCAGGTGTCCAGCGGACGGAATATTTTCAAAGGCGACATCGTTGAGCTTCAACTCGACAGCGATCTGACCGGCGACTTCTTCTCGAATTCGCTGACGAGCGACGATTACCAAATTGGACTATCGCCGGGGAATTATGGTTCGCTGGCGAGTGAGGCCTGGCGGTGGTATCCCATTGGCTCGGCCGGGTCGTTGTCGGGAGTGAGCCTGAAGGCGGTGACCACTACCGAGGGTTACAACCTGGAGGCGATGATCCCGTGGACGGTGTTTGCGGTGACGCCCGATGCGGGCGACCGCTTCGGTTTCGCACTCTCCATTTCGGACAATGACCTGAGTGGGGCTCCCGTTCAGCAGTCCATGGTGTCCACAATAACCACCCGCACCCTGACCAATCCCACAACATGGGGCACCCTTGTATTGAAATAGTCTAGGCTGGCTTGCTGATTCGCAACAAAAAAGGGGCCGGGCAAATTGCCCGGCCCCTTAGCTTCCCCGGCCCGACTAGAACAGCACGGAGGCCAGTTCGTCTCGGTACTTGCGGGTCAGTGGGTCCGGGTCACCCAGCAGGGAGAACAGCGCCAGCAGGACTCGCTTGGGTAATCCCCCCCGATAGGATTTCTCCTGCCGGAGGACGTCCAGTAAGCCGTCCATCGCAGCTGGCAGATTCCCCCGCCCGATTAACCGGCCCGCCTGATATAGGCTGGCGTCGAGCGGCGACAGATCGAGATTTGGCGCTGCCGTTTCAACTTCGTTTAGCAGGGAGGCGAGTGGCAGGTATCCCTCTGCCTTCACCCAGGCGGTACCTGGAGGGAAATTCTGCAGAATGCTGAGCGCTTCCGACCCTTTCCCTTGTATGAGCAACGACTCGACCAGTCCCAGGGCCGCCTCGGAGTTCGTTTCATCTTGCTCGAACACTTCTCGATAGGCCGCCTCGGCTTCTGGGTAGTGACGGGTGGCGAGCAGGCTAAGGGCCTGCTCGACGGCCTGCTCCGCCTCACTCGGTGTCAGCTGCTCGATGAACTTGCGGACGGTCCGCTCCGGCTGAGCGCCATGGAACTGAGCCGCCAGTTCGCCGTTTCGAAACGCTTTCACTGCCGGAATCCCGTGCACTCCGTAGCGAATCGAGAGGTTCGGATTCTCGTCAACATCGACCTTGGCCAGGACGAAGTCGCCCCCAGCCTCAATGGCGATCCGCTCCAGGATCGGGCTCAAGACCCTGCAAGGCCCGCACCAGGGTGCCCAAAAATCCACGACGACCGGGACCTCAAACGATTTGAGAACGACCTGGGTCTCGAAAGTCGCTTCGTTTACGTCAAGAATGTACTCAGAGAGTGTCATTTCGATCTCTAACCTGCTCTGATTCTACCTTCAGTTGTCGCCGTTTTGTGGACCCATCGGCTGCCGGACTTCGATCACTTCACCGTGGGCGTCAATCCGCACCTGAAACCCCAGCATCCCCATCCAGGCCCGAACCTGCTCCGGGAGCCCGGTCTCAATTAGCCGCTCGAATTGTTGCTCGAGGTTCTTAAGCGAGTTATCGATGATGGCCTTCGTGAAGATATCTTCCTGCCCGATGGCCTTCATCGTGCCCTCGCTAACCAGCTCTTCGTTGCCCCGAATGAACTCGGAAAACTTGGCCAGGACCTGCCGGTCCACAGCCTCGCTCTCGATGTGTCGCTTGAACCCGTCATCATCCAGTACGTAGAAGGCCTCGCCCCCGACGGAGGCGACATCCACCGGCTCGCCGAGAGCGTCAGCGACCAGGCCAGCAAACAAGGCATGTTTCGCCATGAGTTGAGTGTTCAGGCAACCAGAACGGGGGTTCCGTGGCCCTTCCAGACTTCCTGTTCGTGCTTGGGGACCACCGGATTGGTCCAGCGATACAGCCACTTCGCGGCGTCGATGCTCATGTTGATACACCCATGGCTTCGAGGCACCCCAAAGTCATTGTGCCAGAAAGTGCCGTGGAATGAGACCCCTTCTTCATCAATGTAGGCGACCCATGGCACCCCCGGCAGGTCGTAGCCGCTGGCCAGGTTGCCGGCCGCCATGTGACGGGAGGGTCGTTTGCGAAACGTCTCGAACGCGCCGGCCGGAGTAAGGTACAGGTCCTGGCCAAATTTCCGACCGGTCGACACTTTGGTCGTGAAGACCAGCTGTCCGGCTTCGTAGCAGTTTACCCACTGATGGGCCAGGTCCACTTCAATCAGCTTCTCGCTCGGAGGGATTTCCGACGAGATCGGGATCAGCTCCGACACCGGGATGGGGCGAAAGGCGTAGGCCGGCGCGTAGTACACGTAGGTGTATTTGTCATCGAAGATCCGATACCACTTCTGCAGGCTGACATCCTGGCTTACCCCGGTCACCCAGAATGTCATCCCGTAGTAGAAGCGGTAGGCCAACTCGCTATCTGACCGCGGCCTCCAATGTGCATTGACATTGGGCACGGAGACCTCCGTCAGCACCCCTCCGAGGGGAATGCTTTCCAGGGGCAGGTTTGGCAGGTCCCGCACGGGCTGGACGGAGGCGGAATGGGCAAAGCCAAGCCCGTTGACCTCGTACCAGGTGCGGTTGTGCTCCGGGATTGGATCTCCAACCCACGCCGCGGCGATCTCGAAGACGTCGTCCCGCCAGAGGGTCTTGAGTTTCTCGCTAGCAAAGGAGGGACGGCTGAAGATATCTAGAGTCGGATCGACCACTCGACCGAGCAGGCCCGGCTCGGCCTCGACCGCGGCCTGGGTCCACTGGGAGGGAACCCCCAGGGCCAGCAGGCCGGTGGCAGACAGGCGAACGAACTCCCGTCGGGATAGTGGATCGCTGATTTCGATTCCGTCCGGCACGGAATTACCCCTTCCCCCGGAATGTTTGCAAGAATCGGACCGCTACGGGTGTACGTTTACCAGTGTCCCGAGGGGGGCGAAATTATATAGCCACTCTGAATCGGGGATAGTGAGGTTGACACAGCCGTGGCTCATGGGGGTGCCAAAGTTGTTGTGCCAGTAGGTGCCATGTATGCCGTAGCCACGGTAAAAGTACATCACCCATGGCACACCGGGCAGGTAGTAGCCTGGTCCGGCCATCGGGGTGGAAGGCAGTTTGATGTAAACCCGGAATTGCCCGGTCACGGTGGGATGGATTGCCGTGCCGGTGGACACCACGAAACTCTGGACCGCGGTCTCTCCCTCGTAGGCCGTGACGGTCTGGTGGCTGAGGTCCACGTCGATCCAGCGGCCTTCGTCCGCCAGCTCCGCCGGATCCGCGCTGTAGTGCTGGGAGACCGCTGGTCGCCGGGTTTGGGTCGGGGTCGCGGTTGGGGTAAAGGTCGGGGTCGGGGTAGGAGTGAGCGTCGGCGTTGGGGTCGGAGTGGAAGTTGGGGTCGGAGTCGGAGTCAAAGTCGCCTTGTCGAGCGGGGCCGAAGCCGAATGCGGCTCGCGGGCATCGGCCGGCTGTCCGCCCAGCCAAAGTCCGATCCCCACGGCCAATCCCAGGGCCGGCAAGGCGATCCGCCAGGAGAGGATTCGGCGTGGGCTGAGCGCTTCGAACGGAAGCGGCTGAACGTCCAATTCACGCAGCACCGCTTTGCGGCTGCGCGGCGGCAGCTTCCGCACCGTCCAGCGGATCGCCTTACGGGCCCGCTTGCTACGCGGATTGATTTCTAGGGCCCGGGCGAGGTAGGCCAGTGCGGCCTTTGCTTCGGAGGTCGCCGCCAGGTATAGCCATGGCTCTTCGGACTGAGGTGCGAGTTTAGCTGCCAGGCGGGCCTGGCGGCGAGCAGTGGCTTTATCTCCCCGGGCGAGCGCCTGATGCGCGGCGTGGATGGCCGCGGCGGCCCCGGGGGAGTCGGCGATCGAAAGGCGGTTCAAGGCAAACTCTCGAGTGGAAAGGTGGCTGGCTCGTTGTTTACAAAACAGAGCAGGCCATCCACGATCCCTCGGGCCACCCGATCCGGCTCGTCTACCAGGAAGCCCTGATCCAGGAAGAGAAAACCGACCTCGATGATTGCGGCCGGAGTTTGACTGTGGATCTCGTAAAAGCTGTGATATTCGGTCATGTCAAGGGTCACGCTGTTCGGGTGGAAGCGCAGGCCAGTGGCTCGGCCGTAGCGGTCGGCCATACAGGCCACCAGCCGCTGCGATCGATCCGGAACGGCAGTATCCACCGCCGCGGCGACCTTGTAGCCGGTCGCATCTTCGTTGATTGCTGAACAAGAATCGGCGTGGACCGACACGAGCGCGGCTCCCCGATAACCGGCCAGCTTGGGATCCCACTCCTCCAGCAATTCCACGACTAAGCCTGCTGCCTCCAGCCCCTGAACCACCAGATTAGCTACCCGGGTGTTGACATCCAGCTCGCGCAACCCGTTCGGACAGACCGCCCCGGGGTCTTCCAATCCGCTGGCCGGATGAAGGCCGGAATGGCCGGCCACCACCCCGATCGGTAGAACGCCGGTACTCTCCGGCGTTTCCAGAGGGGCGGCCAGCTGCCCCCCCTCCAAGGCTGCCATAAGGTCTCCAACCAACTCACCTGGGTCGAGACTCGCCGGCCGCCAAGCGGTGAGCACCGTGGCCACCACCACCGCAACCCCCAATACAACGGCCAGATGCCGTGGTACTTGGCTTTGAGTTGGGTTGGGGGACCGACGGGATTCGCCTGCCGCACGTCTGGACATGGCAGGCGGCATGCTATCCCGACGGAGGCATTATAGCAAGGGGTTTTCACGGACGACCCCCTGACCCCGGTCCCATGCCAGGCGCCGCATCCAAGCCGTTAACTGCAACCTTGACAGGCTATCCGGGCTCGATATAATATTCATCAACTAGCTTAGAAATATTCGCCAATATGAGAGAGTGCATGTGTTGGAGGCGGGGGCAACAGCCACCCGCCTGAGGGATCGGAGCAGACGGCAGACCCAGCTTAGCTGCCCCAAGCGGATAATGAGTGGCTCGCCCCCGCGATGGAGTCAAGATCCATCGGACCTAACGGGTGCGAGCTTAATTTTTGTCTGAGACAACCTATGATCGGAACGGACCAACTGCTCGAACGTCGGGGTTTGATCGACCAGGTCGGCAACACGCCGCTGATCCGGCTCGAGCGTGTGACGTCGCACCTGCCAGCCTCGATTGAGGTGTTTGGCAAGGCCGAGTGGCATAACCCCAGCGGCTCGGTCAAGGATCGCGCGGCCGCAGAGATCTTGCGTCAGGCGCTTGAAGCAGGGAGCCTATCGAATGGGCGGACGCTCCTGGATTCCAGTTCAGGCAACATGGGAATCGCCTACGCGACTCTCGGAGCCTCGCTCGGAGTCCGGCTCCAGCTTGTGGTTCCCGGGAATCTCAATTCCACTCGAATGCGATTGCTGCAGGCGTTGGGAGTCGAGGTGATCACCTCAGACCCGCTGCAGGGTTCCGATGGAGCCCGTCAGCTGGCTGCCGAGATGGCCGCAAGCGACCCGGAGCGCTACTTCTACGCGGATCAATACTCAAATCCGGCGAATTGGCTCGCCCACTATCGAACCACCGGACCCGAGATCGTGCGGGATACCGAAGGTCGCCTGACCCACTTCGTCGCGGGGATGGGCACCACCGGAACCCTTACCGGGGCCGGTCGCTGGATCAAAGAGCAGATCCCCAACGCCTCGATCGTTGGGTTCCAGCCGAACAGCCCGCTGAATGGTCTGGAAGGGCTCAAGCACTTGCCCACCAGCCGAGTCCCGGAGATCTTCGACCCAAGTCTGCCAGACGAAATCCTCGAGATATCCACCGAACGGGCTTACGCGATGGCGCGCCGATTGGCCCGCGAGGAGGGTTTGCTCGTGGGAGTCTCCGCGGCGGCTGCCGCGGTTGTGGCCCTGGACGTGGCCGGGCGTCTCGAGGCGGGCACGGTCGTTGCAGTATTCCCGGATTCCGGCCTCAAATACCTGGACGAACCGTTCTGGAGGGAGCCGTGAGCTTGCGGATTGCGGCTCAACCGATGGCCGAGATCCGTAGACATGCCGAACAGCAGTATCCAGAGGAAGGCGCCGGCCTGCTCCTGGGATTGCTGGCTGGAGAAGAGCGGAGCGTGAGTTCGGCATTGCCGGTGCACAACAGATTTGAGGCCAAGCAGCGCGGGCGCCGCTACCTGATCGATCCCAAAGACATTCTGTGGGCCGAAGAAGAGGCCCAGCGACAGGGGCTGACCGTCCTGGGAGTCTTTCATTCCCATCCTGATCATCCACCCACTCCTTCGAAGTTCGACGTGGATTGGGCCGTCCCCTGGTATGTCTACCTGATCACGACCGTCCGCCAAGGCATCGCCGAGCAGACCCGAGCCTGGCGGTTGCAGGATGATCATGTGCAGATGGTCGAAGAGCAGCTCGCGATCGAGCAGGAGACGAGATGAGCAACATCCGGGTTCCAACCGCCCTGCGGGCCTACACCGAGGGGCAGATTGAAGTCGCGACCGAGGCAACCACGGTGGGCGGCGCGCTGCAGGAACTCGCCGAGCGGTACCCCGGACTCGCCCCCCACCTCTTCGGCGACGGCGGACAGCTTCGGCCTTATGTGAATCTCTTCGTCAACGACCAGGACGTGCGGGCGCTGGCCGGAGTGCTCACCCCGCTTGCGGAGGGCGACCAGCTCATGATTCTTCCGAGTGTGGCAGGAGGCTGAACGACAATGACGACTTTGAGAGCCGTCGACCACAGTGCGCTCCAGACGAGCATGGCCGTGAGGCTGGGGGTACTGCTGGCAACCTTCGTGACCGATCAGACCTGGGTGGTCCCGATCCTGGCGACGCTGATGCTGATCGGTACCGCCCGCGGAAAGCCAGAATTCACATTCGTCTATGGCACGCTGCGCAGGACGAATTGGATTGGCCCGGAACTCATTCCGGACAACCCGGAGCCGCACCGGTTTGCACTCGGGGTTGGCGGAGCGTTTCTGGCCGGCGCGACGCTGGCGTTTGTGGCCGGATCTTCACTACTGGGTTGGGTGCTGACCTGGGTCGTGATCGCGCTGGTCGCCCTGAATCTATTCGGAGGTTTCTGCGTCGGCTGCGCGGTCTACTATTGGTTGAACCGAGTCGGGGTGCCTGGCTTCAGCAAGGCCCCCCCGCCGGGAATCCTCGCCGGACGACGACCAGGCTGAGATGAATCTGGACCGCCTGGCGCTGGCGCTGGCGCTCATTGTCCTAGGGGTTCTGGCCTACCGGGCCTATGGCTGGGCAGTGCTCCGCCGGCGGGCGCTCTACGGCCTCGGGATTGCCGAGTACCGGCCGGGGCTACCGGCGATCCTGTACTTCACCGATCCCGGCTGCGCACCCTGTCAGACGGTACAGGATCCGGCGTTGCAAGAAGTGGCGGTCCAGTTCGGTGAGGGACTGCAGATCATCAAGGTGCAGGCTCTGGAGCGCCCCGAGCTCACCGATGCTTGGGGGGTCCTGTCGTTGCCGACCACGTTTATCATCGACTCGGGCGGCCGGCCGCGCGGTGTCAACCATGGGGTTGCCCGGGCGCCCCGCCTGCTGGATCAGCTGGCCGCGATTGGTGAGCTTGGAGCAGCTCGTTCGGCCAGCCCTACACCGGCCGCCAGCGATTGAAGGTTAGAATCGGGTTTGGGGGCTGAGGGCGCCAAAGCGATGCAGCCGATGCCACTTTCGCCGAGCGGCACAGAACTTACTCACGAAGAAATCCTCCGCTACTCCCGGCACCTGCTCATGCCCGAGGTCGGGCTTGAAGGACAGCGCCGGCTCAAGGCCGCCTCGGCGCTCATCATCGGGACCGGAGGGCTGGGCTCGCCGGTCGCCATGTACCTGGCGGCCGCCGGAGTCGGGCGGCTGGGGTTGGTGGACTACGACGTTGTAGACTTCACCAACCTGCAGCGCCAGATCCTACATGGCTCCTCGACCCTGGGGGAACGCAAGGTCGTCTCAGGCCGCGCCAGAGTCCTGGACATCAATCCGGAGATCCGGGTGGACATTTACGACGAGCCCTTCACCTCCGAAAACGCCCTGCGGATCGCCGAGCCGTATGAAATCCTGATCGACGGCACGGATAACTTTCCGACCCGCTACCTGGTCAACGACCTGGCAGTTCTGACCGGCAAGCCCAATGTCTACGGCTCGATCTTCCGCTTCGAGGGCCAATTGAGCGTATTCTGGGCCGAGCGGGGTCCATGTTACCGGTGCCTCTTCCCCGAGCCACCCCCTCCGGGTCTCATTCCTTCATGCGCAGAAGGCGGGGTTTTTGGGGTGCTCCCCGGGACGATCGGGGCGCTGCAGGCCACCGAGGCGCTCAAGCTAATCCTGGGGATCGGCGAGCCGCTAATCGGCAAGCTGCTCCTGTTCGATGCGCTCAACATGAGCTTTGACGAACTGCGGCTCAAGAAGAATCCCGGCTGTCGAGTGTGCTCTGAGAATCCCGAGGTGACTGAACTGATCGACTACGAGGCCTTTTGTGGCGTCCCGGGCCACGATCGGGAGGAAAGTCTGTTGGCCAGCGAGTTTGAAATCGAGCCCAGCGACCTCGCGGCTCGCCTGGCAAATGGTGAGCGATTCCGGCTGATCGATGTGCGGGAGCCTCACGAGCTCGAAATCTCCCGGATCGAGGGTGCCGTGCTAATTCCGCTCGGATCGTTGGCCGCACGGATGCACGAGCTGGACAGCTCTGAAGAGATGGTCCTGTTCTGTAAGTCGGGTTCACGGTCCGCCCGGGCGGTCGAGCTGCTGGCCGGAGCCGGGTTCCGCAAACAGAAGAACCTCAAGGGTGGGATCAACGCCTGGGCCCGCCAGGTTGATCCGAGCCTGCCGCTTTACTAACGCCGGGCGCGCCGCGAATTCTCCGCTCTCCCAGTTCACTCCCCCATTGGCTCGGCCGTTCGCCCTGCTCCACAAATCGGTGTAGCATTCGGCCTCTCCAGTCGAGTTCGCAGTCCTGCCGATGACCTCTCCTGAGCCAGCCCCTTCCAAGCGCGGCCTTCGTCCCTGGCTCGCTTGGATCTTATTGCCTCTACTTGTCGGCCTTGGGCTGGCCGCGCTCGTCCCTCGTCCAATCGTCGGCCTTATCTACCTGCAAGACGCCATCTACGGCTTCACCGCCCGAGAAATGATCGCTCAAATCCACTATGCCCGGGACCACTCCCAGGTCCGAGCCGTGGTGTTGGTCCTGGATAGCCCAGGCGGAACGGTGGTGGACACCGAGGCGGTGTACCTCGAGCTTGCCAAGTTGCGCGAACGGAAGCCGGTGGTCACGATGGCCCAGGGGGTGGCAGCCAGCGGGGCCTACTATCTTTCGGTCGGCACAGACTACATTTTCGCCGGCCCCTCGGCTCTGGTCGGGAATGTCGGTGTGATCTCCCAACTGCCGACGGCTCCGATGGTCTTCGAGGACCTCGCCTCCACCGGACCGTACAAGCTGTTCGGCTCGGCCCGCGATGCCCGCTTGCGAGAGATGGAATCGATCAAGCAGGCTTTTTATTCCGCGGTGCAGCTCGGCCGCGGCGAGGCTCTGGCCATCGGGTCGGAACGGATCCTGCGCGGCGAGATTTGGCTCGGCAACGAAGCTGCCCGGTTCGGCCTGATCGACGAGCTCGGATCGATATCGGCCGCGATTGAGAAAGCGGCGGATCTCAGCCACGTCGCCAACTATCGGGTGGCCGATCTGCGCGACTTGGCCGGATTGCCCTTAAGTTTTGGAGTGCCGTTCTTCTTCAAGACTCCGGAGGGCGTCCTGACTCCTTATCCCAACGCCCCCGGGTTCTACCTGCTCTACGTCCCGCCTGGCGAGCGCAGCCTGCCGTGATTCGCAGCCGGGTGTGGCTCGCGCTGGCTCTGATCGCACTTCCGCTCGTGGGGCGGACGTTGTGGCACTACCGCGGCCTCTATCGGCCTGCGGCGCCCATCCAGGTGCCGGCGTACTCTGAGTTCTCCCCTCCGCAGCCTCCGGTTGCGGAGGCCGCAATTGAATTGCCTGAAGAGATCTCTGCGTTTGCTGGCTCCCAGGCCGGCCCACCGGAGCTCGTGCTGTTTGACCAGTCCCACTCCAACCGGTTCTCAATGTCGGAGCTGCGTTCACTCACTACAGCCTTGAGCGCGCAGGGGGCACGAATCGAAGTGTTGGATTCGAGCTTCGCGTTCGACGAACTCGGACTCGAAGGCCGATTGAAGTACGCCAGCTCGTTCGTGGTGGTCGCACCTTCAGTCGTCTTCTCTCCCAGCGAACTGGCCGCCGTTGAACGCTTTGTCGAGCACGGCGGGCGTTTGGTGGTCGTCCTCGATCCAACCCGCACCGGCTCCAGCATTGATGTCTTCGGCTTTCTCTTCCTGGCGCCCAGCGACGACGTTTCCGCTGCCAATCAACTGCTGGGGTCATTCGATCTTTCGTTCTCCGACGATTACCTCTACAACCTCACGGAGAACGAGGGCAACTTCCGCAATGTGCTGCTGCGCGGCTTCGGCGACCATCCGCTCACCGCCGGCTTGCAGACCGTCGCGCTGTATGCCGCACGATCGGTGCAGACCCAAGGCGGTACGCCATTGCTATCCGGGGATGCGGCGACCCTCTCCTCCCTCACCGATACGGGCGGCGGCCTGGCGGCCGCCGCCCTCGATCCCGGCTCCCAGACCCTGGCGTTGGGTGACCTGACATTCATGACATCCCCTTACGATACGGTCGCGGACAATGCCCAATTCATCCAAAACCTGGCGGAGTTTCTGCTCGACGGCGAGCGTCAGCCTGATCTTCACAACTTGCCCTTTGTCTTCTCAGGCCCAGTCTCGGTAGTACAAAGCGCAGACTTCGCCCTACAGGCCGAGACATTGGTCGCCCTGAAAGCGATCTCCACCGCACTGCTTCCCGCAGGGGTTGGTTTGTCCTTTCCGGATGACATACCCGCCGACGGCGATCTGCTAGTCCTGGGGCTGTTCGACCTGGATCCCGAACTCGCTGAGTTGATCGAGCCCCTCGGCCTGGTGCTCCCGGCCGAGGCATCGGACGGCCGATTGGCGGCCCCCGGATTCGGCTCGTTCAATCCGGCGGGGATTGGGTTTGTCGGGCTCGCCCGATCGGAAGATCGCACCACGCTGGTGCTGCTAGCCAGCGATCAGGCAGGATTGGTCTCTTTGCTGGAAACCGTCGGCCTGGGGTTGCTCTCCGACTGCTTGCTCTCAGACACGAGTGCACTGTGCCAGGTCGGTGAGGGAGCCGGTCTCGGCTCTTCGGAACCCTTCGAGTTCGATCTAAGCTTCGAAGAGACTTTTAACGAATAACCGCCCTCCGGTTCCTGCCCGAGCTCTCCACCGTGACAGTTTGAACCGTTCGATCGGATTGCTCGCGTTGCTCATTGCCTCGGGTTGCGCCGCTCAGGTCGGCGATGCCCCGCCTCCCGCCCGACAATCCCCGCCGCCCGCAACTCTCGTTTCAGCTACAGCCACCGCCCTGCCCTCGCTTGAGCTCGATTCGATCGTGTTGCTCGCGGGAGACCGGCCTGGGGATTGGGAGGTAATCGGCTTGCTGCGCAACGCGGCCGAGGGTGGTGTCTCGAACGTCCGGATCCGGGTGGCTGTCGCCGATAGCCGCGGCAAGCAGCTGGCTGAAATCACCACAGGCACTCTGATGTCCAACTTCGCGCCGGGCGAGGCCGGCCCATTCATCGCGGAATTCCCCGGGGTGGGCCCGGCCGTGACGGCGGAGGCTCGGGTCGATTCCTTCGAGCGACGCTTGATTCGTCGGTCGAAGCTGGAAATCGAGCTGCTCGAAGAGTTCCTCACCGAGACCGGCGATCTCGCCCTGCTGGGAACCGTCACGAATCCAAGTTCCCAGGTCCTATCTTTCGCCTCGCTCGGATTGATCGGGTTGGGTGCGGCCTCCCAGCCTCGGGCGGTGGCCGAGCTCCAGCATGGCCCACGGGTGCTGGGCGCCGAGGAATCAGTCGCCTTCTTGGCGCTGGCGAGTGGAAACCCGGGCCAGCTGAACTGGCAGGCCTACCATGATGCGGTCGAAGTCGGTTCTCGAGTATCGGACTCTCCGGTTCTGGACGAGGCCCCGCGAGTTCGAATCGATTCGCAGGGAAACCTCTTCGTGGTGGGTAGTTTGAGGAACGCGGCCGGCGCGCCCGCTCAGGCACGGGTGCTCATCGTGTTATGGGAGGGAGATCGAATCTTGAGCCTGACCGAGCTGCGGCCTCCGGTGCCCCTGCAAGCCGGAGAACGGCTCGCCTTCGCAGCCCAGGATTTCCCAGGCCTCACGAGCCGGCTGACCGGGTCGGACCCGGCGACCCTGCGAGTCGAAAGCCGGATCGAGGGTGCCGGCCCGGCCGAGCAGCCAATGGTCCTGCAGGCGGAGGTCGAAGCCTTCCACTCGGTCGGCTCCTCCCTGTTCCTGCGGGGCATCCTGCGCAACGAGACCCTGCGCACCGTGGAACCGGCCGCAGTCCTTGCAGAGTTGCGCAGCACCGATGGCGTCCTGCTTTCGGCCGGTTGGTTCACAGCTCCTGGGCCGCTGTCCCCCGGGGAACAGACCGAGTTCGTGGTCCGCCTGCCGCTGCCCAAGGGAACCGATCCTGGCGAAGTCGAGTTCGACTTGAGGGCTCTTGGTTCCCCCTGAAGGCAGCGGAATAGCCCCTCTGATATAATCTCGCTGGCCCCGGCCGACCGGGGCTAATCATTGCCGCAACCCGGCCGATGGCCGGGTGTTGAAGCTGTGATGGAGGCGCCCCATGGCGCAGGTTGACGTCGCAATCAAAGCCCTGGAAGAGAAAGAAATGCTCCGCCTCTACCATGAGATGGTGCTGGTGCGCCGTCTGGAAGAAGAGGCGGCCCGGCTCTACCAGCAAGGAAAGATCGGCGGCTTCCTGCACCTGTACATCGGCCAGGAGGCCGTCTCGAGCGGGGTGCTCTCGGTCCGGCTTCCCAAGGATCGAGTGCTCACCGCCTATCGGGACCACGGGGTAGCCATAGCTTGTGGAATGGAGGCCAAGGTCGTGATGGCCGAGCTGCTCGGCAAGGCCACCGGGGCCGCTAAGGGCAAAGGCGGCTCGATGCACCTGGCGGATATCAATAAGAACTTCTGGGGCGGCTATGCGATCGTCGGAGCCCACCTGCCGTTAGCGGTGGGCATGGCTCTGGCCGATCAGTATCGCGGCGATGACGCAGTGACGATCTGTATGTTCGGGGACGGGGCCACGAATATCGGCTATTTCCATGAGTCGCTCAATCTCTCGATGGTGTGGAAACTCCCGGTGCTTTGGATCTGCGAGAACAATAAATACGGGATGGGGACCTCGGTCGAACGCTCCTCGGCAGTCCTGGAGATGAGGCAGAAGGCCGAAGGCTATGGGATGCCGAATTCCATCGTGAACGGCATGGATGTCCTTGCGGTCCGGGCGGCCACTCAGGACGCTTTGGCAACCGTGCGGGAGTCCAGCACTCCCTTCTTTCTCGAAATCGTTACCTACCGGTATCGCGGGCACTCGATGGGCGATCCCGAGCGCTACCGCGACAGCGAAGAAATCGAGCGCATGCGCAAGGACGATCCGATCGCACTCTTCTCTGCGCAGTTGATCGCCGAGGGACATTTCGATTCAGAGGCCCTCGACGAGGAGAACGCCCGGGTCGAAAAGGAAATCCAGGCCGCGATCGAATTCGCCGAGAGCAGCCCGGATCCGGTGCCTGCCGACCTCTATACCGACATCTACACGGAAAACTGAATGCCTGAGCTCACGATCCGGGAGGCAATCTCGCAAGCTCTCTGGGAGGAGATGGAACGCGACTCGCGGGTCATCATCCTTGGCGAGGAAGTCGGCCTGTGGGGCGGCACCTACGCCGTCACGCGTGGGTTCTACGATCACTTCGGACCGGAACGGGTGCGGGATACTCCGATCGCCGAAGGGGTGATCGTCGGCGCCGCTAATGGAGCAGCGATGGCCGGGCTGCGGCCGGTGGCGGAGTTGATGACGATCAACTTTGCCTTCCTGGCGATGGATCAGATCGTGAATGGGGCGGCCAAGATCCACTATATGTTTGGCGGACAATTCCGGGTCCCGGTCGTGATCCGAGCCGTGGGCGGCGGGGGTCGGCAACTCGGTGCAACTCACTCGCAGACCCCGGATGCCGTATTCGCGCACTTCCCAGGGCTCAAAGTGGTCGCCCCGGGTACTCCCCGCGACGCAAAGGGCCTGCTCAAGGCCGCCATCCGCACCGACGATCCGGTGATGTTCATCGAGCACGCCACCCTCTACCAGGCGAAGGGCGAGGTTCCGGAAGGAGACTACGTCGAGCCGATCGGGGTTGCGAAAGTGCAACGCCAGGGTTCGGATGTGACCCTGATCACGTACTCGAAGATGCTGCAGTTGTCTTTGCAGGCCGCCGAGCAGCTTGCGGCAGAGGGAGTGCAGGCCGAGATCATTGACCTGCGGTCGCTGCGGCCGCTGGACATGGGACCGGCGATTGCCTCCGTCAAGAAGACCAATCGGGCTGTAGTTGTCGAGGAGGGTTGGCGATCATTCGGCGTCGGCGCCGAAGTCGCCAGCCGATTGAGCGAAGAAGCCTTCGACTACTTGGATGCACCGGTGAAGCGGGTCGCCCAGAAAGAGGTCCCCCTCCCTTACAACCGGGAGCTCGAGCAGCAGGCCCTCCCCCAGGTCGCCGACATCCTCAAGGCCGTGCGCGAGGTGCTCTGATGGCCACGGTCATCAAGATGCCCAAGCTCGGTTTCGACATGGCAGAGGGATTGTTAGTCCGCTGGGTGAAGGGCGTGGGCGATTCGGTAGCGAAGGGCGAGGTGCTTGCCGAGATCGAGACCGACAAGGCGACGATTGAAGTAGAGTCCGAGGCCGGCGGGGTCGTGCACAAACACCTGGTGGCCGAGCACACTTCGGTGCCGGTGGGAGCCCCGATCGCGGTGATCGGCGTGCCCGGCGAGCAGGTCGATGCCGCGGAACTCGTCGAGCAGGCTTCCGGTCCAGTTGCGGCGGCCCAGCAGGCGACGCCTGCGCCCGAAAAGGTGCTGGCGGTCGAAAGTCCCGAAAATGGTGACGGCAACCTCCCGGGCGGCGTGCGGGCCTCTCCGGTCGCCAGGCGGCTGGCCGCCGAAGGTGGGATCAACTTACGGAACCTGGCGGGCAGCGGGCCGCAGGGGCGAATTGTCAAGCGCGACGTGCAAGCCATGTTAGGCGCTCCGGGGTCCGCGGCTGCGCAGCCCACGTTTCAGACCGAACGGGTGCCACTCTCCAAGCTGCGGGCGACGATCGGCCGGCGCATGACGGCTTCCAAACAGCAGGTCCCCCACTTCTATGTTTCTGCCGATTTAGATGCCGGCCCACTGATGGCACTCCGCAGAGATTTGAACTCGCGGTTGCCGGAAGACTCCAAATTCTCGGTCAACGATTTCCTGGTCAAGGCCGCCGCTCTGGCGCTGCGCGAGTTCCCGAACCTCAATTCGGGGCTCGAAGGCGATCAAATTGTCCGGCACGGCGAGATCAACGTCGGAGTTGCGGTTGCTCTAGACGCGGGGCTGCTCACGGTGGTCCTCCGGGGAGCTGATCGAACCCCATTGCGTCAACTCTCCTCCGAGCTGCGCGAACTCGTCGGTCGAGCCCGCGCTGGCCGGGTTCGTCCGGGGGACATCGAGGGCTCGACGTTCACTGTGTCCAATCTCGGGATGTACCAGGTCGATCATTTCATCGCCATCATCAATCCGCCGGAGGCCGCGATCCTCGCCGTGGGAAGCGTCCGGGAGGAACCGGTTGTGCAAGCCGGGGCGATCGTCCCGGGGACCCGGCTGCAGGTCACGCTTTCCGCCGATCACCGGGTGACCGACGGAGCTGAGGCCGCCCGCTGGCTCCAGGTATTCAGGAGCTATACCGAGGCCCCGGTTCACTTACTGGTCTAAGAGTACAATTCCGCCGCCTCCGGGCCGTTAGCAGCCTTATGCCAGAACGTCTTCGAATCCTCGTGGTAGACGACGAGCGCGATACGCTCGACTTGATCGACCTCACCCTCAGCTCGGCAGGGTACGAAATCCATCTTGCCAACAATGGAGCCGAATCGCTCGAAAAGATCCGCCAGGACCGCTTCGACGTCATCCTGCTCGACATCATGATGCCAGACATGACCGGGTTCGATGTCTTGCGAACGCTCAACCAGGAGCGAAACGAACTGCCCCCGGTTATCTTTCTGACCGCCAAGTCCCTGCCCGAAGATCGGGAGATGGGACTCCAGCTCGGTGCCAAAGACTTCCTCATCAAGCCGGTCACTCGCGGCTTGTTGCTCGACTCCATCAAGCGAAATACATCGACCACTTGACGGACCCCGAATTCCAGCTCAGGGTCCTCGAGAGCGCCGTCGGCGAGTTGGAGAGCTATTTGCTCTCGCCGGAAGTGTTCTGGCGGGTTTCAGGGGCGGCGGATCTGCCCAACCTGACCCTCGGTGGGCTCGAGCTGAGCCGGCGCGGGTTGGCCGCCGCTTCAGACAAGTTGGACTTGGCAGCCCGACGGCGCGCCCACAAAATGAATGAGCAAATTGACGAGGCTCGCCGGCAGTCGCGGCTCGCCTGGGAGCGGAAGGCGGCCAGCGAATTGAAGGTGCGGCTGAATCAATGGCAGGCCTATCTCCAGGATCTGGCTGAGCTGCCCGGTGAATCGGAACGTTACCCGCAGGAGGTTCGCGCCCGAGCCATGGCGACCTATCTGCTTGAGGAAGCGGCCGGTCAGCCTCAGGGCGGTGAAACGCGGAAAAGACTGGGGGCGCTCGACGCCCGCCTGCGAGCCTCGTTCGAAGCAGGGCGATTCATTTGGGATCCCTCGCTTCAGTCGGCCTACCCGGCTGAAGATTACTGGTTCCTCTACGGCCGGCCCAAAGACCTAGCCTCGGGCCGCGGCGATAGGTGACCATGGGCCGACCCACCCGGTTGAATTGGCTATGCGCAGTTAGCCTTGGGGGCTTGGTTGAGCGGGTGGTTTTGGACGGCGCCGGTGAAGCGAGGACTGGATGATCAATCCGATAACGAAAGCCACTGCGAACGCCATGGCCGACACGGCTCGGGCAGCGTCCAGGGTCTGAACCAGGATCAGCGCGCCGGCCAAGGAAGAGAGGATGATCAGTCCCCAGTCAAACAACGGGTAGATCAGTACCAAACCAATCACCCCGCCGACAAGAAAGCCTAACGCAGAAGGCTCGGCACCGATCAAGCGAAACAATCCGAGAGCCAGATAACCTCCCGCCAAGAATCCCGCCGCCCCGATCGCGATCTTTTGAAGGAAGACCGCCAGCAGTGCCCCGATCAGGCCGGCGGCAAGCCCGATCAGGAGCGCCGTCCCTTCAGATTGTCCGGGTAGGAAGTCGCTGGCGTAGGTCATGCCAGCCACAAAGCCCAACGCGGCCAGCGCCAACCAAAACAGCCGCCGCCCCAGGATCAGCAGCGCCAATCCGGCGGTCACTTGAAGAATGGTGATCATCGCTGCTCCTTCGACTGGATGTAAGATCGTTCAACTGGCTTTGCTCCACTCAAAGCATCCGATTCGACCATGGGCTCGATGATAACAGCTTGCAGGATTGGGACTTGACAAGCTCTAAATCCACGCTTACTATATCGTAGCGAATTATATCGACTACGGATATATAGCCGCAATGCCAACTCCAACTTCCCTGCCCCAAGACCTGCTGCCACTAACCCCGGCAGTGTTCGAGATTTTGCTTGCGCTGGCCGATCAGGAGCGACACGGATATGGGATCATGCTGGAGGTCGAACTCCGGACCGGCGGAGCCACCAGGCTGGGGCCTGGCACGCTGTATGGCTCGATCAAGCGCATGCTCGCGACCGGGCTGCTGGAAGAATCTGGGGAGCGGCCCGATCCGGTGCTGGACGATGAACGCCGACGATATTACCGACTCACGCGCTTTGGGCGGCGGGTTGCCGCCGCGGAAGCAGACCGATTGGCGCGGCAGGTCCGCCAGGCGCGCGAGAAGCGGCTGCTCACGGGTAGACTGAATTGAGTGGCAAGTTAGGCCGCGACCGCTTGGGCCGTCGCTCCGATCGCTGCTATCACTGGATGCTGTTCTTTTTTCCGACCAGCTTCCGCAGCGCCTTCGGCGATCAGATGGCACAAGTCTTTCGAGACCTCGCCCGCCGCGCCGCCACCGATCGGCGCAGATTCGGCCGGACGAAACTCTGGTGGCGCTTGCTGATTGACACGCTGGGAAGCGCTCTGCGGGAACACTTTGGAGAGTGGAGGAGACGCATGTCGAAGACAGCCTTGATCGCCGCGGCAGTCCTGGCACTTCCCGTTCTCTTCGTCGCATTCAATTTGCTTGAATACGGCGCAGGTATCGCGCTACCCTGGAATCCTTTCGATCGCCTCAGCAGCGTGATCTACCAGTCGCCCTGGCGGTACGTGTACGACGGTGCGATCGTCTTCAGCCCGATGGTTGCGTTGGCGCTAATTTTCTTCCCCCAGCTTCGGATCACTCGTGGTAGCGCGGAAACCGAGCTGGCTACGATCGTGATCCGGAAGCTATCCGGGCCGGCGGTCGTGCTGACGATCCTCAGCCTGCTCGTCATCGGCATCCTGGGGACGTACTTGATCTCCGAGAATCTTCCCTGCCTGCTGGGCCGGAAGATTGGCTGCTAAATCCAGAGCGGCCTTACCTCAGCCATCACCTAAATAGGTCTCGAAGAAACCGACGACTCGGGCCTCGAACTCATCTGGCAATTCGGTGTCGAAGGCCACGTGGGCGAGATCCGGCTCGAACCAGAACTCCTTCGGCTCGCCGGCAGCTTCGTACAGCAGCTCCCCGCTCGCCACCGAGACCGACTCGTCCTGGCCCCCCATCAAGATGAACACCGGCCGGGGGCTGATTGTGCCGATCCACTGCTTGGCGTCGATTTCCGCGCTGTCAATCCCGGCCATCTGCTCCGCCCAGAAGACGATCAATGGAGCGAAGGGGAAGGCCGGCAGGCCGGTAAGCGCCTCGACGCTGGTCGCCACGGTATCGTCTATCGACGAGAACGGGCTGTGAGCGACCACGGCTCGAATGGCTGGATTCAGCGCGGTGTACTGGATTACCAGGAATCCTCCCATCGAGTTGCCGATGATCCCGATCCGCCGCGGATCGATTTCCGGTCGGCCGAGCAGGAATTGGTACCAGGCTTCGAGGTCTTTCATTTCGTGAGCGCCGAAGGTAATCAACTCGCCGTCGCTCGCGTCGTGGGCCCGCACGGTCGTGAACAGCACGCCGAAGCCATGGCGGTACAGCATTTCGGCCTCCTCCAGGAACTCGTCCCGGTCGGACTTGTAACCGTGCTGGGCCATAACCACCGCGCCGTTCTGAGTTGGGACATACCACCCCACTAACCGGAGTCCGTCTTCCGACACCACTTCCACGTCTTCGTAGGGCAACCCCAGATCGCCCGGCGAGCCCTCCAATGGCTCGCGCTGATCCCGCGGATTCGAGATGAGTTCGGACGCCCGCGACCGCGAGACGACGAGAATCGCCACAGAGCCGACTAGCAGCAGCGACACGACCGCGGTTAGCGCGAGCCTCGACCAGTATCTCGTGCGAGCCTTAATCCCAGCCACCTTGCCTCCTATCCCGCCAGGTCGTCCGACCTAGCTCCACCTTAAGAATAGATAGTGGCTCATGATCCATCCTTTGCACCAAACCCTATTGTGAAAGGCGTCACAATGGGCTCAACTCTGAACCAGCTCGATTCGCGCAGCTCTAGCTTCCAGGCCAGCGACATGCCGAGGACTGGTTGTCCGAATTCGGACCTGGTAGGGCACCTGGCCCCGCCTGGCCAAATGATCTGCCAACGGGCCCACCTTACCCTCCGGCTCAGCCAACGTCAAGCGGAAGTTTCCGATCTGAAATTCGGCTGTGGCGGCTCCGACCGGTGACGAACCCGGCCTCGAGGGCACCCCCAGGAGTACTTCGTGCCAGGCGACGGCCCGCTCCAGGTTTTCGACCGGGATCATGATCCCGATCAATCCCACCGCGCCGTTCTGGTGCGTGGTGATCTCGGAGTCCTCTCGGATTCGCCGGTCCCGCGGCGTGTCATCGGTCAAGAAGAAGGGCGAACGGGTGTCGGGCAGCATCGCAGTCCGCCAGGCCAGCGTCACCCCATCGGGGCGCCGCCGGCCCCCGGGTTGCGGATCGCCAATGTCGATGCCGTTCAGGCGGGTCCGCTCCACTTCGGCGTTGAGATTCGGGGCGTCGAATGCATATCCTGCGAAACCCTCCCCGGTATTAAACAGAAAAAGGTAGTTGCCGGGACCCGATTGCGGCGGGCGCTCCAGGAGCTCACGGCTCGTGGGAGCGATGAGTTCCAGATAGTTGCCATCCGCGAAGGTCACCAGCGCATTCTCTGTCAGCCCGCCGGAGTGCTGGCCGCCAGAGATGACGGTAAAACCAAGCGACTCGAATTCTGACTTCGCGGCCGTCAGATCGAAGGCCGCGACCAGGGCATGGTCAAACCTCAGCCTCTCTGAGACTGCGGTCACCTCTCTGCCCGGTTCTTGATCTGGCTGCCATCGAACCTCGGCCGGTCCTTCAGCCGGTAGACGAACTTCAGACCCGACCAGTCGTAGTCGATGGCGGCTACTTTCACATCAACCAGTCCGAGGGTCAAGCCGACTTCTCTCACGATGTTTTCGTTCAGGTCGCCAGCCAACGGGGAGGATTGCTTCGGCCAGGAGATCCACAGCATGCCATTGGGTTTCAGCCGAGCTGCCGCCTTGGCGAAGCCGCGTTCCAAATCGTCTCGTGAACGAGCAAACATCTGAATGAAGTCGAGCTGGCTGGCCCGGCCGCTCAGCATCTTGACCTGGGTTGGCAACTCTCCGAGCGTTGCGAGATAGCCCTTGGGGGCATACAGGATCGCCGCCCGGTCTCCCGACTTGAGGCCCAGCTTCGCCGGGAGTGTCCGGGCCGAGTATCCGGCCGCGGCGACGCGCCGCTCAGCCATGCGGCTGCCGATCAATGGGCACTGGCCGGAAGGAGCCGACCCGCTTCGCCATCAGAATGTCCGGCTTGCCGGGCCCGTTCGCATCGGGGAGGACCCCCACAATCACATATCCCAGCGTCTGGTAGAACTCGAATGGGTGTCGCTTCAAGTTGCGGACTTTCGATAGCTTTTGTAGGACATCCGGATACAGGTCTGCTCCACCGAGGGACGTCAGGTTGGCCTCATCATCGGTGCCCAGCCAAATCATCGCTGCTCCGCGGGCCAGGATCTGAGCCTCGAAATCCCGCACCAGTGCGGTCCCAATGCCCCGGAGTTGGTAGGCGGGATGGACGACCAAGGGATGCAGTTCCCAGGCGTGGCCATCATACTGTTCCTGCCCTGCAATCCAGCCGAGGGCCGAGCCATCTAAACCGACCGCGACCCGGCTGATCCGGCCTGCCTCAAACGACTCGTGGACCTCTCGCAGGCCGGCCGCCAGACTCGGCCAGGCGGCAGGGGCATGCTCGCGGAACGCCTCGACCAACAATCCGGCGACCTGATTGGAGAGCTCATCCGCATCAGGCCGGAGTTGCCGGATTTCAAACGGAATGCGACCGCTCACCTCAGCCGCGCTCTCTCATAGGTGGCCAGGTGCATTGTGAGAATAATTCGGATCCGAGCCCCCGGATCCCAGTTTTTCTTCAGCCCACGAGCTTTCCGCAGCACGGCAGGCGGGAACTTGGCAGTATCCCATCGTTCCGAGGTGTATCGGCGCATCCCCTCGAAGGTATCCCAGTAGTAGGCGAAGTCGAACCTTCGGGTTTCCAGCGGAGTGAACACTTCGGCCCGCACCGCGGCCTCGATCGCCTCATCAACAGCCCGGTCGTCTGGAAGGTCGGCGCTCATGTCCACCATCCCGGCGGATTCCATCCCTTTCCCTCCCACAATCTCCAAAGCCGTGTCCAGTGAGAGCGGGCGCAGATCTACGAAGACTCCGCCAGGGCGCAGTGCTTGCCAGGCCTGCTCGAGGGCATGAACCATGCCCGGATGAGCGATGCATCAAAGTGACCAGGAGAAGAGTGCTAGATCGAAGGCTTCCCGAAGGACCGGCAGCGACTCTGCCGCGGCCTGGGCGAGCTGGACTTTGCCGGACAATCTTCTGCCGGACAGCGCGGTCCGCGCAGCCACAACCTTTGAGCGATCTGCGTCGATCGCCAGCACCGCCCGGGACTGGCCCGCGTACTTCCAGGTGAGCCGACCGTCCCCACATCCGATCTCGAGCACTCGGGCGTCGTCGAGCGGCAGAACTGCCCGCAGCTGATCGAGTTCTCGCCCTTCCGGATCGCGTTCGGGTTCTAGCGAGTCGATGGCTCGGTCTGCCGTCGGCCCCAGCGGCTCACCGTTCAATCAGATCGCCCGAATTCGGTTGTTGCGGGGATTGTGCTCGACCTCCGCCAGACCAAGCGCCTCCATCACCGGAGGTACGTAGTTCCCAAATCGACCACGCAGGCCCTTCTTCAGGCCGTACCAGCCTCCCACCGGATTCTTGGGAGAGCGGGCCCAGGCCTCGACCGTTCCTGCCGCGGCCGGCTTTTGCTCGTCCGCGTTCCCAAGCGGCATCCAGTCGCCATGGGCCTTGAGCATTTTGGCCAAGTCATCCAGACAGCGCAGCTGGTAGCGCACCTCGGTCTTACCGACCCATACCACGAGCGCTGGCGGGTCGAGGCTCTCGTCCCGATACGCCGTGTACTCGGACTGCCCGGGCGGAGTCTTCAACACCCACGGGCTCTGCTTGGTTCCTGCGCCCTTCACCTTTACCTTTGCCACTGCACTCCTTCGAACCTTTGGATTTGGGTTCGCCCCAGGGTCGTCCGAATTCTAACCGCTGCCCGCGGCCGCCGGTAAGCTCACCCGACTACCTCGATGCGCGGTCAATTCGGTGACCGCCGCCAGCAACGGGCCATGTGATTGACCGCATGTGCTTGACCGATTGTTGGATTAGCCTCTTCAGGGTGGGCAGGTGTAGATCGTCCAGCGTCTTCACGTACAGACAAACTTTGCCGGTAGAGAACTTGCCAAGCTTGCCCAGGAGCTCGGCGTAGCGCGCAAACCCTCCCCCGATGTACAAGGTCAGGTTCTGCTTGCGGGGGGAGAAACCGACGAGGGGACTATCTCCCTCGCGGCCGCTGGCGTACTCGTAATGGTATTCGCCAAACCCGACAATGCTGCTTCCCCACATTTTCGGCTCCGCCTTGGTGATCTGTTTCATGATGTCGACGAGGGCGAAGGTGTCCCGCCGAACTTTCTCATCCTTGATGCCGTTCAGGAACTTCTCAACACTTCCCCGGGTAATCTTGGTCTTGTTCTCCGCCATTTTCCGCTCCCTGAGGATGTTGCGGGCCGGATTATCAGCGATCAAGCGGCTCAGGCGGTTTTTCCCACCCGTAGGCCACTTCCGCCAATGAATCGGACCCGATCTGAATCTGCTGCTCGCCCAGCAGCCTGCCCCCCAGCGTTTCATAAAACCCGCGAGTCGGGTTGTCCGCCAGCACCCACAGCATGAGTCCTGTGAATCCCTCCAGGCCAAGCCGCTCTGCAGCCGCCAAGAACAGCTGCCTCCCCCAACCTCTACCGTGATAGTCCTTCAGCAGGTAGATGGCATAGATTTCGCCTGGAAAATCCGCCCGGCCTGTTCGCTCTTTGCCCGCGGCCACAAAGCCAACGATAGGTCCATCATCGGCTTCAACCACATAGATGAAGTTTGAGGACCGGTGGGTTGTCAGTGAGTCCTGCCACATCCGCTCGCGATCCGGATAGGAGAGTCCGGCCAGGACTTCGTCGGAAATGATTCCGCGGTAGGTGGATCGCCAGCTAGCTACATGAACTTTTGCAATGGCAGGAGAATCTGCAGCGCTCGCTTCTCGGATCCGCATGGCATGGAGGCTGTGGACAGGCCGGGGCGATGAAGGCTAGTAGAGCTGCGCGAATTCGCTGGACGGCGGACCCGCGCGGCCCACCTGGCGAAGATCTGAGCTCTAGTTCAGCTGAGAATCAGCGGCGTAGGCGCTTGCAGTAGGCGGAGGTTGGCAGCTAACGCCGGGAACCTCCCCCTCTGTTCCGGTTGCCCGGCCGCCGGCCGCCGCCGCCGCCGCCGCCGCCGCCGGGGCCGCCGCCTCGCGATTCGAAGCCTCCGCCACCTCGCTCTTCGCGTGGGCGAGCGAAGTTTACTGTCAGGGCCCGATCGCCCATCTGGTTTCCGTTAAACATGCTGATAGCCTTCTGGGCCTCTTCCTGAGTAGCCATCTCGACGAACCCAAAGCCCCTCGAGCGCCCCGTCTCACGGTCGGTGATCAGTGCGACCGACTTGACTGCGCCAGCCTGGCCGAAAAGCTCCGAAAGTTCGCTTTCGGTTGTCGAGTACGACAAATTACCTACGTACAACTTAGTTTCCATCTCAGTGCTCCTCGAAGGAGTAGCGAATGCGCTCGGATGGACCCTTCCCCCACTCCGTCGGAAGCGTCCATAGGGAGAGAGCCTCCCTTCACGGGAGCCACTTTACCATATGTTGGAGTGGCTGGGCAGGCTAGCGGCCGGCCGCCTTGGCGTGCTCATGACCCTTGGCGTGGCCGTCTACGCTTTTAGCTTTACTACCCGACCCCCGCACATTTGGATGAGTTCTGCCGGAGTTAATTCAAAGACCGCGTGGGGGTGACCGGCGGCGGCCCAGATCGAGGAGTGCTGCAGCAGGTCCTCATCAATGAGGGTCTCGAGTTTCGTTCGGTGCCCGACCGGCGGTACTCCGCCAATCGAGTATCCGGTATGCTGCCGCACAAAGTCCGCGTCAGCCATTTCTACCGGTCCGGAACCCGGCCCGCTCACCCTCGCCAGGTCGACTCGATTCACGCCGCTGGCAATGACCAGCAGGGGTCTGTCCGAAGCCTTCGCCCGCAAGACCAGCGACTTGCAGATCTGCTCAACCCGGCAGCCGATGGCCTGGGCTGCGTCCGCCGCGGTCCGAGTCGTAGCCGCGAGCTGCACGACCTGATTGGAGAATCCCATACTGCTCAGAACGAGCTGGAATTGGAGAGCGCTCGGGCTCAACGGATCCGAGATGCTGCCTCGTCCACACCCTGGGTCTTTGCGGCTAGGTCTTAAGTGGCTGGGGTCTCAAGGAGCGGAAACTCACGAATACTTCCCTCTTTTCGTCCCACAGGTTCATCCGCAGTGAGCGCAGGCTGGACCGAATCGTGAGCGGTTCGATCGTGTGGAACTCGGGTATCGCGTCGTTGCAGTCCTGAAGGTTGTAATTGGGAATTCGGGGCTGAACATGATGGACATGATGCAGCCCTATGCTGCCGGTGAACCACTGGAGGAGCCTGGGTAGTTTGTAGTAGGAACTGCCGGCAAGCGAAGCGGTCAACGGATCCCACTCATCGTGCCGAGCCCAATAGCCTCCATCGAATTGATGTTGGACATAGAACATCCATACCCCAAGCGAGCCGGATATGATGAGCATCGGCAATTGAATCAGGACGTAGGTTCGAAAGCCAATCGTCAGGCTCGCCACTCCGATGAGGGCGACCAATGCGAGGTCGGTGAAGAGGACGCTAAATAGCTCAATCCGCTTGGATCCCTTATGCGGGATTCGGTGCCCAATCGTGAAGATAAGCACCGGGCCAATGATGAACATGAGCACCGGATTTCGATAGGCTCGATAGAGGGCGCGTTTCCACGAAGGAAGGGCCAGGTACTCGTCAACCGTCAGCGTCCACACATCACCGGTTCCCCTTCGATCCAAGTCGCCCACCGTCGCGTGATGGATCGCGTGGGACCGGCGCCACTGTTCAAAGGGAGTAAAGGTCAGTATCCCAGAGACATAGCCCAAGATCCGGTTGGCTCGCAGCGAGTCAAAGAAGGAACCATGGACGCAATCATGGAAAAAGATAAAGATGCGAATATGGAGCCCCGCCGCGGGAATGGCCAGGAGCAGAGTGACCCAGTACGGCAACCCCTGCCGAATGGTGATTACCATTAGCCCCCAGAGTGCGAAGTATGGGAGAAACGTATTCAGCATCTGCCCCGCCGCCTTTGAGACATCGGCTTGCATATGCCTGGATATGGTCTTGTATATCTGAGACTTGGCCTCGCGGGTTCGGGTCGTGCCTGCCATAACGGTCATCACTTGCCTCCTCGGTTTGGGCTTTAACCCCTTTAGGATAACATTCTTAGCGAGATCGGCCACCTCGATTCTCGGAGCCATTCGGTTCGGTCGATGGCCCGGTGGGACCTCGGTTGGGTACCGCCCACGCGCTAGCGGCCTGGCTCGCCTTCGGGTGTCCCTTTCCAGATCAGGCTCGCAACCAGCACGACCAGGACATAAGAAAGCCCCAGTGCAACGAGGCAAAACTTCCCGGTTGCCGAAATTCGAGCCACCAAGGGCCAGGATTCGATCCGAGTGCCGAGCAGAACCCGGACAAGACTGTAGTTCTCCAGAGCATCCAGCAAGCCAGCCGCACCCTGTCCCCAAGCCAACCCGATCCCGAGCTTCGAGAAACCGCCTCCGCGAGCGCGGAACCGCCGGGAGACCATGACGCAGGCCAACCCGATTGAGAGCGGGTATGCGATCAGGAACAGGTAATCCAGCCCTAGATTGAGGCCGGCGTAGATCCGGCCTGTCCCGCCCCAAGACTCAATCATCCGTTGAGCTGCGGCCAGGGATCCGGCAAACTCAAAAGAGACGATCCCGGCTGGCGCGGCTTCGGTTCTTAGCGGGGCTCCAAGGGCATTCAGAGTCACCATCAGAGCCAAGGTTGCCAGGATAGAGAGAACCAGGGCCGGCTTCAAGGCCGACACAGAGATCCACTCAAATGGACTTCGGAGCCTCATCGCCTTGCCCCTCCTGCAATCGAATCGTTAGACTGGTGAGCTCTTGTGCGATCGCTTGAAGTCAGTCGCAGAATACCGCTCCCAGTCCTTCCCCGGGCCCGCCAGATCGAATTCCTCTCGAAATTCGTCCTCGCTCAGGATCGCGTAAATGGTGCGCGCTCTCCATCCAGGGCCAATGTTCTCGATGGCCTCGCTGGTCATCACAATTGTTCCTCTATCGACCTCACTCGTGTCGACCAGGTACTGATTCACAAAGCCCTCAACATGGAATTCCCGCAGGACATGCTTGCCTCTCAGCTTGTCAAAGCTGAGCAGCCCAAGGTCCTCATGCACCTCCCCGTCAGGATTCATCTCTTGCGGCTCATAGACAGCTCGATTGCGGATCTGGATGAACCGACCATGCAGGACGAGGCTGTAGTCCCGGTCAGATCGACTGATTCCCGGCTCTCCTTGGCCGGACCCGCTCCACTCTCCGAGGAAGTACCGGAATGGCGCCCACGGGTCGGCAGCCTCAGTTTTTTTCGGATCAGCCATTTGGCTCCTCTCCCAGATCGGCCACCTTGTCGAGCACGCTCCAGATTCGGTCGACCCAATCAGAGTGCTCGGGCTTCATGAGACAGCTCCGCAGGCAGAGCACGCTGTCCTGGTCAAAGTCGACATCTTCCCAGGCTTCTCTTAGCAAGGAGCTTGGATAGCGAAGGGTCGCCAGGTGTAGGTCTTCGTCGGCCGCAGCCCGAAACAGCCCGGAGGTGCGCTCCGAGATTTCCCCGGCACTGCGTCCGGCAGGTGTCCAAACCACGATGTCCAACTCCGGTCGAATGAACGTCCTGAATCGGGCGTCGCCCCGGATCCGTTGGAATAGATCCAGGGCTGCGGTTCTCGATCGGGACAGTCCCTGAGCGAACTCACCATTCTCAACCAAGGGCAAGAGTCTGAGTGTCGCCCAAAGCGCCACCGCCGAGGCTCCAGCTCGCGAGCACTCTAGACTGATTTCACCAAGATGCAGGTCAGAGGAGGTGAAGTAGGTGTAGGGCGACTCGTGCTTGTAGTAGCGGCCGACTTCGGGATCCCGAAAGAGGATGCAGCCGCAGCCGTAGGGTTGCAGGCCATGTTTGTGGGGATCAACTACGATCGAGTCGACCTCTGGCAGCGCTTCGAAAGCTTTGGAAGTCTCGGAGTCCAGGTTGTCTGCGAGGATGAAATACCCGCCGTATGCCGCGTCGGCGTGCAACCGAAAGCCGTAGCGCGCTCTCAGCTCCAGGAGTTCAGGTAGTGGATCAACCGATCCCGTCCCGGTCGTCCCGATCGTTGCCACGACGGTTCCCACCTCCCCTTCATCGAGCAGAGCCTTGAGCGAGTCGAGTTCCATCCGTGCCGCCGCATCGCACGGCACGGAGTGAAAACCTACCCCTAAGACTTCGCTGGCTCTTGCATGGGTGTTGTGAGCTTGCTCAGAGGCGACGACCAACTTGCCCGGGGCCAATTGACGGGCGATCCACAAGGCCTCCAGATTGGCCATCGTTCCCCCGCCGGTGAGGTGCCCCAGGAAACTCTTCCATCCAAATAGCCGCGCGATCAGTGCAACCGACTCCTTCTCCATCTGCGAGCTCGCCCGCCCACCATCCAGGGCATGGTTGTTTGGATTGATCCAGAGCGAAAGCATGTAGGCTAGCCGGGCGATCGGATGAGGTGGTTTCAGCATCTGGCCGGCGTAGTTCGGATGGAAGTACGGATAGTTTTCTTGCATGAGTTCCGCAACTTCCATCATCACCGTTTCGATCTTCTCGAGATCATAGTTTTGGTCGAATTCAGGCAAGTCGTTGAATCCCAGATCTGGCCTGCTCAGGGCCCTCCCAAGAATCCCGATCGTTGCGCTCTCAAGCATCGTCGATCTCTCCTGATTCAACGTCCGGGCCAGAAAGGCAGGGTAACTCGACCCGTCAACGAACCCACAATCGCCGCGGTGTGAATTTACCCGTCCGGAGCTGATATTCCTGATAGGCCGCACCAAACTTACGGACCAGTTCGCTTTCTTCCCTGGGGACTACGAAAGCTGCAATCCCAATGCAGGCCACCAGGGCGATGCCCAAGATGAACCCGTTGGATGCCAAAACCCCCAGGGACACAAACGCCAGGGTGGCAACGGCATACAAAGGATGCCGGATCCATCGATAGGGGCCATGGGTTACCAGGGTGTGGCCCTCCTTGGTGAGATAGGTCTCCGACACGTTCTTGCCGATGCTGATCATGACCCAATACAGCATGGGCAGGGTGGCCAGGCCTGCCACAACTCCCACCCATCGCAGCCAAGTGGCCAACGGCAACGCCGACCACTCCATCCAGCGGGGATTCAGGATGTAGCCAATCATCGAGAGGAAAAGCGGGGCGGCTACCAGAAGGCGAAGGAATACGCTGCGACCGCCTTCGTTGGCCCGCGGGATGGTCCCGCCGACCTGCCGCGCCCGACGGCGGAAGTAGCTCGAGATGGAGATCGTTCCAACGAAGATTGCCACAAAGAACCACCTGAACGGCTGGTCGGCGGTTATTGGCATGACTTGTCGCTTAGCCCGGTGGCCCCGAGCTGAGGCTGCGAGCAGTCCACCAGATGGTCAGGCGGCTGGACGATTTCCGAAACGATCGAAGGATACCACCTCGTGAACGGGCTTTCGAGTCGTCGGGCCGTAACGGCCCCGCGGCCAACCGAGAGGAATCAGCGCACAGGGGGTCACCTGCCGTGGCAGGCCGAGGATTCGCCGCAGAGAGAACAGGTTCCAGAGAGGAATGGTGACCAGGACCGCGCCCAGATTCGCCGCCCGGGCGGCCAGAAGCAGATTCTGTACCGCCGGAAAGATGGAGCCGAAGTAACTGGCCGCAAAGATGTGTGGGAAGGGAAGCCGCAGACCTCTGAGACAGGCGACAACGATCACCGGGGTCTCTTCGAAGTGCTCTACCTGCCACTGTACCGCTTCCCGGATCCGCTGCCGGCTCGGGTTCGGCCGGGTTAGCCGCCGCGGGATCCAGGCATACAGCCTCCATGCCTGCCGGTAGAGGCGGGCAAGTCCTTTCTTGACCTTGAGATCCTTGACCACGATGAATTCCCAATTCTGGGAATTCGAACCGGTTGGCGCCTTGAGCGCCAGGCCGATGAGCCGAAGTATCAGTGCGTCATCAACGGGATCCGGTTTCAGTCGGCGGATCGCCCGCTGGGTCTCCAGTGCTTCGCTGAGAGCCATCCCAAAGCCAGTTTGCAATCCCATGAGTTCTCCTATTGTCCTCGCCTCGCCGGATTGTCCGTCGCGCATGCGGTTCCCCGCCGCCTATTCACGCTCGCAGCGGCGGGAGAGGATCGCCGGCGGGAATGAATCGCAAAGCCAAACCGTTGTTGCACCATCGTTGCCCGGTCGGTTGGGGACCATCGTTGAACACATGTCCCTGGTGCCCGCCGCAGCGACTGCAGTGGTATTCGGTCCTCGGCAAGAGAAGCTTGAAGTCGGTCTTCTTATCGACGTTCCCCTGAACCGGCTCGGTAAAACTGGGCCAACCAGTCCCGCTTTCGAACTTAGCGTCGGAGGTGAAGAGCGGCAGAGCGCAGGCGGAGCACAGGAATGTTCCCGCTCGCTTCTCCTCGTTCAGCGGGTGGGAATGGGGGCGCTCAGTGGCCTCCTCGAACAACACCGCGTATTCCTCGGGGCCAAGCAACTGTCGCCACTCGGTACGGGGCTTTGTCAGTTTCTCAATCTTCAACGGTTGCGTCCCTCCTCCTTCGCGATCTGAAGCCGGCACCATGCGTATAGCGCGTCATAGACCAGGAATTGTGCCTCGAGATTCGCTTGATCGTCGGGCAAGAGGATCCCAAAGCCGGTCGCGATGGCCTCAAGACCTGGAGCGATTTCGTCCGAGTGTAGATCGGCGGCAATATCGGCAGCATGAACGATCTTGGCCAGGCGCAGCAGACCCGGGTCGGACAATTCGAATTTTGCGATGATGGCTTCAAAGGAACAATTACCGCCGTGATGCCCGAGCTCAACCCCGGGAGAATCGAACGGTATCGCTCCCGTTTCGGCAGCGGTCTTCTCAACCTGATTCTTGGCTACGAAGAGGAATTCGGCGTCCGAGTCCACAAATCGGCTGATGAGCCAGGGGCAAGCGACTCGGTCGACATGCACGTGCGATCTGGTTACCCACAACATGTCTTCAACTCTCACCAGTTGGAAACGTGCGCTTCCTTCCGAGTCTCTCTTTCGCTGGCATCTTGGCTCCAATCGTAACTGATTTATTCAGTCGTTTGGCAATTGCCCTCGACGACGATGTTGCTTCGTTCTCGATCGGCGCTTCTTGCTCTCGAGGCGTCTTTCCCGTGAGGTCATGCTGGGTTTGGTTCGCCGCCGCTTCTGCGGGCGCAGCGCCGCTCTCTGCACCAGGCGGACCAGGCGCTCAATCGCGTCCTGGCGGTTTCGCTCTTGGCTGCGGAATCGACGAGCCTGGATGATCAGCACACCGGCATTATTGATCCGCTTACCGGCGTGGAGGATCAGACGATCGCGAACCTCCTCGGTCAGAGCTCTAGTGTGCCTCACGTCGAAGCGCAGCTCAACCGCGGAGGCCACTTTGTTCACATTCTGGCCGCCCGGGCCAGAGGCCTGAATGAAACGAAGCTGGACCTCCCGCTCAGGGATTTGGATCGAACGGCTGACCCAGATCATAGGGGCTGGCAGGCGGTATGGACTCCGACGGACCGCTCCATCGAGAAGGGCTGCATGCCAGCGTTCTCCTTACCGGCGCTTCCAGACACCCGCGTACTTCTTGCGGTACTTGAGGTCCTCTTCACTCTCAATCAATCTCAGCGCGACTTCTCTTACTTTCTCATCTTCCACTTCGTCATACAGGTTCCTAAGTCCTTGAATGATATCGTAGCGAATCAGGGTGCAGTTCCTCTCCGCGGAACAGTCGCCGAACCGACCTGCAAGGCGGTCAACCACCATCTTCTGTTGTTTCTTCCCCGCAGCCCCAACCTTCCAACTGGCTTGCAGGGTGTGCCTTGCGGTGACAAACCTTTCGTCCCTCGTCACTGCAAATAATGCATCAAAATCCTTCAGCATCCGGTTCCCGGGGTCGCTCTTCGCCAGGTTGCAGAGAACCTGGGCAGCAATCGCCCTCTGGTGGTTGTCTTCATGGCGCAAGTTCTCAACCAATTGGTCCCACACCTCGTAAGCCCAGTCGACGGGGTTGTCCGTGACCTTGAGAACATACATCAGGGCCTTATATCGTCGATCGCCGGCTTGAGTGAGCAGGTCATCCAGATTAGTCCGTGTGATCCTTTTCATCTCGCTCTCCTATCGGGACAAGCGGGGTGTACCCAAACCCCACTCTCTTGCCAAGCTGGGCGGCGGCGCAAGGGAGCCAGGGAAGCCGAGCGTAGCCTCCTTATCCCCGGAATGGATGGCCGATTAGTCCCTCTGCTGCAGGCACGACAAAGCGTGAACCGCATGTTCCGTGGTAGAATGGGTTCAATCGTGTAGCTGGTTTAGCGCGCAGCTACTGCCGTCAAAGCCTCGTATGGGATTGGCGGCTTCTCTTTCCGCCACGAAGACTCCTAGTAACCGGGAGACTCGAAGCAGCCCTATGGCAATCAAAGCTAATGAGTGGGCTGTACACCCCCAACACGGCGTAGGGCGGGTCGTCAAGTTGGAGAAACGCCAATTCACCTCGGGGCCCAAACGCCTGTATTACCAGTTCGCCATATCTACCGGCACCGTGTGGGTGCCGGTGGAAGGTCTGCCGAGCGGGCTCCGCAAGGTCACGGCCAAGGGCGAGCTTGCCCGGTATCGCAGCGTCTTGAAAAGCCGCCCGACACCTTTAGCCGCAGACCATCGGCAACGCCAGATCGCGTTGGCCGATCGCTCCAGAGAGAGCTCATTCCAAGCCAGGTGTGAAGTGGTGCGTGATCTGTCCGCCTTCAGCTGGCACAGGCCATTGAACGAAAGCAGTAGCGTATTGTTGCGCAAGGCTCGCCAGATGTTGTCTTCGGAGTGGGCAGCGGCTGAGGGGCTGTCGCTCGTTGACGCTACTCTCGAGGTCGAGGCCCTGCTGCTTGAGGGGAGGAAGTCCTACGAAGAGAAGAGTTCTGTGAGTGAGAGAACCTCCCTAGGCCCCTCTTAGCCCCACCTTCAACAAACGCACTACCTGTCAAGTCCTCATTTCGAAAACCCTCACCGACTGAGTCAAGATAATATGGACATTTTCTCTCCGTAGCCATCGGATCTATTGGCTCTCGCTGAAACCACCGAGAAGTACGCGGGATCTATTATTCGGGCCTATAGGGGGCAAGGGTTTCTATGTCCCCGACGTACTCGGGCAGCCCAGTGTGACCGAGCATCTGGCGAATAGCTTGGATTTCCCCGATGTGGTACCAGTAATGATAGGTCATTCTCCTCATCGCCGAGCCAATGGATTGGCCGCCGGGCTTACCTTTTAGCAGAAGCTCCGCCTGGAGGGAGCCAGTGGTAATAGTGTCAAGGTACGCAGCGCTTGCTTCGATCACTTGTTGCCAAATCCGTGCTGTCTCGGCCAGAGCCGGGGTGCTCATCGGCGCGCCATACGCATACTTGGAGTTCAATTCAGGAAAGATGACCTTCTCCTGGGCCCGCTCGAGAAAGTAGCGCTGCTCTTGCCAGGCGAGATGGCCAACTATCCAGCTGATGCAATTCATAGGGCCGAAGTGGCGAGCGCCATCCTCGTCGGCAATGCCCTCGAGTCCGCGCAGCCACTCCGAACGAGTGAAACGCAACTGGTCAACCAGTGGGTGAGGCACAGTCAAACTCCACCGCGCATCCTTCCGGGCACGAGCCTACCTGCGGCGAGCTCAGCGGCGCTGCAGACCAGTCTTCAATAGGTCAGGCAGCTTAGGCGGCGTCGCGTGCCTTTCCATTGGCATCGGGACGGCCTCCAAGGTTCACACTGGCCAAACTATGCGCGTGTCGGTGCTTTCCACGCCTTTCACGCCTCGGATCTGCCCCAGGGTGGCCGCCAAGGCTGCCTGATCGGCGCCCTCGGCAAAGACAACAATGTCCGTCGGCCCGGACAGGAAGTGAACCGTTTTGACCCCCGCAACGGCGTGGAGTGCCCGGTGGAGTTTGTCCATACCCTCCCAGCCGCCAGAGACCGCCATTTGGATAAACACGAATGCCGCCATCATGGTCATCCTCCTTGGATGAAGGGGTGCGCTGTGAAGCAGGCGCACCAAGGATAAGGATTTCGGATTAGGTCTATGTTCCTGGCAACTCTAACACAGTGGAAGTGGGGCGGCATCATGAGGATTTGCCAACTATGATTCGGGAGATTCCGTTCTAGCGATCACCGGTGGAACCGGTGCGTATAGCGATGCAAGGGGAGAGATGGCGCTGCACGCGCGGAATGCCGCGGGTTCTGAAGTCGATCGTTCCACGATACGCATCAATCATGAGTTCCGCTAAGGCCGTCACATCTCCGGGTCGCGCCCGTCTCAATTGGACAGCTAAAGGATGAGAAGGCTCGGGCGCGCAAGCCATCGCCGGCTCAGTGGGCAGTTCGCGAATCCTCATCGGAAGCCTCCTGGGCGGCAACATAATCAAGAAGCATGGCGTCAATCTCCGAGTCGTCGCATGCCGTTTGTTCTTGATACATATTCCGCAGCGCCCGTAGCCGCTTCCGGTCGTCCTCCCAGGCCGCGGCATGGTCGTCGGCTTGCGCAGCCTTGACCGTCAGCCATTCGTAGGCCTTTCTGGCGCGGGGGGTAGGGAACAAGCGAGTGCTGTTGCGAAGATACTCTGCCAACTCCCGGAGCGTTTCCGGTGACTCCTTCATGCTTCTCACTCCTCCATCGCCGAGATTGATCTTGGCAGGCCTTTCGAGGGCGGTGGCTGCGCTCGCTGCGGCGAGTTGTCAGGCAGGAATGCATTGTTTCCACCCGTGGCTAATCACGGATCATAACCAACAGTAACTTGCTTCGCGAGACTGCGAGAACTGCATGCGGTACATTGGCCGGCATGTGCAGCACCTCGCCGCGGGCCAGCCGGCGGCGATCGCCAGCTATGGTGATCTCGAGCTCACCATCCAGTGCTACAGCCAGAGCATCGTACGGAGTTGTATGCTCACTCAGGCTCTGCTCGCTATCGAACGCGAATAGGGTGACAGTTCCTGCCGCTTTGCGCAGCAATATGCGACTAACAACCGATCCCGATTGGTACTCGACAAGGCCTGACAGAGATTGTGCTTGGGTCCCGAGGTTCACTTCCGTCATTGCGTAAGCGATCTCCAGTTTCTGCCTTACGGCGTCGAGATGCCTGTCCTGGCGGGCAAGGCAAGCGTCCCTTTCCCACAGCTAGGTGGATTGGTTCCACCGAGTCGTTAGGCGGCTCAGCAACTGCGGAGCTCGAAATACGCATCGCCCCTCCGGTCGCTCGAGGTGGTCTTTTGAATGCCTTGTCGCAAGGCACTATTCATTGCCGGCAGGATGCTCAATCTCGCCGGCGATGAAGCGATCAGGATCGCCCTGGAATGCCCTCAGACATGCATCGGTGCAGAATTGAACGATCTCCCCGCGATAGAGAGCGCTGGGATACTGGTCATGATCATCGATCTCACTTCCGCAAACTGTCTTCTTAACAGGCTTGCTCAGATTCTCCTCCACAAGTCACTCTCCACATCTAAGTTATCTACCATAATGAAAGCTCCATGACGGGCCAATTGGTTGCCCGCTTAATCGCCAAACGCAATCGCCCTCGCTCAACAGATTGTCTCACCTGCTGCCGTGATTGCAAGACTCCAAACTCAGCTGAGTGCAACCATTGGCAGATCGCGACCGCTCACCCGCGCCGAAGGCGCTCAAGCGTAGCCGGGTCGGCACAATCGAGTTGATGGGCCGCCTCATCAAGTAGCTCGCGGGCTGGGACTGGTAGGTCCCAGCTCACGCGCGGACCGGCGCGCGAACTCTGCCAGTCCAGTCGGCTCACGGCCAAGAAGCCAACCCAGCGTGTTTGGATTCCCAATCAGGCCATACCTCGCGTAATAGACGAACATCTTTGCCAGCATCGCTCGCTGGTCATCAGAAAGACCAGCGGAGAGTGCCCGCGCTTCCCACGCTGCGAGGGGCTCGACCTCGGCCCGCACGGGCCGCCCCAACGCGTCGCTCAGGATCTCCGCGACCTCTGTCTGGGTGAACGGCGGGGTGCCGGTGACTTCGTACGTCGCCCCTGTGTGACCCCGCTCGGTGAGCACCCTCGCGGCGACTTCTGCCACATCCCGCAAGTCAACCAGGCTCAAGCGGGTCTCGACCGGATAGGGATTTCGCAAGACGCCGGCCTCGGTGATCAGCTTCCATCCAGAAAGCAAGTTCTGCATGTAGGCGGCAGGTTGGATGACAGTGAATTCCAGCCCGGACTCGAAAAGCGCTTCCTCCACCCTCAACTTGTTCCAGTGATGCGGCATCCGTTCCGTCTGAGGGTGGAGGACGGAGTGGAGGACGAGATGGTCAACCTGAGCCTCCCTGGCGGCAGCGATCACGCCGCGACCGATCCCAACCTCGTTTGGGTTGACATTGGGGCAGATGTGATACACGGCCCTCGTGTTCTCAACGGCGCGGCGCAAATCTGCCGCGAGGCGCAGATCGACCGCCATCACCTCGATTGCCCCGAGGTTGCTAAGTTCTTCGAATTGGGCGGGGGCCCGAACCAGGGCGCGAGTCGGCGCGCCAGTGTGGGCCAGAGCGGCCACGACGGCTTTGCCCGTCTTGCCGGAAGCGCCTGTCACCAGGATCATGCTGGGGTGTCAGGGCAAGGCGCTGATCTTGACCCGGATCGTGTCACTAAACGCGTAGCGCGGCTCGTCGGATCCTCCTACATTTGGAAGCACGGACACGGTGAACCAGTAGTCTTCGCCTGGGGGCGCGTCAGCCGGAACCACGAACGACCCATCCAGTACACGTGACCCGTCATCAGATGAGATTTCCGTCTGCCAAGTCATAGCGTATCCGGTAGCAGGGTCCCACAGTTGGAGCTCGAACCGTGTCACTTGGTCAGCAGGCTGATCCAGGTCACTATCGGCAACCACCCTGAAGGATTGGCCGATGCCAAGTACCTCCCGGTCATCGGGCGCCCGGATCGTCACACCGAAAGGAATATTGATCCGGGTGCAGGCATGCACGGCCAACGCGAGGGTCAATCCGCCAATAATAGACCGAAGCTTCAAGGGAAGCGACGCCACGAGACCAGAATTGGTATCACGACCGCGTGCTCGCTAGCGTGGATGTCAAGCATGGCCAGGGCCCCTCGGGCGATCTAGCGCCCGCGTTCACCCGCTTTGCGAAGCGCAGCGGAGCAAAGTCGGGTGAGTGCGTTGTTAGGTTTTGTTGCTGCTTTCCAAAGTTATTACCACTTTTCCTTGGGCGTGCGTTTCTTCTACATACCGGATAGCTTCAGGAACCTCGCTTAACGGGTAAAAGCGATCGATCATTGGGACGATTCTGCCGGCTTCCAGAAGCTCCCCCAGGTAAACCAAATCCTTTTGGTTTACTTTCGCTATCCCCATGCTACCCATTCTCCTATCCCCCTTCCTTGACATCAATGATCCCAGGAGTATGGCCTGGAAGAATTGAGGCATAGTGCCTCCGGCGCAGACATAGATCCCTTGGGGATTCAGTGCGCGCTTATAAGCTGAAAGGGAGTGATAACCGTTAACAGCAAGAATCAGGTCGTAGCGCTGCCGGTTTCGGGTGAAATCCTCTTTCGTGTAATCAATGACGTGGTCTGCTCCAATCGAGCGCGCCGCGTCTTGATTCCTCGTGCTGCACACGGCGGTCACTTCCGCCCCGAACGATTTGGCAAGCTGTACTGCAAACGTACCCACACCACCTGAGGCGCCTTGGATCAAAACCGCTTGCCCGGGCCGGATCCCCCCAGCGTCGCGAAGACCCTGCAGAGCGGTGAGGGCCGCCACAGGCACGGCCGCCGCTTCTTCGAAGGATCTATTGGTCGGCTTCAGCGCCAGATAAGCCTCTCTGGCAAGGACATACTCGGCAAAAGCGCCCTTAGCACATCCGAAGACCTCATCCCCTGGCCGAAACTGCTTCACGTTTTCGCCTACCGCTTCGACCCGACCCGCTACGTCAGATCCGAAGCGCGGATCTTTTGGTCTCAGAAGCCCTTCGCCCACGCGAACCAGGAACGGGTTGGCTCTCATCCCGTGCCAATCACCCGCGTTGACGGACGCGGCCTGCACTTTGACCAGGACTTGATTTTCCTTCGGGGCAGGTTTTTCGACCTCTTTGAGTTGCAGAACATCCGGTGGTCCATATCTTGCCTGAACAATCGCCTTCATAAACTTCCTCCAAGATCACCAATGCCGGAGCGACGGCCATGTCAGAGAAACCACTGACAGCCCCACCCGCGACCCCAACCAGGAAGATAAGCGTTCCTAGTCCATTCGGGATTGTCGAAATCTCATAGTGGAGGCGCGCATACTCCTCCTCGGTGACATTCAAGAGCGGGCGATACTCGTCCAAGGCTTTAGGGGCACCCTTCAGAACATAGATGCCGATAACTAATGTGCCGAGGTAATAGCCGGCTGTGCCCAAATCAAAGTTGAATTGGCCTGAGGCAAGGGCCCCTTTCCGCCAGGCCACCAGATGCTGAGTGATGCCAACAATCGGGATAAGCAGGACGAAAAAGAGCCAGGCGGGAATGGGCAAGCGGTCCAACGCGGCATAGAAGGCCTGGATGAAACTTGGTGAGTAAGGTCTCGGACTAACGGTATCAGTTGTCACTGCAATCGCTCCTTTTGGCTCTCTCGTCCATCCTGCCTCAAGCCGAGTGAGGGCGGCCGCCTAACGGTCCGCTTCACCCGCGCGGCGGCTTTAGCATGGGGAAGGAGCTCTTTATTGCTAATGCCATCGGGTTCCGAATAACCAAGAGCCGCCCAAGCTCGAGACAGTTCTACAAAGGCGAGCGCAAACTTCGGGTCTTTCTTCACTGCTTGCTCATAAAGTCCGATCGCCTCGCGCGCATTAGCCAGCGTTCCGCCGATTCGCGGGTCGCTCTTGTTGAAGTAGTCACGAGCCGCTAAGGAGAGCGCGTTAGCTTCGGGACTTTGCGAATAAACGACTGCCCGTTCTTGCGTTTCATTTGAGGGATCCAATGGCCCGTTTGTATCGCTCCGCAGATGTCCGCACAACTCGTTTGGCATCAGCCTCAATCTCCAGGTCAAAGAAGTGACCATAGAGTCGATCGAATCTCAATGGCATGACACTATCAACAATGCCGTCAACGATCGTTGCCTGGAGAGGAATAAAATTCGGGTAACTGTACATGAAAGAGACGTGCTGGCGATCAGGGGCCACATACATGGTGTCCCCAGTCAGCAGCACCCCGAGGCCACGTGCACCGTCCGGCCACAGCAGGACCGTCGAACCTGCGAAATGGCCGCCACACCGCTGCAGCGTGAGACCTTCCTTCAATTCAAAGGTCTCCCCCTCCCAGAATTCAATGACGGGATCGATTCGCTGGACCCAGGTCCTGTGGTCGACATGCAGATGAATTGGCGCATTGCCGAACGCACGGCTCCATTCGACCATGCTTCCAAACAAGTGGGGATGAGACATTGCGAGACTCGATATCCCACCTAGGCTCTCTACCGCCTCGATGGTGGCATCATCTATGAGGCTGACGCAATCCCACAGGACGTTGCCTTTAGATGTCTGCACAAGCAAGGCGCGTTGGCCGATTGCAAACCTGGGCTCGGTACCGATCCCGGTCAACCCGGTTTCCAGTGGCCTGAAAACGTTGTGATGCTCGCGGGCTAGTTCGCCTAGCGTAGTCCAGGACTGACCTCGGGGATTGACAAACTGGCGATCATCTTCGCAGATCGGACAGCGATGAGGTGGATCCTCGCTCTCTGCGAATTGGTGCCCGCAAGTAGTACAGATGTAGCAATGGATCATCAAGTTTTCGGGGAGCTAGGAGGGTCGGCTCCGGCAAGTTTTGGTACCGCTATGGGTTGTTGCAGCAGATCACGGTGCGAGCCATCGTTGGAGGATACGCTGGATCAAGAAGAGCACAATTGGCAGGGCCAATGCGGATAGGATCCCCCCGAGCGTGCCAGCTCGCCATGGCCAGGTCGGGATCTTGTCGACCACAGCATGCTCAGCGGCCAATGCGGCGAAGGCGTCCCTGACCTCGCCTATCCTGGTAAGGTCATCCTCGTCGAGATGTCGGTGCAGCCGTCGACTGGCCGCCTCGACCCGTGAACTGATATCCGCTAGCAGGCTCCTTTTCTCGGTCACCAGGCGCTTATGAACGCTCCACAAGGGCAAGACAAATGCGGCTAAGGCCAAGGAGATTTGGAAAACCGACAGAAGGATCATAGGGATGGGATTCAACTGGGAGGGAAAGAACAGAAGCGTGGTGCTGAGCAAGAAAATCCAGACCACGCCAGTTTGTGCGGTTAGGCGCGAGAAGGCATAGACCGGGTCCAGTCGAAACAGGTCGAAGGTGGAAACCTTCGCCACGGTTTGACTGACAAGCCGCAGCTGGCGAATGGTGTGATAGTAGATCGTGCTGCCTGTGATGAAAGTGAACAGGCCTACCGCAAAGCCAACGGTCGAAGCCAAAGGACCAACGGAGTAGAGCTCGGTCCAAGCGGGGCCAAGGACATAGGAAAGGACGGCATAGGTGGCCGACCATAACAATCCGCTGATGATGACAGGGCGGGACGGCATCGTCGTGAATTCATATTCGAGCTGTCGCAGTCCTTCGTCATCGACTTTCAGGAGCGGGCGGAATTCTCTTATTGCAGCGAGGGCCACAGCATCCAAGTAAGTGATGGCGGCGAGGGGACCCCAGATCCAGAGAGGAAAGCTTAGGTTAAGTCGCTCGAACTGGAATGGAGGCACCCAACCATCGACCCAACTTACGATGTGAATGACGGCCACCTCGACAACAAAAAGCGCTAGATAGACGAGCCAGTATGGAATGGGTAAGCGTTCGACAGTTGCAAGCAGACGGTCGATCCAGCTCACCTTGTACACGACAGCCTCGCTAACTTCTGATGGGGGAGTGTGGGGTCTGTTCACTAGGATTCGGGCTGGCACAATGAGTCCGGATCGTCGGTCGATTTGATGATTCCATCGTTGAGCGGCCTAACGGCCTCGAGCTGTGCATCCTGAGCGGATGCGAAGGGAGCCGCCCGCCCGGCCATTCTATCCGCGAGGGGCTTAGTCTCAAAGGCGGGGACCACTAGCCGCCGAACGGCCTCGAGCTCAGCGGCGCCGCTGAGTTTCTGCGTACATGAACCCGACTCGAGGCAGCGTCCATGCATTCTGCCTGCACTTGGGCCGCAGGCACAGGTGAGAGCAAAGCGATCAAGGCTCCAGCGAGGGGTTCGGCGAGTTCGGTTACCGAGTAGTACTTCAGCTGGTAGTGTTCGAGGAATCGTTGTCTCTGTTCGCTCACGGTGACACATCTCCAGGGCATGGGTGGTACCTCCTGCGAGGGAAGTGTCACCTATGTCCTTAGACAATGTGTTACCTATGTCCCCGAACGGTTCAGGCATTGAGGCGATGCTTCTCGGCTTGAAAGGATGCCACCAGCATGCAGGGAATCAGCCATCAATCTCGATGATCTCAATTGAAAGCAGACCATCTCCTTGGTAATCGGGATATGCCTGTGGGTCCCGCGCCCTTAGGCTGCTTAGGACTTCAGCACCTTCAACGACCTCGCCAAAGATGGTGTGAAGGCCGTTGAGGTGAGGCGTTGGAGCATACGTGATGAAGAACTGCCCGCCGTTGGTATCTGGCCCTCGGTTGGCCATCGCCAACAAGCCTGGCGTGTCAAACTGCAGCTCGGGGTCGAACTCATCTTCGAAGGTGTAACCTGGCCCTCCTCCCCCTGTCCCGGTTGGATCGCCTCCTTGGGCCATGAAACCAGGCAAGACCCGGTGAAACGTCGTGTTGCCATAGTATCCCTGTCTCGCGAGAAACACGAAATTGTTGACCGTCACAGGAGCTTGTTCAGGGAAAAGCCGCACCTTGAAATCGCCGATTTCGGTCTTGAATAGGGCCTCGTAGGATTTCGAGGGATCGATTTCCATTGCCGGGGGCGAGGACCATTGAATAGGTGTTCCACCCCCTTCGGCTTCAGAAGGTGCAGTTGGGGCCGTTGCGGCATAGTCAGATGCGGCTGAACCGCATCCTGTGAGCGCCACCATGCCAATAGCGGCAACACCGAGAGCGATGTCCCTTCTCTGTCGAGTCGTCATTGTCAATGACCTCCGAAGCAAGCCTTCTTCCGGACTACCGGCGGATTGCGGGCAGGTATTGAGATGCGGCTGCAAACGCAGCGAGCTTGCCGCCTAACGGATATGAGCTCAGCGGCCCGGCAAGGATATTATCGAGACATTCTCATTCTGGGGCCGGGTCCGCTGCAGCGA